>DATKKW010000001.1:0-13406 GCA_035542715.1 Myxococcota bacterium
ACATCTCGTCGCCGCGATGCTGATGGAGAGGACGCTGGAGACCGGCATGACCGTGGCCGTCTGGGCCGCTCTGGTGGGCGGGGTCGTTTCGATGATCACGACCGTCGACAGCATCACGAGGAGTATGGATGCGTACTTCTCTGGATGGCCCGGTCCGGCTGCCTATGTCGCGTTCGCTGAGGATCCCACAGTGAAGGCCGCAAGAGACCGCGAGAAGATCCGAGAGGAGACGTTGGCATCGATTGCATCGACGCCTGGCGTGGAAGCTACTGTTCCGTTCTATGACGTCTGGACCAACTACAGAGACGCGCCACTCGTCATTTGGAGCGTCGACACAGACACTCTGGCAGCGCATGGTGGAATGAACGGAGTCTTTGAAGATCGAGACGGGGCTATCGCCGCCTTGCGTCGCGGCGAGGCGATTCTCAGCTACTCCTTTGCGGATCGGTTCGGCTTAGAGGTAGGAGATGACGTCGACATTGAGACCAACTTTGGCCCTCAGGCGATTCGCATCGGGGGGCTGCTTCACTCCTATTCCGGCTCAATAGGCTCGATGAGCGTCGATCGCAATGTACTCGAGCATTGGTTTGCACTCTCTGGTGCTAGCTTCTTGGCTTTCTGGCCCAAAGGGGATCCTCGGGCAGTCATCGAAGCAATCCGGGATCGCACGCAAGGTCAGGCTCTCTTCTTCGTCGATGGGATCAGGTATCGGAGCATGACAAAGAAAATTGTAGGACGATATCGAGCTCTCTTGCTTCTTCCGGTCTTCTTGATCGCGGCGGCAGGTACCGTTGTATTGCTGAATCTGCTGCTGGGAAATGTTGTTGCGAGACGAAACGACTTTTCGATCCTTCGCGCAGCTGGAGGCAGCGCGAGCAATGCCGTTGCGGTCGTCTTGTCCACCGGCACATTCATCGGGCTAGTTGGGACAAGCCTCGGCCTACCGATCGCGGTGTTCTGGAGCCACGCGATCGCGCAGGCAATCTTCGCCACTGTCGGCTGGAAGATTCACTACGCGTTCGACTGGGGTCCGTCGCTCGTGGCGATGCTGTTGGCAGGGTTCGCATCCGTGCTGGCTGGGGTGATCCCGGCGCTTGTCGGTCGGCGACAGGTACCGGTCGGAAACGTACTGGGGAGCTAGCGACCACACCCGCTGACGGCGGTGTGTATTCTCTCCAGCAGAACCAGCACTAGCAAGATTTTCGGAAGGTAGTAGAGGACCATGTCACGACCGTATTCTGACAAGATCTCCGAGTCAACCTGGGAAGTGGACCAGCTGCAGCGCCCAAGAAGAGTTGACTCGATTCGGAGTCGAATCCACTAGTGGTGCTCTGGGCGGACAAGAGTGGAGCGGGGCTTGCCTGGCGGACTCTGTGTTTGCTCATCCTGGTCTGGTCACCACGGGCCGCTGCTGCCGAGCCGGCTCCTACTCCGCCCCCCTCCGCCGCCAAGACTTCCTGGTCCTCCCGCCTCGACTCCCGCCACCTCACCGCCCGCGTCCGCCTCGAGATCTCCCGCGACGGCAAGCACGAGGAGCGCCTCCTCGACGTCTGGCGAAACGATGACGCCGCCCATCACGAGAAGGTAATGCTCCGCTTCCAGCGCCCCGAAGACATGCGGGGCCTGGCCCTCCTCTACCTCGAGCACGAGGGCCGCCCGAACGACTACTTCCTCTACCAGCCCGCCCTGCAGCGTCTGCGCCGCGTGCCCGAGGCTCTGGCGAAGGAAGACGTCTACGGCGTCGACCTCGAGTATCTGGGCATGGGCGGCGCCCTCCTCGTGCCCACCGAAGAGGTCTCGGTCGAGCCCACGACCGTCGAGAACCGCCGCGCCTGGCTGCTCACCGAGCGCGCCCTCGAGCAGAACCCGAAGTTCGACCGCCGCCGCGTCTGGCTCGACGCCGAGAGCTACGTGCCGCTGCGTACCGAGCACGAGCTCCGCGGCGAGACCACGCTCATCGCCACCACCGAGAAGCTCGAATCGGTGCAGGGGGTCATGAGCCCGCTCCAGATCCGCTTCGACCGGCCGCTCTCGAAGCAGGTCATCACGATGACGGTCGAGGGGCTCGACTACGAGAAGCCGATCCCGGACGAGTTCTTCACGACGTTCACGTTGGTGAAGGAGTGAGTGCCGGGGCCCCAGCACCGAGAGCGGTGCCTCAGGCAGGGCCGGGCTTCGCCTCGGCCGGGTGCGGCGTGCCGCCGGCCGGCACGTCTTCCGCAGCCGTCTCCTCCTTCTTCACGAAGAACGCCGCGAGCACCGCGGCCACGAGCCCTTGGAGCGGGCTCAGCCAGAGGTGCGAGAGCGTGAGCACGTCGGCCTCGCCGAGCTTGGAGAGCGGCGCGAGCGCGAAGGTCAGGAGCACGAGCGCGATGTAGGCGAGCGACATCGTGCGGGCGAGGCGAAACAAGTACGGGTCGGCGGCGCGCGTCTTCTTGCCTTCGACCAGGAAGTCTTCGACCAGCACGCCGACGATGAGCGAGAGCGTGGGCAGCACCGTCGGCAGGAACCACGACCAGAGCTGCGTCGCCGCCGCCGAGTCGGGCGAGCCGAGGATCGTCCTCGCGAACACGAGGAGGAAGATCGGCACGACGGCCACGAACCAGGTCGTGGCGAGCTTGCGCTTCGCCGCGGGCATCGCGATCTCAGCCACCATGGTGCTCCCGAAGGGCGGCGAGGATGCCCGAGCCGCCCAGGTGTTGGGCTCCCGAGAGGCCGCCCGGCACGAGGATGCGCGCCGGCCGGTCGGGATCCCGCTCGAACTCGTAGACGAGGGCGTCGACGCGATGGGCGTCGGTCAGAGGCGTCGCCGCCACGTCTTCCGGCAGGCGATTCAGACCGACCCGCAGCCAGCCGACCGCTTCCTCGGATGTGACCGGCGCTTCGCGATACGAGTACGGGAAGGATGACACGACGAAGGCCACGACGCGGAAGTGTCCCGGCGGAGCGAAGACGAGGGCGCGGAGGTAGTCGCTGAGACGGAGGGTCGGACGCTCGTCGCTCACGGCCCAGCGCTCGGATCCCGGGGCGGAGGAGCCGTCCGCGCGGAAGCGCTCGAGGCGCGTCACGAGCGCGAAGCCGCCGGGCGCGCGCAGGTAGCTGCGCTCCGAGTAGCCCGTCTGATCGAGGGCGGCCTCGAGCTCGTCGGCGACCTGCCCGAGACGCGTCGAGCCCGGGAAGAAGAGGCTCCGGCCGATCGTGTTCGCGGCCGACGGCTGGGGCGGCGGCCATGGGAACTCGGCCCACTGCAGCTCGGGTGTGGCGGGTGCGCTCGGTGATGCGGAGGGCGGGCCGAGCGGCGCGGGGGGTCGCTCCGTCGCAGCGGGCGGCCTCGAGGGCTTGGCCGCCGTTGGCGGCGCCTCCTTGGCGGGCGGACGCTCGATCTCCATGGCAGGAGGTGGCTTCACGTCAGGCTGCGGCGGCGGCGGTGGGGGGGCGGGAGTCGAAGGAGGCACCGACTCGGTCTGCCGCTCCGTCTCGGTCGGGGGCGGCGGCGACCGCGCGATCTCGTAGCGCCGGCAGCCGATCGGCCACGCGCCCAGGAGCACGGCGAGGAACAGGGACGCGACGAGCAAACGCACGCGTCTCTCGCTCGAGACTGCCCAGAGACCCGAGAAGGCTCTCCGCAGGTACGCCATGGCGTGCCTCTCCCCGCCGGCCGGCACCCGCGGGCCACGGCCGGAGCCTACGCCCGACCTTACGCGCCGAGACCACCCCTGAACAGGGGGATCGGAGACGCTCCCGCGGCTGATCGGGTGCGCCCAACCCGCCACCGGAGTGCGTACCCCGATGCGATGCCTTCCTCGAATCGCCCGCGCCCGTGGCCTCGCACCGCTCCTGGGATCCCGCCGCGCCGCCCCCGCCCCGCCTGGCAGATAGTGGCCTCTGGCCACTATCCTGGGCAGACGCATCGGAGGCCTCGCCGTGGCGCATCTCGCACTCCGCAAGGGCGGTCGCGTGGACATCCGCGAATCCGTGCTCACGCCGGCCGGGCCCCGCTCGCGCACCCTGGCATCGTTCCGAGGAACGCTCACGCCGGAGGTGCTCGATCGCGCCGAGGCGCGCGCCGAGCGGCCGTTCGACCGGGCGCGCCTCGTCGAGAGAGCCGGAGAGCTCGGCGTGCCGACGACGGCGCGCCGCGAAGACCGGGCGGCGCGGCAGCTCCTGGCCCACCTCCGCCGAGGCGGCGCGATCGATCCGGTGCTCGTGACGCTCCTGCGCGGCGCCCTTCGCCGCGCGCGCGGGGCGCGCGTTCCGGAGGAGCTCGCCGAGCTGACGGAGTGGCTCGGCGTCGACGACGCGCGCCGGGGCGAAGCGCTGCGCGGTCTCCTTCGCGTTTCCGACCGAGCGCTGCGGGGGCGGGCGCCGCTGCGTGTGAAGCCTCGATCGGCGTTTCCGCGCCTCTCGTCTCGTGGCGGCAAGCGGCGTTGACGCTCCTCCTCGACGAGAAGGTGATCGCGCTCGAGGGCGCGCTCGCAGACGCCGGGATTCCCCATGCCTTCGGCGGAGCTCTCGCCCTCGCCTACTACGCCACGCCCCGCGGCACCCACGACATCGACCTGAACGTCTTCCTGCCCGTCCGCGACGCCGAGCGGGTGCTCGCGGCTCTCTCGCCCCTGGGTGTCGTGCCTGGAGGAGCTCGCGCGCGCCGCGATCTCCGGCAGCGCGGTCAGGTGCGGCTCGCCTGGGACCACACACCCCTCGATCTCTTCTTCGCCTACGACCCATTCCACCGGAGCTGCAAGCAGCGTGTCCGTCGGGTGCGCTTCGGCGAAGGGGTCACCATCCCTGTGCTCTCGGCCGAGGATCTGTCCGTGTTCAAGGTGCTCTTCGATCGCGCCAAGGATCGATCGGACGTGGCCGAGATGGTCTATGCCCTCGGGCCCGATTTCGATGCTGTCTACGCACTCGCGTGGCTACGCCGCATGCTCGGGGAGGAAGATGAGCGGCTGCGCCGATTCGAGAAGCTGCTGCGGCCGCCGCCCCCCTAGGCCCGCTTCCCGCCCCTCTCCCGCCCCACCTGGCTGACGTCCCGATCCATCCGATAGACGATCCGCCCCGGTGTCGGGCGCTCGTAGGTCCAGCGGGTGGTGCTTCCGGAGTGGAGGGCGATCCCGGTGAGGAGGCCGCAGGTGGCCTCGGCCGTCTCGTCGGGGAGGCCCTCGACGTCGGTCACCTCGATCTGCAGGCGATCGGCGTGGTCGGGGTCCGGCACGACGGTCCAGGTGCAGCCCTGGAGCAGCGCGGCCTGCATGCTCACCACCAGGCGCAGCGTGTGCTCGAAGACCTCCTTCGTGAGCGGGCCGGCCGAGGCGTCGCGGGTGCGGCGCTTGAGGAAGTCGAGCTGCTGGTAGAGCCCCGACTCGACGAGGCGCCTTCCCGCCTTCTCGCCGCGCTCGCGCAGGTAGCGCGTGTCGCGCGGGCCCTTGCCTTCCAGCTTCATCAGGAGCCGCGCGAGGTCGCGGTACACCTCGGGCGCGTACCACGAGACGATCGAGACCCCGTCGGCGACGATCTTCCGCGCGTCGGGCCCGAGCTCGGCCTCGATCTCCTCGCGCGAGATCCGTCCGTCCTGCGCGAGGCGCGTGACGTCCGCGACAGGGCCGACGAGGAGGAGGCCCTTCATCCTCGGTCCGCTCATGTTCCCCTCCCCGCGGCCTAGCGCCGCTTGGTGCCCTCGAGATGGAGCACGCCGATGTCGCGGTCCATCCGGAACACGATCCGCCCGATCGACGGGCGCTCGTAGCGCCAGGCGAAGTCGGCGCCGCCGTGCTTCGTGATGCCCGTGACGATCCCGCACGCCGCCTGGGCGCACTCCTCGGGCATGCCGTCGGCGTCGGCGAGCTCGATCTGGATCCGATCGCGGTGCTCGGGATCCTGCGTGACGGTCCATGCCACGCCCTGGATGAGCGCCGCCTGCATGCTCACGACCATGCGCACGGTCTGCTCGAAGACCTCGTGCGAGAGCCGCTCCTCCCGGCGCTCGCCCGTGCGGCGCTTCAGGAAGTCGAGCTGCTGGTAGAGGCCCGACTCCACGAGCCGCTGCCCCGCCCGCTCGCCGCGCCGGCGCATGTAGGCGAGGTCGTGATGCCCCTTGCCGTCGAACTTCATGAGCAGGCGCGCGATGTCGCGGTAGATGCCGACCGCGTACCAGGAGACGATCGAGACGCCGTCGGTCACGACCTTGCGCGCCTCGGCGCCGAGCTCGGTCTCGAGATCGTCGCGCGTGATCCGCCCCTCCTGCACGAGCCGCGTGATGTCGGCGACGGGGGCCACGAGCAGGATTCCCTTGATCTTGGGGGCGGTCACGTTCCTCGTCCTCGCAGGGTGTCAGGGGGTTCGGGGCGATGCCTGGCGCTTCGCGCCGAGCTCCACTCCGGCGCGCAGCGCGCTGATGTCGCGATCCATGCGATACAGGATGCGGTCGCGCGACGGTCGCTCGTAGATCCACGCGAACGGGGCGCCGCCCTGGGAGGTGATGCCCGTCAAGATCCCACCCGTCGCCTGGGCGCTCTCCTCGGAGAGGCCCGTGACGCGGTCCCACATGATCATGATGCGATCGGGGTGGTCGGGGTCGTGCTCGACCGTCCATACGCTTCCGCGCGTCAGCGCGGCCTGCATGCTCGCGATGAGCCGGACGCCGCGCTCGAAGTCCTCCTTCGGCACGCGCTGCGTCCTCCACGCCTCGCCGCTGCGCTTCATGTAGTCGATCTGCTGGTAGAGGCCCGACTCGACCAGGCGCTTGCCCGCCTTCTCTCCGCGCCGCCACAGGTAGGCCATGTCGCGCGGGCCCCGGCCCTCGATGCGCATCAGCACCCGGGCGAGGTCGCGATAGACGTCGGGCGGGTACCAGGAGACCACGGAGACCGTGCCGGCCTCGACGAGCTTCCGGGCGTCGGGCCCGAGCTCGGCCAGCAGATCGGCGCGCGAGATCCGGCCCTCCTGCTCGAGGCGGAGGACGTCCTGGACCACGGACACGAGGAGGATTCCCTTGGTCTCGGGGCCGCTCATGCGTGTTCCTTTCCGGCTGCTGACGCTCCTCGCGCGCCGGCTCCTCATGCGATCCATCGAGCCGCCGCCCGCGGTTCTTGAGACCCGGGCGCGGGGAGCCAAGGACGAAGTACGCTCGTCCGGTGCTCGGTCGGGAGGGCTCGATGAGGCGGACCTCGCTCGCATGGCTGACGGCGCTCGCCCTCGCTGCGTGCGCCTCTCCCGAGCCGCCCGCCGCGCCCGCGCCCCCCGCCGAGGCGCCCGCGCTCCCCGAGCCCACGCCGATCGCGAAGGGCCCCGAGGTGCCGATGGCCGTGCGCGAGCGGCAGCGCGCGCTGTCCGAGCTCTCGCACGTCCTCGACGAGCTCGAGCCGAAGATCGGCCGCTGGCCGCCGCGCATCACGAGCGCGAGCGAGGCCCACGAGCTCTTCGCGCGCTGGCGCAACGCCTTCGAGAAGGCCCAGGCCCTCGACGTGCCCGGTGGGCAGGATCCCGTGACGCTCTGGCTCGTGGGGAGCGTCTACCGCCAGGGCCACAACCTCGACGTGAAGGGCACGGCCGAGCTCGCCGCCGCGCGCTTCGAGTCGTGCCTCGCCCTCGATCCGACGTTCGTGCAGTGTCACCTGGGCCTGGGCCGCCTCTACCTCGCCTCGAAGCCCGAGCAGGCGGTGCTCGCGGAGCAGCACCTGCGAAAGGCGCGCGAGCTCTACGCGCCGAGCGTGCACCCCGACCTCGAGCAGGACATCACGCTCGCGCTCCTGCTGCAGGGCCGTACCGACGACGCGCTCGCGCACATCGATGCCTACCTCGCCGAGCAGCCGGGCGACGCGCACATGCGCGACCTGCGCAATCACATCGCGCAGGGTCACGTGAAGCTGATCGAGATCGGGAACTGAATCGCGCGGCGTCAGCGGGAGGCGGCGGCGGCCGAGCTGTACACGGGCCGCGGGTACTCGAGCTCGAGCGACACGAGGTCGGCCGTGCCGCGGCCGTAGGCCGCCTGGATCCGGTCGAGGGCGCGGTCGAGGGCACGGCCGGGCGGCGCGTCGAGGGCTTCGAGCCGGAGGTCGGTCGCGTCGGCGCGCGTGGCGTCGGGCACGAGCGCGAGGCCGAAGCGCGTGGAGAGGGGCGCAGCCGTGTCGGCGACCGTGATCGGTGTCGCGCGGAGCGTGCGCGCGAGCGCGTCGGCCGTGAGGCCGAGCGACACCTCGTCGACGCCCGGCGCCACGGGAATGCCCACGGGCTCGTGCGTCCAGAACGCGAGCCAGCTCCAGGCGCCGGTCGCGATCGGCCAGAACGAGAGACGGAAGTCCTCGCCGTGGTGCGCGGCGCTCCAGCCCACGACGCCGAGCTCGTGCGCCACGGCCTCGGCGCGCGCGCGGCCGGCCATGCGCTCGACGAGGTGGAGCGAAGCGGGAAGCGAGGCGCTGACGCCGGTCGTGGTCACGACGTCGCCGTCGTCGACGAAGCGGCGGTCTTCGACCCACGTCGTGCCCGGGTAGCGCTTCGCGAGCTCCGCGCGCGAGTACCAGTGAGCCGTCGCGGTGTGACCCTCGAGCCGGCCCGTCGCGGCGACGAGCCACGCGCCGTCGCAGATCCCGACGAGCGTGGCGCCGAGCTCGCCCTGCCCGCGCAGCCAGGCAACGAGCGAGGCGTCCTCGCGGTCGTGCATCGCCGGCACGACGACGTAGTCGGCGCCCTCGGGATGCTTCGCGTCGAAGCCGGAGAGGGTCTCGGACGTCTCGATCTCGAGGGCCGGCATGAGCTGCACGGGCCCCGCCTGCGTCGACGCCGCCACCACCTCGGCCGCGCCGGACGCCGAGAGCACGCCGAAGGGCACGAGGAAGTCGGTCGTCTCCGTGCCCTGGTTCTCCGCGACGATCACGACCACCGGGCGCGCGCCGTCGGGGCGACGGGGCCCGGCGCTCTCGCCGGCCCGGACGCCGCGCGCCGCGAGCACGAGCGCCACGCACGCGAGCGCCGCGGCGAGGACGGCACGACGCGCGCTGCGCGCGCGAGCCGTCCCGCCCATCACGACGGGGCGCCCATCTCGAGCACCGCACGGAAGCGCGCCTTTCCGCTCATCATGCGCGCGTAGGCGGCGTCGGCCTGGGAGAGCGGGTAGCTCTCGATCATCGGGCGCACGCCGTGCGCCGCGGCGAAGGCCATCGCGTCGTTCGAGTCGGAGGCCGTGCCGCTCGACCAGCCCTGCACGCGCGCGTTGCGCGCGATGAGATCGATGGCGCCGACGGCCAGCGGCTCGAAGGGCGCGGCCACGACGAGGAGGCAGCCCTCGACGCCGAGGCCGGCCACGAGCTTCGAGATCGCGTCGGCGGCCGGCGCCGTGGCGAGGATGATGCGCGCGCCGCCGCGCCTCGCGAGCTCCTGGGCGGGATCGACGCGCTCGCTGTCGATGTAGAGCGCCGCGCCGAGCTCGCGTGCGAAGGGTTCCTTCTCGGCGCCGCGCGCGATCGCGGCCACCTCGAAGCCCATGGCCTCCGCGTACTGCACGCCGAGATGCCCGAGGCCGCCGAGGCCCTGCACCGCGACGAGATCGCCGGGACGTGCGCCCGCGTTGCGGAGCGCGTTGAAGGTGGTGACGCCCGCGCAGAGCAGCGGCGCCGCCTCGGCGAAGCCGAGGGTGCTCGGGATGCGCGCGACGGCCACGGCCGGCACCACGATCTCCTCCGCGTAGCCGCCGTCGAAGTCGATGCCCGTCACCGCATGGCGCGCGCAGAACATGAACTGCCCGCGCAGACATGCCGCGCACGTGCCGTCGTGGCGTCCGTGCCAGCCCACTCCCACGCGATCGCCCACCGCGAAGCCCGAGACGCCCTCGCCGATCGCGTCGATCACGCCGGCCACCTCGTGGCCCGGGATGCGCGGCAGCACGAGCCCGGGCCACACGCCGTCGACGACGAAGTGATCGCTGTGGCATACGCCACACGCGTGCACGCGGATACGCACCTCGCCCGGGCCCGGCTTCGGCGTCGGGCGGTCCTCGGCGCGAAGCGGGGACTTCGGGGCGGTGACGACCATCGCTTTCATCGGGGGGCCTCCTCGGTGCGATCGTATCCCTCGACGGCGCCGCGGCCAGCGTGGGCGTTCGTCAGCGCAGCGCGGCCAGCCGCTCGGCGCTGCGCGCGAAGCTCGAGGCGTCGTCGTAGCGCTCGGCGTGCACGAAGCGCGTGACGCCGAGCTGCGACAGCGTGGCGAGATCGTCGCGCGCGCGCCCGGGCTCTTCGAGCGGAAGGCGGCTCATCGCCACCACCTCGAGCGGCCCGCGCTTCGCCTCGGCCGCGAGCCGCTGCAGCTCGGCGATCGGCGCGCGCAGCTTCTCGGGCGACGCGGCCATCGGCATCCAGCCATCGCCGAACCGCACCGCGCGCGCGAGGGCGTGGGGCGGCGCGCCGCCGACATAGATCGGTGGCGCCTTCGGTCGCGGGCGGAAGAGGAAGGGCTGGCCGTTCGCCTCCACCACGTCGTCGGGGCCGGCGCCGTCGAAGCAGCGGCGCAGGAACGCGAGCGTCTCGTCCGCGATCGCGCCGCGCCGCGCGCGCGGAACGCCGAGCGCCCGGAACTCGGGCTCCATCCAGCCCACGCCCGCGCCGAGGCGCAGGCGTCCGCCCGAGAGCTCCTGCAGGGTGGCGATCGTCTTCGCCGTGGGGAGCGCCGGCCGGTAGGGCAGGATCAGCACCGCGGTGCCGAGCCCGATGCGGCTCGTGACACCGGCGAGGAACGCGAGCGTCGTGAGCGGATCGAGGTAGCGGCCGCCGGAGCCTTCGGCATCGTCGGGCGGGATCGCGACGTGGTCGACCACCCAGGCGTCGTCGAGCCCCGCGGCCTCGGCCGCGCGCGCGCAGGCCGCGACCGTCTCGCGCGTCGATTGCAGGCCCATGTTGCGGACGACGATGCCGAGGTGCATGGCGCCTCCGGCTGCCCGACCTGAGCCTACCAGCCCGGCGCGGCGCCCGGGGCCACCCCCCACTCCGTGCTCAATGAAAACCCGCGGTCGGTCGATCCGGTGGGCATGGGAAAGCTCCGCCCGGCCCTGGTCGCGATCGGCCTCGCCTGCCTGGCCTTCGGCTCCCTCGGCACCGGCGCGCCGGCCGCCTGGGCCGAGACCGTCCTCTACCGGACGGCCGACGGGCAGCAGGGCATCGTGGACGATCCCGGCAAGGTGCCGCCGGGTGCGGAGATCATCCCGGAGCGCACGCGCACGCTCGTGAAGGTGCCGGCGGGCGCCCTGCTCTCGCCGGACGGCGCGCCGGAGGCCCGTCCGGCGGCGCGCCGCAACGCCGACGAGAGTCCGGCGCCGCAAGACGGCGTCGCCCCGAGCGCCGAGCCCTCGGCGCGCATGGACCCCGCCGGGCCCGACGCGCGGGTCCCGGCCACGCGGCGCGCGACCGGCTTCCCCGCCTCGGATGCCGCCGGCGAGACGCCCGAGACGCCGTTCCCGCCGAAGGAGAAGCCCGGGCGCGCGGAGATCCCGTCGTTCCACGACGACGACGCCCCTCCGCCGATCCCGACCTCGCCGCTCGCGCTGCGCGAGCGCTGCGCCGACCTCGGCCTCTACGGATTCTCGTGTACGCCCGACGCGATCGGGAACGCCGAGCGCTGGCGCCTGCGCGCGCGCCGCGCGCGCGAGGCGCGCGAGCAGAGCGAGCTGCGCCTCGCCGCGTTGAAGGAGTCGTACGAGAAGTGCGAGCACTCGGGCAACCCGTCCGTGCTCTGTCCGCGCAGCGAGCTCGAGGCCGCCGAGCGCAAGCTCGCGACGAGCCAGCGCAAGGAAGAGGAGATCGAGGACGAGTGCCGGATCGCGGAGTGCCTGCCGGGGTGGCTGCGGGAGTAGGCCACCCTCGCCGCAGCGTCGCTCAGCCGCCCCCCGGTCCGCCCACCCAGCAGTAGCTGCCCCACGACCCGGTGTTCGCGAAGTGCTCCTCGATCCCGTATTCGCCGGGATTGCTCTCCCATGTCGTGCCCGTGTAGCGCGACATGGAGCCGCCCGTGCCGGACTGGTAGCGGAGGTTGCTCATGTAGGCGGACCACGTCCATCCGTTCGCCGGCCAGTAGCCGCTGCCCATGTCCGTCCAGCTCGACACCGAGTCGGCGCCCGAGTCTACGATCTCGCCGTAGAACGCGACCTTTTCGGCCTGGCTGCGTAGTCCTGAGCCGTTGAAGAGCGACGCCGGGTAATAGCCGATCCAGCGGCCGTTGCAGGAGAACCACCAGTTGCCCTGGTAGAGCTGATACTTGATCTGCATGATGTACTGCGCGCCGCCCCGCGTACTGTTCGGGCTCGAGATGGCTTCCGGATACACGACATTCGAGTACTGGACCCAACCGTCGACATCGCGGTTGTACCCGCCCTTGTTGTCGCCGGATGCGGTGTAACCGTTCGTCGTGTAGAAGACGAAGAGGTGCGGGACCCAGTCGCCGTAGAGATCCCGGAACTCCTGCCAGCCGGCCTCGATCGTCTGCTTTCCCGAACCCGATCCTCGCGCCAGCGCGACCTGCAACAGCGAGAACTCGTCCGATCGGTACGTGTAGGGATCGAACGCCGCGAGGTTGCCTTCCGCCCCGTACGCGGTCACCCACTGCGAGGAGTAGCCGTACTCGTGGGCCGTCCCATCGCCCGGCACTTCCACGCTGTCGCGCTCGTCGATGAACATCTCGTACGTCCGATGGCCATGTTTGCTGAGGTGGTCGCGCAGCGACCGCACGGGCCGCAGGGCAGCCAGATTCCGGCGCACGACGGGCACCGTGCCTTCAGGCCCACGGGAGATCTTCGGATCCTCGAGCTCGAACGTGACCGGCCGCCGGCGCGTCCGGCCCCGGCCGAGCTGCAGCGGGACCGATTCGGCGGGCGGTCTTGCCAGCTTCTGCCCCCTGCGCAGCTGCGACTCGATCGGAATCCAGTCGAGCACCTGCCCGCTCGGGGTGCGGGTGGTCTTGACGATGTCGAGCCGACTGCGTCGTCTGGCAAAATACTCCCGCAGCTCTTCGCGATTCTGCTTCAGGTCGACCGCCGGGAGATCGGGGCGTCGACGATGACGGACGTTCTCTCGAGCCTCCTCGTTGAGCAGTGCCTTGCGTCGCACCATACGAGCTCCCTTCGTCGTCGAGCGTGGGACGCCTGACCAGCGCGCTCTCGAACGACTCGAAGACCGCATTGCGCGCTCGCTTCGAGAATGCGCTCGGCCCCACACGACGGTCACCCCCAAAACTTGGGGGGCTCCTGTCGATTCCATCTCAGCTCGGCGAGGCGACAGGCCCTGGGAGCGCGGCTCGACTCCACGAGCCGTCGGGCGGCCGTCTCCGAAGGCGACCCGCGCACCGGCTGGCCAGCGTTGCCTGCAACCCGATGGGTCGCGAGCGTCGACCAACGGCACCTGGCGATCACATCGCGCTTCAGC
>DATKKW010000002.1:0-291551 GCA_035542715.1 Myxococcota bacterium
CGTGCGACAGCGACCACGCGACGGCGAGGGTGACGGTCGACAGGCCGGCGTCGGCGGCGATGCGCGCGAAGCGGTCGGTCGAGGCCAGCGTCTTCTCGTTGACGAAGCGCCGGGTCATGGTGGCGCCGCGCTTGCCGTGGTCCTTGTAGCCGGTGAAGCGCGCGTGCGCCGGCCAGGCGCCGTCGGCGTACTTGCCCGACAGCACGCCGCCGGCGATCGGCGAGTACGGCAGCAGGCTCACCTGCTCGCGACGGCAGACCTCGCTCAGCGCGTCCTCGAAGCGGCGGTTGAGCAGGCTGAAGTTGTTCTGGATCGTCTCGTAGCGCGCGAGCCCTCGCGCGTCGCTCGCCCACAGGCTCTTCGTGAGGCCGTAGGCGCTCTGGTTGCTGCAGCCCACCGCGCGCACCATGCCGGCCTCCACGAGCCCGTCGAGCGCCTCCATCGTCTCCTCGATCGGCAGGTCGGGATCCGGCCAATGCGTCTGGTAGAGATCGATGTAGTCGGTGCCGAGGCGCTTCAGGCTCGCCTCGACTGCCTGCTCGATCGAATGGCGATCCAGCGCGGTGTGGCCCGAGCGCACCGGCGCCTTGAACCAGCCGCCGCTCGGACCGGCGACCTTCGTCGCGACCACGACCGCGCTCCGCGACTTCGACTTGAGCCAGCGGCCGACGATCTCCTCCGACAGGCCCGCCCACTTCGGATCGGGCGGAACCGGGTAGACCTCCGCCACGTCGAGGAAGTCGACGCCGGCGTCGAAGGCCTTGTCGAGGATCGCGACGCTCGTCGCCTCGTCGGCCATCGAGCCGAACGTCATCGTGCCGAGGCCGATCTCCGAGACGACGAGACCGGAGCGTCCGAGGCGGCGGCTCTTCATGCAGTGCTCCTCGCGGGCAGCAGGATGCGGAGCGCGGGAAGCGCCTTCGCCGCCGCGCGGGGCGAGCGTCGGCGGGCGGCCGCCCCGCGTCAAGCGCCCGCACCTGGGACGTTCCGCCCCGCACGTTGCGTGGCGGCCCGGTGAGGTTCGCGGGGCGCTGCAGCGCAGGGCTCGCCTTGTGCTCGCCTCGGCCTCCGTGCGAGGATTCGCGCGGATGGTGCGAAGATGATCTGCTCGCACTGCGGATCGACCCCGCCTCTCGGGGCGCGGCGGTGCGAAGGCTGCGGGGCGGCGCTCGAGTCGGCCTGTGTGGTCTGCGCGAGCGAGGTGCCGTCCGACGCGGCGTTCTGCCCGTACTGCGGGCGCCGTGTCTCGCGTGCGGCGAGCACCGATCCCTCCCATCGCGCCCTCGCCCGCGGCGAGCGGCGGCGGGCGACCGTCCTCTTCTCCGACCTCTGGGGCTACACCGCGCTCGCCGAGGCGTTCGACCCGGAAGAGGTCGCGGCCGTCATGAACCGGCTCAAGGAGTCGGCGACGCACGTGATCGAGGACTACGGCGGCACCGTGAACCAGTTCGTGGGGGACCAGGTGATGGCCCTGTTCGGCATCCCGATCGCCCACGAGGACGATCCGGCGCGAGCGGTGCGGGCCGCCTTCGAGCTCCATCGCGTGGTGCGCGCGCTCGGCGACGAGCTCGCCCCGCGGCTCGGCCAGCGCCTCTGCCTCCACACGGCGGTGAACACCGGCCTCGTCATCAGCCAGCGTCGCGACGCGCGCGACGGCGTCTTCGGCGTGATCGGCGACGTGATCAACACCGGAGCGCGTCTCATCCACGTGAGTGGCGAAGACGAGATCGTCGTCGGGCCCGAGACGCGTCGCGCGATCGAGCCCTACTTCGACGGCGAGGACATGGGACCGGTGTCGCTGCGCGGAAAGGCGGCGGCGGTGTCGGCGTGGCGCGTGCTCCGGCCCCGGGCGGACTCGCGCTTCGAGGCGGCGCGCCAGCGCGGGCTCTCGAGCTTCACCGGTCGGGAGCGCGAGCTCGCGCGCCTCCAGCGCCACCTGCGCGAGAGTCGCGAGGGCCGCCTCCGTTTCGTCGCGGTGCGTGGAGAGCCGGGCGTGGGGAAGAGCCGGCTGTTCCACGAGTTCGAGCGCGCCCTCTCGCGCGAGGGCGTGATCGTCGCGCGTGGGCGCTGTCCTTCGTACGGGACCGTCGCGCCCTACCGCGCGTTCCTCGACGTGGTCCGCCAGTCGCTCGGGATCGGCGAGGCGGGCCCGGGCGCCCTCGAAGACGGCACGCGGCTCGCGCCCGAGCTCGCGCCGCACCTGCCGGTCTACCTCCACCTGCTCTCGATCCGAAGCGAGAGCCACCCGCTGCCACGCGCGCTCCAGGGCGAGGCGCTCCGGGAGGCCGTGCTCGACGCCCTGGCCGCGCTCGTCGCGAGCCTCACCAAGCGCGCACCGGTGGCGCTCTTGCTCGAGGACTGGCACTGGGCGGACGACGCCTCCGAGCGGGCGCTCCGCCACCTGGTCGAGGGCCTCGGCGGGGAGCCCGTGCTCGTGCTCATCAACTACCGCCCGAACTACCGCACGCCTTGGGGAGGCCTCGCTCCCACGATCGTCGACCTCGCGCCGCTCGACGCAGGCGAGACCCACGCGTTCGTCTCGTCCCTGCTCGGCGCCGCGGCGGGCGACGAGCTCGCGTCGCGCGTGCACCGACACACGGAAGGGAACCCGCTCTTCATCGAGGAGCTGTGCCGGTCGCTCGCGGAGGAGTCGCAGGAGCCCGTCTTCCCGTTCCGGCGCCCGGGCCTCGAGTCGGACGAGCTCGACGTGCCTGCCACGATCGCGGCCGTGCTGCGCGCGCGCGTCGACCGCCTCGACCGCGACGCCGCCGAGGTGCTGCGCGTGGCGTCGGTCCTGGGCGACGAGTTCTCCTCGCGCGTCCTCGGGCGGCTCGTGGCCGAGCCCGAGACGCTGGAGGGCGCGCTCGGCCGCCTGCGGGCGGCGGATCTCGTGCTCCCGTTCCCCGGGCCTCGCGAGCCCACGTTCCGCTTCAAGCACGCCTTGATCCGCGACGCCGCCTACGAGACGCTGCTGCTGCGCCGCCGCCGCGAGCTCCACGCCGAGGCCGCGCGCGCGCTCGAGGCCCACGTGGGACGGGACGGCCTCGACGCCCACTGCGAGCAGCTCGCGCACCACTACGCGCGCAGCGACGAGCGCGAGCTCGCCGTGTTCTGGCTCGACCGCTCCGGCGACAAGGCCGTCGCCTCCGGCGCCATGATCCAGGGCCTCGAGCACTACCGGAACGCCGTGGCCGCCCTCGACGCCCTCGAGCCGAGCGAAGAGCGCATGCGGCGACGCATCGACCTCACGCTGAAGCTCGCCAACGCGGCGATCTACCGGCCGTCCCTGGAGAGCGTGCGCGTGCTCGAGCGCTCCCACGCCTATGCCGAGCGGCTCGGCGAGACGCGCGGAGTCGTGCGCACCCTCTACTGGATGGGCTGGCTCGAGCACGCCCTCGGACGCTGGAACGAGGCCGTGCCCCACTTCGAGCGCTGCACGCCCCTCGCGAAGCAGCTCGGAGACGAGAAGCTCCTCGCACAGCTCTCGTCGAACATGGGACAGGTCTACTTCTACGCGGGCGAGTACGCGCGCGCGGTCTCCTACCTCGAGACGGCGATCCGGCTGCGCCGCGGCATCGAAGGCGGGCGCGCGCGCGAGCCGATCATCGCCTACTCGACGGGCTTCCTCGCCATGATCGACGCCGAGGCCGGGGTCTTCGATCGGGCGTACGCACGCGCCGAAGAGGCGCTGGCGCTCGCCTGCCACGCGGGCCCGCAGATCGAGGGGGCCCTCGCGAGCATCCTCGCGGTGGTCCAGCTCTTCCGCGGCGACTGGGCGCGCTGCCGCGCGACCGCCGACGCCCTGCGCCCGCGCGCCGAGCGCATCGGCTCGACCTACATGCTCTCGATGAGCCGCAACGTCGGCGGATACGCAGCGTTCCGCCAGGGCCAGCACGAGGTCGGTCTGCGTCTCCTGCGCGAGTCGGTGCGCAGCCTCGAGTCGAGCGACGTGCGGATGGCGATCTCCCTCAACTACGCGTGCCTGGGCGAGGCGCTCGCCCTCGCGGGCGACGCGCAGGAGGCCGAGCTCTGGGCACGCAAGGCCATCGCGCGCGCGTCGGCCGGCGACCGCCTCGGCGAGGCGCAAGGCCATCGTGCGCTCGCCCTCGCCGCCCTCGCGCACCGCGTGCCCGACGTCGGCCTCGCGGAGGAGCGGTTCGCGGCGTCGTGCGCCGTCGCGCAGGCGAAGGGCAGTCGACGGGACCTCGCGATCTCCCGGCTGTTCGCCGCCGAATCGCTGCCGGCCGCGCCCGCGAGCCGGGCGTCGCGATGCGAGCTCGAGGAGCTCGCGGGCGAGCTCGACGCGATGGGAATGGAGGGCGAGCGCGAGCGCGCCCGGGCGCTCCTCGCCGCGCGAGGCAGCCTCTAGGCTCCGCGCCTAGGCATGCGCGAGCGACCACGCCTCGAGCAGCCGCGCTCCGTCGAAGCCCGGGAGGCGGCGGATCGTCTCGTCCACGCGCCTCGCCGCCGCGCGACCGTCCTCGCCCGAGAGCAGGTAGCGCGCGAGGAAGCGGGTCTCCTCCGCCGACCGGACGCCGCTTCCGACCGGCGCCCAGAGCCGATCCACCAGGAAGCGAGCCACGCGCGCGGCCCCCGGCCGACGCAGCCATGCGTCGGCCTGCCCCCAGGCCATGTGCACGGCGACGAAGTCGGGCCAGGCGCGCGAGAGTGCCGCCGTGGTGACGCGCTCGAGCGTCGCCACGAGGCCGTCCGCGGAGCGCGGCGCGGCGCGCGGTGGAAGCGGATGCCCCGCCGCCGCGAGGAATCGGTCGAGCGCACGGCCATGGGCCGTCTCCTCGTAGATCCACGACGCGAGGAACGCAGCGATCGCCGGATCGTCGATCGCCCGGGTCGCGAGGAGCTGGCGCAGATACACGATGGTGTGGCTCTCCACGTCCTGCATGTAGACGAGGGCGCGCCGAGCCTCCGGCGGGAGGGGATGGCACGCGGCCGCGTCCCAGTCGAGATCGTCGAGGTCGAGGGCCCGGGAGCGGGCCAGCCAGGCGTCGAGGTCGAAGGCGTCCATGCCGCTCCTACGCGGCCGGAGGAGGCGGCGGATGGGGCCCGGAGCGGGCGCGCGCCCCCTCAGTCGTCGGCCACGAGCACCAGGCTCTTGGGATAGGGACCGTTCGCGGTGGCGTCGCGGGGCTCGTATTGGAGGAATCCGCGGCTGCCGCTCGCCCGGCGCAGGCCGCGTTGCGAGAACAGCGCCACGGCCATCGCCGTGAGGAGCGCCTCGCCGATCGGCTGGCCCATGCAGGCGTGGCGATGGTGGCCGAAGAGCATGCGCTCGCCCTCCGGCCGACCCGGCCGAAAGCGCGCCGCCTGGGGCACCGAGCGCGGATCGACGGCCGCGGAGCTCATCTCGAGGATGATGTCCGTGCCGGCCTCCACCCGTCGGCCGCCGATCCAGGCGTCGCAACGGGCGCGCCGCAGGATCACGGGCGGGAACGGGAAGAACCGGGCGGCCTCGAGGACGAACGCCCGCACCTTGGACGTGTCGCCTGCCTGCGCGTGGGCTCCGAGCTGCGCGCGTCGCGCGGAGGGCAGGCGCAGCAGCCGATCGACGGCCTCGATGAAGAGCCAGCTCGTCGGAATCACCGTGCCCGAGAAGCTGCCGGCGAGGCAGCGAGCGATCACGTCCTCGGTGATCGCGGGGTTCGTGCGGGACGCCGCGAGCATCCGGCCGAGCACGTCCGACCGAGCCGGCCTTCCCGCGTCGAGCTGCGCGCTCCGCTCGGCGACCACGCTCCGAAGGTGGGCCGCGATCTTCGCGCCGGCCTCCCGGGCTGCCGGTCGACGCGACTCCATGTCCACTCCGAACACGTAGCTCGAGGCGGCGCGGAACAGGCCCACGAGCGTCTCGCCGTCGTGCTGCGGCTCCGGGATGCCGAAGAACGCGGACGCGAAGGCGAGCGGCACCTCGTCGGCGAGATCCCTCACGACGTCGACCTCGCCGCGGAGCTTGAGCGCGCGCTCGACGCCGTTCGCCGCGAGGCCCGACACGGCGCGCTGGACGTCGGTCAGGCGGGCATCGGACAGGTCGAGCGCATCGCGGAACGCGCCCGACTCGACGCGGTATTGCGTCGAGTCGTCCATCCCGAGGAAGAACGGGCCGATCGTCTCCTGCATCCGCTCGCCGAACGTCGCGACGCCGAACTCGTCGGGGCGCGAGAGCACGGATCGCACGTCGTCGAAGCGGAAGACGTGGACGCGCCCGCGCCAGTCGAGCACCGGCCGGAACGTGCGCCCGAGCCAGCCCCATGCCTCGAGCGCGCGGAGGCGGGGCCGCAGCCTCACGTCCACGGCGCGGATGGCCCGGCGCGGCAGCTCTTCGGGCGTCGTCAGGATCTGGATCCAGTCGGGCATCGGCGGGCTCCCGTGGGCGATGGCCGAGCGTGCACCCGCGCGCGCGAAGGGGTCAAGCGTTCCCGGGCGAGCCGGCCCCCCCTGAACTGGGGAGCCGCCCTCGTCGCGCTCGCGCTTCGCACGCGGCGCGAACGCGCGTAGGATGAAGACGATGGAGCAAGAGACGCTCACCGTCGTCGCGCGCATCCAGGAAGTCGACCGGCTGCGCTGCGCCTTGCGACGCATCGAAGACGAGGTGCGCGAGGCGCGACGCTCGCACGATCCCCTGCACGAGTTCCCGTTCGACGCGCTCGAGAAGCTCCACTTCGCGCGCCTCGTGATCGTGGAGGACACGGCGTCGGCACCGACCCTCGAGCCCCGGCTCGTGCTCGCCACCGACTTCGACGGAACGCGGGAGGATCACCTCGCCGAGCTGGTCGCCCGGGCGGAGAAGGCGCTCGACCAGGTCTTCGGCTGCTGCCGCGGCTATCCGAGCTCCGGAAGCCGCGCGGACAAGGTCGAGTTCCTGCGCAACCACTCGGTCGAGCCGATCTGCACCTATCGCGGACATCCCGGCCGCAGCGTCGGTCAGATCCGCCTCGAGGAGCAGCTCCGCAAGGAGCTCGAGGACGTGCTCGACAGGCTCGACGCGCGGGCGGCCCGCGATCCGTGGAGCGAGTGCCGCCGACAGGTCGAAGGGCCCGGCTCCGCCTTCCGCTGGGCGCTCAGCCCGGCGCCTCCGACCCGGCTGACGCGCGCCGAGAAGTGGTGGCTGCGCGCACGGACGCTCTGGGGCCTGCGCGGCGACCTGTTCCGCGTGCTCCGCGACCTGCCCATCCTGCTCGCGGCCGAGCGCACGGACGGCGACGCCTTCGTGCGACGCGAGCGCGATCGCGGGCGCGATGGATCGGCCATGCAGCGGCGCAAGGACGCCGCCGCGCTTCGGCGCGCCCTCGAGGAGCGCGAGGGGAGGTGCGTCCAGAACGAGCTGACCTCCGTGACCGAGATCCGACCCGAGACGTTCCGGCGGCGCGCCCTCGAGGTGATGCTGCGGATCGCGAACCTGCGCGCGCGCACGCGCTTCGATCGCGGCGATCTCGCGGGCATCCCGAGCATCCATTTCGCGCGCTGGGTGATCCTGGAGCACGCGGCGGACGAGCCGAAGCGCGACCGCCTGCTCTTCCTCACCAACTACGACGGGAGCTGGGAGAGCTACCTCGGCGACTTCATCGACCAGGCGGCCGATCGGCTGACCGCGATCTGGGGCCACACGCGGCACTTCCCACCGACGCGTCGGATCTTCCTCGGCGGAGCCCACCACGAGGCGCTCTTCAAGCGGTTCGTCCGCGAGCATCAGCTGGCGGCGCAGGTGTGGTACGCCGCCTATCCCGATCTCTCCGTCCAGAACGTGAACCGGAACAGCGAGCTTCGGCTCGGCCTCGGCGCTGGAGCGCCCACGCCGGAGGAGCGCCTGCGATGGCTCGACCTCTTCTAGGGCCCGAGTACGTCGTCGATTGCGGCGACGTGCAGGGCATCGTGCTGCGCGGCTACGGCGAGCTCCCCGTCGCGCGCTTCGTCATGCTCGATCTCGGCGACGCTCGCGAGGCGAAGAGCTGGCTCGGCGACGTCGCGACCCGCGTGACGTCGGCACGGGAGGAGCCCGCGGAACGTTGCACGAACTTCGGGATCAGCTACCGCGGCCTGAAGAAGCTCGGGCTCGACGCGAGCGTGCGCGCCGCCTTCGAGCCCGCGTTCGCGGAAGGCATGCACGGCGGCCCCGAGCTCGACGACGGCGCCTCTCCGGCGAGTGGCTCGCGGGAGCCGAGCCGCCGCAGCCGGGCGCTCCACGACCTCGACGACCAGTCCCCTGATCGCTGGGCGTGGGGCGGTCCGAGCGCGCCCGTCGACGCGATCCTCCTGCTCTACGCGAGGAGCGACGATGCGATGAGGGAGTGCCTCGACCGCGAGCGTGGGTCCTTCTCCGCGCGCGGAATACGGGCCGTCACGATCCTCGAGGGCGTCACCCTGCCCGGCCGGAAGGAGCACTTCGGATTCCGCGACGGGATCTCCCAGCCGGCGCTCCGCAACGCGAATCCGCCGACCGAGCGCCCCGGCGTGCTCGAGGCCGATCGCGACGAGAACACGGCGGAGCCGGGGGAGTTCCTGCTCGGGTACCCCGACGCCTACGCGCAGATCGAGGACGGGCCGCTCGTGCCGGAGAGCGCCGACCCGTCACGGATCCTCCCGCTCGCGATCGACGACGCGGCGGGCGCGCGCAGCCTCGGGCGCAACGGCAGCTACCTCGCGTTCCGTCAGCTCGAGCAGGACGTCGCCGCCTTCTGGACGACGATCGATCGGGCCGCGAACGGCGACGCCGCGGAGCGGCTGCGTCTCGCCGCCCGGATGGTCGGACGCTGGCCCTCCGGAGCGCCGCTCGCGCTCCGCGACAAGGAGGACGATCCGAGCTTCCTCGATCGCAACGACTTCGGATTCGCCGCCGAGGACGCGCTCGGCCTCCATTGTCCGATCGGGTCCCACATCCGGCGCAGCAATCCCCGCGACTTCGGCGGCTCGGGAGATCCGGCGCGCGCCCTCGTCGTCTCGAGCCGCCATCGGCTCATCCGGCGCGGCCGGCCGTACGGAGCGCCCCTCGATCCGGACCTCGACCCCGCGAAGATCCTGGCGCGGAGCGGGAGCGGCGAGTCGATCGATGGCGGGCGCGGCCTCCAGTTCCTGTCGTTCCAGGCGCACCTCGAGCGCCAGTTCGAGTTCGTGATGGAGAGCTGGATCCACAACGCCAAGTTCGGAGGCGGCCACGACGAGACCGACCCGCTGCTCGGAGATCGCGGGGACGGCTTCGCCCGATTCACCGTGCCGGCTCGGCCCGTGCGGCGACGGCTCGGGAGCCTCCCGCGCTTCGTCAGCGTGCGCGGCGGCGCCTACTTCTTCGTGCCGGGGCTGCGCGCCCTGCGCTGGCTCGCGAGCGGGGCCTAGGCCTTCGCGCTCGGTCGGGCCGACACCTCGGCGTGCCAGCGTCGCAGGTTCGCGCATTCCTCGGGCATGCGGATGTTCGTCGGACGGCCGAAGTCGATGGCGACGAGCGCCGTGATGTCCGCGATCGTGTAGCGCTCGCCGGCCACGAAGCGTCGCGCCGCGAGCTCTCCGTCGAGCCAGCGCATGCGCCCGATCGCGTTCTCGCGGCAGACCTCGCCGTACTCCGGAACCTGGCGGATGCGTCCTTTGAAGAACTCGTGGGTGTTCTGGAAGCAGCCCGTGACGTGACGGAAGAGCTCGAGCTCCATGCGACGCTGCCACATCTCGACCAGGGCCTTGTCCTTCGCATCGACACCGAGGAGCGGCGGCGTCGGGTGGAGCTCCTCGAAGTAGCGACAGATCGCGACCGACTCGGCGATCACGCTGCCGTCGTCGAGCTCGAGGAACGGCACGCCGCCGAGCGGGTTCTTCGCGAGCATCTCGGGCGTACGGTTCTCGCGCCTCGAGAGATCGAGCTCGACCCGGGGCACCGAGATGCCCTTCTCGGCGAGGAAGATGCGCACGCGACGCGGGTTCGGGGCCAGGGTGGTGTCGTAGAGCTTCACGGCTTTCCTCCGGGCGCCGCGGCACTCTACACCACGCTCTGGCCTCCGGACGGCGAAACGTCGCCCGTCGGCTCGAAGCGGTCGCGCGGAGGGAGCGGAAGGCGCGCCCGCAGGAGCGCACCGCGGATCGGGTCGGCGACGAGGTCGAGCTCGCCGTCGTGCTCGCGCGCCAGCTGGCACGCGATCGACAGGCCCGACGCGTCGTCCTGGGCCTCGTGGCCCGCCGGGCGCAGCAGGCCTTCGAGCACCGCGGCCGAGAGCCCCTCGCCGTCGGCCGAGACGGAGACCGCGACGAAGCCGTCGTCGACCGCCGTCCGGAGCCGGAGCACGCTCGCGTTGCCGAGGGCGTTGCCGGCCGCGAGGAGCATCGACAGGAACACCTGCTTGAGCTCGGCCGGCGCCCCGAGCACGAAGGGCACGTGATCGTTCGTGCAGGTGACGCGCACCCGCTCGCGCAGCGACGGCGTGATGACGCGCATCGCGCTCTCGAGGAGCTCGTTCACGTCGACGAGGTCGCGAGGCAGCGAGCTCGAGGCGGAGAATCCCTTCACGTCGCGGACGAAGGACGCCGCCCGGTCGACGCCCTCGAGGGTCTCCGCGAACACCTGCTCGACCTCCTCCTCCACCTCGGCGAGCGCGTCGCCGTGCCCGGTCTTGTGGAGGGCGGAGGCGACGGTCATCCAATGGCCGCGCAGCAGCCCGAGGTTCGTGCGCACGTACGTCAGGGGATTGTTGATCTCGTGCGCGACGCCCGCCGCGAGCTCGCCCACCGCCGCGAGACGGGCCGACACGACGAGCCGCCGCCGCAGGGCCACGACCTCGCGCAGGTCTCGGAGCACGACCACGCGCCCGAGCCCGGAGCCCTCCTTGTCGCGCAGGAGGGTCGACGACACCGACACGGGAATGCGTTCGCCGTCCTCCCGGAGCAGGGAGCACTCGAGCTCGGCGGGCCCGTCGAACAGGCGCTCGGCTGGCACGGAGAGGCGGTCGAGGAGGCTCTCGCCGAGGAGCCTCTCGCTCTCGCAGCCCACGAGCCCCCCGAGCCCCGCGTTCGCGGTGCGCACGCGGCCGTCCAGGCGCAGCAGCGCCACGCCCGCGGGCAGCATCTGCAGGATCTCGCGGGCGAAGGTGCCGGGCGCGAGGAGCGAGTAGCCGAAGCGGTGGAGGCCCCACGCGATCACCGCGCCGAGGGAGGCCAGCGCGGCGGTGCCGAAGCGCGGGAGCTGGACACCGAGGAAGGGCAGGAGGCCATCGCTCACCGAGGCGACGAGGAGGCACCCGACCATCGCGAGCATCACGGCGCGCGCCTGCCGGCGCTCGCCCTCCGAGGCCGATCCCAGGAGCTCCCGCCATCCGACGAGGAACGCGGCCCCGACACCCGAGATCGTGAACACGTAGAAGAACGGGTAGGCCGGACCGAGCTCGTAGCCGTAGCCCCAGCCCGTGCGGACCACGCCGGGATGGATCCAGGGCGTCGTCCAGGCCACCAGCAGGAACAGACACGCGATGGCGTAGAGGGCGGGCATCGCCCGGCGCAGGTGCGGCGCCGGCGCCGCGGCCATGTCGAGGAAGAGGTGGAGGCAGAGCGGTCCCAGGGCCACGAAGCCGAGGGCCGACAGGCGTACGAGGAAGAGCGCGGTGGCCGGGCTGGCCGTCGCGTTCCAGAGCACCTCGCACAGCGCCCAGAACGCCGAGCCACCGATCAGCAGCGCCGCCTTGCGGTTCGCGGGGTGGCTCGGATCGCGCGCGAGGATCGAGCTCGCGAAGGCCGCGCTCACCACGCACGAGAGGAGCGGAACCAGGAGATACGGATGCACGCCGAGCTCTCCTCCTCGAGGTCCGATCGGCTCGGCAGCGCCGGGTCTGGAGGGTGGAGGAGCCCCCCTAGAACATGCCCCACGTGAAGTAGCGCAGGGCGATGCGACCGGCCTTCTTCATGACGTCGTAGAACTTCGCGAGCATCACGTCGTCGCTGTGGTCGCAGCCCACGTCCCAGCGCTGCTCGAGCATCGTGAGCTTGCGGTCGAGCACCTCGACCCGCAGCTCCTGGTCCCACTTCTCTGCGTAGTCGATGTCCTGGCCGTAGCGGATCATCTGCTTCGCGATCTTGCGGCACTCGTTGATCGAGAGGTGCGCGGGGTTCTGCTGGGCGAGGGCCGGCCGGGGCGCCGCGAGGAGCGCCGCGACGATCGCCGCCCGAAGGACCTGCTGTGCGCGCATGGCTGCTCCCGGGAGCTGTGGGCTCGTGCAGTCCATCGGCAGGCCCCGGTCGGAAGTGAAGGCCCTGGCTCGCCCAAACCGGTGGCCCCGGCGTGACGGGCCTCACGGGGCTCGGGGTTAGACCCGAGGCGCGATCGCTCCGGCCGTGCGGTGGGCGAGCGCCATGCAGGTCAGCATGGGGTTCACGGAGGAGCAGCGCGGGAACACTCCGGTGTCGGCGATCCAGAGGTTCTCGAGGTCGTGGCAGCGACCGAGCTCGTCCACGACCCCGCGCCTGGGATCGCCGTGCATGCGGGTCGTGCAGAAGGCGTGGTTGCCCCCGATCACGAGATGGCTCCCGCGGAGCGGCTTCGAGCGGATCACCTCCGCCTCGCCCGGCGAATGGAGCTCCTCGGGGATGCCGTGGATGCCGGGCACGATCTTGCGCGCGCCCGCGGCGAAGAAGATCTCCGCGAGCGTCCACAGCGCGCGCTGGAGGATCGGCACGTCCCGCTCGTCGAGGTGCCAGGTGAGCGCCGGGTCGAGGCCCCGGCGGCGCGCGCGCACGCGGCCGAGCGAGTGGTGGCAGCTCGCGATCGCGTCCCAGGTCGCCGAGTACGGAAGCTCGGCCAGGCGCTGCTTCAGCTCGAGACCGAAGCCCGGGGTGCGGACCGCGAGCACGCCCGGCGGCGCCCAGAGCGTCTCCAGCTTGAATCCCTGCTCGAGGAAGTGGAGCGACTGGTAGCCCTGGGTCGCGCCGAACTGAGGATCGGTCGGCTCCGGGAAGACGCCGCTGATCGCGACACCGGGATGGAACTGCAGGTTCTCCCCGACCTGTCCCGAGCGGTTGGCGAGGTTGCCGCTGCGCTGGAGCAGGACGGGCGTCGCCATGCAGCCGGCCGCCAGCACGATCTCCTTGGCTCGCACCTCGAAGGCGTGCCCGGGCCGGAGCGTGAACGGCTCGACGACGCGGCCGACGAGCCCGACCGCGCGACGACCGTCGACGCGCACCTCCTGCACCTGGGCGCTGGTCAGCACGAGCGCACCCGCGCGGATCGCGGCGGGGACGAACGAAACGTCCATCGACTGCTTCGCGCGGCTCCGGCAGCCCGTGAAGCACTCGCCGCTCCCGCGGCAGCCGCGCACGTTGCGCGGCATCGGCTCGCTCGTGTAGCCGAGGGCGTCGCAGCCCTGCTTGAAGAGCAGGTTGCGGCGGCCGAGCACGTTCTCGGGCGTGGGCCCGATGCCGAGGAACTTCTCGACCGCCTCGTAGTGGGGATCGAGGGAAGCCCGCGTGGTGTCGGAGAGCTCGTACCGCTCGCTCCAGGCGTCGAAGACGAAGGCGGGCGGCCGGACGCAGATCGCGGAGTTCACGACCGAGCCGCCGCCCAGGCAGATCGCCTGCATGGTCGGCATCACCGTGCCGAAGGTCGTGCGCAGGCCGCCTTCGCGCAGCGTGCGCGCCATCGAGCGCGAGCCCTCGAGCTCGAAGTCGGGCGGCGTGATCGGCGGCCCTTCCTCGAGCAGCACCACGCGCTTGCCCGCCTCCGCGAGCTCCTTCGCCACCACCGCGCCGCCGGGGCCCGAGCCCACGACCGCGACGTCGGCCTCCTCGCGGAAGTCGCCCTCGTACTCCGCGAAGACGCGCACCTCGCCCGCGAAGCCCGCGCGCTTCATCGCGCCGTCTTCGGCGCGTAGCGAGGATCGAGAGGGCCGCGCGGGTCGAGGGGCGTCCCGTCGCTCGGCGGTGTCAGATCGTCGCGAGTCAAGGTGATCGTCGACGGATGCCTGCCGACGCGCGGGTAGAGGAGGTCCGCTTCACCGATCGGAGAAGGAATCGAGAGGGGCGCGAGGCCGAGCGCGCGGAGCACTCCCGGATGGGCGAAGTAGCCCATGGTGAGGATCGCGCGCAGGCTCGTGAAGACGATGCGGCGCGCGAAGAGCCGGCTCGCGCGCCAGTCCTCGAGCACGCACACGCGCTGCGCGGGAGCGAGCGCCGAGAAGCGGCGCCGCCCGCCGCGGCCGGGCGCCGGGAGGACGATCGTCGCGTGCTCGACCAGGAAGAAGAGGAGCCGCATGAGCGTGCGGGTGCGTGTCGGCTGCACCCGCACGTAGGCATCGACGTAGCGCGGGATCTCGGCGTCGCGCCCCGAGAACGGGATCGCGCCGCCCGGTGGGAAGAGCGCGTCCGCCGCGGCGTCGAGGAAGCCGATCTCGCGCCGCGCGAGCACGCCGACGCCTTCCGGACGTCGCTCGAAGCCGGCGAACACGCGCCACGCGGCGTAGGCCGCGGCGCCGAGCGCGAGCAGCAGGAGCCACATCGCGGGGATGCTAGCCGTCGGCGAGGAAGGCGTCGCCGCGCCGGCGCGCGCGCCGCTAGAGGATGCCGTCCCAGAAGCGCCGCTCGGCGGCGAGGGGGTCGTCCTCGAGGCCGCTCTCGAGGTCGAGCCGCATGGTGCTCCGACGAGGCGCCTCGTAGGAGGGCCAGCTCCCGAGGGCGGCGGCGCGGGGCCGACCCTCGCGCGCGAACGCGAGCCAGGCGTCCTGCATCGCCTCGGAGAGGGCGCGCACGGCCTCGCCTTCCCCGACGAACGCGCGCAGCGCGGGCGCGTCGACGGTGCCGAACACGAAGGGCAGCTCGAGGGCGTGGCACGCGCCGAGGGCGCCGCCGAGTGCCGGCGAGCGATGGGCGAACAGGTACTTGTGGACCGTGCTCCCCTGCCCCGCCGCCGCCTCCGCGAGCCGCACCGCCGGCATCCGGAACACGCGGTCCCCCTCGATCGCGTACCAGAGCTCCTTCGGCTCCGTGCGTGCCCCGCGGACGGAGCGAGCCGAGCGATAGACCTCCGCGGCGCGCGCCGCGCGCCGGCGCCCTTCCTCCGCGTCACGCGAGAGCGTCGCGGCGCAGCGCTCGACGAGGCCGGCCTCGTCGAGCGTCGCGAGCGATGGGTCGGCGAGGCCGAAGAGCTTCCACTCCTCGAGATTGGTGCCGACGACGAGCGGGAGACCGGCGCAGGCACCGCTCGCGATGGCGTCGAGCGGAAGCTTCGGCAGGACCGTTCCGTCGACGACCGGCTGGAAGGGCAGGCCCTCGCGCAGGAAGAAGGCGGCGGCCGTCTTCGCCTGGGCATCGAGCAGCGCGCCCACCGGCGCTCGCCGCGCGGCGCCGACATCGTCCGGTGTGGCCCCGAGCTCCTCGAGGAAGCGCCGGCCGATCCGCTCGGCCCGCTCCGGCGAGGAGACGTGGTGGCCCGTCCCGCTCTGGAGGATGGCCCGGTGGAAGAGACCGCGGGCCGCCGGCGCGGCGAGGAGGGCGCCGACGCTCATCCCCCCGGCCGACTCTCCGAAGAGCGTCACGTTGCGCGGGTCGCCCCCGAACGAGGCGACGTTGGCCCGGACCCACTCGAGGGCCGCGATCTGGTCGAGCAGGCCGTAGTTGCCGCCGAGGCCGCCCTCGTCGCCGAGGCCCGTCAATGCGAGCCAGCCGAGGGCTCCGAGCCGGTAGTTCAGCGTCACCACCACGACGTCCCCGCGACGCGCGAGACGTGCGCCGTCGTAGAGCGGCTGGCTGCCGGAGCCGAACAGGAACCCGCCGCCGTGGATCCAGACGAGGACCGGGCGCCGCGCGTCGTCGCAAGCTGGCGTCCAGAGGTTCAGCGTGAGGCAGTCCTCGCTGGTCTCGGTGGCGGGGAGACCGACGAGCGCGCCGACCATGCTCCCCGCCTGGGGAGCCGCCGCGCCGAAGGCCGTGGCGTCGCGCACGCCAGCCCACGACGAGGGCGGCTCGGGCGCGCGGAAGCGCAGGCGCCCGATCGGCGGCCTCGCGTAGGGAATCCCGCGAAACGAGCGGATGCCTGCGGCCTCGCTCCCGGCCACCCGTCCCGACTGCGTCTCGACGACCGGTCGCCGCTCCATCGCTCTCCCTCCGCCCGCCGCCCCCGCCGCGAAGATGGAACGCGACCTTAACATGGCACTCCGCGCCGCGAGCCGGCGTTCGGAGCGGCGCTCGATGGACGCGAGAGTGGGATCAGAGGCCGGCGATGCTGCCGGAGAGGATGCGGGCGTTCTCGGCGATGCGGTCGCGCTCCCGCAGGACTGCGCTCGAGTAGTTGTTCAGGGGCTGCCGGCCGCGCCGGAGGATCTCCTCGACGCGGCCCGGGCCCACGTTGTAGGCCGCCAGGGCATGGCGCTGGTTCTGATCGAACTGCTCGTGGAGCTCGGCCAGGTAGGCGAGGCCGATCCGTACGTTCTGGACCGGATCGCGGAGCGTCGCCGTCCCCCTCCACGGGATCCCGAGCTCTCGAGCGACCGCCTGGCCCGTCACGGGCTGGATCTGGAGCAGGCCGATGCTCCCTCCCGGCGCGACCGCAGTCGGCCGCCAGTCGCTCTCGTGGGCGATCACGGCCATCACGAGGTAGGGATCGAGGCCGTGCTCGCGCTGCGCCTCGACCAGCAGACCCGCGATCTCGCGCCGCGCGTCGGGAGGAAGGTTCGGAGCCTCCTGGGCGACGAGCGCGCGCATCGTGCCGAGCTGCACGCGCTCGACGTCGTCGGACGTGGGCTGCCCGAGATGGAAGGTCGAGCAGGCGGGGAGGAGGAGCAGGAAGCTCGCCGTTGCGAGGGACGAAGCGACCGCGCGGGCACGTCGGCCGAGGCGGGAAGAGCGGAGCGAAGCGGCGACGGCGCGTCGGCCACGGGCGTCCTCGACGCCGATCTCCGTGCAGGCCCCGGCCAGCCGCATCCATCCCCCAGCGCCGCCCCATGCAGCGTGAGAGCAGGCTAGGGGAGCCAGCCCGCTCCAGCCGTGATCGACGTCACAGCGCCAAAACTTTCTCGAAAAACCCCAAGTGCCCGGGAAAGCGGCAGAAATCCGCGGACCGGCGGGTGGGTCTGCACCCGCCTTGCCGTGCCGGAGGCCACAATTTCTTTCGAGCGGTGAGGGTCTCAGCCCTTGAACGAACGTTCCGTCCACCACGGAAAGAAGGGCGGCAGGTCCTTCGAGGCCCGCATGGAGAACCGGGGCAGCCGCTTCTCGAGGAAGCTCTGCACCCCCTCGTAGGCGTCCGGCGAGCGACCCATCGAGAAGATCGCCTTGGAGTCGATCTTGTGCGCCTCCATGGGATGATCCGCGCCGAGCATGCGCCAGAGCATCTGGCGCGAGAGCGCCACCGAGACGGCGCTCGTGTTCTCCGCGATCTCCCGGCCGAGGGCCCGCGCGGCAGGGAGGAGCTCGGCGTCGGGGAGGACGCGCGAGACGAGGCGTCCGGCCAGCGCCTCCTGGGCCTGGAAGATCCGGCCGGTCGCGACCCACTCCATCGCCTGGGAGATCCCGACGACCCGCGGCAGGAACCAGCTCGAGCACGCCTCCGGCACGATGCCGCGACGCGCGAACACGAAGCCCATGCGAGCGCTCTCGCCCGCGAGACGCACGTCCATCGGGAGCGTCATGGTGGCGCCCACGCCCACGGCCGGACCGTTGATCGCCGCGATCACCGGCTTGCGGCACTCGAAGATCCGCAGCGTCACGAGCCCGCCGCCGTCGCGATGATCGTCGATCGACTCCTGCCGGCTCGCGTCGAACGTCGAGCCCCCGCCTCCGAGGTCGGCGCCGGCGCAGAAGGCCCGGCCCTTCCCGGTGACGATCACCGCGCGCACGTCGTCGTTCGCGTCCGCCTCGTCGAAGGCCGCGAGGAGGTCCTGCAGCATGGTCGTGTTGAAGGCGTTCAGGCGGTCGGGCCGGTTCAGCGCGATCGTGAGGACGCGCTCGTCGAGCGTCGTCTCGAGCGTCTCGTACGACATCGAGGATCTCCTTCGGCGGCGCATGGTACCCTGCGGCTCCGCGCCTACGAGGAGGGTCCCCCATGACCGACTTCGGCGTGCTCATGTTCCCCACGGACTACGCGATCCAGCCGATCCCGCTCGCGAAGGCGGCGGAAGAGCGCGGCTTCGAGTCGCTCTGGTTCCCGGAGCACACGCACATCCCGGCGAGCCGGCGCTCGCCGTGGCCCGGCGGGGCCGATCTCCCGAAGGAGTACTGGCACACGCACGATCCGTTCGTCGCGCTCTCCGCGGCCGCCGCGGTCACGACGCGGCTCAAGCTCGCCACGGGAATCTGTCTCGTGGTGGAGCGCGACCCGATCCAGCTCGCGAAGGAGGTCGCGAGCCTCGACGTGATCTCGGGCGGCCGCGTGCTGCTCGGGATCGGCGGGGGATGGAACGCCGAGGAGATGGAGAACCACGGCGTCCCGTTCCAGAAGCGCTGGAAGATCGTGCGCGAGAAGGTGCTCGCGATGCGCGCGATCTGGACCCAGGAGAACGCCGCGTTCCACGGCGAGTTCGTGCGCTTCGATCCGATCTGGTCGTGGCCCAAGCCCGTCCAGAAGGGCGGGCCCAAGGTGATCCTCGGCGCCGACTCGAAGTGGGCGCCCGAGCGCGTGGCAGAGTACTGCGACGGCTGGATGCCGATCGCGGTGCGCAATCCCGAGAAGCTCGGCGAGGGCGTCGAGGCGCTCCGGCGCGCGTGCGCCGCCCGCGGCCGCGACTTCGGCTCTCTCGATCTCTCCGTCTTCGGCGTCCCGCCGCGCGACGAGCCGGTCGAGAAGCTGATCGGCCTGGGCTTCCACCGCGTGGTGTTCTCGCTTCCGGCGGCGCCGGCGGAAGAGGTGCTGCCGCTCCTCGACCGCTGCGCCGAGGTCGCGCGGAAGAACGCATGAGCGAGGCCCGGGCCACCCCGCGCGCGAGGACGTGATCGACGCGCGCCACTATCGGGCCACCGATCGCCTGCGGGACGGGCGTCCGGTCTGGCTGCGTGCCATCCGGCCCTCGGATCGCGACGCGCTGCGCGAGGGCCTCCATCACCTCTCGCCCGAATCCGCCTACTACCGCTTCTTCCGACCGAAGACCGACCTCACCGAGAGCGAGCTCGACTACTTCACGAAGCTCGACTTCGTGAACCACGTGGCGCTCGTGGCGATCGTCGAGGACGCGGGACAGCGCGTCGCCGTCGGCACCGCGCGCTACATCGTCGAGCACCCCGAGACGAGCCGCGACAGCGCCGAGATCGCCTTCGTGGTCGACGATGCGCACCAGGGGCTCGGGATCGGCGCCGTCCTGCTGCGACACCTCGCCCGGATCGCGCGCGAGAGCGCCCTGCCGTCGCTCCACGCGTCGGTGCTCGGGAGCAACCGGAGCATGCTCTCGGTCTTCGCCAAGAGCGGCCTCCCGCTGAAGACCCGCTTCGCGGACGGCGTGGTCGAGGTGACGCTCTCGCTCGCGGAGGCCGGCGGCGCGTGATCCGGGTGACGCCGCTCGGCGCCGCCGGCGAAGTGACGGGCTCGGGCTACCTGGTCGAGACGCCATCCGCGAGCGTGCTCGTCGAGCTCGGTCTCTTCCAGGGCGCCGCGGCCGACGAGGCGCGCAACGCAGACTTGCGTCCCCTGGACCCGAGGGCGCTGCAGGCGGTCCTGCTGACCCACGCGCACATCGACCATTCCGGGCGGCTCCCGCTCCTCGCCGCCGCGGGGTATCGGCGCCCGGTCTGGGCCACGCCGGCCACGAAGGCGCTCGCGGAGATCCTGATCCAGGACTCGGCCAAGCTGCAGGACGAGGACGCGCGGCGCGAGAACCGCGTGCGCCGTCGCGCCGGCCTGCCGGAGATCGCGCCGCTCTACGGCCCCAAGGAGGCGGCGCGGCTCGCGCGCCTCGTGCGCGGCCTGCCCTGCGACGTGCAGCGCGAGGTCGCGCCCGGGGTGCGCGCCCGCTTCTTCGAAGCCGGCCACATCCTGGGCTCGGCGAGCCTCGAGCTCGCGCTCGACGACGCCGGGCGCGAGCGCATCGTCGTGTTCTCCGGCGACCTCGGCTCGCCCGGCCAGCCGATCCTGCGCGACCCGGTGCGGCCCGCGCGCGCCGACCTCGTCTTCCTCGAGTCGACCTACGGCGATCGCAACCATCCGCCGCGCGCCGAGAGCGTGGACGCGTTCGTGGAGATCGTGCGCGACGCGGCGCGACGCAAGGCGCGCGTCCTCGTGCCAGCGTTCGCGGTCGGGCGCACGCAGCTCCTGCTCTACCACCTGGCGGAGGCGGTGCGCGCCCGGCGCGTGCCGAAGCGCTTCCCGATCTACCTCGACAGCCCGACCGGCACCAGGGCGACCGAGGTCTACCGGCGACACCAGGAGCTGTACGACGAGGAGACGCGATCCCTCGTCCGGAGCGGCGAGATCGCGCGCGATCTCGCGAGCCTCCGCATCGTCGAGAGCGCCGAGCAGTCGCGCGCGCTGAACGACTCCGGCGAGGCCTGCGTGATCATCGCCGGCTCCGGGATGTGCGACGGCGGGCGCATCCGCCACCACCTGAAGCACAACCTCTGGCGCGAGGGCACGGCCGTCGTGATCGCCGGCTACATGGCCGAAGGCACCCTCGGCCGCCGTCTCGCCGAGGGCGAGCGGCGCGTCGAGATCCTGGGCGACACGATCGCGGTGCGCGCGGCGATCCACGTGCTCCCGGGCTTCTCGGCCCACGCCGGGCAGGACGAGCTCGTGGATTGGCTCGCCGACGTCGCGCCGTCGCGCCCGCGGCTCGCGCTGACGCACGGCGAGGAGGGTCCCCGCGCGGCCCTCGCCGCGCGCGTCCGCGAGCGCTACGGGCTCGCGGCGCTGCTCCCGTCCCGCGGCGAGCCGATCGAGCTCCGCTAGAGGCCGGCCGCGCGCGCGAGCGAGACGGTCGTCTCGAGGACAGCGCGCAGCGGACCGGGCACCGAGCCCGGCCCGCGGGCGGCTGCCGCCTCGGACACCGCGAGCGCGAGGCGCGGCTTCGAGAGCGCACGCATCGCCTTCTGGATCACGAGCTCGGGCTTGTCGTGGCGTGCCCGGCTGCGCGGATCGCCGCTCCCGCGCGGCACGTGGGCCACACGCCGGTACACGTCCTCGAAGCCGTGTCGCCAGAGATGGAGCTCGACGTCCGGCTCGCGCAGCGCGGTCACGTGGCGATCGGCGTCGCGGCCTGCGAGCTCGCGCGCGGTCGCCGCGTAGCCCTGGCCCGCCACGTCGCCATCGCACAGGAGGTGCCATCCGATGCCGAGATCGCGGGCCAGCTTGATCAGCGGCCCCGCTCCGCACTGGGCGAACTCCACCAGGCGCACGCCCTCGCTCGGCAGATCGAAGCCGAGCACCCGCGCGAGCTCCGGCAGGAGCCACGATTCGGTCTCGCCCTCCACCAGGAGCCAGCAGCGCGCGAACATCGCCGACGCGCGATTCACGCGGATGTGGTACGCGACGCGACGCAGGTCGTCGGTCGAGAGCGTGTGCTCGCCCACGCGATGCGCGCGCATGCCCTCGGGCTCGGGTCCGAGCCTCCGGATCGAGTGGAGCGGCACCGCGGCAAGCAGCTCGCCGGAGTTCGTCGTGACGAGCTTCTGTGTCGGGAGCTGCTCGACGAGGCGCCACGTCCCTGCGACGAGCACGGGATGCAGGTGCGCCTCCGGCTCCTCCAGCACGACGAGCGGCGTCGCGGCGAAGCCCAGGGCGTGGCTGCCCTGCGCCTGGAGCAGTGCGCCGAGCAGGAGCAGCATCGCCGCGCTCTGCTCGGCCCGGCCCCAGCGTCGTCGCGGCGCAGGGGGCTCCCTCCCCGCCGCGCGGGGCGACTGGGCGATCCGCTGCAGCAGCCGGGAGGGGCCCGTGGGCTCGGCGTGCAGGCTGCGTGCGAGCCGCTCGTAGAGCTCGTCCACGGCCGCGAGGCCCTGGCGCACCGCGGCCGGATCGACGCCCTTCGCGAGCTTCGCGTAGACGAGCTCCACCTCCTGGGCGAGGCGCGCGGTGTCGGTGTCGCGCAGGCGCGCGCCGGGCGGCGGCGCGGCCGGGGCGCCGTTGCGCGCCGGCTCGACGAAGTATCGGTTCGCGCGCACGACGAGGACCGGGCAGAGGCGCCGCACGACGCCGAGGAGGCTCGGGTCGTTCCCCGCGGCGAGAGGCGTGCCGGCGCCGTCCACGAAGGTGACGGTCGCTTCGATCGGGGCGCCGCTCGCCGCGCGCGTGGCCGTGATCTCGAGCCGGATCTCGGGATGGCGGACGGGCCGACCCGAGGCCGCCGCGAGGAGCGGCGCGAGCGCCGCGTGGCTCGCCTGCGCCCACTCGCCGGGGAACGATTCCTGGAACGAGAGGTGGATCCGGACGCGGTGCTCGGGCCGGTCCGGCGCATCCCAGGGAACGTGGAAGTCGTCGGGGGCGAAAGTCGGGCCCGCGCCCTCGACGCCGGCGCCGAGGCAGAGCACGAGGGCCTCGATCAGGCTCGTCTTGCCGAAGCTGTTCTCGGCGATCAGCGCCGTCACGGGATCGAGCGCGAGCTCGAGCCTGCGGATGGCGCGGAAGCCCTCGATCTCGACGTGGGAGAGCAGCACTCGGCGTGGCCCGCTCCTGTCTCGGCGCGGCGCAGTCTATCATGCGCCACGAGCGTGACCGGATCCGTCGTTGCGGGGGCGCACGCTCGCCAGCGAAGCACGCAGAGGACGGAACGTGCGGCTCCTCCACACCGCGGACCTCCAGCTCGGCATGACCCGCCACTTCCTGGGCGACGAGGCCCAGGCCCGCTTCACCCAGGACCGGATCGACGTCCTGAGGCGGATCGCGGACGTCGCGCGCCGCGAGGGCTGCGAGCTCGTGGTCGTGTGCGGCGACGTCTTCGAGTCGAACCAGGTCGCGCGCTCGGTCGTGGCGCGGGCCCTCGAGGCCTTCGCGACCATTCCGCTGCCCGTCTATCTGCTGCCCGGGAACCACGATCCCCTCGATGCCGCGGCGATCTGGCGCTCCCCGAGCTTCTCGCGCCATCGCCCTGCCAACGTCCACGTGCTCGAGGACGACGCGCCCGTGGCCGTCGCGCCGGGCGTCGAGCTCGTGGGCTTCCCGTGGCGCTCGAAGCGCCCGGCCGAGGATCTCGTCGCCGCGGGGGTGGCGCGCCTGCGGCCCGCGCCGCCGGGCGTGACGCGCATCGGCGTCGGGCACGGCGGCCTCGACACGCTCCCGAGCCGGGAGACCGACGCGCGCCCCGTGGCGCTCGCCGCCGCCGAGGCCGCCCTCGCGGACGGCCGCCTCCACTACCTGGCCCTCGGCGACCGTCACTCGAGGACGTGCGTCGGCGCGAGCGGTCGCGTGTGGTACGCCGGCGCCCCGGAGCCGACGGACTTCCGCGAGGTCGACGCGGGGAACGTGCTCGTGGCCGACGTGACGCTCGATCGCGTCGCCGTGACCGCCCACCCCGTCGCGACCTGGCGCTTCCTCGAGCGCACGCCCGTCGATCTCCTCGGTGCGGAGGACGTCGCGTCGTTCGCCGGCTGGCTCGAGGCGCAGACGGGAAAGGAGCGCACCGTGCTGCGCGCGGTCCTCCGGGGCGCCCTCTCCCTGCGCGATCGCGAGACGCTCGCGCGCGCGCTCGAGGCCGCCGAAGCCCTGTTCGCCGCGGTCGACGTCGACGAATCCGGGCTCGTCGCGCGCCCGGACGACGCCGACCTCCGCGACCTCCCGATCGCAGGCTTCGCGCGCACGGCCGTCGAGCGCCTGCGCGCCGAGAGCGCGGGGGCCGGAGCGGCGGCCGAGACGGCCCGCGACGCCCTCGCCCTCCTCGTCCAGCTCGCAGGTCGCCCCGCATGAGGCTCCTGCGCCTCCGCCTCGCGAACTTCCGCGGCATCGAGGCGCGCGAGGTCCGCTTCGCTCCGGTGGGCGTGACGATCGTCTCGGGCCCGAACGAGGCGGGCAAGACGAGCCTGCTCGAGGCCCTCGACCTCCTCCTCGGGTTCCGCGACGAATCGCGTGACGCCCGGGTACGCGACACACAGCCGATCGGCCGCGACGTCGCCACGGAGATCGAGCTCGAAGCCGAGTGCGGGCCCTACGCGTTCGTCTACCGCAAGCACTTCCATCGGAATCGCCTGACCGAGCTCGAGATCCGGCGACCGCGACCGGAGCGCGTCGTCGGCCGCGAAGCCCACGAGCGCGTCGACGCGATCCTGCGCGAAACGGCCGACCTCGATCTGTGGCAGGCGCTGCGCGTCCAGCAGGGCGTGGCGCTCGGTCGGCCCGCGCTCGGGGCGGCGCGCTCGCTCGCCGCGGCGCTCGACGCCGCGGCCGGCGGCGACTCGACCGGCACCGCCGAGGAGTCGCTCTTCGAGCGCGTCCAGAAGGAGCATGCCGCTCTCTTCACGAAGGCCGGGAAGCCCCGCGGCGAGCTCGAGGAGGCCGAGCGCGAGGAGCGCGAGGCGAGCGCGGCGAGCGCCGAGGCGCACGCGCGGCTCCGCGCCCTCGAGGCCGACGTCGAGCGGGCACAGCGTCTCGACGAGACGCTCGTCGCCGAGGAGCGCGGCCGGAGCGAGCTCGCGCAGCGCGCGCTCGAGACGCGGAAGGATGCCGAGGCGGCCGAGGCGCTGCGCGGCGAGCGCGATCGGCTGGCGCTCGGTCACGAAGCGGCGGCGGGAGACCTCCGCGCCGCGGAGGCCGCTCTTCGGACACGCGAGCTCCTCGTCGCGGCGAGCGAGGAGCGTCGCCGCGAGCGCGACCGGCTTGCCCAGGCCTCCGTCGCGCTCGCGCCGGCGCTCGAGGTCGCGCGCGCGGCGCGGGCGAGCCGCGAAGCGCGCGCGCGCGAAGCAGCGGAACGATCGTCGGCGGCGACCGCGGCCCGCGAGCGCGCGAGGAGCGAGTCGGACCGCGCGCGCGCGCGCCACGAGCTCTCTCGCCTCGAGGCGGTGCGCCGCGAGCTCGAGACGGCGCGTGCGGAGGACTCCGTCGCCGCCGATCTCCTGGCGAAGACACGCATCGACGAGCGGCGCCTCGCGGCGATCCGCGCGGCGGAGAGCGCCCTCGTCGCCGCCTGGGCCCGGCTCGAGGCGACCGCTCCCTCCGTCTCGCTCCGCGCCCTCGCGCCCGGCGAGATCGTGGTCGACGGCGCCGCCGTCGCTCTCGCGCGCGACGAGGAGCGTCGCGTTCCGGTGGCGGGCTCGCTCTCCCTCGAGGTGCCCGGCCGTCTCGCGCTGCGCGTCGAGGCGGGCGCGGGCGGGTCGCGTGTCCTCGATGCCCTGGCCGACGCCGAGCGCGCCCTCGCCGATCGCTGCGCCGAGGCCGGCGTCGCCACCCCCGCCGAGGCCGCAGAGGCGGAGCTGCGGCGCCTCGACGCCCTGCGGCGTCGTGAATCATTCGCGCGCCTCCTCGCCGCGCGCCTGGGCGGCGAGGGCCGGACGCCGCGCGAGCTCGAGGACCGGATCGAGGCGCTGCGCGCGCGAGCGGGCGACCCGGCCTCGGGCGCGCCGGAGCCCGAGGCGGCGGAGGGCGCCCTCCGCGATGCGGAGACGGCGCTCCTCGAGGCGGAGGTCGCCCGCGCCGACGCGGAACGCGAGCGCGACGCCGCGCGCGAGCGCGCCGAAGGGCTCGAGAAGCAGGCCGCCGAGAGCGTCACGAAGCTCCGCGTGGCCGAGTCCGAGCTCGAGCGCGCCTCGGCGGATCTGGCGCGCGCGCGCGCGGCGGCGCCCGACGACGCGCTCATCGTGAACGTGCGCGCGGCGCAGCGGCGCGCCGGGGAGTCGGAGCGGGCGCTGCGCGAGATCGAGGCGCGCCTCGGTGCCCTGGACGCGAAGGCCGCGCGCGACCGCGCCGAGGTCGCGGAGCGGGCGGTCGCCGGCGCGGACGCGCGGCTGAGATCCTGTCGCAGCGAGCGCGATGCGCTCCAGGGCGCGCTCGGCGTCCGCGCCGAGCAGGGCCTCTATGAGAGCGCCTCCAGCGCCGGCGCGCGTCACCTCCACGCCGCGCGCCGGCTCGCCGGCCTGCGACGCCGGGCGGCGGCGGCGCGACGCCTGTTCGACGCGCTGGCCGAGGCGCGTGCCGAGGCCCGGCGGGCCTACGCCGCGCCGCTGCGCGAGGGGATCGAGCGCCTCGGCCGCTACGTCTTCGGTCCGGACTTCGCCGTGGAGCTCGACGACGACCTCGCCGTCGCGACGCGCATCCTCGGCGGCGTGCCCGTTCCCTTCGACCAGCTCTCCGGCGGCGCGCGCGAGCAGCTCGCCCTGCTCGCCCGCGTGGCCGCGGCGGAGCTCGTCGCGCGCGACGGCGACGGCCCGGCGGGCGCCATGCCGCTCGTGCTCGACGACGCCCTCGGCTACACCGACGCGACTCGCCTGGCGGAGCTCGGCGCGGTGCTCGCGATCGCCGGACGCCGGCTCCAGATCGTCGTGCTCACCTGCCAGCCGGAGCGCTGGCGCCACGTGGGCGGAGCCCACGAGGTGCGGCTCTGAGCCACGACGCCACGCGACCGCCCGCCGCTCCCTTCGCCCTTCCCGCCCCGCTCGACGCGGCCTTCGCGCGCTGGCTCTCCGACACCGTCGCGCGACACGTGCCGCCGCTCCGCTTCTCGGAGGTGCGCAAGGGCGTGCAGGCGCTCTCGTCGCTCTACGTCGAGCGGCGGCGCGAGGGCGGCCTCGCGTCGCGGGCGAGCGAGGGCGCCGCGAAGCGTGCCGCCCTCGCGACGTTCTACGCGCCCCTCCACTTCCTCGTCGCCTACGCCGCGGCCGCTCGGCTCGCGGCGCCGCGCGCGCGTCGCGTGCACGATCTCGGCTGCGGCACCGGCGCCGCGGGCGCCGCGGTCGCCCTCGCCCTCGGCGCTGCAGCCGGTGGCGCGACGCCTTCGGTCCACGGCGTCGACGTCTCGGGCTTCGCGCTCGCGGAGTGGCGTGCGACCCTGCGCGCCTTCGGGCTCTCGGGTCACGCGCGGCGAGGCGCCCTGCCCGCCGCGTTCCCGGAGCGCGCGGGCGCCGAGGACGTGCTCGTGCTCGGCTACGTCGCGAACGAGCTCGGGGCCGACGCGCGGGCCGCCCTCCTCGCGCGGCTCTGCGCGGCGCGCGGCCGAGGCGCGGGCCTCCTGGTCCTCGAGCCGCTGGCGCGAGGCATCGCGCCCTGGTGGCCCGACGCGGCGCGCGCCCTCGCAGCCCACGGCGTGGAGAGCCTGGAGATCAAGCTGTCGGTCGATCGCCCGGAGTGGATCGCCCGGCTCGACGACGCCGCTGGGCTCGACCACCGAGAGATCGGCGCACGAATCCTCGCAGCGCCTCCAGCGAATGCCCGAACGGTCGCGCACACGGCGTGAGAGCCTTCAAGTCTCGCGCGCCATCCGCCGTCTAGTCTCGAAGAGCCCGGCAAAGGCGGCGGAGAGACGCCGGCGCGCGGGCGACGGCCGACCGCGACGTAGTGCCGGCCGCGCTCGAAGGAGCGGCGTCGGCGGGTGGCCGGCGCGCGGAGGAGATCCAGGGCATGAGCAGGAAGCGCGAGCGGGGGCCGCGAACGCCCGTCCTGCCCGGCTCGCGGGTCGCTCCGCCGTCGCGCCTGCGCGGCGTCGCCCAGCAGCTCCCGCCCGGCGCCGGGGAGCCCGGGCCGATCGACGACGCCCTCGCGCGCGCGCTCGTCGACCACGCATCCGACGTGCTCGCGATCGTCGACTCCGAGCTCGTGATCCGATTCCTCACGCCCTCCGTGTCGCGCATCCTGGGCTACGAGCCGGCGTCGCTCCTCGGCGCGAGCCTCGTCGAGCTCGTGCATCCGAGCGACGTGCCGCTCCTGCGCGGCTTCTTCGCCGAGGCCCTGGCCGAGCCTGGCGTGACGCCCGCCGTCGAGTGGAGGCTTCGCACGCGCGACGGCCGCTGGCTGCTGTTCGAGAACGTGGGAACGCCGCTGCTCGACGACCCGGCCGTCCGCGGGGTCGCGCTCGCGTGCCGCGACGTCTCCGAGCGCGTGCGTCTCGTGACGCAGCTCGAGCACCTCGCGTTCCACGATCCGCTCACGAACCTCGCGAACCGCGCCCTCTTCCGCGATCGCGTCGAGCAGGCCCTCGCGCGCTCCGATCGCTACGGGCGCGGCGTCGCCGTGCTGTTCCTCGACCTCGACCACTTCAAGCACGTGAACGACTCCCTCGGCCACGAGGCCGGGGACCGGCTGCTCGCGGTCGTGGCGGAGCGTCTGTCGAACTGCATCCGGCGCGTCGACACGGCCTGCCGTCTCGGCGGCGACGAGTTCTCGGTGCTGCTCGAGGGCGTCACGAACGACGAGGACCTGCTCGACGTGCCGCATCGCATCCTCGACTCCCTCGCGCGCCCGATCGCGATCGCGGGCAAGGAGTTCGTGGTGGGCGCGAGCATCGGGATCGCGCGCGCGGAGGCCGGCGACACGGCCGACGACGTGCTCCGCAACGCCGACGTCGCGATGTACCACGCGAAGAGCCGCGGGCGAGGCGTCTGCCAGGTCTTCGAGCACTACATGCACGAGGCCGCGGTCGAGCGCCTGAACCTCGAGGCCGACCTGCGCCACGCGCTCGCGTCGGACGAGTTCCATCTCGACTTCCAGCCGATCGTCGAGCTCGAGACCGCGCACGTCGTGGGCGTCGAGGCGCTCTTGCGCTGGGTCCACGCGAGCCGCGGCTCGGTGTCGCCGGCGCGCTTCGTCCCGATCGCGGAGGAGACGGGCCTGATCGTGCCCCTCGGCGCGTGGGTGCTGCGGCACGCCTGCCAGCAGGTGGCGCAGTGGCGGCGGCGAGCGGACCTGCACGTCACCGTGAACCTCTCGGGCCGCCAGCTCCAGGACACCGACCTCGTCGCCACCGTGCGCGCCGCCCTCGAGGAGTCGTCGCTCCCGCCCGACCGGCTCGTGCTCGAGATCACCGAGAGCGTCGTCATGCAGAACACCGCGGCCACGCTGCTGCGCCTGCGCGAGCTGCGCGAGCTCGGCGTGCGCCTCGCGATCGACGACTTCGGCACGGGCTACTCGTCGCTCGCCTATCTCCACCGCTTCCCGCTCGACGTGCTGAAGGTCGACCGCGCCTTCGTCGAGCTCCTCGCGCGCGACGGCGAGGACGTCGCGATCGCCCAGACGATCGTGCAGCTCGCGCACAGCCTGAAGCTCTCGACGGTCGCGGAGGGAATCGAGGACGCGGTGCAGCTCGAGGCGCTGCTGCGCTTCGGCTGCCAGTTCGGCCAGGGCTACCACTTCTCGCCTCCGGTGTCGGCGGCGGCGATCGACGCCCTGCTCGCCATGGACGGAGGCCCCACGGCGGTGATCGCGGCGGGGAAGGAGCTGCCGAGGGCGTAGCGGTGCGAGCATCGCCTCGCGCCGCAGCGCGGGGCGGCGTAGCCTGGGACGATGGCGACGCGCTCCGTGTCTCCCGACTCGGCGCATTCCGCGGTCGCGCGCGCGTTCTCGGCCGGTGCGCCGGGCTACGACGCCTCGCGCCGGCAGCTCGTGCCCTGCTTCGACGACTTCTACGCGAGCGTCCTCGCACGCCTCCCCTTCGCGGACGACGCTGCGCCGCGCGTGCTCGACCTCGGCGCCGGCACGGGCCTCCTCGCCGCCCTGGTCGCCGAGCGCTGGCCGCGCGCGGAGCTCACGCTCGTCGACGTGTCGGGCGACATGCTCGCGCTCGCGCGCGAGCGCTTCGCGCGCCGGCCCGGCGGCGCGACCTGCCTCGAGGCCGACTATGCCGAGGCCCCGCTCGGTGGGCCCTACGACGCGGTCGTCTCGGCGCTCTCGATCCACCACCTCGCTGCGCCGGCGAAGCGCGCGCTCTTCGCGCGGATCCGCAGCGCGCTCGCCGCGGGGGGCGTCCTCGCGAACGCCGACCAGGTGCTCGGCGAGACGCCGTCCCTCGACCGCTTCCAGCACGAGACCTGGCTGCGTCAGGCGCGCGCGCTCGGGGCCGACGAGCCGACCCTCGCCCAGGCCCTCGCGCGCATGGAGCACGACCGACCCGACACCGTACGGGATCAGCTCGACTGGCTCCGTGCGGCGGGCTTCGTCGACGTCTCGTGCTGGTATCGAAGCTTCCGCTTCGCCGTGTTCGGGGGCGCGGTGCCCGCGTAGCGAGCCGGCCGCGTCAGGCTTCCTCGAGGCGGACGCCATCGACCGGCGCGGGCCGGTGGACGGCCGACGCGCCGGCCTCGCGCAGCGCGCGCTCGACCTTGCCCCGCTCCGCCTCGTCGACGAGCGCCACGATCGTGCCGCCTTGGCCGGCGCCCGCGAGCTTCGCGCCGAGCGCCCCGGCGCCGCGCGCCGCCGCGATCAGCCGCTCGTTCGATTCTCCGGAGCCGCCGAAGCCGCGCTGGACGGCGTGGTTCTCGTCCATCAAGGCGCCGAGGCGCGGCCAGTCCGCGGCGAGGAGGACGCGCTTGCCCTCGCGCGCGAGCTCCGCCACGCGCTCGTAGCCGGAGACCACCTCGCGCTCGCCGGCGAGCCAGCGCTCGCGGATCGGGCGGTGGACGCGGTCCGACGAGTGCCGCACGCCGGTGTCGGCGAGCACGAAGGGCAGCGCGGGCACGTGGCCGGCCAGGGGCTCGACGGTCGCGTAGGGCTGGCGTGCGAGGTCGTCGCGCGGCGCCTTCCCGCGGAAGTCGAGGTAGGCGAGGCCGCCGAAGGCGGCCATGTACTGGTCGCCGAACCCGCACGTCACGCCCAGGCCCTCGGCCTCGATCCGGCGCGCCTCCTCGGCCAGCGCATGGAGCGACAGCGCCGCGCCGCGCCAGCGCGCGAGCGCGAAGAGCAGCGCGACCACGAGCGCGGTCGAGCCCGCGAGACCGCTCTGGAGCGGGATCTCGCTCTCGTACGCCACGTGCGCTCCGGGAAGCTCGGCCCCGGCCGCGAGCACCACGCGGGCGAGGTCGAAGGGATCGCCGCGCGGCGCCAGGTCTCGAGGACCATCGACGGCGCACTCCGCGCCGCCGGTCGCGAGCCGGGTCGCGGCCGCCGCGGTGAGCACGACCCGGGCGCGCAGCGGCACGCTGCACGAGATCTGCGAGCCGCCGTACTGGTCGCTCGGGTTGCCGAGCAGGTTCGCCCGGGCGGGCGCGGAGACGACGACTCGGCGCGGCGGGGCCATCGCGCGCAGCTTGCCAGCCCGCCCCGGGCGCAGCCATAGTCTCGAGGCCGCGGATCCCCGCGACGCAAGACCAGGAGACCCATGCCCAGCCAACAGCTCGCGATGATCGTGCAGATGATGCGCTCGCAGCCGGCGCCGCCCGCCGACGTCACGCCCGCGCAGATGCGTCAGGGCTTCGAGGCCCTGTCGTCGATGATGCCCGTGCCGCCGGACGTCCGACTCGAGCCCGTGTCGGCCGGCGACGTGCCCGCCGAGTGGGTGGCCGCGCCGGGCGCGTCGGACGAGCGCGTGATCCTCTACCTGCACGGCGGGGGCTACGTGATCGGCTCGATCCGCACCCATCGCGAGATGGTGTCGCGGCTCTCGCGGGCGAGCGGCGCACGGGGCCTCGTCGTCGACTACCGGCTCGCGCCGGAGCATCCCCATCCGGCCGCGGTCGAGGATGCGCTCGAGGCGTACCGCTGGCTCCTCGACCAGGGCACGAGCCCGCGGCAGGTCGTGATCGCGGGCGACTCGGCCGGAGGGGGCCTCACCCTCGCGACCCTCGTCGCGGCGCGCGACGAGGGTCTCCCGCTGCCCGCCGGAGGCGCGTGCCTCTCGCCCTGGGTCGACCTCGAGGGCGTCGGCGATTCGATGACGTCGAAGGCGCACCTCGACCCGATCGTGCAGGCCGAGCCGCTGCGCCGGATGGCCGAGCTCTACCTCGGCGGCGCGCATCCGCGAACCCCCCTCGCCGCGCCGCTCCACGCGGACCTGCGAGGCCTCCCGCCGCTCCTGGTCCACGTCGGCACCGCCGAGACACTGCTCGACGACGCCGTGCGCGTCTCCGAGCGCGCGCGCGAGGCCGGCGTCGACGTGACCTACGAGGCGTGGGAGGACATGATCCACGTCTGGCACCTGTTCGCGCCGATGCTTCCCGAGGGCCAGCAGGCGATCGAGCGGGTCGCCGAGTGGGCGCGGAAGGTGATGGCATAGCCGGCCCGTCGCCGTCGCGACCGGCCCTCATCCGACCTCGAGCCGCAGCTCCTCGAGCCCGCGCAGCACGAGGCCGGGCTTGTGCCGCGGCTCGGCGCTCTGCTCGATCTTCGGGAAGCGGTGGAGCAGCCGCTCGAAGGCGATCTGCGCCTCGAGGCGGGCGAGCGACGCGCCGAGGCAGAAGTGCGGTCCGTGGCCGAAGGCGAGGTGGCGGACGTCCGCGCGGCCGAGGTCCAGCCGGTCGGGCTCCGGGAACTGCGCCGGGTCGCGGTTCGCGGAGCCGATCAGCGTATTCACCTCGATGCCCGCCGGGATGCGCACGCCACGGATCTCGACGTCCTCCTTCGCCACGCGCGACGTCGTCTGGACGGGGCTGTCGAAGCGGAGCAGCTCCTCGACCGCTCCCTTCACGAGGGATCGATCGCGCCCGAGGCGTGCGAGCTCGGCGGGGTGGCGGAGCAGGGCCAGCATGCCGTTGCCGATCAGGTTCGTCGTCGTCTCGTGGCCGGCCCCGAGCAGCAGGATCGCCGACGCCAGGAGCTCGTCCTCGGTGAGCGCGTCGTCGTGCTCGTGCGCGGCGATCATCCCGGAGAGGAGGTCGTCGCCGGGATCCTTGCGCCGCTGCTCGACGACGTCCTTGAGGTAGGCGCGGAACTCGCTGGCCGCGCTCGCGACCGTCGCGAGGTGCGCGTCCCGCAGCGTTCCGTCGAGGACCGGCACGAGCGCGTCGGACCACGTCTTGACCTGGCGCCGGTCGCGGGCCGGCAGGCCGAGGAGCTCGGCGATCACCGCGACCGGAAGCGGCGACGCGAAGTCGTGGATGAGCTCGAGGCCGCCGCGGCGGTCCGCCTCGTCGAGCAGCTCCTGGACGAGCGTCTCGATCCGATCGCGCAGGGCCTCGACCACGCGGGGCGTGAAGGCCTTGTTCACGAGGCCGCGCAGGCGCGCGTGGTCCGGCCCGTCCTTCACCAGCATCACGTTGGAGACCACGCGCGCGAGGGAGGCGAGGTCGGGGTCGGGGCCGTGGAGGGCGAGTGTGACGAGCCCCTCCGGGAACTTCATCGCGCTGAAGCGCGGGTCGCGCAGCACCGCGACGCAGTCGTCGTAGCGCGAGAGCAGCACGAAGCGAAGCGGGCCGCGCGCGAGCGGCAGGACCGGGCTCTCCTCGCGGATGCGCGCGTACGTCGGGTAGGGATCGGCCTGGAACGTGGCCGAGAAGACGTCCCAAGGCGACGACTCGACGGGCTGGAACATGGGAGCCTCCTTCGGGTGCGCCTCTCGCCGATGCAAACGATGGACCAGCGTGAGCGCGCCTGGAACGGCCCCGACGGGCCGTCCGTCGCCGCACGTTGCAGGCGCGGCGCTGCACCCAGTCGCAGTGGCGCTGCGCCCGTGCCTCAGCTCCTTGAGCGCGGCGGACGGGGAACGAGGCGTGGGACGCGCTCGCAGTACGCCGCCCACCGCTCCCCGCGGCGCTCCGCCATGCGCGTCTCGATCAGCGGCAGGCTCGCCAGGAGGAACATCGCGGTGATCGCGACCGCGCCCAGCGGGATCCACCAGATCGGGCCGGCCGCGGCGAGCCCGAACAGCGCGAGCCCCCACCAGAAGAGGATCTCCCCGAAGTAGTTCGGATGGCGCGACCAGGCCCAGAGGCCCGTGTCGAGGATCGCGCCGGCCGGGGGCCCCGACAGCCGGAAGCGTCGGAGCTGGGCGTCGGCCGCGAGCTCGAGCGCGATCCCGGCGAGCGTGACGAGCGCCGCCACGAGGTCGATCGCGCCGAAGGGCCGTGTCCCGGTGGCGAGGGCGGGCCAGAGCGGAAGGCAGCCGAGGAGCACCATCACGGTCGGGAAGAGGTGGATCCCGAGGAAGCTCACGGGCCAGTAGAGCCGGCCGCTCCTCCGCTTCATGTCGACGTAGCGCCAGTCCTCGTGCGCGAGGCCCGTCCAGCCGCGCGCCCAGTTGTGGGTGAGGCGCACGGCCCAGGCGAAGACCAGCGCGAGCACGACGACCTGGCGCAGCGCCACCGCCATCTCGGTCGGCGCCGCGAGCGCGAAGTAGGCGGCGATCGCGGGCGGCGCCACGCTCCAGTAGGGATCGTAGAGGCTCGAGTTCGAGAAGGTACGGCTCGCGGCGAAGACGACGAGCGTGGCGACGACGTCGGCCGCGGCGGCGACCGTGATCGGGTGTCGGCCCGAGACGCCCCTCCCCGCGACGAGCGCCGCCGCGAGCGCCGCGACGTAGACGACGGTCACGAGCAGGAAGGCGCGCGCGCGGGACCCCGTTCCCCCGTCTTCCATCGCCTCTCCTTCAGCTCCCTTCCCCGCGCCCGATCGCGTCGAGCTCGTCGAGCCCGAGGAGCTTCGCCATCGCCTCGAGCTCCTCGAGACCCGGACCGCCCGCGAGCTCGCCCGTGCGCGCGATCTCCTCGTACACCGCGCGCATGCGGGCGTGGACCGCGAGGAGCGGCGCGATGTGGAGCATGAGCCGGAAGCCCGCGGCCTCGACCTCGCGCGCCGGGAGCTGGCCGTTGTAGAGCAGCGGGACGTCGGGCAGCGCGCGCGCGTAGCGGGCGAGATCGTCGCGGCTGCGGATGCCGTCGACGAACACGAGGTCGGCCCCGGCCTCGCGATAGGCCCGCGCCCGCCGGATCGCCTCGTCCCAGCCGAGGGGCGCGAGCGCGTCGGTGCGCGCGATCACGACGAAGTCGGGATCGCGCCGGGCGGCCAGGGCGGAGCGCAGCTTCGGCAGCATGTCGTCGAGCGCGATCACCTGCTTGCCCGACAGGAACCCGCAGCGCTTCGGCCAGACCTGGTCCTCGAGGTGGAGCGCGGCGGCGCCGGCATCCTCGTACTCGCGCACCGTGTGCCAGACGTTGAGCGGGCTCCCGTAGCCGGTGTCGGCGTCGCAGATCACGGGAAGGCCCGCGGCGCGCGCGATCGTGCGCGCGTTCTCGACCATCTCGGCCCGGCCCAGGAGGCCCACGTCGGGCCAGCCGCGCGCGGCCGCCGTGCCGAAGCCGGTCATGTACACCGCCTCGAAGCCCGCGGCCGCGGCGAGCTTCGCCTGGAGGCCGTCGAACACGAACGGCGCCACCGTGAGCCGGCCGCGGCGCGCGAGGAGTGACCGGAGCCGCGTCGCCATTCCTGCCATCGTGTCTTCGGTCCCTCCGCGCGTGGTAGGCTGGGTCGCCCACGGTAGGGGAGAAGCGGATGCCCTACTACGAGCGGCTCTCGGCCGCGGACGCCATGTTCCTCGCCCTCGAGGACGCGAACAACCACATGCACGTGGGCAGCGTCGGGATCTTCGAGCTGGGCCCGCTGCGCACGCCGGAGGGCGGCCTCGACGTCGACCGGCTGCGCGGAGCGATCGAGGCCCGCCTTCCGCGCGTGCCCCGCTTCCGCCAGCGCGTGGCGTTCGTGCCCGGCGAGGGGCATCCGGTCTGGATCGACGACGATCGCTTCAACCTCGGCTACCACGTGCGCCACTCGGCCCTGCCACGGCCCGGTGACGACGAGGCGCTGAAGCGCCTGGTCGGCCGCGTCATGTCGCAGCAGCTCGACCGCGGGAAGCCGCTCTGGGAGCTGTGGTTCGTGGAGGGCCTGCAAGGCGACCGCTTCGCGCTCGTCTCGAAGACCCACCACTGCATGATCGATGGCATCGCGGGCGCAGAGCTGATGTCGATCCTGCTCGACATGACGCCGGACGCGCTGACGCCGCCGCCCCGTCCCTTCGTGCCGCGCCCGGCGCCCTCCGGCTCGCTCCTCGTGGCCGACGCCGTGATGCGTCGGCTCGCCCAGCCCGTGGCGGCGGTCCAGGCCCTGCGCGACGCCGTCGCGAAGCCTCGCGAGACGGTGGCGCAGCTCGCGGAGGCGGCGGGCGGCGTGCGCGACGTGCTCGCGCCGTCGTGGAGCTCGGCCTCGCCGACGCCGCTCAACGTCGAGACCGGGCCGCACCGCCGCTTCGAGTGCACGGCCCACCGCGTCGCCGACTTCAAGGCCGTGAAGGACGCGCTCGGCGGAACCCTGAACGACGTGGTCCTCGCGACGGTCGCGGGGGCGCTCCGCGCCTTCTTCATCGACCGCGGCCTGCGCATCCAGGAGCTCGAGGTGCGGGCGATGGTGCCGGTGAGCGTGCGCGCGAAGGGCGAGACGGGCGCGACGGGAAACCAGATCACGCAGCTCGTCGCGCCGCTTCCGGTCGCCCTCTCGGACCCGATCGAGCGGCAGAAGGCCGTGCGCGAGACGATGGGCAACCTGAAGGAGTCGAAGCAGGCGCTCGGCGGTCGCGTGCTCACGGCGATCAGCGAGTGGACCGTGCCGAACGTTCTGGTCCAGGCCGTGCGCATGACCGTGCGCTCGCGACCCTACAACCTCGTGGTGACGAACGTGCCCGGGCCGCAGATCCCCCTCTACCTGCAGGGCGCGCGCATGCGCGAGACCTACCCGGTCGCGCCGCTCACGCCGGGGCAGGCGCTGAACATCGCCCTCTTCAGCTACGACGGCGGGCTCTACTGGGGTCTCAACGCCGACTACGACGCCCTGCCCGACCTCTCCGGCCTGGTGCAGCACGTGCGCGAGAGCTTCGTCGAGCTGCAGCGCGCCGCCGGCATCGCCCCCTGATCACGTCTCGTCCAGGGCGAGGTCGCGGAAGAACATCGCGCTCTGGTCGCCGACGTAGACGACGCGCCCCTCCTGCTCGAAGCGGAACTCGTAGCGGATCACCACGCGCTTCGGCCCGTCGCGCCATTGTGTCTCCCGCGCGTGGAGCCGGAGCGGGGGACCGATCCGCGCCAGGGACTTGAAGTCGGCGCGGTGGACGCGGTTCCCGAAGCCGGACCAGCCCTGGTCCCAGCGCACGCCGTGGAAGAGCCAGGCCGACAGGCAGCCCAGGCCGCCCGTCACCATCAGCATCTCGCCGGCCGCCACGTGCGCCGGATGGTTGGCGTCGACACGCTGCTGCGACGCGAACGGGAGCGGCCGCGTGGTGTCGAGGAGCGCCTCGATCGCGTGGCCGGCGCGGTCGACCGCCACGATCTCGTCCACCAGGAAGGCGGGCTCGCGGTAGAGGAACGTCTCGAGGAACCGAGCGAGCTCCGCGGGATCGAGCGGCCCGGGCTTCACCGGCGCCATCGGCGCTAGACCGCCGTCACCGACACGCGCGCGCGACCCACGGCGTCGAGGCGAACCGCGACGTGGAACGCGCCGCTCGCGGGCTCGAACACGAGGCGTTCGCCCTCGCCTTCGGGTATGCCCGCTCCACGCTCGACGCCGAGCGCGCGCTCCCCGCCCGGGCTCCAGACGGAGGCCCCTTGCGGCGCACGCATCGCCCACCCCGTCACGACCACCCGCTCTCCGGGCACGCCCAGGGCCTCGAACCGTACGCCCTCGGGCGTCTGCGAAATTCCAGAGACGCGCTGATCCCCCGCCGTGGCGTACCTCTCCACGTCGCCCACCAGCGCGAGACCGCCCGGCAGGAGCGGCGCCAGCACCCGGAAGTCGAAGTCCTGCCACTCGAGGGTGAGGTCGAGCCCGCCGTCGCGCGGCGCGGGCGCGAAGCTCCGCCGGCGCCAGTCGTAGACCACCACGTCCCCTTCGGGCGCGCTCTCTCCGAGCTCGTCGAGCCCGAGGCGGAACGAGAGCGGAGCCCTGTCCCGCGCCGCGTGGAAGCTCGCCACGTAGGCCCAGCGTCCGGCGGGGTGCTGCGTCCAGGCCTCTCCGACGAGCGGGCTCCGCTCGAAGAAGGCGTTCGCGAGGTAGCAGCGGTCGATCGCCGCGAGCGGCACGTCGGGCTTCACGAGGACGCCGTCGGCGCGGCAGGTGCGGCGCACGATCGACGCGTTCGTGTGACCGAGCCGGTCGCCGATCCCGACGGGCCCGGTCGAGAGCGCCGCGAGCAGGGCCTCCGCCTCCACGTGGCGCTCGCCCGGCCCGAGGCCCGTCTCGCCGTGGGTCAGGAAGACGTCCTTGTACGGATGCAGCCCGAGCGCACGGGCGAAGGCGTTGCCGTGGAGGAACCAGACCCAGTTGAGGCCGTTGTCGAACAGGTAGCGGTAGTCCCCGCTCGTGCGCACCGACGTGACGTGGCGCAGCGTCACCGTGCGACACCAGTCCGCCGGCGTTCCCATGCACCACTGCAGCGTGATCCCGTGCTCTCCGGCCGCGCGGTCCATCGCCTCCTGCCAGGCCCGAGCGCGCCCCGGCGCCTCGCGCAGGCCCCGCACGCCGAGGAACGTCTCCACGAGCCAGTCCTGCTCGTAGGTGATGCCGCCCCAGGCCGCGACGCTCGCCAGGAAGCGGTCGAAGAACGCGGGGTCGACCGGATGGGCGTAGTCGCCGTCCGTCCACCACGCGCCATCGGCGCAGTAGGGCGAGCGGCTCGAGAGGTGGCGGCCGTGGAACGTGAGCGGGAGCCCGCCGAGCCGCGGGCGGAGATCGCGGAAGCCGTCGGGGAAGAGGTCCTCGCGCGGCTCGAAGCGCAGCATGCCCGTCGGCGGCACCACGGCAGCGCCCGCGTTCGACACCTCTCGCAGCTTCTCGTGCGGATAGAACCAGGAGTCGAGCTGGAGCGACCGGATCGGCACGCCGGCCGCGGGGAGCTCGCGGGCGACACGCGCCAGCGTCTCGGTGTAGTCGAGCCCCGGCTCCGTCCGGTAGTAGTAGACCGCGCCGTTGTCGGTCCAGTAGGAGAGCCGACCGACGCCGCTGTCGGCGTAGCGGGTGGGCCGCGTCGTGCCGGCGCGGCGCTGGAGCAGGGCGCCCCAGCGCGCGAGGGCGGCCCGCGGCGAGTCGGCCGCGAGGAGGCCCATCTCGCTCGAGAAGCCGGCGGGCACTTCCGAGAGGTCGCCGTGCCAGCCCGCCCGCACGCCGAGCCCGCGCTCCTCCGGCCGGGCCGGCACGCGCACCACCTGCTCGTGGAACGCGTCGAGCGGCGCGAGGAGCAGCGTCCGGCCGTCCGGCGAGATCCAGAGCAGCGGGAACACGATCGGCGGACGGTGACCTGCCATCGTGTAGCCCGTGCAGTCGGCGGCCCCCGACACGGGCACGCCGAACTCGGTGTACTGGTGGCCGAAGCTCCGCGTGCCGGCCGGAGCGCGGCCTTCCGCCGGCCGCAGGGAGGGCCAGACGACGCTCGGCTCGGCGAAGGCTCCCGTCGCGAGCGCCGCGAGGCGCTCGGTCGCCTCGAGCCGGAAGGCGAGGAGCGAGCGGTCGCGGTAGATCCGCAGGCTCGGCAGCACGGGCAGCGCGCGGTCGACGGCGAGGAGGCGGAGATCCTCGTAGGCGCCCGCGTCGTCGGAGCCTTCGACGCGCTCGATCTCGACGGCCCCCGCGCGCCAGGACGCACCGCCGCGCGCGATCTCGAAGCCGGCGGGTCCGAGCCAGGGGGCGCCGTCGAGCTCGAGACGCCAGGGCAACGCCGGCGCCTCGACCACCCGCAGGCCGGACCTCATCTCGGGGCGTCCGGGGCCACGCGGTCCTTCCCGTCGAAGGGCGGCGAGTAGATCGCGTACGCCACGGCCGGCGCGCCGCTCTGGTTGGTGAACGCGTGCGGCGTGCCGCGCGGAACGTACAGGATCGAGCCCTCGCCGACGGGGCGGGTCTCGTTCTCGAGGAGCATCGTGCCGTAGCCGCGCAGGATCACGACGAAGAGGTCGTGCTGGTCGTGGCGGTGCGGAGCCTCGGCCTTGCGGATCCACACCAGGTGGTGGCTCGTGTGCGCATCGCGGGCGAGCTCGCGGACGCGAAAGTCCTCGTCGGAGGCGAGGGGCTCGCGGGCGGCGAGCTCGGCGAGGTCGAGGTGGAGGCGTGCGCCGGAAACCAGCGCGTCGACCGCGGGCGCCGGCGCCTGCGCCGTCGCGGCGAGGCCGAGCCAGGCCGCGGACGCGAGCGCGAGGGCGCGCACGGTAGAACGAGCTCGCATCATCGGCGCTCCGGGCCTCCCGCCATCCGTCGCGGGATCCTACTCGCGGCGAGCGCGCTGCGCGCCCCCGCTTGACTCGCCCTTCCGCTCCTCCTAGAAAGCCGGGACCGGAACCGATCGAGAGGAGCCCCCGATGCAGACGCCCAAGCTCCGCGAGCTCGCAAGCGGCCTCCGATTCCCCGAAGGACCGGTCTGGCTGCCCGACGGCAGCATCGTGCTGGTCGAGATCGCGAGCGGCGAGATCACGCGCGTCGATCCGAAGGGCAGGAAGTCCACGGTCGCACGGCCCGGCGGCGGACCGAACGGCGCCGCGCTCGGTCCGGATGGAAAGCTCTACGTCGCGAACAACGGCGGGAGCTTCACGTGGCACGAGGTCGGGGGCCTCCTCGTGCCGGGGCCCACGCCTCCCTCCCACACCGGCGGCCGCATCGAGCGCATCGACCTCGAGAGCGGCAAGGTCGACGTCCTCTACACCGAGTGCGACGGGCGCAAGCTCCGCGGGCCGAACGACCTCGTGCTCGACGCGCACGGCGGCATCTGGTTCACCGACCACGGAACGACGCGCGAGCGCGAGCGGGACCGCACGGGCGTCTTCTACGCGAAGCTCGACGGCAGCGCGATCCGCGAGGCGATCTTCCCGCTCGACTCCCCGAACGGGATCGGCCTCTCTCCCGACGGCCGCCGCGTGTACGTGGCCGAGACGCACACGGGCCGCGTCTGGCAGTGGGACGTGCCGTCGCCGGGCAGCGTCACGGCGACGCCGGGCTTCGGGCCGGCGGGGGGCACGCTGCTGTGGGGCCTGCCCGGCTTCCAGCTCCTCGACTCGCTCGCCGTGGACTCCGCGGGCCACGTCTGCGTCGCGACGCTCGTGAACGGCGGCATCACCGCGATCGCGCCCGACGGCTCCGGGACGGAGTTCTTCGCGACGCCGGACCCCCTCACCACGAACGTCTGCTTCGGCGGCCCGGACCTGCGCACGGCGTTCGTGACGCTCTCCGGGACCGGGAAGCTCGTGTCCTTCGAATGGCCGCGCCCCGGGCTCCGGCTCGTCGGCTACTGAGCGGCGGGCGACGACCCTCGCATGCGCATCGGGGTGGTGAGCGACACGCACAATCACCTCCCGAACGTGCGCCGGATCGTCGAGCTGTTCCGGGCGGCGGGCGTCTCGCGCGTGATCCACACCGGCGACATCACCCAGGCGAAGACGCTCGACGCCTTCGCGCACCTCGGCGTACCGCTCTACGGTGTCTTCGGCAACAACGACGTCGAGCGCGACTCCCTCCTCGAGGCGGCGCGCCGCCACGGGATCGCGCTCGTCGATCCGCCGCTGCGGCTCGTGTGGGCGGAGCGGCGGATCGTGGTGGTGCACGACCCACGCGAGCTCGCGACCCTCGACGGCGACGACCACCACGTCGCGCTCCACGGGCACGTCCACCGCCAGGTGATCGAGCGTCGCGCGACGGGCCGGCTCGTCTTCAACCCCGGCGAGTGCGCGGGACACGTGCCGGGCCTGAACGCGGTCGGCGTGCTCGACCTCGCGACCCTCGAGCCGGAGATCCTGCGCTTCTGATCGCGCGGCCGGGTCGGCCCGCGACGGTGTCGCACGTCACGCCGCCGTCGAGGGAACCGCGCAGGACTTCGTCCGGGGAACGCTCCAGCCGGGCCCTCGAGTCGAGCGGCGTTTCTGCCGATAGTCGTCCCATGACTTCCAGCCCTCCCTCGCGTTCTCCGCATTCCTCCGCGTCGCCGCTTCCGCGCGCCGACGAGCCCGGGCGGCCGGCCCTCGGCCTCGACGAGCTGCTCGAGCTCCTGCAGCGCGACGAGCTCCTGACGGCGGCCGCGGCGGAAGACATCCGCACGCGCGCGGTGACGCTCCGCAGCCGCGTGCTGAAGGAGCGCGTGGGCTCCGTGCGCTCCCAGAGCGCGGCGCGCTACGACGTGTCGCCCGCCGAGATCGTCTCGGCCGCGGCCCTCGCCCACCCGAAGAAGCCGGCGCGGCGCCTCGACGAGGAGGCGATCGCCGAGACCCTCGCGCGGGCCGCGGGGCTCGAGGCCCGCCGCATCGATCCGCTGCGCGTCGACGGCGCCCTCGCGACGAAGACGCTCTCGCGGCCGTTCGCGCGCCGCCACGTCGTGCTGCCCCTCGCCGAAGAGGGCGACACGCTCGTGCTCGCGATCGCCGACCCCTTCGACGCGGCCCTGCGCGAGTCGCTCGCGGGCTCGATCCGCCGGCCGCAGCGCTTCGTCGTCGCCGCGAAGCGCGAGATCCTCCAGCTGATCGACCGCGTCTTCGGCTTCCGCTCGAGCGTCTCCGCCGCCGAGCAGAAGCTCGGCCCGGGCTCGCGCCACGGCGCGCTCGCGCCGCTCGTCGAGCTGCGCTCGAGCGAGGAGCTCGCGAGCACGAGCGACGAGCACGTGATCGCGGCCGTAGACTACCTGTTGCAGTACGCGTTCGACCAGCGCGCCTCCGACATCCACCTCGAGCCGCGCATGGGCGACGGCGTGGTCCGGTTCCGGATCGACGGCATCCTGCACGACATCGAGGTGATCCCGCTCTCCGTGCACGGCGCGATCACGTCGCGGCTCAAGGTGCTGGCGCGCATGAACATCGCCGAGCGCCGGCGTCCGCAGGACGGGCGGATCAAGACCCAGCGCAACGAGCGCGAGGTCGAGCTGCGCGTGTCGAGCGTGTGCACGGCGTTCGGCGAGAAGGTCGTGATCCGGGTGTTCGACCCGAGCGTGCTCGCGACCGACCTCCAGGAGCTCGGCTTCGACGGCGCCGAGCGCGAGCGCTACGAGCGCTGGATCACCTCGCCCTCGGGCCTCGTGCTCGTCACCGGCCCGACCGGCTCCGGAAAGACCACGACGCTCTACTCGACCCTGCGTTACCTGTCCGGGCCCGAGGTCAACATCACGACGGTCGAGGACCCGATCGAGCTCGTCGACGCGCGCTTCTGTCAGGTGCAGGTCAACCCGACGATCGACGTGACGTTCGCCTCCGCCCTGCGCTCGATCCTGCGCCAGGACCCGGACATCATCATGGTGGGCGAGATCCGGGACAGCGAGACCGCGCAGATGGCCATCCAGGCGGCGCTCACGGGCCACCTCGTGTTCTCCACGCTCCACACGCGCGACGCCGCCGGCGCGGTGACGCGCCTGGTCGAGCTCGGCGTCGAGCGCTTCCTGCTCTCGAGCGTGCTGCGCGGCGTGGTGGCGCAGCGCCTGGTGCGGCGGATCTGCTCCCACTGCGCGATCGAGGGCGCGCTCTCCACGGACCAGGTCGCGGCCCTCGCGCTCAAGGTGCCCGTCGACCGGCGCGAGCGGCTGCGCGTGCGCTGGGGCGAGGGCTGCCCCGAGTGCCGCCACACGGGGCTCTACGGACGGATGGGCGTGTTCGAGATGATGGACGTCGGACGGCGCGTACAGCAGCTCATCCGCGAGCAGCGCGACGCCTCCGAGATCGCACACGCGGCGCGCATCGAGGGCATGCAGACCCTGCGCGAGGCCGCGATCCGCCGCCTCGCAGAGGGCCAGACCCCGTTCGAGGAGGTGGTGCGCGTGACGGCGGACGTGGAATGAGCGAGCGCGCCGACCGCCCCTTCGACGCCAGCGACGAGCTGGTCGCGCTGCTGCGCGCCGGCTGGCGTCTCGTCGCCGTCGAGAGCTTCGAGGAGGACCGCGCGCTGCGCGCGGTCGAGCGGGCGGCGGAGACCCTGCAGCGTCCGATCGTGACCTGGTCGTGCGCGTCGGGCCTGTCGCAGGGCGAGGGCGCCGGCGCCTCGACGCTCGAGCTCGACGCCGCGCTGCGCGCCTTCGCGCGCCGCGAAGACCCTGCCCTGCTGCTGCTCCTCGACGCCGCGCGCCAGCTCGAGACCGACGCCGTCGCGCGTCGGCTGCGCGAGCTCCTCCCCCAGCTCGGCAAGCGGCGCCAGGCGGTGCTCGTCGTCGCGCCGCGCTGCCAGTTCCCCGAGAGCCTCGAGCGCGACGCGGGCGTGGTGTCGCTTCCCCTGCTCCGCGCCGACGAGCTCGCCGCGCTCTTCCGACGCGTCCTCGAGGCGACGCCGGGCGCGACCACGCCGCCGCCGGAGCTCCTCGCGGCTTCGGCGCGGGCGGCCCTCGGTCTCACGAGCGGCGAGGCGCAGCGCGTGTTCCGCAAGGCCTTGCTGCTCGCGGGCGGGTTCGACGAGAGCTGCGTCCAGCGCATCGTGCAGGAGAAGCGGCTCGCGCTGCGGCGCGCCCCGGCGCTCGCGTTCGTCGACGCCGACGAGGGTCTCGAGGCGGTCGGTGGCCTGGGGGAGCTCAAGCGCTGGCTCGGCGACCGGCGCCGCGCCTTCGGTGACGCGGCCCGCCGCTTCGGGCTGCCGGCTCCGCGAGGTCTCCTGATCCTCGGCGTCCAGGGCTGCGGGAAATCGCTGTGCGCGAAGGCCGTCGCGCGCGAGTGGCAGTTCCCGCTGCTGCGCTTCGACGCGGCCACGGCGTTCGGCGCCGTGGAGCGCGGCGCGGAGGCGATGGTGCGCGAGGCGATCGCCGTGGCCGAGGCCCTCGCCCCGACCGTGCTCTGGGTCGACGAGATCGAGAAGGGCTTCGCGGCGGCCGACGCCGATCCGCGCACGCGACGCGTGCTGGGCGCGCTCCTCACCTGGCTCCAGGAGAAGCGTGCGCCCGTCTTCGTGGTCGCGACGGCCAACGACGTATCGGCGCTCCCGCCCGAGCTGCTCCGTCGCGGCCGGTTCGACGAGCTCTTCTTCGTCGATCTGCCCGCCGCCGCCGAGCGGGTCGAGATCCTCGCGATCCACCTGCGCAAGCGCGGCCGCGACCCGCGGCACTTCCCGCTCGACGACCTCGCCGCGGCGTCCGAGCGGCTCTCGGGCGCGGAGCTCGAGCAGGCGGTGAACGCCGCGCTCTGGACCGCCTTCTCCGAGTCGCGGGAGCTCTCCGTCACCGACGTGGAGCAGGCCCTCGCCGAGACCGTGCCGCTCTACGACACCTACGAGGAGCGGATCAAGGAGCTGCGCGACTGGGCGCGCCACCGGGCGCGCGCCGCGACCGTCGACGCGCGGATGGTGGACCTCTTCGCTCGCGTCTGACATGCTGCGCGGATCGCGTGGAGGAGCGATGGACGGGCGGCGGCTCGGCAGTGCGCTTCGGGCCGCGCGGGCGCTCTGCACCGCGCTGCTGCTCGCGGCCGCGGACTCCGGCGCACAGGGCGGCGCCCAGGTCTACAGGTGCCAGTTCCGTGTCGCGGAGGAGCTCCTCCCCCTCGCGCAGACGGCCCTCGCAGGACGAGGCGAGGCAGTCGTCGATCCGGGCACCAACTCGATCGTGCTGGTCGGGTCCCCCGCGGCCGTGGCCGACGCCGAGGCGCTCCTCGCGCAGCAGGACCGGCGGCCGCGCACGATCGTGGTCCACTACGAATCGCGGACGCTCCGCGAGCTCGAGGCGGCAGGCGTGCGGATCGCCTGGCGGGCGGGCTCCGGGTCGGCCTCGATCGGCACCGCGACGTTCCCGCCCGGCAAGACCGGAGTCGACGCCACGGTCGTCGGCCGGGCGGCGAGCGGCGCGTCGCAGCTCGCGGGCACGCTCCGCATCGTCGAGGGCCAGTCCGGCCGCATCACGACGGGCCGGAGCGTGCCGATCACGACGCGCCGGGGATGGACGACGAGCACCGAGTACGTGACGGCCGAGTCGGGCTTCGACGCGAGCGGCCGCGTGCTCGGCGATGGCCGCGTGCAGCTCGACCTGGCTCCGCTCCTGTCGCGCTTCCGGCCGGACGGCGCCATCGAGCTCTCGGGCGGCTCGTCGAGCCTCGTCCTCACGCCCGGCGACACGGTGGTGCTCGGCGGTGTATCGCAGGCGCGGAGCGAGTCCGAGCGCAGCCTCGACGGGATCGCGAGCGCGAGGTCCCAGGACGACACCGTGATGCTCCTCCGAGCCGACGTCGAGTGAGCGGCATCGGAACCTCGTCGTCGGCGCGCGAGATCCAGGAGATCGAGGCGCGGGCGGCCCGGGCGTGGCCCGCCCTCGAGGTGGTCGAGCGCGCGGGCTGGTGGCTTCGGGCCGGCCCCGATGAGACCTGGCGCACGCGTTCCGTCCTGCCGCAGCCCCCGCCGGAGGGGTCTCGCGACACACCGCCTCTCTCCGCGAGGATTCGCGAGGTCGAGGCGTTCTATGCGGCGCGCGGGCTTCCGGCTCGCTTCCAGGTCCACGACGCAGCGATGCCTGCCGAGCTCGATGCCTGCCTCGCGGCGCGAAGCTTCGAGCGTGGGAAGCCGACGCACGTGCTGACCGCAGCGCTCGAGCGGCTCGCAGCGCGCGCGGGCGAGCGGGTGGGCCCGGCGCTCGCCGTCGCGCTCTGCGAAGGGACGGACGCGCGCTGGCTCGAGGCGTACGGCCACCTGCAGGGATTGAACGCGGCCGCGCTGGAGGGAAGGCGCGCGCTCCTCGAGCGCGTGCGTACGCCGCGCTTCCACGCGCTGGTCGAGCGCGACGGCGTCGCGATCGCGGCCGGCTTCGCGGTGTGCGAGTCCGGCCACGCCGGACTCTTCGGCCTCGTCACCGCGCCCGAGGCGCGACGCCGGGGAGCAGCGTTCGCGCTGCTGCGCGGCCTCGCGCATGCGGCCCTCGAGCACGGCGCGCACGGGGCCTACCTCCAGGTCGAGGCGGCGAACGAGCCGGCGCTCTCGCTCTATGCGCGCTGCGGCTTCGAGCGCCACCACGGCTACCACTATCGGACGGCCCCGGGCCCGGGGCCGCGGCGTGGCTGACGGCGGCGAGGGCGTGCGCCGCAGCCTCGCCCGTGGCGTCGGCGCCGCGATCCTCGCGGCCACCCTGCTCGTCTCCGCCCTGCTCACGCTCGTGCCCGAGCGCGCGAGCGGCCCGCCCGACGAATTCCTGTGTTTCACGTGCAGCACCGTGGCGGCGGCTGACTCGCTCCGAAACGTGGCGCTGTTCGTCCCGCTCGGGATCGGCGTGTCGTTGCTCGGAGGCGGGATCGCTCGCGCCGCGCTCGTCGGAGCGGGGCTCTCGGGCGCGATCGAGGCGGCGCAGAAGTTCCTTCCAGGCCGGGATTCGAGCGCGCGCGACGTCGCCACGAACACGCTCGGCGCCATGCTCGGCGCCCTCGCGTGGCGTGTCGTGCGCGCGAGGGCCGCGCTCGGACGGCGGACGCTCGACCTCGCCTGCGCCGGGAGCGCGGTCGGGTTCCTGGGTCTCCTGCTCCTGGCCGCCTGGCTCTTCGCGCCGAGCTTGCCGTCGGACGCCGTCTGGTACGGTGGCTACACGATGCAGGTCGGCGACCTCGCCCATTCCCAAGGTCGGCTGGACGGCGCATGGCTCGGGGATCTTCCCGTCGCCCGCGGCCGGCTCCTCGACTCCGCCGCCGTTCGCCAGCGACTGGCGGATGGCGCGCCTGCGCGCGTGCGGATGCTCCCGGGGCCGCGGGTGGAAGGCCTCGCGCCCTGGTTCTCGCTCGTCGATGGACGGCAGCGGGAGATCGCTCTCCTCGGCGCGAATGGCGACGCGCTCGTGTGGCGGGTCCGCACGCGCGGTCGCGCCCTCACGTTCGTGCTGAACGACGTGCGGGCGGACGGCTTCCTCACCGGCACGTTCGGCGACGCGCCCCTCGATCTGCGCGTGGAACGGGAGGGCAACGCGCTCTGCTTCGAGCGCCCCGGGCTGCGTCGCTGCGGCCTCGGGACACCGGCGGGTCGGGGCTGGGCGCTCCTGCTTTCGACCGTGCCCCTCGGAGAGACCGAGCGCGCCGCGCTCGACGCCCTCTGGCTCCTCGTCCTGGCGGTTCCGTGCGGCTTCTTCCTCCGCGCGTCGCCCGTCGGATTCGGCGCCGCGGCGCTGCTCGGCGCCGGCCTCGGGCTCGCTCCGCCCCTCGCGGGCCTCCTACCCGCGCGCCTCGTCGAGGCGCTCGCCGCGGCGGGAGGACTCTCGCTGGGCTTCCTCGCGGCGCGCCTCGCCGGCCCGGCGCGGGCGCGCTGAGCCGGCGGTGCCGGAGCTGCCGGACGTCACGCTGTACGTCGAGGCGCTCTCGCGCCGCATCCTCGGGTCGACGCTGCTCGGTGTCCGCGTGGAGAGCGTCTCGCTGCTGCGATCCGTGGACCCTCCGCTCACGGAGCTCGCGGGTCGTCGCGTCACCGAGGTGCGACGGATCGGGAAGCGCATCGCGATCGGCCTCGAGGGCGGCCTCTTCCTCGTGCTGCACCTCATGATCGCGGGCCGCCTGCACTGGACGGGAGCGGGCGAGAAGGCGCGCGGCCGACGCGCCCTGGCCCGCCTCGCGTTCGACACCGGAGAGCTCTCCCTCACGGAGGCGGGCACGAAGCGCCGGGCGACGCTCCACGTCGTGCGCGGCGAAGTGGGTCTCGCGGAGCACGCCCGGGGAGGTCTCGAGGTGATCGGCTCGAGCGCCGAGGCCTTCCGCGAGGCGCTGCGACGCGAGCGCCACACCCTGAAGCGGAGCCTGACCGATCCCCGGCTCTTCTCGGGCATCGGGAACGCCTACTCCGACGAGATCCTCCACCGGGCGCGGCTCTCGCCCGTGCGCATGAGCGATCGCCTGGACGAGGACGAGCTGGCTCGCCTCCACGCCGCCGCCCAGGCGGTGCTCGTGGAGTGGACGGAGCGCCTCCGGCGGGAGGTGGGCGAGGGATTCCCCGAGCACGTGACCGCCTTCCGCCCGGAGATGGCGGTCCACGGGCGGCACGGACATCCCTGTCCGGTCTGTCACACGGCCGTGCAGCGCATCGTCCACGCCGAGAACGAGACGAACTACTGCCCGCGCTGCCAGACGGAGGGACGGGTGCTCGCGGACCGCGCGCTCTCGCGCCTGCTCCACGACGACTGGCCGCGCACGATCGAGGAGCTCGAGGCGCGGCGCCCCGACGCGAAGCCCGCGGGCGCGCCCGCCTCGGAGCGCGACACCAGGAAGAGGAGGAGGCCGTGAGCTACGAGACCCTGACCCTCGAGCGATCGGGCGCGGTGCTTCGCGTCTGGCTCGATCGGCCCGAACGCCGCAACGCGTTGAACGGCCGCGCGCTCGACGAGATCGCCGACTGCTTCGGCGCGCTCCAGAGGGACTTCGCGACGCGCGTGGTGGTGCTCGGCGGACGCGGCGCCTCGTTCTGCGCGGGCGCGGATCGCAAGGACCCCCCGGCGGCGGATCGCATGGCGTCGTCGTCGGGCGCCTCGGAGCGCGAGCGCCGCTTCGCGTCCCAGATCGGACGCCGGGCGTGCGAGGCGATCGCGCGCTGCGAGGCCGTGACGATCGCGCGCGTGCACGGCCACGCCGTCGGCGGCGGCCTCGCGCTCGCCCTCGCCTGCGACTTCCGGATCGCGGCGGCCGGCACGCGCTTCCACGTGCCCGAGGTCGATCTCGGGATCCCGCTCTCCTGGGGAGCGACGCCGCGCCTCGTGCAGGAGGTCGGCGCCGCCCGCGCGCGCGAGATCATCCTGCTGTGCGACGTCTTCGACGCCGCCCGCGCCGAGGCGATCGGGCTCGTGCATCGCTGCGTCCCGGAGGCGGAGCTCGACGCGGCGGTCGATGGCTGGGCCGAGCGGCTCGCCGCGAAGCCCGAGATGGCCGTGCACATGACGAAGACGCAGCTTCGCGCCTACGCGGCGCTCGCGACGCTCGGCGACGTCACGGAGACCGACGGGGACCTGCTGCGGGAATCCTCGCGAGGCACGGCGGCGCGCGCGGCGTTTCGGGGGCTCGGCCGCGATCAGTCGTGAATCTGCTCGGCCAGGTACCGCTCCTTGCCGATCTCGCGGATCACGTGGAGCTGCGACTCGAGCCAGTCGGCGCTCTCTTCCTCGCCCTTCAGCACGTGCTCGAGGAGCTCGCGCGTCCCGCCGTCGCCCTTCTCCGTGCAGAGGGCGATCGCCTTGTTGAGCCGCGCGATCGCCTCCGTCTCCAGCGCGAGGTCGAGCTTGTGCTGCTCGACGGCGTCCTCGCCGACGCGCACGGGGTAGAGCCTCTGCATGTTGGGCACGCCTTCGAGATACAGGATGCGCTTGATCACGCGGTCGGCGTCCTTCATCTCCTCGATCGATTCCTCGTACTTCTTCTTCTCGAGTCGCTCGTAGCCCCAGTTCCCGCACATCCGCGAGTGGACGAAGTACTGGTTGATCGCCGTGAGCTCCGCCGTGAGGATGTCGTTCAACGCCTCGATCACCTGGGGATCGCCCCGCATCGCGGCCTCCGCGCTCGTGGGAATGGAGCGAGGCTAGGCGTCGCGTCCGGGGGCATCAAGGAAAAACGGCGGGCGGCGCGGGGCGCCGCGGTGTCAGGCGGAGACGAAGTCGCCGAGGGAGATCGTCTCGACTTCCTGCATCGGGCTCGCGCACTCGGCGCTGACGATCGCCTCGATCGTGGCGTGGCAGCCGCCGCATCCGGTGCCGGCGCCGCACGCGCGCCCGACCCCGTTCACGCACAGCGCGCCCTCGCGCACGGCCCGGCGCACGACGCGCTCGGTGATTCCCTTGCAGTGGCAGACGAGCATCCGATCGCCGTCCCGTCCTCGGTGGGAGAGCCGGAGCGTATCGGGGCGGAAATGAAAGTCAATGTCGGCCGGTCGATCCGGAGCCGGCCGCCTTCAGCCGAGGAACCGCTTGACCGCCCCGACCCACTCGGCCTGCTTCTCCAGGGGCGCGAGGTGGCCGCAGGCGGGGATGACCTCGAGCGAGGCGCCGGGGACGAGCTTTGCGAACCGCTCGCCGTACGCGAGCGGCACCACCCGATCGTCCGCGCCCCAGAGGCAGAGGGTCCGGGCCCGCACGCGCGGCAGCAGGGACTCGAGGCGTGGGTCGTGGAGCAGCGGGTTCCAGCCGATCCTCGCGGTCGCCGCGAACGCGTTCAGGATGTTCACGAGCATCGCCTCCGGCAGCTCCATGTTCGCCGGCGAGACCATCATCTGCGCCGCAGGGCACGAGACGTCGTGGAACAGCAGCGCCTTCACGCGCTCCGGGTAGCGCGTGTCGATCGCGAAGATGTCGGCGATCGGTCGCTCGCGGATCCAGATCCCGACGGCGCTCGCGAGCACGAGCGCCGACACGCGCTCGGGGTGGCGCGCCGCGAGCTCGGCGGCGATCCAGCCGCCGAGCGAGAGCCCCACGACGTCGACGGAGCTCCAGCCCATCACGTCGAGGTACGCGAGGTAGTGCTCGACCACGTCCTCGATGTCGCGGATCTGCTCGATGCCCTCCGAGCTCAGGAAGCCCGGGTGGGCCGGCGCGTGGAGCTCGCGGCCCTGCGCGAGCGCGAGCAGGTGCGGCATCCAGATCGCTTCGCCCATCGCGCTGTGCAGGTAGAGGAGCGGCTTCCCGCTGCCCCCTCTGAGCTCGTGGATGCGGCGGCCGAGCACCTCGACCGTCGCGGTCGTGTTCTCCATCGGGTGGGGGCTCCTCTAGGCGCCGGCGCGGCCGTCGGGGAAGGGGATCGACGCGGGCATCGGCTCTCTCGAGTTCGGGAGGGCGGCGTTCACGATCGGCATCACCGTCTCCGCGTAGCGGCGTGCGTTCTCGCGCGCCATCTCGTGGGGCATGCTCCCGAGCTGGAACAGCCCGAGCATGTTCCCGCAGCCGATGTCGCGACAGTGCTCGATGATCTTCTCGGCGACCGTCTCGGGGCTGCCCACGATCGCGAAGCAGCCCTTCTCCACGTCCTGCCAGGTCTCGCAGTGGTTGATGAAGGTCTTGCCGTCCTGGAGCGACTTGAAGATCCGGAGCGCGCTCTTCACCGACGTGTAGCCGGGGGGCGAGAGCGTGAGGCCGGGGATGAGCTTGTTCTTGAAGTACCAGAAGTGTCGCTCGTACTGCTCGCGCGCACGGGCGTCGGTCTCCGCGACATAGATCGGCATCAGGAGGCCCATCTGCTCGGGATGGGCCCGATAGCCCTCCTTCTCGCAGATCTCGCGGAACATGGCGTAGTTCTTCTTGAAGAAGTCGATGTGGAAGTACGGGATGCCCATGTACGCGTAGCGGCGCTTCGCGACGAACTCCATCGTCTCGATCGACCCCGCGCCCGGAATCCAGATCGGCGGGTGCGGCTTCTGGAGCGGACGCGGGAACACGTTCACGTAGCGCAGCTTGAAGTGCTCGCCGTAGTGGGAGAACGGACCGGGCTCGGTCCAGGCCCGCAGGATCAGCTCGTGGGCCTCGGCGAAGCGCGTGCGCGCCTCCGCCGGGTTGATCGAGAACGAGAAGTACTCTGGCCCGCCGCCGATCACCTGGCCGGAGATGATCCGGCCGCCGGAGATCACGTCGAGCATCGCGATCTCCTCGGCCACCCGGGTCGGCGGGTTGTAGAGCGGGAGCGCGTTGCCGACCACGGCGATCTTGATGCGACGCGTGCGCATCACGAGCATCGCGGCGATCACGTTCGGCGACGGCATGAGCCCGTACACGTTCTGGTGGTGCTCGTTGATGCAGACGCCGTCGAAGCCGAGCGGCTCCGCCTCGGCGAGCTCGTCGATGTAGTCGTTGTAGAAGCGGTGTCCGCGCTCGGGATCGAACAGCTCGTTCGGCGCCCAGACCCAGGCCGACTCGTGCTTCTGCTCGAAGTCCGCCGGGAGCTCGCGGTACGGCATCAGGTGGAAGAGGAAGTGCTTCATCCGGTCCTCCGCTGCCCGTCCGTCGGGAAGTTGCGCAGGAGGCCGCGCAGGCCGCCGAGGGTGAACTCGGTCGCGAAGCGTGCCGCCTCGTCGACGTCGAGGCGTTCGCGCTCGCGCTGGCGGTGGCCGACCATGAGGCACACGCCCGCGATCGACGAGACGATGAGCTCCGGGTCCACGTCCACGGCCTGGAGATCCGCCGCGAAGTCCTCGCGCAGCTCCTGGATCGAGAGCTCCCGCGCGCGCGCCACGGCATCGGTCAGGGGCCGCAGCGCGCCCTGCTCGATCACCTCGGCCAGCGCGGAGGCCTCGGCCGCGAACTCGAAGTAGGCCCGGAACGCCGCGAAGAGCCGCTCCTCGAACGGGAAGCGAAGGTCCTGGCGCACGGCCTGGAGGCGCCGGCGCAGGTCGGCGAAGGCGTCGTCCGCCACCGCCGCGAAGGCTTCGTCCTTGTCGCGGAAGTACTCGTAGAACGTGCCGACGGCGAGGCCGCTCGCACGCACGATGTCGCGCACCGAGGCCTGGCCGTAGCCCAGCTCGCTGAAGACCCGGCGAGCGGACTCGAGCAGGAGCCCTCGGTTGCGGGCCTTCGTCTGCTCGCGCTTGCCGCCGCGGAACGGGCTTCCAGGGCGCCGGAGCGCGGGAAGGGACGGACGATTGACGGTGGTTCCAGTGCTCATGAAGTCGACGCTACCGTCGACTTTGCGCTCCGGTCAACGAAAACTTGTGTTCCGTGTCCACTTTCCGCCGCGAAGCGTCAGCATCAGACGCGGCGCGGCGTCGGGCCCCCGGGTCAACGCAAGGAGTCGCCTCCGTCGAGCACGATGGTCTGCCCCGTGATCCAGCTCGCCGCGTCGGAGCACAGGAACACGATCACGTTCGCGATCTCCTCCGGCGTCCCGAGGCGCTTCCACGGGTTCCTGCTCTTCACGCCCTCGTACATCTTCGGGTTCATCTGTCGGATCGCGTCCCAGCTCCCGCCCGGGAACTCGACCGCTCCCGGCGCCACGGCGTTCACACGGATTCCCTTCGACGCGAGCTTGCTCGCCGCGTTCGCCGCGTGATTGATCATCGCCGCCTTCACGGCTCCGTACGGCGTAGACATGCCGGCCTTGAGCCCGGCGATCGACGAGACGTTCACGATCGCGCCGCCGCCCGCCTCGGCCAGCCAGGGCACGACCTTCCAGGTGGCTCGGACCGTCGCCAGCACGTCGACCTCGAAGCCCTTCTGCCAGCCCGCCTCGTCGTCCGCGAGGCCGAAGCCCGAGGTGTTGTTCACGAGGACGTGCACGGCGCCGAGCGCGTTGCGGGCGCCGTCGAGGAAGGCGGCGAGGGACGCCTTGTCGGCGACGTCGCAGGTCGCAGCGTGCACCTTGCCGCCGAGGGCGCGGAGCTCGCCGGCGGTGCGCTCGAGCGCCTCGGCCCCCCGCGCGCAGATCGCGACCGCGGCGCCCTCTCGCGCGAACGCCAGGGCCGTCGAGCGGCCGATCCCCTTGCTGCCGCCGGTCACGATCGCTCCCCTTCCCGCGAGCCCGAGGTCCATGTGCGATGCTCCTTCGTGAATTTCGACCTTTGTACCGGAGAGCCCTCGCGGCCGCTGCCGCCTTCGAGGCCGAGTCATGGCGCTGCGCGTCCTCAGCCTGAACCTCTGGCACGACCAGGGGCCGTGGCACGCCCGGGCGAAGGTCGTCCGACGCTGGATCGAGCGCCTCTCGCCCGACGTGATCGGCTTCCAGGAGGTGCTGCGGGGCCCCGGCGTCGACCTCGCCGCCGACGTGCTCGGCGACCTCCCCTACCACGTCGCCTTCGCCGAGGCGACGCGCTTCTGGCGCGATCCCGCGCTCTCCTTCGGCAACGCGATCGCGAGCCGCTTCCCGATCCTCGATCGCGCGACGCTCGCGCTTCCCCACGGCGAAGACGGCGAGCGCCGCGTGGCGCTCGCCGTCGCGCTCGACGCGCCGATCGGCCGCCTCGGCGTCACCTGCACGCATCTCCACTGGAAGCTCCACCACGGCTACATCCGCGAGCGACAGGTCGTCGCCGTCTGCGACTTCGCGCGACGCACGCGCCCGAGCCGCGCCTTCCCTCCGATCCTCGTCGGCGACTTCAACGCGGAGCCCGACTCGGCCGAGATCCGCTACGCGACGGGGCTCCAGTCCCTCGGCGGGAAGAGCATGCTCTTCTACGACGCCTGGCGCGTCGCCGGCGAGAGACGCGGGCCCGACGACGCCGGAGTCACCTGGTGCAACCGCAATCCCCATGCGCGCGCGGCGCACGAGCCCGACCGGCGCATCGACTACGTGCTCGTCGGCTACCCGACGCGGGAGGGCGTCGGCAAGATCGAGTCCTGTCGGGTGGTGTGCGACGAGCCCGATGGCGACGTCTGGCCGAGCGACCACTTCGGCGTCCTGGCGGCGCTGCGCAGCGAGCCCGCCTGACCCCAGCCCCTTGCGCGGCCCGCTCGTTCCGCAAGAATAGAATGCAGATTCTATTTCGAGAGCGGGGCCTCGTGACGACCTCCCTTCCCCGCGGCGTGCGTGCGCCGCGCCAGTCCCGCGGGCACGATACGCTGGAGCGGCTGCTCGACGCCGGCGCCACGGCCATCGCCGCACGCGGCTTCGATGCGCTCACGGTCGGCGACGTCGTGCGCCGCGCGCGCTCGTCGGTCGGCGTCTTCTACGCGCGCTTCGCCGACAAGGCCGCGCTCCTGCGCTGCATACACCAGCGCTTCTGCGAGGAGACCCTGCGGAGGTTCGACGCCGCGTTCGCGCCGTCGCGCTGGGAGGGCGCGTCCGCCGAGGCGATCGTGCGCGCCGCGGTGGGCGGCCTGCTCTCGGTCGAGCGCGAGCGGAGGGGGCTGGTCCGCGCGTTCGTGGTGGCCGCGGGGCACGACCCGGGCTATGCGCGGCGCGCGGCGCAGGTGATCGAGCAGGTGGCGCGCCGTCTGCGCGACCTCCTGCTCGCCCGACGCGAGGAGATCGCGCACCCGGACCCGGCGCGGGCGATCGACTTCGTGGTCTGGCTCACGATCGCCCACCTCGATCAAGGCGCGGTGTACGGGAGCATCTCCACCGGAATCTCGCGGCTCCCCCACACGGCCCGCGTCGCCGCCCTGTCCGAGGTCGCGCTCGCGTACCTCGGCATCCGTTCCGCCCCGCTCGCGCGCCGCCCCCGCAAGACCTCGAGGAGATCTCGATGACCGCCCCCGACGACGGCCTCACCCTGCGCGCCGCGCGCGCCGCCTACTTCGCCGCGAACGGCCTCGGAGACGGCGGATACGACTCGCCCGTGGTGAAGCTCATGGCCGGGCCGATTCCGATCTACCTCCCGAACACGGCCTCTCGCGTGCGCGCGGTGCGGTTCCACGACCTCCACCACGTGGTGACGGGCTACGCCACGACGTGGAGTGGCGAGGCGGAGATCGGCGCCTGGGAGATCGCGACGGGCTGCGCGGACCACGTGGCGGCCTGGATCCTGAACCTCGGCGCCATGGCGATCGGCCTCGTGATCGCGCCCGCCGCGACGTTCCGCGCATTCCTGCGCGGGCGCCGCACGCGAAACCTCTACCGCGAGCCGTTCGGCGATCCCCTGCTCGACGAGACCGTGGGCGCCGTGCGCCGGCGCCTCGCGCTCGAGGCGGCCTCGCCCGGGGTGACGGCGCGGGACGCGCTGGCCTTCGCCGCCTTCGCCCTGGCCGCGATCGCCACGCTCGCCGCGGTGCTCGCCTCGGTCGCCGGCCTCCTCGCCGCCGTCGCGGTCTCCCTCGCGCGTCTCTTCGGCTGACGTGGTCTCCGGGCCGGTATCCTGCACGCATGCACCGGATCGACCTCCGCAGCGACACCGTGACGCGGCCGACGGCTGCGATGCGCGAAGCGATGCTCCGCGCCGAGGTGGGCGACGACGTCTACGGCGAAGATCCGAGCGTGAACCGGCTCCAGGCCGCCGCCGCCGTCATCACGGGCAAGCAGGCCGCCCTGTTCGTGCCTTCCGGCACGATGGCCAACCAGCTCGCGCTCCGCGCCTTCACGCGACACGGGGACGCCGCGCTCGTCGGGAAGGACAGCCATCTCCAGCGCGCGGAGTCGGGCGGCGCCGCCGCGCTCTCCGGCGTGCAGCTCGAGGTCATCGGCCGGGACGGCTTCTTCGACGCGGAGGAGGTCGTCGCGGCGCTGCCTCCGGACGATCCCCACTGCGCCCCGGTGACGCTCGTCTGCGTCGAGAACACGCACAACGTCGCAGGCGGTCGCGTCTTCCCGCAGGACCGCGTGCTGCGCGTCGCGCAGGCGGCGCGCGCGCACGGCCTGCGCCTCCATCTCGACGGCGCACGCGTGTTCAACGCTGCGGTGGCGACCGGAAGGAGCGTCGCCGAGCTCTGCGCGCCGTTCGACAGCGTCGCCTTCTGCCTGTCGAAGGGGCTCGGCGCGCCCGTGGGCTCGCTCCTGTGCGGCGACGCGCCCGCGATCCGGCGCGCCCACCGCTTCCGCAAGATGCTCGGCGCGGGCATGCGCCAGGCCGGCGTGATCGCCGCCGCGGGCCTCCACGCGCTCGAGCACCACGTGGCACGCCTCGCCGACGACCACCGCAACGCCCGCCGGCTCGCCGCGGGGCTCGAGAAGCTCGGCGTGGCGGTCGATCCGCCGCCCGAGACGAACATGGTCTTCTTCCGCGTTCCCGACGTCGCGGGCTTCGTGCGCGCCGCGCGGGAGCGCGCGCTGTGGATCAACCCGATGGGGCCGGGTAGGCTTCGCGCGGTCACCCATCTCGACGTGACGGCAGGGGACGTGGACGACGCCCTCGGGCGGATCGCGGAGGTCCTCTCCGCCGCGCGCCGGGGCTGAGTCGGAAGAGGAGACGCCATGCGCCGCGACATCTTCAGCGAGGAGCACGAGCTCTTCCGCGCCCAGTTCCGGCGCTTCGCCGAGAAGGAGATCGCGCCGAAGGTCGCGGAGTGGAACGCGCGCGGCATGAGCGACCGCGACACCTGGCGGCGTCTCGGGGAGGAGGGCTTCCTCGGCGCGAACCAGGCCGAGGAGTACGGCGGCGCGGGCGGCGACTTCCTGTACGACGCGATCATCATGGAGGAGCTGGCCGCGATCCGCGCGCACGGGATCATGGTCTCGCTCCATTCCGACATCTGCATGCCCTACATCTCCGCCTACGGCTCCCGGGAGCAGAAGGAGAGGTGGCTCCCGCGCACGATCCGCGGCGAGACGATCCTCGGCATCTGCATGACGGAGCCCGGCACGGGCTCGGACCTCGCGAACGTGCAGACCCGCGCGATCCGCGACGGCGACCACTACGTCCTGAACGGCTCCAAGACCTTCATCTCGAACGGCCAGATCGGCGACCTGTTCGTCGTCGTCGCGAAGACCGACCCGAACGCGAGCCCGCCGCACAAGGGCATCAGCCTGCTCCTCGTCGAGGCCTCGACGCCGGGCTTCGTGCGCGGGCGCAAGCTCGACAAGCTCGGCCTGCGCGGCCAGGACACGAGCGAGCTCTTCTTCCAGGACTGCCGCGTGCCGGCGGCGAACCTGCTCGGCTCCGAGGGCCAGGGCTTCCGGATGCTGATGGAGAAGCTCCAGCAGGAGCGCCTGTGCATCGGCGTGGCGAGCATGGCGTCGGTGCGCCGCTCGCTCGACGACACGATCGAGTACGTGCGCCAGCGCCGCGCGTTCGGAAAGCCGCTCGCGGCGTTCCAGAACACCCAATTCAAGCTGGCCGAGCTCGCGACCGAGGTGGAGGTCGGCCAGGCGTTCGTCGACAAGCTCCTCGCGGCCCACGTGCGCGGAGAGGAGATCGTGTCCGAGGTGAGCATGGCGAAGTGGTGGACGACGGACCTGCAGAAGCGCCTCACGGCCGAGTGCCTGCAGCTCCACGGCGGCTACGGCTTCATGCGCGAGTACCCGATCTCCGAGGACTACGCCGACGCCGCGGTGCAGTCGATCTACGCCGGCACGAACGAGATCATGAAGGTGATCATCGCGAAGCGGATGGGCCTGGCCTAGCGCTCGCGCCGCCGCCGCCCCGGAGGACGAGTCCATGAACGACGGCCCGGCCGATCCCCGCGCGCCGCTCCATCCCCAGGTCGAGCTGCTGTTCGGGCTCATGCGCGCGGCGGCGCCGGCCGAGCGCGTGCTCGAGGCGACGGCAATGCGCGCGCAGATGGCGGGGCTCGCGGCGCTGCTCGCCGCCGGCGCTCCACCGGTCGGACGCGAGCACGAGATCCGCATCCCCGCCGCGGCCGGTGCGGTCCGCGCGCTCGTCTTCCATCCCCCCGGCGAAGCGACGGGTCCCCGACCCATCCTCGTGTATCTGCACGGGGGCGGCTTCGTGATCCTCTCGCCCGAGAGCCACGCGCGGCTCGCGAAGGAGCTCTGCGTCGCGACGGGCGCCGTGGTCGTGAGCGTCGACTACCGGCTCGCTCCGGAGCATCGGGCGCCCGCGGCCCTCGAGGACAGTCTCGCGGCGTTCCGCTTCGTCCGTGCGAACGCGGCTTCCCTGGGCGGCGACGCCTCGCGGGTCGCCCTGGGCGGCGACTCTGCCGGGGGGCAGCTCACGGCGGCCGTCACCTTGAGGCTCCTCGCCGCCGGCGAGGCGCCGCCGGCCGCCAACGCGATGCTGTGTCCGCTGACGGACCTCGCGCTCTCGCTCGAGTCCGACTCCGCACGGCGCTTCGGGCCGGGCGATCCGATCCTCGACGACCAGGTGATGCGCTTCTTCGTCACCTCCTACGCGCCGGACCGCGCGTCCTGGGCCGAGCCCGATCTCTCGCCCCTGCGCGCCGATCTCTCGGGCTTCCCGCCGACCTGCGTCGTGGTGGGCGGCATCGACCCGCTGCTCGACGACGGCCTGCGCTTCGCCGAGAAGCTCACGGCGGCGCGTCGCGCCGTGCGGCTCCTGCGCTACGACGGCATGCCGCACGACTTCTTCCTGTTCCCCGGGCTCGACGCGGGAGCGCAAGCGGTGGCCGACGTTGCGTCCTTCCTGCGCCACGCGCTCGGCAAGGCCTGAGGCGCGCCGCGCCGGACCCGCTCAGCTCGCGGCCAGCACCGCGAGACCGAAGAGCGAGAGCAGGACGGCGCTCACGCGATTCACGAGGCGGAGCGCGTCGCCTTCCACGCGGCGGCGGGCGAGCGTCGCGACGCCGGCGAGCGCGCACCACCACGACATCGAGCCCACGAACACCGCCGCGACGAAGGGCGCCGCGGCGCGCGGCGTGGACGCGAGGCCGCCCGCGAGACCGAAGACCGCCCCGAGCGAGAGGGCGGGCAGCGGGTTCGCGAGCGTCAGCAGGAAGGCCGCGGCGAAGCCGCCGACGTGGCCCGCGACACGCGCCTCCGCGCGGCCGGCGACGGGCTCCGCGCGGAAGAGCAGGAGCCCGAAGCCGACGAGCGCGATCCCGCAGACCGTCCGCAGCAGGGGGACGTGCGGCGAGACCGCGCCGGAGAGCGCGCTCGCGCCGAGCGCTGCGGCGAGCGCGTAGGCCCCGTCCGCGAGGGCTGCGCCGAGGCCGGCCGAAATTCCCGCGAGGAAGCCCGCCGCGAGGGCGCGGCGCAGGCAGATCACGTTCACCGGGCCGATCGGCGCAGCGAGGGCGAGCCCGAACAGGAGCCCCACCAGCAGCGAAGGCGCGTGGCTCATGCGCGCGCCACCCGATCGCCTCGCCGCCCGTCCCTGGACCCGCGCCCCGGTCGGCCTTCCGCTGCTACTCTCGTCTCATGGTCCATCGCACCACGCTCGCCCTCCTCGTCGCCGGGTCGGTGCTGGGCCTCCTGCCCGGTCGCGCCGTCGCGGGCTCGGACCTCCGCCTCGTTCCGTTCGCGCCCTTCGGCACGATCCCCGCGGAGACGTACGACGAGCACACGGGCCGCCGTCTCGGAGATGCCGACGTCGGGCTCACGGAATTGCCGAATGGGAACCTCCTGCTCGTGGGCTTCGGAGCGATCGACGGCGAGGCGCTGATCCAGGTCGCGAGCGAGCTCGAGCGCACCGAGGACGGCGCGGCGCTGCGCCCGGTGTGGGAGGAGTCGCGCTCGTGGCGCAAGGGCGGCGTGAGCCAGGGGCGGATGTGGATCGACCACCACGCGGGCTTCGCCGTGTGCACGCCCGCCGAGGACTCCGACGAGAAGGTCGTGCGCGTCGAGCTTCCGGCGCACGAGCGCGTGGCCAACGTGCCGATGAATCTCCTGCTCGAGCCCCTCGCGACCGGCGAGCAGCGGGAGATCGACTTCCAGTTCCTCGCGTGCCGCGCGGCGCGCGTGGTCGACGCGACGGCGCGCGTCGCGCATCCCGATGCCGCATCGCCGGGTCCGATCGAGGTGCGCTCGGAGCTCGACCTCGGATGGCTCACGCCGCTCGCCCGAGGGTTCCTGCCCCACTTCTCGTTCTGGTTCGATCCCACGCGCGCGGGCGCCTGGGTCGCGCATCGGATGCCGATCTTCACGGGCGGCCCCGAGGTGCTGATCGTTCGCCACGGTGTTCCGCTGCGGCCCTTCCTCACGCCGTAGCGCGCGCCACATCGCCCGCCCCGCTCGACCCGGCGTGCCGCGCGAGGAAGGCGCCGGCCTCGGGCTTGCCCATGTAGAACTCGAGGATCCGGCGCTCGGTGCGCGTCAGGTCGACCACCACGAGCCCGTCGAGCGCGTCGCCGAAGTCCGGGTCGACGTTCCACGCGAGGAAGCGCCCGCCGAGCTTCAGGTACTCGCGCACGAGCACGGGGAGCCCGCGGCCCGTGGGCTCGGCCTCGGCGACGAGCGCCGAGAGCGCCCCGGCGTCGGCGAAGCACGCCGTCCGCAGCCCGGACGGCGCGATCCCGGCCGAGCGGAGCGGCGTGCGCGGTGCGACGTGCCGCCCGAGCGCCCCGTCTCCGCGCGTCTCCGAGAGGATGCGAGCCGTCGCGCTGCGACTCCACGGCGTGTACTCCGCCGAGATGCTCACGGCGCCGAAGAGCTTGTGCGCGCGCGGCTCGGCCCCGACGAAGCGCGCGATCGCCTTCCAGAGCAGGAGCAGGGCGACCGAGGAGCGCTGGTACTCCGGCCGCACGAAGGACCGCCCGAGCTCGACCGCAGGCCCGAGCGCCTCGAAGAAGCCGGGTGCGTAGCGGAACAACGTGCTCGTGTAGAGACCCTGCGCGCCGAAGAGAGGCAGGATGCGGTCCGTCGAGGCGAGACGGTACGCGCCGACGAGCTCGCGCTCGCGGCGGTCCCAGACGAAGAGGTGGTCGTAGGTGCGGTCGAAGGCGTCGAGGTCGAGCTCGCGGCCCGTGCCCTCGCCGACGGCGCGGAAGGTGAGCTCGCGCAGGCGTCCGATCTCGCGCAGCAGCGCCGGGATCCGCGGCGCGCGGGCAGTGGCGACGAGGAAGCGCTCGTGCGCCGCGAGCTGCGCCTCGGGCGGGAGCGCCTCGATCTCGGCCTCGATCCAGGCGCGATCACCGCGAGCGACGACGGGCGCGGCGGCCCGCGCCATCGTCCGCTCCAGCGACGGAGCCAGGGCGGAAGCGGACGCGCCCCGGGAAGCGGCGGCCGCGAGCCGCCAGCCGAGGAGCTGCGCGGCGCCCGCGTCGTCTCCCGCGGCGTCCATCTGCTTCGCCTCGAGCGACGCGCCGACCGCCGCCCACGGCGCTCCCCGGAGCGAGCCCGCGATCGCCATCGGAACCAGGGCCGCGCCGGTCGCGCGCGCCAGGGCCACGAGCTGTTCGAGCGCGCGAAGGTCGCGCGCGGGCGCGACCACGAGCCGCCCGCCTCGAAGGGCAACGGCGGCCGCGCGCGCGCCGGCCGGGCCTCCTGCGACGACCGACACATCCGGTCGACGGCCGGCGAGGGCCCGGCCGAGAGCGAGCGACGCGCCGCGATCGGCGCGCGCGACGGCGAGGACCGGTCCGGCGGCCGGCAGCCGCGCGAGGTCGGCGTCCGCGAGCGCCACCGCGCTGCGTTCGGCGGCGGCGCGCGCGAGCCAGGCGCGCACGGCGCGGAGCGCGGCGCGTGCGCGGTGCTGCAGCGAGGGCCGGCGGCTCGGCGGGAGCAGGCGCGCGGGCGCAGCGCCGACCCCCGGCGCCGCGAGGCCCGGCGGATTCCAGATGGAGCTCGTCATCGTCCCACCTCCCGGGCGCAACGCGGAGCCGCGCCCGCTCCTCCCCCCGTTCGCGCGGCAGGATCGGCACCCGTCGTGCCTTTGGCGTCGCGGCAGCGTCACGATGGGGTGACGCCTCCGCATCTCGATCGCTCCTTCACGGGACCGCCACGGTCCCTGCCGACCTTTCCCGTGGATCGCGGACCGCAGCCTGCGCGCCGCGGCGATGGGGGGACGAATGATCGGCACGCTTCGCGTCTCGCTACGTCTCTGTCTCCTGGCCGCCCTGACGGGCGTCACCGTGATGCGCCTGCGCGTCGCCCGTGCGTTGCGCGGCCCGAGACCGCACTCCGACACAAGGCTCGGTCGGGCTTGGGCGCGGCGCATGCTCCGTCTGCTGGGCGTCGAGCTCGAGGTGCACGGTCAGCCCCCGGCCGAGACGGCCCTCCTCCTCGCCAACCACCGCTCCTACGTCGACATCGCGGCGCTGCTCGCCCAGATCCCCTGCGCATTCCTGGCGAAGCACGAGATCTCCGAGTGGCCGCTCTTCGGCACGGCAGCGCGCTACCAGCACACGGTCTTCGTGAAGCGCGAGTGCAAGGAGAGCCGGAGGGCATCGCGCGGCGCCGCCGTGCAGGTGCTCCGGCAGGGCCTCTGCTTCGCGGCCTTCCCGGAAGGGACGACCACCCGCGGACCGGGGACGCTCCCGTTCTTCCGCGGCCTCTTCGAGGTGGCGCAGGAGCACGCCGTCCCCGTGGTGCCGGTCGCGATCGAGTACGGCGACCGCGCCGACGCCTGGGTCGACGACGAGACGTTCCTCGGGCACTTCCTCGGCTGCTTCCGCAAGCGCCGGATCCGCGTCGCGATCGCGTTCGGGCCCGTGCTGCGACCCGAGGCCCCGGACGCGCTCAGGGCGCGCACCGAGAGCTGGATCCGGGAGCGGCTCGAAACCTTGGCGCCGTCCTGCGGCGAGCGGTCCGCGCCCGCGCGGCTCGAGCCGCCGTTCGCGGCGACCGCGCCGCGCATCCCGTCGGGCGCGTTCGGGAGCTAAGCCCGGATCGCAAGCGCGCTTCGCCGTAGTGCGAGGACTGGATTCGCCCGAGGCGGTGCACGCTCGTGGTGGCATACTGCCCGGGTGTCGGACTTCGGCTTCGTGCTCGCGCTGGGGGGCGTGCTCGCCGCGGGCTTCGTCTACGTGTGGCGTCGCGAGCGCTCGCGGGCCGCCGTGCTCTGGGCCGCGAGCTGGATCGCGCTCTACTCCGCCGGCCTCCTCGTCACGCAGCCGGGACGGACCGACGCCTCGCTCGTCCTCAGCATCCTCCTCGGCCAGACCTTCGCGGTGCTGCTCCTCGCGGGCGCCCTCGCCTTCTCCGGTCGCCTCGTTCCCCGCTGGCTCCTCCCATTGGGCGTCGCTGGCGCGGCGGCCCGGCTGGCGGCATTCCTCTGGTTCCCGCCGACCGCTCGCTTCGCGGTGATCGTCGGAATCGAGGCTCCCCTGATCGTCGCCGCCGCGGTCCTCGTGGCGCGCGCGGCGCGGCGGCGCAGCGGCACCTTCCCCGAGCGCCTGCTCGGGCCTGCGATCGGCGCGGTGGCGCTCGTCGACGTGGTCGACGCCTTCGCGCGAACCTCTTCCGACCATCCCAACGTGCTCGTCGTTCCGTGGCTCGCGACGATGCTCGCGGTGGCGCTCCTCCAGCTCATCTCCCTCGTCGAGCGAAGCCTCGGTCGCGAGCGCCGGCTCATGGCCGAGCTCGAGCAGGCGCGCAAGCTCGAGACCCTCGGCCGCCTCGCCGGCGGCGTCGCCCACGACTTCAACAACCAGCTGATGGCGATCCTCGGGAACGCGGAGCTCCTGCGCGACCACGTGCAGTCGGACGCCGTCGCGGCGGAGAGCCTGCGCGACCTGGAGGACGCTGCGCGCATCTGCGCCGAGCTCACGGAGGAGCTCCTCGCCTTCGCGCGACGCTCGCGCACGGAGCCGCGCGCCGTCGACGTCGCCCAGGTGCTGCGCGACGTCGAGCGCTGGCTGCACGCGACGCTGCCCGACGGCGTCGCGGTCTGCGTCGGAGTCGAGGCCGACCTGCGGCCGGTCCTCGCGGATCCGATCCAGCTCAAGCGCGCGCTCACGAACCTCGCGGCGAACGCGCGCGACGCTCTCGACGGCCACGGCGTGATCTCCCTCGAAGCGTCGAGCCTGCCCGCGGTCGATCTCGACTCGGCCCCGCCGGGCGCCGACGGCTTCGTCGAGATCCGCGTGCGCGACACCGGAACCGGAATGGACGACGCCACCCGCGAGCGGATCTTCGATCCCTTCTTCACGACCAAGCCCTTCGGGAAGGGCTCGGGCCTGGGACTCGCGGTGGTGTATGGGACGGTCACCGGCCACGGCGGCGCGATCGAGGTCGAGAGCGCGCCCGGCGCGGGGACGACCTTCCGCATGCGCTGGCCCGCGGCGGCGCGCACCGCCCCGAGCGCCGTGCAGGCGCCCCTCGCCGCCGCGTCGGGCTCGGAGACCGTGCTCCTCGCCGAGGACGAGCCCGCCGTGCGGGCGATCGCGCGCAAGGCGCTCGAGTCGGCCGGCTTCGTGGTGATCGAGGCGACCGACGGCCACGACGCCTTGGAGCTCTTCGAGCGGCACCGCCGCGAGATCGACGTCGCCCTCGTCGATCTCGCGATGCCTGGCCGCGACGGCCGCTCGGTGGTGGAGGCGATGCGACGCGAGGCACCCGACCTCCCGATGCTGCTGATGAGCGGGCACATCGCCCGGGAGGCCGGCCTCGACCTGCCTCCGGGCGTCGTCGTCCTGCCCAAGCCCTTCGGGATCGCGCAGCTCACGCGCGCCGTGCGGCGGGCCATCGACGAAGCGCGGCCGGGCGGCAGCCCACCGCGGCCCGCGCCGGCCGCCCTGATGGAGCCGAGCCCCCGGCCGGCGCCTCGCGCCGCGCGGGCCTAGTCCTCCTCGTCCCGCAGGTCGGAGACCTCGGGCGGGACGGCCCAGCGTCCGAGGTGCTCGTCCCAGGTCCCGCCTCGGCGCTTCGCGCAGTCGAAGCAGAGGGCGCTGTCCGCGCCATACGCGTACTCGCGCGCCTCGCCGATGAAGATGCTCGCGCCGCACGCAGCGCAGCAGACCGACTCGCGGACCTCCGATCGATGCATGGCTCCCCTTCCTCCGCGGGCTCGTGCCGCGCCTTCCGACCCGAGTCTGCTCCATGCGGAGCCCGGGGCAACCCGGAGGAAATATTGTCGGACCATTTGACAATCCTCGCGGGAGCGGGCGAGACTGCGGCCATGCTTCGACCCGTCCCGCGCCGCGCGCTCTCCGATGGCGTCTTCGATCAGCTCCGCGACCAGATCGTGAGCGGCGCGCTCCCGGCCGGGAGCCCGCTTCCGGCGGAGCGCCTGCTCTGCGAGGCCTTCGCCGTGAACCGGAGCAGCGTGCGTGAAGCGTTGCGCCGGCTCGAGCAGGCCCGCCTCGTGTCCGTGCGCCACGGCGCGACGCCGCGCGTGCTCGACTACCGGCGCCACGCCGGCCTCGACCTCCTCGCCGATCTCCTCGTGCAGCCCTCGGGCCTGCCCGACACCGAAGTGATCCGCGGCATCGTCGAGATGCGAAGCGCGATCGCGCCGGACGTCGCGCGCCTCGCGGCGCTGCGCGGAGGCGAGGCGGCGCGCGCGCGCCTCCTGCCCGTGCTCGAGCGCATGGCCGAGGCGCAGGGCGACCCGGTCGCCCTGCAGGACCTCGCGGCGGAGTACTGGTCGGAGCTCGTCGACGCCTCGGGGAACGTCGCCTATCGCCTCGCCTACAACTCGCTGCGTGCGTCCTACGACCAGAGCCGCGCGCTCTTCACCCACGTCCTCGCCGCGGAGACGGGCGACGTCGAGGCCCACCGCGCCCTCGCCGATGCCATCGGACGAGGCGACGCCGAAGACGCGCGCGCCCGGGCGCACGCGCTCGTCGAGCGCGGCGAGACCGCGCTGTGCGCCGCCCTCGCGGCGCTCGACCTGGCCGCCGCGCGGGGCGCGCGATGAGCGCAGCCGCCGCCGCCCCCGCGCCGCGCTCGGCCCACGACTCGCCGCGCTCCCTGCGCGAAGCGCTCCCGATCCTCCTCGCGCATCCGAGCCCGCGGATCCTGCTCGCGGGTCTCCTCGTCGCCGCGGGCATGCGCCTCGCCGCGGGCGCGTTCGGCCTCGGCGATCTCCTCGCGCTCGCGATCGTGGCGGCGTACTGGCCGCTCCAGGAATGGCTGATCCACGTGCTGGTGCTGCACTGGAAGCCCGTGCGCGTGCTCGGCCGGGATCTCGACTTCGCGGTGCCGCGCAAGCATCGCGAGCATCACCGCGATCCGTGGAACTACGAGATCCTCTTCATCCCGATCCACTCCTTCCTCTACACCATTCCCATCCTCGTCGGGAGCTGGATGCTGCTCGCGCCGACGCCGGCGATCGCGCTCACCGGGATCGCGGCCCACCTGGCGCTCGCGCTCCACTACGAGACCGTGCACTTCCTGGTGCACACGCGCGTCGTGCCGCGCGGCCGCCTCTACGAGCGCCTGTGGCGCAACCATCGCCTGCACCACTTCAAGAACGAGCGTTACTGGTACGGCGTCACGATGCTCTCGGGCGATCGCCTGTTCGGCACGGCTGCCGAGAAGGACGCGGTCGAGACCTCGCCCACGGCGCGCGCGCTGCACGGGGGCGCCTCCCGCGAGTGATCCGACCGCGTCGGCCCCCCGCCCCGGGTGTAGACTGCGGGCAGGAGGCCGACGGGTGACGGAGAGCCGTCTCGAGGGACGCGACCGAGGGCCGTCACCGCCCTGGCCGGGAGTCGCGGACGCCCACCGACGCCGGACGGTGTTCCTCCTCGACGCCGCGAGCTCGCTCGAGCGCCGCCTCCTCCGGGAGTGGATCGCGCGCGCGCGGCCCGAGGGCGTGCCGGCCGCCGACGTCCAGATCGTGGAGATCCCGTCCACGCGCCGTCCGCGGGGCCGGGCGCGGCTCGACCCGGCGCTCGAGGCCGCGGTCGCGGGCCAGGACGATCCGCTGTTCGCTCCGCTCCGCGTCGCCTGGCGGCCGAAGGAGGTCGGCGGCGTGCGCGCGGTGCGTCTTCGGGACCTCCTGCTGGGCGATCCGCGCGACCCCGGGCCGCTCTACCAGCGCCTCGTGCTGCGGCAGGGCTCCGACCGCTGGCGGATCGTCGCCGGCGAGCCCGCGCCGCTCTCGGAGCTCCGTGCCCGCTGGCGGCGCGCCTGCGGCGCGGGCGCGGCCGAGACGACGGGGCTCGCCGAGTTCGTGGCCCGGCAGGCGGCGCTCGCGCTCGAGCGCGCGGAGCGGCGCTTCCGCGGCTCGCGCTACAAGGTTCCGCGCTTCCTCGGCGAGGAGGTGCTGGCCCGCGCGAGCTTCCGCGCCGAGCTCGCGCGGCTCGCGCGAGAGCTCGGCCGCGACGAGGCGGAGCTCGTGCGCGAGGCGGCCGACGACCTGCGCGAGATCGCGGCCACGCACAGCCCGTTCGTGATCGACCTCGTCGCGCGCGGCATCAAGCTCCTCTACAGCCAGGGCTACGGCGAGACCTTGCGCTACGACCGCGCCCAGCTCGACCAGATCGCGGCCCTCGCGCAGCGGCATCCCGTCGTCTTCCTGCCGACCCACAAGTCGAACCTCGACCATCTGGTGCTGCAGTACGCCCTGCACGAGAACGGCCTCCCGCCGAACCACACCGCCGGCGGAATCAACATGAACTTCTTCCCGGTCGGGCCCCTCGTGCGACGCAGCGGCGTGTTCTTCATCCGCCGCACGTTCAAGGACGATCCGCTCTACAAGCTCGTCCTCCAGGAGTACGTGTCGTACCTGGTCGAGAAGCGGTTCCCGCTCGAGTGGTACCTCGAGGGCGGACGCTCCCGATCGGGCAAGCTCCTGCCGCCCCGCTTCGGCCTGCTCGCCTACGTGGTCGACGCCTTCCGCGCCGGCCGCAGCGAGGACGTGCACCTCGTGCCCGTGTCGATCGCCTACGACCAGATCACCGACGTCGGCGACTACGCCGCGGAGCAGCGCGGGGCGCGCAAGGCGAAGGAGAGCTTCGGCTGGTTCGTCGGCGTCGTGCGGCGCCTGCGCCGCTCCTACGGCGACATCCACATCCGCTTCGGAGATCCCCTCTCCCTCGCGAAGTGGCTCGGGGCGGACGCGCGGGCGCCGGGCGAGGAGCCCGACGCCCCGAGCCTCGCGGTGCAGAAGCTCGCGTTCGAGATGTCCGTCCGCATCAACCGTGCGACGCCGATCACCCCGACGTCGCTCGTCACCCTCGCGCTGCTCGGCGCGGGCGACCGCGCGATGACCGTCGACGAGACGATCGCCGCCCTCGCGAACCTGCTCGACTACGTGCGGCGACGGCGGCTCCCGACCAGCGTCGAGCTCGAGCTCGACACGCCGGCCGGCGTGCTGCAGGTGCTCGACGCGCTCGCCGCGAGCGGGGTGGTGACGAGCTTCGCCGACGGTCCCGAGGCGGTGTACGCGATCGCCTCCGAGCAGCACCTGACGGCGGCGTACTACCGGAACACGATCATCCACTTCTTCGTGAACGGCGCGATCGGCGAGCTCGCCCTGCTGCGCGCCGGGAGGGACGAAGCGGGCGACCCGGTGGCCCGGTTCTGGGACGAGGCGATGGCGCTTCGCGATCTCCTCAAGTTCGAGTTCTTCTTCGCGGACAAGGAGACCTTCCGCGGCGAGCTGCGCCAGGAGCTCGCGCTGCACGATCCGGATTGGGAGGCGCACCTCGCGGCGGGCCCCGGCGCGGTCGGTGCGATCCTGCGGCGGGTGAAGCCGTTCCACGCCCATCGCATCCTGCGCCCGTTCCTCGAGGCCTACCGGGTCGTGGCCGACACGCTCGAGACGCGCAACCCGGCCGAGGAGCTCGCCGTGCCGGCGTTCCTCGAGCTCTGCCTCGCGCGGGGACGGCAGTACCTGCTGCAGCGACGCATCCACGCCGCCGAGTCGATCTCGCGCGTCCTGTTCGAGACGGCGCTGCGGCTCGCTCGCAACCGCGATCTGGTCGAGCCCGGGGCGGCGGAGCTGCGCGCGCCGCGGCAGGCCTTCGCCGCCGAGATCCGCGAGGTCGTCCGCCGCGTCGACGGCGTCGAGGCGCTGGCGGCTGCGCGGCGCGCCGGGCTAATCGAGTGACGGGCGGAGCCGGCACGGCGCTCGTGAGTCCGACCTTCCGGAGCCTCGCTCCGCGCTGGGCCGCAGCTGCGGCGCTGGTCGGGCTCGTCTCGGGCTGCGCCGATCTCGGCGCGGTGCTCCAGGATCTCGGCCTCCCGTTCACGTCGTTCGAGTACACGGTGCGGCACGTGGCGCTGCGCGGTCCCTACATCGACGCCGACCTCGTGCGCCCGAGCGGCGTCTCGGCGCGCGTCTTCGCCTTCGACACGCCGGAGTGCCGGGCCGTGCTCGCGCCCGAGATGGGGATCGACTGGAAGACGGGCGGCCTCGGCGGGACCTTCGCGCGCGGGGACGCGCGCTGCGAAGCGGCGGGCCTCTCCGAGCTCGCGAGCCCGAACCGGCCGCGGCCCTTCGGGAGCTTCGCGCCGACCGGCCTCGCGACCTTCGAGGTCCTCTACCAGGACGAGGCCGTGATCCTGCTGCGCGGACGCTTTCCGCTCGGAGACATCGTGGGCTTTCCGGCGGGTCACGACGCGGTCGCGGTGGCGCCCAACACGGAGACGTGCCGCGGCGCGGTCGCGACGGGCGCGGCCACGATGCAGTACCTGCGGAGCCCCGACAGCGTCCTGCGTCTCATGACGCCGAGCCGGGACGGCTGTCCGCTGCTCGCGCTGCTCCTGCCTCCGTCGCCGGCGAGGGAGTGACGCCCTTCCCGGGCGCCGAGGCGCGTGCCCCACGGCGCCGCTCGAGCTGCTTCCAGAGCTCGAGGGCGGCAACGAACCGGGAGCGCGGCGGCCAGCAGGAGCGCGGCCTCTCCGACGCTGGTCTCCGCCGCGGTCGCGACCACGAGCCCGAGGGCGCGCCCCCCGGCCACGTGGATGCCGGCGAAGACCAGGTTGCGCCGCTCGGCGAGCGGCGTCCCTTCGGGCAGCACGAGCGCCGCGTCCTTCTCGACCGGGAGGGACTCGCCGGTGAGCAGCGACTCGTCGACTCGCAAGGCGTGGCCCTCGACGAGCCGGAGACCTGGCGGTCGGCCCGCCGCTCGTTCTCGAAGGCGATCACGCGTCGAGGAAGATCACCGCGCCGATGAAGACCGCGTCGGCCCGCTCGCCGAGCACGAGCGCCAGCAAGAGCGCGAGGGACAGCACGTAGACCAGGGGGTTCGCGAGCTGGCGCACGAGGATCCGCCCTGCCGAGGGCGGCGCGGGCGCCGGCATCCGGTTCGGACCGAAGCGCGCGAGGCGCGCTCCGGCTTCCGTCGCGTCGAGACCGCGGACCGAGGTGCCGCGCGCGCGCATCGCGTCGTCGGATGCGAGCGCGTGCCAGCGCCGTGCGCCCGTGGCAGCCGAAGGCTCACACATGGTTGCGCAGCATCAGCTCCTTCGGATGCGGAGCGAGCCAGACCTGTGTCTCGAGGTAGGGCTCGCCGAGGCGACGCGCGTGGTGACGGATCAGCGTCACCGGAACGACGAGCGGCACGAGGCCGTGGCGATAGTCGTCGATCACGCTCGCGAGCTCCGCGCGCGAGGCCGGATCGAGCGCGCGCTTGAAGTATCCGAGGCAGTGCTGGAGCACGTTCGCCTGTCGCCCCACCGTCGCGGGCCGCGCGAGAGCCGCCATGAAGCGCCGCTCGTACTCGTCGCGCAGCTCCGCGCGCCGACGCCCCTTCGCGCCGGCCACGAGCCGCCCGAGCGTGCGGTAGGCCTCGGGCGAATGGGCGAGGAGCTCGAGCTTGTGGGAGGCGTGGAACGCGACGAGATCGCCGACCGTCCAGCGTCGCGCAAAGAGCCGACGCAGCCGCCGGTGGGCGAAGACGCGCGCCACGAAGCTCTCGCGCAGCCGCGGGTCGTGGAGCCGGCCCTCCTCTTCGACCGGGAGGAGCGGAAGCCCTTCGACGAGCGCCGCCGCGAAGAGCCCGCGTCCCTCGCGCGCGGGCGCCGAAGCGCCTCGCGCGTGCACCCGGACACGCTCCATGCCGCAGCTCGGCGAGTCCTTCTTGAGCACGAATCCGTCGAGGCCGAGGGCGGCCAGGGCTGCGACGCGCCGGCTCGCGAATCGCTCCATCGCGCGGGTGTGGTCGACGCCGCTCTTCGGAGCGACGAGGTGCAGGCCGTCGGCGTGCCGCTCGAGACGGACCGTCTCGCGTGGAACCCCGAGGCCGAGCTCGACCTCGGGGCAGACGGGCACCCATTGCACGTGGCGGCCGAAGCTCTCCGTGAGGAAGGGATCGCGCTTGTGGCCGCCGTCGAAGCGCACCTCCTGTCCGAGGAGGCAGGCGGAGATGCCGATGCGCGGCGGAGCGTCGGGCGAATCTACGGGGGCGCGCGCGGACGCGGCCGGAGCGCTCACGGCGCCTCGACCACCAGACGTTCGACGGCGTCGGGCACCTCGTGCGGCCTCCACAGCGCCGAGCGGAACGTCTCGAAGCGCGTCCAGGGACCGCACAGGTTCGCGTGCCAGACGGAGCCCTTGTCGCCCCGCGGCCCGGAGGAGTGCGAGAACCACGCCTCGTCCGGCCGGGCGAGGTCGCACACGAAGCGGCTCGTGCCCGTCACGAGCGCGCGCAGGCGGTGGCCCTCGTCGAGGCTGCGGCTCGGGCTCACGGTGTAGTCGTCGCCCGGAAAGGGCGCGTCGAGCGCGACGAAGCGAGCCCCGACGCCGGGGAGCTCGGCCAGGATGCCGCCGAGGCGCGCCCGCTGGATCCGCCCCCAGGCCCACCCGTCGAGGTCGTCTCCGCAGATCCGGACGATGCGCGCGATCGCCGCGCGGAAGGCCCCACGGGCGAGGTCGTCGAGCGGCCGGCCCGCAGCGGTCGCGACGTCCCCGCGCAGCGGGTCCGCCGGATCGAGCAGCATGCGCTGGAGGCGCGGCACCGCGCGCCGGCTCGCGCCGAAGCGCCGCCCGACGCGCGGCCCGAGGAGCGGCACGAAGCAGCGTCGCACGAGCTCCTGCTGCGTGAAGAAGAAGATCGCCGCGCCCGCCGAGCCGACGCCGAAGCGACCGTCGAAGCTCGCGAGGAGAGCGAGGGCGCGGCCCTCCCGAGCGGGCGGCGGGGCGATGCCACCGAGGAGCGACAGCAGGGCGTCGCGCAGCGGCGGCGCGTAGTCGGCCGTGACGTCGCCCTGGAGCGCCGTCATCGCGTGCGCGTCGTGGTCGGAGCGCGCGGCGAGCACGCGCTCGATGCGCTCCTGGCGGAGCCGCGGCTCGAAGTGCGCGTGGGTCGCGAGGACGGGCGCGACCGCGGGCGTCGTCGCGGCGTTCGCCGTGGCGAGATAGCCCTCCGGCGGATCGAAGCGCTTCGGCATCTCGTCGAAGGCGAGGAAGCCCTCCCACTGCGCCTCGGGATCGTGCGCGTCGCGCACGAACAGGCCGTCGAGACGCCGGCGCGGGAGCCGGCCGAAGACCTCCCAGCCCACGTGCCCGTCGCGGTGCCCGTAGACGTGGTTGAAGTCGAAGGGCCCCTCGTTCATCGCGGCGAGCGCCGCGCGGTGCGCCGCGACCGTGGTCGACGCCACGAGGTCGAGATAGCCCTCGACGTAGCGGGCGAGGTCGACGGGCACCTGGCGCAGCGCGAGATCGATCCCGTCGTGGTGCTTCCAGCCCGGGTACACGATCCCGTGCTCGCAGCGCTCCCAGGCGATCTCGACCTCGCCGCCGAAGCGCGAGCGGCGTCGCTCGTGGTGGCGCTCGAGCCGGCCGAACCCGCCCGGCGTTCGGTACTGCGTCGGATCGCCGGGCGAGCGGTGGATGCGGAACAGGTCCCAGGCGTCGCGGAACGCCGTGGTGCAGCCCCAGGCGAGATGCCCGTTGTGGCCGAAGCCGAAGAGCGGCGCGCCCGGGAACACGCCGCCCTGGACGCGGTAGGCCGGACACTCGAGGTGGGCGTGGTACCAGTACGTCGGCAGCGGGATCACCGGGACGTGCGGATCGTTCGCCACGATCGGCGCACCGGAGGCGGAGCGGCGCGCCGACACCGCCCAGTTGTTGCTCCCGCCGGCCGGCAGGTGGACCGGCGGCTCCGGCGGCTCGCCGCCCCGGGCCGCGTAGCTCGTCGGCGCGTTCTCCCAGGGCGCGTCGGGATAGAGGCGACGCGCGAGCGCGTCGCCTCCCGCCGAGCGCACGGCGTCGAAGGTGAGCTCGTTGTCGAGGTTGACGAGCGTCACGACGAATCCGCTCGTGCGCTGGACGAGGAGCGCGTCCTCCGGCGCCCACGGTCGCACCCGGCCCAGGAGCACGTACTCGCTCGGGTAGACGCCGTCCATCGCGTGGAGCGCGGCGTTCGCGCCTTCGGCGAAGGCGTCGATGCAGGCGCGCGCACGGGGGGCGAGACGCGCGTGGTCGCGCACGGCCTCGGCCTCGAAGTCGAGGGGCCGCACGAAGCGGTCGACCGCCGCGAGGCTCCCGCCGGGGCCGAGGATCTCGCGCGGCACCGGGATCGGCACGTCGCCCACGAGCTCCGTCAGGCGTCCGCCGCCCACGTGGCGGATCACGTCCATCAGGAAGAAGCGGTCCGCCGCCTGGAGCCAGCCCAGGACGGCGTATAGATCGCGCTCCTCGTCGGCGTAGACGTGGGGAACGCCGCGCAGATCGCGCACGATCTCGACCCGCCCGTCGAGGCGCGGGAGGTTCGCGGCGCAAAGGCGCGGTGACGTGCCGGAACGCCGGCGCCCGGCGGCGTCGCGCAGGAGACGCAGCGCCATCGAGAGCCGGCGTTTTCCGCGGAGCCGCGGGAGCGCCGCGGTTCCGACCTCCGTCAGCGGCCCTCCATGCGATGCAGGTTCGCCCACAAGAGGCGCGGAGCGAAGCGGCGCAAGAGCACCACGCCGAAGGAGGTGAGGTCGGGATAGACCATGAGCTTTCCGCGCTCGAGGTCGCGCTCGATCGCGTCGAGCACCTTCTCCGGTCGGATCGGCGGGAGATCCTTCAGGACCTTCGGGTTGCTCTTCGCCTGGTCGAGGAGCGGCGTCGCGACGGGCGGCGGGCAGACGCACGCGAAGCGCACGCCGCGTCCGCGGTTCTCGTGGTACAGCACCTCGGTGAAGGCCACCACGGCGAACTTCGAGGCGTTGTACGCACCGAAGTGGAGGGTCGGCATCCAGCCCGCGACCGAGGCGAAGTTCACGAAGTCGCCGCGCTGGCGGTCGAGCATGCGGGGCAGCGCGGCGTAGGTGACGTTCACGGTGCCGCCGTAGTTGATGTCCATGATCCGCCTCGCGGTCGCCGCGTCCTGCTCGAGCAGGATGCCGGTCGGCATGATCGCGGCCGCGTTCATCACGCGATCGATCGGCCCGAGCTCGCGCTCGACCCGGGCCACGATCTCCTCGACGGCGCGCGCGTCGGTCACGTCGGCGGGGAACGTCGTGATGCCCTCCGCACCGCGCGCCGTCTCGGCGAGCCCGGCCTCGTTCACGTCGAGGCCCGCGACCTTCGCCCCACCCTTCGCCAGCCGCTGCGCCGCGAGCCGGCCCATGCCGCTCCCCGCGCCGGTGATCAGGGCCACCTTGCCTCGAAATGCCATGGCGTCTGCCTCCTCGTCGTCCCGAACGACCGGCCCCCCGCCCGGGGCCGTTCGAGCTTACTCGATGGAGACCCCCTCGGCGCCTGTGCCACACTGCGCCGATCCGGGTGGCACGGGAGGGCTCGAGCATGACCGAGGCGGCAGGATTCTCGCTCCAGGGCAGGAAGGCGTTCGTCACCGGCGCGTCGCGGGGCATCGGGCGTGGCATCGCGCTGGCCATGGCCGCCGCGGGGGCCGACGTCGCCATCAACTACCGCCGCGAGCGGGAGGCGGCGGAGGCGACGGTGAAGGAGATCGAGGCGCGCGGGCGCCGCGGCTTCGCGTTCGCCGCCGACGTCCGCGACGGCGCCGCGGTGCATCGCATCACCGCCGAGGCGCGCGAGGCGCTCGGCGGCCTCGACGTCGTGGTCGCGAACGCCGGCGTCGCCACCCGCTTCCAGCCGCTGCACGAGACCGACCCCGGCTACTGGCAGCGCGTGATCGACATCGACCTCCACGGCGTGTTCCACACGATCCACGCCGCCCTCCCCTTCCTTCGCGCGCAGAAGAGCGGCGTGATCCTCACGATCTCTTCGATCGCACCCGACGCGTGCGCCGCGAACGGCGGGCCCTACGTGGCCGCCAAGGCCGCCGTGAACGCGCTCACGAAGGTCGTCGCGCGGGAGAACTCCGCCGTCCGCGTGCGCGCGAACGTGATCGCGCCCGGCCTGATCGCGACCGACATCGCCGACGGCATGATCGCGGCGCACGGCGAGGGCATCGCGCGCTCGATCCCGCTCGGACGCATGGGAACGCCCGAGGAGGTGGGACAGCTCGCGGTGTACCTCGCCTCCGACGCCGCGGCCTGGATCACCGGCAAGGTGTTCCGGATCGACGGTGGGGCCTGGTAGGACGAAGGGCCGCCCGCGTCGGCTTGCGGGCAGCGGCCCGTGGGCCCGGTCGGACGAGTGCGCGGCGTCTGCGCGGGGGAGTCGAGGCTCGTCCGGACCGGGCCGCTCTTCGAGCTAGCCGACGAGCTTGGGGAGAAGGCTGAAGGCGATCAGCGCGGTGAGGCCGAACCAGACGAAGCCGGCCGCGTACGCCCAGCGCACGGCCGCCTCATGGGACAGACTCCTTCGCCGCATGGGGGGTCACCTCCTGCACACATGGAAGCAACTCGGCCAGGCGGCCGACGTGATCCAAGTCACCAAGGCTCAATAATTCTTCGGGTCCTTCCCGAGCGTCTTCCGGGCGGATCTCCCGGCTCCATCTCCGCCGAAGCCCTGGGGTTGTGAGCATCAGGCCGGCTTCGCCGTGGCGGACTCGACCCGCCCCATCCACGCCGTGACGGGCTTCGAGGCGCCGACGATCCGGGCGCCCTCGTCCGCCCCCCGGATGCAGTGCATCTGCGCGAAGACCGCGAGGTCGGCGGCAGAGAGCGCGTCGCCGAGCAGCCAGTCGCGGCCGCCGAGCCAGCCCTCGATCGCGCCGACGTGACGCTCCACGTCGCGCACCACCATCGCCGGCGGCTTCCGGCCGAGACCCTGGCGGGAGAGGACGCTGCGCATCATCTGGGGCACCAGGAAGCCGGCGGCCGTCTTCATCCAGCCGGGGTCGTACTTCGTGAGCTCGGGGACGAAGCGTCGCGCGTTGTGCGGGAGCGTGAAGCGGAGACGCATCTCGTAGAAGTAGAGGCTCTCGTCGGCCCAGTCCTCGAGCACGTGACACTGGGCGCGCAGCGCCCGGTCCTTCGGGAAGAGCGGCGGCTCGGGGAAGCTCTCCTCCAGGTACTCGAGGATGTCGGTCGAGTCGGCCACGAAGCGGCCGTCGTGCTCGAGCGTCGGAAGCTTGCCCACCGGGTTCACGCGCCGGACCGACGTGAAGGCCTTCGAGAGCGGGACCTCGACCACCTCGTAGGGCAGCCGCTTCCAGTGGAGCGCCCGGCGCACCTTGTCGCAGAAGGGCGAGATCTCGAACTGGTGGAGACGGATCATGGCGCGACCTCCAGGCTCGCCGCCGCCCTTGCCGCCGCGGCGGGGGACTTGGCGACGTACACGTCCTCGAGGAACAGGTGCTCGAGGCCCGAGCCGTAGAACATCGCCAGGGCGTCACGCGGCGACGTCACCATGGGCTCGCCGCGGCGGTTCATCGACGTGTTGATCACGCACGGCAGGCCCGTGCGCCGCTCGAACGCGCCGAGCAGCGCGTGGTAGCGCGGGTTCGCGGCACGCGTCACGACCTGCGGGCGCACCGTCCCGTCGACGTGCACGACCTCCGGCGTCCGCGCGCGCCAAGCCTCCGGGACGCGGAACGAGAGCGTCATGAAGGGCGAGGGATGGCGCGAGCCCAGGAACTCCTCCGCGCGCTCGGCGAGCACGGACGGGCAGAACGGCCGCCAGCGCTCGCGGTACTTGATGCGCGCGTTGATGTCGTCGGCGGTCCCGCGCACGCCCGGATGGCCGAGGATGCTGCGATCGCCGAGCGCGCGCGGCCCCCACTCGGCCCGCCCCTGGAACCAGGCGACGACCTCGCCCGCCGCCAGGAGACGCGCGGCCCGCTCGGCGGCATCGTCCACGACCGCGTACGGGATCCGCAGGCCGTCGAGCTCCTCGCGCACCTGCTTCGTCGTGAAGCCGGGGCCGAGGTAGGCGTGGGAGAGCGGCGCGATCCGGTCGCCGCGGCCGGCCGCGACCAGGGCCGCCGCGCCGAGGGCCGTCCCCGCGTCGCCCGGATTGGGCGGCACGAAGAGCGCGTCGACCAGGGGATGCTCGAGGAGCCGGCGGTTCAGCGCGACGTTCAGCCCCACGCCGCCCACGAGCACGAGACGCTTCGTACGCCGAAGCACGTCAGCCAGGTGGTGCTCGATGAGCGCGATCGTCGCCTCCTCGAGCACGCGCTGGGCGGCGGCCGCGACGTGCACGTAGGGCTCGTCGATCTCGTCGCCCGCGCGCGGCGGCCCGAGGCGCTCCACCAGCGCGCGCCCGAAGCTCCTGTCCTCGAAGCGGAGGTGGCGCGGCGCCCATACGAAGTCGGTGTCGAGCCGGAGGTCGCCGCCGTCCACGCGCACGATCCCGGAGAGATCGGCCTTGCTCGGGTCGCCGTAGCTCGCCATGCCCATCACGCGGAACTCGCCGTCGTTCACCTCGAAGCCGAGGTAGTCGGTGATCGAGGCGTAGAACAGGCCGAGGGAGTCGGGCTTCTGGATCTCGTGGCGCTTGTGGATGCGTCCGTCGCGAAGCTCGGCGAAGAGGCACGTCGTGAGCTCTCCCTCGCCGTCGATCGAGGCGATCGCGCAGTCGCCGAATCCAGAGAACAGCGCGCCGCTCGCCGCGTGGGCGAGGTGGTGCTCCACGGCGACGGCCTCGGTGCGCCTCGGGTCGACGCCGAGCACCGAGAGCGCGCGCTCGAACTTCCCCTGCCGGAAGCTCGCCTGGCGGCCGCCGCGGTAGAGGATCGAGAGCGCCTTCTTCGGACGGCGGCCGAGCGCGCGACGCACGTACGCGAGGCGGTTCGCGCGCACCGCGTCGAACGACCAGGGATTCGCCACGGCATCGAGATCGCTCGCGCGCAGGCCGGCGGCGTCGAGGCAGAAGCGCGCGGCCTCGACCGGGAGCTCGTTCGGCGCGTGCTTTCGGCGCGACAGGCGCTCCTGCTCCACCGCCGCGACGACGTCGCCGTCGATCACGAGGGCCGCGGCCGGGTCGTGCCAGAAGGAGCAGGAGAGGCCGAGGACCTTCACGCGGGCAGGGTATCACGGGGCCGCGGCGCGCCGCCGTGGCGGCCGCTCGGCTAGCGCCGCGGCGCGCGGGAGCCCGGGCGGAGCCAGCGACGCTCGAACTCCGTCGGCGCGACGGCGGCGCCGTACAGGAAGCCCTGGATGGCGTCGCACCCGAACTCCCGCAGGAGATGGGCCTGCTCCGACGCGTCGACGCCCTCGGCCACGACCTCGAGCTTCACCGCGTGGGCCATCGCGATCACGGCGCGCGCGATGCCCGCGGCGCCCGGGTCGTTGTCGATGTCGCGCACGAGACAGCGATCCATCTTCAGCACGTCGAGCGGAAAGCGCGTGAGGTAGGAGAGGGCCGAGTAGCCGGTGCCGAAGTCGTCGAGCGCGATGCGGATGCCCATGGCCTGGAACTCGGCCAGCGTGCGCGCCACCTCGTCGTCGTTCTCGAGCAGCGCGCTCTCGGTGATCTCGATCTCGAGGAAGCGCGGCGAGAGGCCGCTCTTCTGCAGCGCCCGCGTCACCGTCTCCATCATGCTCTCGCGCAGGAACTGGCGGCTCGAGACGTTCACGGCGACCGGCACCGCGGTCATGCCGGCGCGCTGCCAGCTCTGGTTCTGCTCGCACGCGCGGGCGATCACCCAGGCTCCGAGGCTCACGATCAGGCCCGTCTCCTCGGCCACCGGAATGAACTCGCGCGGCGAGATCGTGCCGAGCTCGGGGTCGGTCCAGCGCAGGAGCGCCTCCATCCCCGTGACGACGCCGGTCTTCGCGTGGAACTTCGGCTGGTAGTGGAGCACGAGGTCGCCCTCGCCGAGCGCGTTCCGGAGCTTCCGCTCGAGCGTGAGGCGCCGCGTCGCCGCCGCGGTGAGGGCCGGGGTGAAGAGCGCGTACTGGCTGCGTCCCTGCTCCTTCGCGTGATAGAGGGCGAGGTCCGCGTGCTGGAGCAGCGACTCGCCGTCGTGGCCGTCGCCGGGGAAGATCGCGATGCCGATGCTGCCGGTCGTCGAGACCTCGTAGCCCTGGATCGAGACGGGAGTCGGCAGGATCGCGAGCAGCCGCCGCGCGACCTCGCTCGCGTCGCTCGGCTGCTCGATGCGCGTGAGCAGGATCGTGAACTCGTCGCCTCCGAGCCGCGAGACCGCCTCCTCCTCGATCTCCTCGTCCTCGCCGGCGCCGCGCGCGACGATGTCGGTCTCGCGCACGTGTCGGCGCAGGAGGTCGGCGATGTGCTGCAGCAGCTCGTCGCCCGAGCGGTGGCCGAGCGTATCGTTCACGGCCTTGAAGCGGTCGAGGTCGAGGTAGAGCAGCGCGAGCGTGTGTCCGCGCGCGCGCGCGTTCGTGATCGCGAGGGCGAGCCGCTCCTGGAAGAGGCGCCGGTTGGGCAGGCCCGTCAGCACGTCGTAGTCGGCGAGCTGCCGGATCTCCTCGCGGCGGAGCGTGTCCTCGGTGATGTCGCGGATCGTGCCCACCAGGCGCTGGGCGCCGCCCACCGGCGACGGGACGCGCGCGCCCTGGAGCAGCACGAATCGCGACACGCCGTCCGGTAGGTGGAGCCGCGTCTCGACGCGGAAGCGCCCTTCCGTGCCCAGGGACGCCCGGATCTGCTCGCCCACGCGCTGTCGGTCCGCGCTCGAGACGGCGCGGAAGAACTCCTCGGCGTGAGGCTGCAGCGTGCCCGGCTCGCGACCGAGGATGCGGAACGCCGTCGCGGACCAGTGCATGGCGCCGAGGTCGGGCTCCCACTCCCAGGTCCCGATCTCGGAGACGGACTGGGCGAGCGCGAGGGTCTGGATCCGGTCGCGCAGGCGCGCCGTCGCGAACTGCGGCGCGAGGATCTGCCGCACACGCTCGACGAGCTCGCGCGACGAGCCGACCGGGGTGACCGCGTCCGCCACGCCGGCGCGGGTGCTCTCGCGCCGCAAGGCATCGTCTTCGGGCGCCGCCGTGACCAGGATGCGTGTCGCGTCCGCGCCGCGGCGCTTTCGCAGCTCGCCATAGAGCGCGATTCCGTCGCCGCCGAGCTCGGAGAGGTCGAGCACCACGAGCTGCGGCGCATGGAGCTCGAAGGCGTCGAGGGCGCCGGTGGCCGAGTGGGCCTCGATCAGCGTTCCGAGATGGGCGTTCAGCAGCTGCTCGAGGTCGCCGCGCGTGGCGGCGTCGAGCCCGACCGCCAGCAACGATACGTTCGCGCAGAGGTCGAGGGGCCACTCTCCCATGAACACCCGAATCGGCCTGCTTCGGGGCGAGGTTGAGTGGAACGGACCGTCGGGTGCGACTCCCGGAGGAGCTCCGGGTTTCCCCGGAGGCGACGGCCTGCCTGGGATTCCGGAGGTCGCCGACCGGAGAACGCCCGCCGTGGCGCGCGGCCACGCCCGCGCCCCCGTCCCTTCGTCCCGGCGAGCCGCCCGTGACACAAGCCACGCGCAAGCGCCACCCAACAGGAGCAAGCGGTCCATCTGGGGGAGGTCGGCGGGATGGTCGCGTGGCGGGCGCGGGGCGGGTCTCCTCGGCGGCGTGACGGGAGAGCGGAGCCTCGGATCGAAGGTCGGCGGCCGAGGGCGCCCGCCCCGTGGATTGGCCGCGTCGCCGCGGCTCGGAGCGATCCGGCGCTCCGTGCCTGGGCCGAAGGCCTCGTCCCCCGCCCGGACCCTGCCCCCTACCCCGAGGCGAGCGCCGCGCCGCTGCGCGACGCCGCCGCAGCGCACGTGAGCGCTCCGCTCCGTGCCAGGAAGGAATCGATCCCATGACCCGGCGTACGACCCTCGTCGCGCTCGTGATCCTGCTCCGTCCGCTCGCGGCCTGCGACGTCGTGCCTCGCATCACGACGCCGGCGGACCGCACCGTCGTCGACGCGAGCCGTCCCCTCACGGTGCACGTCGAGCTCGGCGACGGCCTCGCGCCGGGTGGCGGGCTGCACGCGAGCTTGCTCGTGGGCGTCGACTCGGGAGCGCCCCGGATCGTGGACGTGAGCGCCTCCCTCGCCCTGCGCGCAGATCGCCGGGGCGCGGACGGCACGATCGCTGCGTCGCTCCTCGGCGCCGGCCGCGACACGCTCGTCGTCGGCGTCGATCGCGACGGCGACGGCGCGAGCGACGCCACGACCTCCGCGACCTTCACGCCGCTCGACGTCTCCGCGGCCGATCGCTGCGATCTCCTCGTCCCGGCGCAGTGTCTGCTGCCCTTCCCGAACGACTTCTTCACGGTGCGCGATGCGACCCTCGACACGGGCCGGCGCGTGAGCCTCGTCCGCGCGTCCATGCCCGCGAACGCGAGCGGCGTCCACGTCGACCCGACGGAGTGGAACCGGAACGATGGGTGGAGCCCCGGCGCGATGATCCTCGCGCTCGTCCCGGGCGTCGACCTCGCCCGCACGGGCGCCGCCCCGATCACCGACCTCGCGCGCTCCCTCGACGCGGACGCTCCGATCTTCGTGATCGACGCCGACAGGCTCGAGCGCAAGCTCGCCTTCGTCGAGCTCGACGCGAACGCGACCGATCCCGCGCAGCAGGCCCTGATCGTGCGGCCCGCGAAGAACCTCGAGGAAGGCCGCCGCTACATCGTCGTGATGCGCAACCTGCGCGACGCGCGCGGCGCGCCGATCGAGGCCGGCCCGGTGTTCGCGGCCTACCGCGACAAGGTGCCGACGGACGTGCCGGCCCTCGAGGCGCGACGAGAGCACATGGAGAGCCTGTTCGCGCGGCTCGACGCCGCGGGCGTCGCGCGCCGCGACCTCTACCTCGCCTGGGACTTCACCGTCGCGAGCGAGCGGAGCCTCTCCGAGCGGATGCTCCACATCCGCGACGACGCCTTCGCGTCGCTCGCGGGCGGCGCGCCCGCCTTCCGCGTCACGACGGTGCAGGACCTCGACCCGGCGACGGACTCCCGGATCGTGCGCCGGATCGAAGGCACGTTCGACGTCCCGCTCTACCTGACCGGGACGGGCGCGCCCGGCTCGCGCTTCCGCGACGCCAACGGCCAGCCCGAGACCGCGCCGAACGCCCTCCCGGTGCGCAACGGCGTCTACTCCGCGCGCTTCGTCTGCAACGTCCCGCGCGCCGTCTCCGCCGACGGCCAGGACCCCGTGACCCCCGCGCGCGCGGCGATCTACGGCCACGGCCTGCTCGGGGATCCCGACGAGATCAACGCGGGCAACGTGAAGGACTTTTCGAACGGACACCGGATCGTGTTTTGCGCGACGCCGTGGATCGGCATGGCCGAGGAGGACGTTCCGAACGCGATCCTGATCCTGACCGAGATCTCCGCGTTCCCCACGCTCGCAGACCGCGTGCAGCAGGGCATCCTCGACGCGCTCTTCCTGGCGCGCCTCCTGAAGGACCCGCGCGGCTTCGCGAGCGATCCCGCGTTCCAGCTCGGCGCGAAGCACACGCCGGTGATCGAGACCGGGGCGGTGTACTACGACGGGAACAGTCAGGGCGGCATCATCGGCGGCGCCGCGACCGCCGTCTCGACGGAGTGGACGCGTGCCGTGCTCGGCGTGCCCGGGATGAACTACTCGACCCTGCTGCAGCGCAGCGTCGACTTCGACACGTTCCAGCTCGTGTTCCGCCCGAGCTACCCGAGCCCGTTCGACCAGGCCCTCGTGCTGTCGCTGATCCAGATGCTCTGGGACCGCGCCGAGGCGAACGGCTACGCGCACCACATGACGACGCAGCCGTATGCGGGGACGCCCGAGCACCGCGTGCTGATGCACGTGGCGTTCGGCGATCACCAGGTGGCGGACGTCACCGCGGAGATCGAGGCCCGCACGATCGGCGCGCGCCTGCGGCAGCCGGCCCTCGCGCCGGGCCGACACACGAGCGGCGCGAACGCCTTCTTCGAGCTTCCCTCGATCCCGTTCCTGCCGTGGGGCGGCTCGGCGATGGTCTACTGGGACGCCGGCAATCCACCGGCGCCCCTCACCAACACGCCGCCGCGAAGCGGGATCGATCCGCACGGCCGGCCCCGCAGCCAGGCGAGCGCTCAGCTCCAGAAGTCGGAGTTCCTGAAGCCGGACGGCGTCGTGATCGACGTCTGCGGCGGAGCGCCCTGCCTCGCGCCGTAGGCGAGGGCGCGCCGGGCGTTCGCCGCGTCAGGCCGATCGCCGACGCGCGAGGAGACGCGCCGCCGGGAGCGCGGCCAGCGCGCCCAGCACCGGGGCGCTGGCATGGGCGACGAGCAGGTGACGCAGCCCCGGATCGCCCGTGCACGCGAGCTGCACCGCGATCCCGCCGAGCGCCAGGGCGCCCGCGCCGGCCGCCATCGCCGCACGCCGCGCATGCCACGAGACCCCTCGCGCGGCGAGCCCCAAGGCGGTGAGCGCCGGCAGGAAGCCGAACACGAGGCAGTTCGCGACGCAGCGCGCATCCCGCGCCAGCGAGAAGGTCGGTCCGGCCTCCGCCGCGGGATCGGCGAGCAGCACGGCCGCGGGAGCGCCGAGCGCGAGGACGATCCCGAGCACGAGCGCAACGAGGCTCCAGCGCTCGAGCGTCTCGCGGCCGGGCTCGCTGCCCGCGAGGGCCGCGACGATCCCGCCGCCGGCCGCGAGCAGCAGACCGAGCAGGGTCGCGCTCACGACGCCGGGGGCGGCGACGGCCGCGGCGAGTCGCTCCCACGCCAAGGGCCGCGCGAAGACCGCCGCCGCCAGGAGCGCCCATGCGACGGCCACCGCGAGCGCGCGCGCTCCGACACCGGCCAGACGTCGCACGGGCTGCGCGTCCTCCACCAGCCGCGTGATCAGGTCCTCGCTCCGCTCGCGACTCACGACCACTCCCCCTCGAGCCATGCCCGGAGCCGACGCCGCGCTCGGTGCGCACGCAGCTTCAGGGCTCCGGCGCTCACGCCGAGCCGAGCCGCCGCCTCTCGCACGGCGAGCTCCTCCACGTGCAGCAGCTCGAACGCCTGGCGTTGCGATGCCGGCAGGGCGCCGAGGGCTTCCTCGAGGCGCGACGGGAGCGCGCCGCCCCGGCTGGATTCGTCGGAGGCGGGATGCGCGGGGCCGAGGGCCTCCTCGTCCGTCACTCCGACCTCTCGCGCGCGCCGTCGGGCGTGCGCACGGAGCGCGTCGATCGAGGCGTTGCGCGCGATGGTGCGGAGCCACGGGCCGAACGGGCGCGCCGGCCGATACGTGTGCCGGGCGCGGTGCAGCTGCAGGAGCACGTTCTGGACCACGTCCTCGGCCAGGGAAGGATCCGCGACGCGCCGCGAGACGAGGGCGCGCAGCGCGGGCAGGAGCTCGCGAAGCAGGCGCTCGTAGGCCTCCCGATCGCCGCCCTGGGCGGCCGCCATCAGGCGTGCGAAGCGCGCGTCCACGTCTCCCCGTTCCGTGCTCTGCCCCCCTGTACGTCGCGAGGTCCCCGACGGTTTCACTCGACGGTGAAACCTCGCGGCCGCCTGCTTCGTATCGATAGCGGACGGCCGGGAGGAGATCGTGGACGTGGATCGGGGGTCCGGGGTCGGAGGCGGCGGGCGTGTCGGGGCGCGGCCGGCGCCGGAGCGGCGGGCGGCGGCTGGCGACGCACCGTGCGCAGCGGCGGTCCTCGCCGCGCTCGAGCCACGCATGCGAAGCGTCGCCCTCCGCGTGACCCGCTGCGCGAGCGCGGCGGAGGACGTCGTGCAGAACGCCTTCCTGAAGGCGCTCACGCACCTCGGCAGCTTCCGCGGCGACGCGCGGATCTCCACGTGGCTCCACCGCATCGTCGTGAACGAGGCCTTGATGTGGCTGCGACGGGAGCGCCGCCTCGCCGCGCGCAGGGCGCCCCTCGACGATGGCGCCTGCGCCGCGCTGCCCGCGTCGGAGGAGAGCTCCGTCGACGCGCTCGTGCGACGCGAGCGCGAGCGCGCGCTGCGGCGCGGCCTCGCGCGGCTGCGTGCCGCCGACCGCGAGCTGCTCCTCGCCTGCGCGGGGGGCGGAGAGACCTTCGCGGCCCATGCGGCGCGCACGGGCCTGCATCCGGCGGCGGTGAAGACGCGCGCCTTCCGGGCCCGCCGCCGCCTCGCGGCGCTCGTCGAGCCGTGACACCCGCAGGCGTCGAACGACGCCCTAGAGCCGCCTTCGAAGGCGCTCGAATCGCGCGAGGAGCGGCGGGAGCAGGAGCAGCACGGCAGGCACCGTCGCCACGAGCCCGGAGACGATCGCGATGGCGAGGGGCTGGAGCATCGCGGATCCCCGGCCGAGCCCGATCGCGAGGGGCAGGAGGCCGAGGGCGGCCGCCGCGCCGGTCATCGCGATCGGTCGGAAGCGCAGCCGCCCGGCCTCGAGCAGCGCGTCCGCCGAGCCAAGCCGCGCGAGAGACTCCCGCCACTGGGAGAGAAGGAAGACCGCAGCCTCCGACGAGACGCCGATCGTCATCGTGAGCCCCATGAGCGAAGAGACGTTGAGGTCGGATCGGGTCACGAAGAGGCCCACCATCACGGCGCTCGCCACGACGACGCCGACCGCGGCGACCGCGAGCAGCGCGCTCACGCTCTCGTAGAACGCGAGGAGGGCCAGGGCGACGAGGAAGCTCGCGGCGCCGAGCACGCCGACCAGGCTGCGGAACGAAGCCTGCTGCTCGCGATAGGTTCCGCCGTACTCCACGTAGACGCCGGCCGGCAGCTCGTGCGTCGCGACCGCCGCGCGCACGTCGCGCATCGCGGAGCCGAGGTCGCGTCCGTCGATGCGCGCGGTCACGGCCACCATCGTCTTCAGGTTCTCGCGCGTGATCTGGGGCTCGCCGACGTCCTCGTGGAAGCGCGCGATCCTGCCCAGCGCGATCGCCGCGCCGTCCGACGAGGTGAGCCGGAGCCGGCCGAGCTGGTCCAGACGCTTCCGCGCGTCGGGCCGCGTCCAGACGCGCACCCCGACCATCTTCTCGGGCTCCTGCACCTGCGTCGCCACCTCGCCCTCGAGCGCGGCCTTCGCGAAGCGGGTCACCTGCTCGGGATCGAGTCCCAGTCCGGCGGCGCGCGTGCGATCCACCTCGATCCGGATCGCGTCGCCGGCGAGGATCACGCCGCTCTTCACGTCGACGACGCCCCGCACGCCTCGCAGGCTCTGCGCGAGCTCGTCCGCGATGCGGCGCAGCTGCTCGGGGTCGGCCCCGAAGATCTTCACCTCGATCGGCTGCGGCACCGCGGTCAGATCGCCGATCAGGTCCTCGACGAGCTGGGGCAGCTCCACTTCGAGCCCCGGCACCTCGCCCTCGATGCGCGAGCGGACGTCGTCGATCACCTCCCCGATCGGGCGCCTCGGCGGAGGACGCAGCCGCGCGAAGAAGTCGCCTTCGTTGGCCTCCGTCACGAAGCCGCCGAGGGCGAGCCCCGTCCGACGCGAGAACGTGTCCACCTCGGGCGTCTCCGCGAGGATGCGCTCCACCTCTCGCAGCCGTCGATCCGTCTCCGCGAGGGACGTGCCGGCCGGCGCGCGGTAGTCGACCACGAAGCCTCCCTCGTCGAGGGTCGGGAGGAAGCCGGTGCCGAGCCGTGTGAAGGCGACGGCGCCGAGGGCTGCCGCGGCGGCCACCGCGCCGAAGCAGGCGCGCGGGCGCGGGAGCAGCCAGCGGAGCAGGCGCTCGTACCGGTCGAGGATGCGCTCCAGGCGGGGCCCCACGTCGCGGCTCGCCGGATCGGAGGAACGCAGCAGCGCCGACGCGACGAGCGGCACCACGAGCAGCGTGAAGACGTAGGAGACGACGAGCGTGACCGCCACCGTGAGCGCGAGCGGTCGGAAGAAGGCACCCGCGACGCCCGAGAGCCACGCGAGCGGCACGAAGATCACGCACGTGACGAAGGAGGACGCCGTGAGCGGGAGCAACATCTCGCGCGCTCCCGCGAGGAGCCCGACTCCGTCGTCGGCGGCGCCGGAGCGATGGCGGCTCACGAGTCGCTCGACCATCACGATGGCGTCGTCGATCACGAGGCCGACGGAGGCAGCGAGGCCGCCGAGCGTCATGATGTTCATCGTGGCGCCGAAGGCCGCGAGCAGGAGGATCGCGACCACCAGCACGGCCGGTGCGACGAGCGCCACGACCAGCGTGACGCGCCAGCTCCCGAGGAAGCCCGCGAGCACGAGGATCGCGAGGGCGCCGCCGAGCAGGACCGCGTCGCGCACCGAGCGTGCGGACGTGCGGATGAGCTCGCTCTGGTCGTACCACGTGGCGACCCGGGGCGCTCCGAGCGCCTCCGCCTGATACCGCCGCAGCCGCTCCGCGACGTCCGCCGAGATCTGCAGCGTGTTGCCGTCGGGCTGCTGGTAGATGGTCACGAGCACCGCCTCCGCTCCGTCCGCGGTGACGCGCGTCCACTCGGGGGCGGTGGCCAGCCGGACGTCGGCGACGTCGGCGACGCGCACGAAGCCGTTCGCCCCGCGGCGCACGACGATCTGGCCGATCTGCTCCGGCCTCCTTGCCTCCGTGGCCGAGAGCACGAGGTAGAGCTTCTCGTCCTGCTCGAGGCGCCCGACGGCCTCCACGACGTTCGACGCGGCGAGGACGCGCAGCACTTCCTCGAAGCCGAGCCCCACGGCGTCGAGGCGCTCGGGATCGACCAGCACCTGGATCTCCGCCGTGCGACCGCCCTGGACGCCGACGGACGCGACGCCCTCGATGCTCGAGAGGCGCGGCGCCAGGTCGTAGAGCGCGCGATCGCGCAGCTCCACGAGCGACTGGCCCTGCGACGGCGTGAGGCTCAGGCCGATCACCGGGAACACGGTCGGGTCCATCCGGCGCGCCTCGAACGCCGTGCCCGCAGGCAGCGACGGCAGGATGCGCGCGATCGCCGACTGCACCTGCAGCGTGGCCGCGGCCATGTCGAGGCCCCACGAGAAGTCGATCGACACGTCGCAGGCGCCCCGAGACGTCGTCGAGCGGACGTTTCGGACGCCGGGCACGCCGCGCGCCGCCTCCTCGATCGGACGCGTGACCTCGATCGCCATCCGGTCGGCCGGCCGATCGCCCGACTCGATCGACACCACCACGCGCGGGAAGGTGGTCCGCGGGAACAGGCCGACGGGAAGGGTCGTGATCGCGACGAGGCCGCCGACCACCGACGCGCCCGCGGCCGCGAGCACGGTCCGGCGATGGGAGTGCAGCCAGACCGCGAGGCTCATCGCCCGGCCGCGTCCGCGGACGTGCGCACGCGCATGCCGTCCTGGACGGACGTGCGCCCCGACGTCACCACCTTCTCTCCCGCTGCGAGCCCGCTGCGCACCTCGACGACGTCGCCGCCCTCGAGGCCGATCGCCAGGGGCCGCCAGCGTGCCCGGCCCTCTTCGATCGCGAACGCGCCACGCTCGCCCGCGCGCTCCGTGAGCGCCTCGCGCGACACGAGAACGACGTCGGCTGCGCGTCCGGCCGTGAGCGAGACGCGGACCTGCGCGCCGGCGATCAGCCATGCCGGCGGATCCTCGACTCGCACCAGGGCGTCGACCAGCTGCGTGGTCGGCGCGACCGTGCGCTGGAGTCGTGCGAGGACGGCGCTCGCGGCGCGGCCGCTCGCCTCCGCGGAGAGGGGCTCGATACGGACGGGGGCACCGTCGCGGAGCTGCGCCGCCTGCTCCGGCTCGAGGCCGATCGGCACGACGAGGGCACCGCCCGACGCGATCGTGAAGGCCGCCTGGCCCGGCTGCGCCAGGCTCCCGGCCACCGCGTCCACGCTCACGACCACGCCATCGGCAGGGGCGAAGAGCGAGCCGGCCTCGGGCGCGTCGCCCGCCCCGAGGGCATGCAGGGCCGCGCGGCTCTCCGCGAGGCTCTTCTCGGCCGCCGAGAGATCGGCGTTCGTCGCGAGATGCGCGGAGCGCAGCCGCTTCACGCGCGCGAGCTCCCGCTCCGCGAAGCGGACGTCGATGCGGGCGCGCTGCAGGTCGAGGGATGCTCCGGGAACGGGACCGAGCTCGGCGAGGAGGTCGCCGGCGCGAACGGGCTGGCCGGCGACGACGGCGACGCGTGACACTGCGCCGGATCGCACGAACGGGACGGTCCGCATCCCGTCGGGATCGAAGGCCACGGTTCCGTAGGCCACGATCGCCTGCTCGATCGCGCCGCGCGTCGCCACGGTCGCCTCGACGAGCGCGACGGGCTCGGCGGATCCGCTCTCCTCCGGCGCCCCCCCGCAGCCCGCGAGCGCGGCGACGAGCGCAAGGATCGCCCCGGCGACACACGAGGATCGCTCGCGTCTCGTCCGGACGGCGCTCACGGGCGAGCCTCCGCCAGGACGTCGACGCGACCACCGCAGGCGATCTCGAGCCCGATCGCCGACTCGTCGCGCGCCTGGACGAGTGCCTCGCGCGTCATGCGCAGCTCGAAGAGGCTCGCGCGTACGGCCTGGTAGGCGACGCGGTCCACGTCGCCGCGATCGGCCGCGGCGCGCTCCGCGTGCTCGAGAGCCGCGAGCTCCGGAAGGGAGCGGTCGACCTGCTCGAGCTGGCGGTCGGCGATCGCACGGGAGCGCGTGAGGGCATCGATCTCCTGCCGCACCGCGAGCACGCGCGCCTCGTACTCCCGCGCGAGACGCTCTCGCGTGGCGAGGGCCAGGGCCACGTGCGCGTGGGCGAAATCGAAGGCCGGGATGCCGACGGTCACGAACCCGCCGAGGAAGCGGACGTCGTCCTCGTTGCGCTGGTGGGAGACGCCGATCGAGAGCGTCGGGAACTGCTCGAGCACCGCCTGGCGGAGCGCCGCTTCCTTCGCGTCGTAGCCCCGGCGCAGCGCCTCGAGGTCGAGGCGGCGCTCGAGGCAGACCGGAACGAGCGCGTCGGTCGTGGCTCGCGGCGCGCTCCCGTCGCCTCCGGCGGGCGACGGCACGAGATCGAGGTGGGCGTCCGGCGGCAGGCCCATCTGCGCGAGGAGCGCGCTCTCCGCGCTCGACTCCGCCGTCTCCAGCTCCCGGCCGACCGCGCGCGCCGCCTCGAGGGCGGCGCGTTGGACGCCGAGGTCCTGCAGCGTCCCGTCGCCCCGCGCGACGGACGCCTCGAGCCTCCGCGTCGTGCCCTCGAGGAAGTCGAGCTCGCTCGCGACGAGGGCCATCCGACGGCGCAGCGCGAGCAGGCGGACGGCGTCGAGTCGCGCGCTCTCCGCGACCTCCCACTCCTGCCAGGCGATGCCGAGGTCCACGCGCGCCGCCTCCGAGCGCGCCGTGGCGACGCGTGCAGGGCGCGTCACGAGCGTGGCGGTGTCGATGGAGAGGCTCAGCGTTCGCGAGAGGATGAGGCCGCCGGCGTTCGGGCCGTAGGGCTCCAGGAGCTCCGCGCCGAAGTCGGGATTCGGCAGCAGCCCGGCGGCGAGGAGGCCCGCCTCTGCCTCGCCGCGTTCCGCGCGCGCCGCAGCGAGCTCCGGGTTGGCGATCGCCGCGATCAGTGCGGCCTCTTCGGGGTCGATGCCGTCGTCGAGGGAGATCGCGCGCGGCGAGAGCAGCGGGTGGCGCAGCTCGGCCACCGCGAGCTCGAGCCGCGCAGGCTCGGGGCCTCGCTCGGCGGCGACCTCCGTCGAGCCCGGCAGGGCGAGCGGGCCCGGAAGGGCGCAGCCGACCGCCCCGAGCGCGGCGCAGCCGTGGAGGCATCGCCTGATCCCGGTGCAACGAAGGAACGAGCGCGCACCCTCCCGCATCCGGGACGCGCGCGCGCTCGACCGCGCCGCCGCCATCGAGCCTCCACGGCGAGGACCCTCGCGGCCGGACCATCCGCCGCCAGGCCGCACCTCGGCAGCAGATTGTTCGACGGGTCCCGCCGCCGCGAGAGGTCGCCGCGGAACGATGAAGGATTCGTCACCGTGCTCGACGGCGCGGGGCGTGGAGGCACGGCGCTCGGCGGGTCGAGGCCTTTCCGAGGAGGGCCGATCGAGCCACGCTCCCCGCGTGGAGGAGGCGATGCGGGTCTTTCTCCTGGAAGACGATCCCGACACGCTGACGACGATCGCGCGGGGCCTCGCCGTGCGCGGCTACGTGCCGATCACGGCCTCCGACGTCGCATCGGCGCGTCGGGCCCTCGAGCTGCAGCGGCCCGACGCGGCCATCCTGGACCTGATGGTCCCGGGCGGGTCGGGCTACGACGTCATGGAGCTGCTCCGCGCGCTGGACCCTGGCCTTCCCGTCCTCGTGCTGACCGCGCGCGACGCCGTGGAGGATCGCGTCGACGGCCTCGAGCGCGGAGCCGACGACTATCTCGTCAAGCCCTTCGTGTTCTCCGAGCTCGTGGCGCGGCTGCGCTCGATCGTGCGGCGGCCGCGACAGCGGGTGGAGCCGCTCCGCCATCGCAACCTCGAGCTCGATCTCCTGAGCCGCCAGGCGCGCGTCGACGGCCGTCTGCTGAATCTCTCGCCCACGGAGTTCTCGTTGCTCCGCTGTCTCGTCGAGAGCCGCGGCGAGGCCGTGACACGGGCGATGCTGCTGGAAGCGGTCTGGGGCTATCGCTTCGATCCGGGCACGAACGTCGTGGACGTGCACGTGAGCCGGCTCCGCAAGAAGCTCGAGCTCGCGCGCTCCGATCTCTCGCTCGTGAGCCAGCGCGGGGTCGGCTATGTCGTGGAGTGAGCGTCTGCGACGGGCGCCGCGTCGGATCGAGCTCCGGCTCGGCACGCGGGTGGCGGCCGCGACGGCGCTGCTGCTCGGCGTGGTGCTCTCGGCGTTCTTCCTCCAGGCCCGGCGCGAGGCGTTCGAGGAGGTCGAGGGCGATCTCGTGCGCGAGCTCCACGCCGTCGCGTTGCTGCGGACCGATCGCGGAGAGCTGCCGGAGGCGGCCGCCGCCGCGAGCGGCGAAGGGCTTTCGGTGCGGGTGACGGAGGGCAGCGCTCCTCCGCGCGTGTTCGGCGCGCCGTGGCCGACCTCCCAGCACGTCCGCGGCGAGCCCGCGGGATGGCTGACGCCGTTCCGCGTACGGCACGACGACTGGCTGGTGCGCTCCGTCGTCGAGCCTCGCGGACGCACGATCGACGGCGCCGTGGCGCTCTCCCACTTCGTCCGCGAGCAGCGCGAGCTCGTGCGCATCTTCCTGTGGAGCCTGCTCGGCGGCTGCCTCCTCGGCGGCGCCGTGGCGGCGTGGCTCGCGTCGCGGGCGCTCGCGCCGCTGCGCGCGGCGACGCGCGCCGTGGAGAGCATCGACGAGGCGAGCCTCGCGGGTCGCCTGCCCGATCGCGGCACGGGCGATCTCGTGGATCGCCACGCACGGGCATTGAACCGCGTGCTCGGCCGGCTCGAGTGGGCGTTCGCGCGCATGCGGGCATTCAGCGCGGACGCCGCGCACGAGCTGCGGACGCCCCTCAATCGCATCCTGAACCTCGCCGACGTCGGGACGCTGGAGGAATCGAGCCCCGACGACCGGCTCCTGGCGCTCGAGCGGGTGCGCCACACGACGCTCTCGATGAGCCGCATGGTCGATTCCCTGCTGCTCCTGTCGCGCGGCGAGGAAGGGCGGCTTCCGCTCGCGGCGAGCGCGATCGACGCGCGCGCGCTGCTCGATCCCCTGGTCGATCTCTACCGCCCGATGGCGGAGGATCGGGACATCGCCCTGCGGCTGCGCGCGGCCGCCGTGCCGCTGCGGGTCGATCCGCAGCTCGTGAGCCGCTGCGTCTCGAACCTCGTCGACAACGCCATCCGGAGCACGCCCGCCGGCGGGACGATCGAGATCCGGGTCGAGGAGCGCGACCGCTCGGTCGTGCTGCGCGTCGACGACTCCGGCGGCGGGATCCCGGCCGGCGATCGGGAGCGCGTGTTCGAGCGCTTCGTGCAGCTCGATCCCTCGCGCTCCTCCGGCGCGGCAGGCCTCGGCCTGCCGCTCGCGCGCATGATCGCGCGTCTCCACCGCGGAGAGCTGGTGATCGCCGACTCGCCGCTCGGCGGGGCCTCCCTCCGGCTCACCCTGCCGCGCTAGGTCCGGCGACCGGGGCGCGTCAGAGCCCGGCGTTCTTCAGCCGGTTCGCGTGGCTCCGGAAGAGCGAGACCGGGCTCGACTCGAAGATCGAGACGAGGCCCAGCACCTGGTTCACCTCGTCGAGGTGGTTCTGGTTGTAGTTGTCGCGAATCACGGTGCCGAGGTGTGAGCTGCAGCGGCCGACCAGCCCGTCGTTGGCCTCGGGGTACACCGTCGAGGTGACGGCGAGCGCGGCGTCCGAGACGTCGAGGACGTTCGTCAGGATGCCCGTCCCGCCCCAGGAGTAGTAGCGGATGCCGTTCACCGACGCGGCGCCGCTGCCGCACGCCGTGGTCGGTACGCCTTGCGGATACCTGGCGTTGAACGCGGCCGTGCCCGCGCTGGTGAGCGCGTCGAGGCCCGCGATCGTGTCCTGCGGATTGCTCGAGCCGGAGAGGAGGCCCTCCACGGTGCCGAGGAAGTTCCCGAGGAGCGCCAGCACGCTCTCCGAGAACGAGCCGTTCTTGACGTTCGCGCGCAGGAAGTCGGCGAGCGCGGCGCCCTTGTGGGGCGTGCCCACGCTCGACACGGACGCGACGAGATCCGGTCGCATCGCGGCGACGTAGCGCGCGTCGAGCCCGCCGTGGCTGTGCCCGATCAGGTTCACCTTCGCCTTCCCGGTGATCGCGACGATCTCCTCGACCTGGTCGATCAGCTGCTCCCCACGCACCGCCGTGTCGTTGAACTGGCTCACCTCCGTCACGAAGACCTTCGCGCCGCCGTCCTCGAGGGCGGACTCGATGCCGTAGAAGTAGTCGAGGACGCCGAACAGCGAGTCGAAGCCCGCCATCCCGTGGGCGAGGACGATCGGATACTTCGTCTTGGTGTAGCTGCAGTTGAAGAGACAGAGCGCGTGCGCGCCCGGGGCGGCCCCGAGCCCGAGGACGAGCGTGAGGGCGGGAGCGACGAGCGAGCGCAGGAGCGCGAGAGCGCGCGAGCGAGGCATGGCACCTCCGGCCGATGGTGCCGGCGGCGGACGGGCGGGCCTCCCCGCTCGCCGCCCGCCGGCTCTTTCCCCGCGCCGATTTGAGCACAAAGCCGGACCGACGCGTCCAGGTTTTTTCCGCGGGCGCGCGTGCGCTTGCTGCCGGAGGTGCGGACGGGCGCCCGCGCGGCCCGGCCCGTAAGATCGCGCGGAACTCGGCCAGATCGGGGGATCCAGTTGGCAGCTCGAGGGCGACGACACGCGGCCGCGAAGCGAGGGAAGACCGGCTCGAAGAAGGGGACGACGCGGCGACACGCCGGCGCTACGCCGCCCGGGAAGGCGCCCGCGCGCGTGCGGCCCCATCGGCTCTCGCGCGCCGTCCTCCCGCGTCGCTACGACCTCCACGTGGAGGTCGACCCGGCGCGCGGACCGGCGTATCGCGGCGAGGTTGCGATCGATCTCGAGCTCGCGAAGGCCGCGCGCACGATCGAGCTCCACGCCTCGGAGCTGCGGCTCGCGGGCGCCGCGATCGAGGTCGGCGGGCGCACGCTCCCGGGTCGCGTGACGCTCGACCCGTCGCGGGAGCTCGCGCGCGTCGCCTTCGCGCGCGCCGTGCCGAAGGGCGAGGCGCGGCTCCGGCTCCGGTTCTCGGGCGCGCTGCGCCACGACCTGCGCGGGCTCTACGGCGCGACGTCCGGCGAGCGGCGCTACGCCTTCAGCCAGCTCGAGGCCGCCGACGCCCGGCGCTTCTTCCCCTGCTTCGACGAGCCTTCCTTCAAGGCCCGACTCCGGCTCGGTGTCACGACGGGCTCCGGGAACGCCGTCGTCTCGAACGCGCCGATCGAGGCCGCGCAGGCCCTTCCGGACGGACGGAAGCGCGTGGGCTTCGCCGAGACGCCTCCCCTCTCGACCTACCTCTATGCGCTCTGCGTGGGGGAGCTCGAGGCCTCGCGGGCCGAGCGCTGCGGGCCGACGGAGATCCGGATCTGGCACGTCCCGGGCAAGGGACACCTGACGGAGTTCGCCCTCGAGACCGCGCGCGAGACGCTCGCGCGCCTCGAGCGCTACTTCGACCTGCCCTACCCCTACGCGAAGCTCGACCTCGTGGCAGCGCCGGACTTCGAGGCCGGCGCCATGGAGAACGCGGGCTGCGTGCTGTTCCGCGAGACGCTGCTCCTGGTCGATCCGGAGACGGTGACGCTCGCCGAGAAGAAGCGCGTGGGAGAGGTCGTCTGCCACGAGCTCGCCCACATGTGGTACGGCGATCTCGTGACCATGGCCTGGTGGGACGACCTCTGGCTCAACGAGGCCTTCGCCACCTGGATGGCGTTCCAGATCGTGGACGGCTGGAAGCCCGAGTGGAAGATGTGGCTCGACTTCGAGCATCACCGGGCCGCGGCGCTGGGCCTCGACGCCCTCGGCAACACGCACCCGATCTACACCACCGTGCGGACCCCGGCCGACGCCACGCAGAACTTCGACCTCATCACCTACGAGAAGGGCGCCTCGGTCGTGCGCATGGTGGAGCGCTACCTCGGGGCCGAGAAGTTCCGCGAGGGCGTCCGCCTCTACATGCGCCGGCATCGGGAAGGCAACACGGTCGCCGCCGACCTCTGGCGCGCCCTCGGCGAGGCCTCCGGCGAGAAGATCGAGCCCGTGGTGCGCGCCTGGATCGAGCAGCCCGGATTCCCGCAGGTCGCGCTGCGCGTCGCGTCGCGGGCGGGCGCGACGGAGCTCGAGCTCCGCCAGGAGCGGTTCCGCGCGAAGCCGCGGCGCGCGGGCGCGCCGCGCGTGCGGGAGCGTTGGCCGATCCCCTTCGTGGCCCGCGTGGGGGAGCCGGTCGGCGGAACGCGCCTCGAGCGCCGGCTCGTCACGGGGTCTTCCGAACGACTTCCGCTCGGCGCCTCCGTACCGCCGTTCGTGTACGGCAACGCCGACGAAGGGGGCTTCTTCCGTCCGCTCCACGATGCCGAGGCCCTCGGCGCGCTCGTGCGCGGCCTCGACGGGCTCTCGTCCGTGGAGCGCATGGGGCTCATCGGCCACCAGTGGGCCTTCGTGCGCAACGGGCAAGCACCGGTCGACGGCGTGCTCGAGCTCGCGGCAGCGCTCGGCGCCGAACGGGAGCCGGACGTGCTCCTCGCGCTGCGCGGTCCCCTCGCCTTCCTCGAGGAGCAGGTGGCGCCCGCCGCCGGCGGCGACACCGCGGCGCGACTCCACGGCTTCGTGGCGGAGACCTTCGGCCCCGCCGCCCGGAAGCTCGGCTGGGACCCCGCGCCGTCGGAGGCCGCCGAGCTGCGCCTGCGCCGCTCCGCCCTGGTGGGATTGCTCGGCCTCGTGGCAGAGTGGGCGCCCGTCGTCGACGAGGCCGCGCGACGCCTCGACGCGTATCTCTCCGACCGTCGGAGCCTCGAGCCCAACCTGGCCGACGCCGTGGTGGCCCTCGCCGCGCAACGCGGCGACGCGAAACGCTTCGAGGCCTACCTGAAGGCGCTCGAGAGCGCGACGACGCCCCAGGAGCGGCGCCGCTTCCTGCTGGCGCTGGGCGACTTCCGCGAGCCCGGGCTCGTGGAACGCGTCCTCGGCCTGACGCTGACGGAAGCGGTGCCCACCCAGGACGTCGCGATGCTCCTCGCTCGGCTCCTCGGCAATCGAGCCGCGCGCGAGGCGACCTGGCGCTTCGTGAAGCGACGCTGGAGCCGCCTGCGCCGTCGCATGCCGCCGATGCTCGTGACGCGCCTCGTCGAGGCGACGCCCGCCCTCCAGACGCCCGCCTACAAGCGCGACGTGGCCGCGTTCTTCCGCGCGGCGCGCGTGCCCACGGCGGAGCGCGCCCTCAAGCAGGCGCTCGAGCGCTTCGACCTGAACGCAGAGCTGCGGCGGCGCGCCGCGCCCGGGCTCCGGCGCTGGCTCGAGGGCCGTCGGAGCTAGCCGGCGCCGCGCGCGAGCGGGCGCTCGCGGGAATGCGGCAGGGAGCGCTCAGCTCGCGGCGAGCCGCGCCTCCGCCGCGGCGACGATCGTCGGCATGCCGAGCGCCTCGGCGAGGGCGCGCGCCTCGCGCAGCCGCTGCTCGCCGTCGCGCTTCGCGCCACGCCGTCGCAGCAGCGAGCCGAAGCCGAGGAGGATCCGCGCCTGGACGGGCCGTGCGCCGAGCAGCGCCGCGTCCGAAAGCGCCTCCTCGTAGCGCGCGAGCGCGTCGTCCGATCGACCGTCGACCTCGAGCAGACGCGCGAGCGTGTAGCGCACGGGACCGGCGTAGCAGATCGGGACCGGCAGCACGGCGTGGTGGTGCTCGATCTCGGTCAACGGCGGGACGAGCCAACGCGCCCGCTCGACGTCGCCGAGGTCGGCGCAGAGCTGGGCGATCTCGACCATCGAGCGCGTCCAGCGGATGTTCCGCGGCACGTCCGCGAAGCCGTCCGCCGCGAGCGTCTCGAAGGCCGCGCGCGCCTCCTCCTCGCGGCCGAGCGCGAGCCGCGTCCGAGCGACCCAGGCGCGGAAGTAGTGGATCGGGCCGACCTCCCGTCCGAGGATCGGCTGGATCCAACGCTCGGTCGTGGCGGGATCGCCCGTCTCGAAGGCGCGCTCGGCGATGTGCATGCGATGGCAGCCCGCGGCGTAGGGGTGCTCGACCCGGCGGCCGAGCTGGAGGGCTTGCGCGGCGAGCGTGGCGGCGGCGTCGAAGCGGCCCTCGAGGAGGGCGAGGCCGGTGTCGTAGACGCGCAGGTGCCAGGCCATGCCCGGGTGGGGCTCGCTGCCGGCGACGAGCTCCGCCCGGGCGCGCCACTCGCGTGCGCCGGCCGCGTCGCCCAGCGTGATGCGGTCGCAGGCGAGGTCGACGGCGCCGATCAGGGCGGGCTCGCGCGCCGCGCCGCGCGCGACCTGCTCCACCATCTCGCCGCCGATCGCCGCGCGCTCGTCGAGGGCGTCGGGCCCGGCGATGGCGAAGTGGAGCGTGTAGAGCGCCTCCTGCAGCGCGTCCGCGTCGCCGCTCGCGCGGGCGAGGGCGGCGGCGCCGCGGGCGATGCGCGCAGCCTCGGCCGGCCGGGCGCGCACCTCGAGGTAGGCGAGCCGCGTCTCGAGGCGCGCGCGCTCCGGGGTGTCGGCGTCCGGGAGCCGCCCGAGGGCCTGCTCGACGGCGGCGCGCGCGTCGTCGTCGCGGGCCGCCCACTCCGAGATGTCGCATAGCCCGATCGCGGCGCGCGCGAGGAGATCCGAGCGGCCGAGGGAGAGCGCGCTCGCGATGGCGTCGCCGAACACGTGGCGGCGTCGACTGCGATCGCCCGAGAGTCGGAGCGCCTCGCCGAGGGCGAGCCGCGACTCGAGGCGCCGCACCGGGTCGACGGTCTCCGCCTGCTCGAGGGCGGCCACCGCCTGCTCGTGGTGGGCGGCGGCCTGCTCGAAGGCGAGCACGTCCGACGCGCGCTCCGCCGCGCGCAGCGCCACGGCGTGGGCGCGCTCGGGATCGCCCACCGCGAGGCCGCGGTGGTGGTGGTGCGCGAGCTCGGCGATCACCGCGTCGAGGTCGGCCGCGTGCCGGCGCTCGAGCAGCTGCGCGGCGCGGTGGTGGAGCCGCGCGCGCTCGCCGGGCGCGAGCGCCTGGTAGGCCGCCTCCTGGAAGAGCGCGTGGCGGAAGCGCCAGCTCGTGGCATCGTCGGGCGCGGCCTCGACGACGCCGCTCTGCGTCGCCTCGTCGAGCCGGTCGAGCGCCTCCGAGCGCGACACCTGGACGAGCTCGGCCAGGCGCGCCAGGTCGAACTGCCGTCCGAGCACCGCCGCGCCGGCGACGACCCGCGCGGCCTCGTCGCCGAGGCCGTCGAGCGCCCGACGGATCAGATCGACGGCAACGTCCGGAAGCAGGATCCCCCGGCGCGCCGCGCGCTCCGGATGGCGCAGGTCGCCGCGGCGCTCGAGGAGTCGGATCGTCTCGCGCACGAAGAGGGGCACGCCCTCGGTGCGCGCGTAGACCTCGCTGCTCAGGTCGGGCGGCGCGGGCCGCCCGATCGTGCGCTCGAGGAGCGCCGCCACGTCGGCGCGCGTGAAGCCCTCGAGCGGAACGTGCACGCAGCGCGGGTGCGGCCGCAGCAGGGCGAGGGTGCGGTCGACGGGATGCCCACGCGGTCGCAGGGCGTCGCGAAGCGTCGCCACGGCGAGCACGCGCTCGCTCCCGATCTCGAAGATCAGGTGCTCGAGCAGGCGGAGCGACGGCGCGCCGGCCCACTGCAGGTCCTCGATCACGATCAGGAGCGGTCGCTTCTCGCTCGCCGCCGCAAGCGCCCGGCCGGCGGCGTCGAAGAGCAGGAAGCGGCTCTGCTCGGGCGTGCGCGCGGCGGCGGCGTCTCCCGGCAGCGGGTCGGGCGCCGCGGCCCGCGGCGCCTCGCGCGCGCCGTGCTCGAACTCGGGCAGGAGGCCCGCCGCCTCGCGCGACCGCGCCGCGAACTCCGCGACGCTGTCGCGCAGCGAGGGCTCGGCCAGGATCGCACGGAGCACCTGGAGGAAGGGCCAGAACGCGGGCACGCCCTCGCCCTCCCGGCAGTGCGCGACCGCCACGAACGCACCCGCGCGCTCCGCCTCGCGCGCGAACACCTCGACGAGTCGGCTCTTGCCGATCCCCGGCGGACCGGTCACGAGGGCGAGGCCGCCGCTGCCCGAGACGGCGCGGTCGAGGGCGTCACGGAGCTGTGCCAGGGTGTCGGCACGGCCGACGAAGAGCCCTGCGTCGGCGCCGGGCGCCGCCGGACCGTGGGTCGCCGCGGGCTCGGCCGCGCGGCGCGCCGTCGCCGGGGACGCGGCGTCGTTTGCACGGGCGATCCCCCGCACCTCTCCGACGAAGCGGTAGCCACGGCGCGGGAGGCTCCGGATCACCTCCCCCTGATGGGTGTCGCCGATGGCGCGACGCGCGTGGGAGACGGCGCGGGTCAGCGAGCTCGGGGTGACGATCACGCCGGGCCAGAGCGCCTCGAAGAGCTCGTCCGTCGGCACGACGCGCTCGCGCTCCCGGACGAGCAGCGCGAGCAGCGCGAAGGGCTTCGGCTGGATCGCCACGCCCTCGCCGTCGCGCCGAAGCTCGCCCGCCTCTTCGTCGAGCTCGAAGCGGCCGAAGCGGAAGATCACCCTCGCGTCCTCCGGGGAGGGAGCGAGCGTACGCAAGGCGGGCGCTGCAGCCAAGCTCAGGGGGTGCGGCCCGCGACGTAGTAGCGGTGCACGGCGTCGCGCGGGAGCGAGTGGACCTCGACGGCGTCGAAGCCCGCGGCCCCGAGCATCCGCCGGGCGACCTCCTCGCCCCACATCGCGCCCAGGGCGGCGCCGTCGGCCGCGAGCGACACCGTCACGCAGTGTAGGCAGGAGATGGTGTAGAGCAGCGGAGCGAGGGCGAGGCCCGAGTCTCGCTCGAGATGGCTCGTGCCCGCGACCTCCTGCATCAGGAAGACCCCGTCGGGCCGCAGGGCCCGGGCGATCGCCTCGAGGGCCGCCGCGGGTCGCGCCTGCTCGTGGATCGCGCCGAAGGCGAGCACGAGGTCGAAGGCGTCGGTGAGCGACAGGTCCGCCACGTCGCGGACCTCGAGCCGCAGGTTCGGGAGGCGATGGGCCGCGGCGTCCTGCCGGGCCCGACCGATCGCCTCGACCGACAGGTCGATGCCCGTGAAGCGGCTGTTCGGGAAGCTGTGGGCGAGCATGTGGAGCGCCCGACCGCTGCCGCAGCCGACGTCGAGCACGTCGATCCCCGTCACGAGGCCGGAGCGCGCTCCCGGGACGAGCGGAAGCACCTCCTCGACGAGCCTCGGCGCGACGGTCCGGTCGCGCTCCTCGGCCATCGCGCATTGGAAGCGCTCGAAGGACGTGTGCGGGATGCCGTCGCCGCGCTCGAAGCAGCCGACCACCTCGTCCTCGACGGCACCGAGGAGGGAGATGCACTGGGCCGTGCCGGCGAGGTTGGCGCCGCGGGCGTCGCGGGCGAGGGCCGCCGCGTGCTCGGGCGGAAGACGGTAGACGCGCGCGGCGGGCTCGTACTCGACGATGCCCCCCGTCACGAGCGCGCCGAGCCACTCGCGCACGTAGCGCTCCGAGAGGCCGGCGCGAGCCGCGATCGTGTCGCTCGACGACGGCGCGAGCCTCGCCATCACGTCGAACAAGCCCGTTCGATGCCCGATCGAGATCATGAGCGAGAGGGCGCCGCCGTTCAGCACGTCGACGAGCCGCGCCATGAACGCGGCCGTCTTCGCCTCGTCGAGCATCGCCTTCGGCATGGCTGCTTCCCCGTGTCGGCGCGGGCCTCGCGCGGCGCTCAGCGCGTGGCCCGGGTGAAGGCGAGCAGCGGGCCCGCCTCGATCGTGCGCTCCGTGCGCACGTCGCGGAAGCCGCCCTCCACGAGCAGGGCCTCGAGCCTCGCCGCCGGGAAGGCGGCGCCGCGCGAGGACGACTCCCCGGCCGGGCGGTAGCCGAGCAGGAGCCGTCCGCCGGGTCGCAGCACGCGGCGGATCTCGGCGAGCTCGTGTCGGGGCTCGCGCAGGAGAGGCGCCAGATGGATCCCGAACGCCTTGTCGAAGCGGGCCTCCGCGAGGGCCGAGAGATCGGCCGTCGACCCGTGGACCAGGCGGAGGCGGCCGCTTCGCTCGAGGCCGCGCGCGCGCAGCCGTGCGTGCCGGAGCATCAGCTCCGACGGCTCGACCGCCGCCACGAAGCCCCGCGGCACGCGCGAGGCGACACGCATGAGCGTTCGACCGCTCCCGCATCCCAGCTCGAGGACGGCGTCCGCGGGCGCGAGGTCGAGGCGCCAGATCACCGTGTCGGCGACGCGCTGGGCGTCGAACGCCTGGGCGGCGGCGACGACCTCGTGCAGTCGTCGCTCGCGCGCCCCGGCGTCCTCCGAGCTCGAGCCCCCTCCCATGACCGCCTCCGCCCGGTGCATCGATCCCTAGCCCGCCTGCGGCTCGCGCTCGCCGGCGCGCGAGGGCTGCGGGCCGAAGCGCGGCACGAAGCGCGGCGTCCGCTCGCGCCAGCGCAGGTACGGCTCGCCCAGCGTGCCCGCGAGATCCCGCTCCTCGAGCGGGATGGCGCCGAGGATGTAGGCCGTCATCCCCGCCGCGAAGAGCACGCGCCCCACCGTGAGGTCGGGGGTGAGCCAGAAGGCGATGAGCCAGCCGACGTAGAGCGGGTGACGCACGAGGCGGTAGAGCCACGGCGTCGCGAAGCGCTTCTCCTCGTAGCGGCGCCCCTGGAAGTGCAGCGCCACCTGGCGCAGGCCGAAGAGATCGAAGTGGTCGATCAGGAACGTCGAGAGGAGGACGATCCCGTAGCCGCCGAGGTAGAGCCCCGTGAGCAGCGTGCGCGCGACGGAGCCCTCCACACGGACGACGGCCTCGGGAATGGGCCGCCAGGCCCAGTAGAGAAGGATCAGCACGAGGCTCGAGACGAGCACGTAGGTGCTGCGCTCGATCGGCTGGGGCACGATTCGGGTCCACCAGGCCTTGAAGCCCTGCCGCGCCATGCCGCTGTGCTGGATCCCGAAGAGCGCAAGCAGCGCGCCGTCGACGAGGAGCGCCACCGCCAGGGGGCCGGGCACGCCCGAGTCGATGGACTTGGGCACGCCGAAGTTTCCGAGAAAGCCGACCAGGTAGAGGAACGTGCCGAAGAAGATCGCGTAGCAGACCGCGCCGTATGCGACGGAGAACGTGCGTGACATCGGTTCGTTGGCTCCTTCCGTCCCGGGGTGGGACGGAGCCGAGGCTACGCGGTGGGGTGGGGGCAGCCTTTACCGCCGCCCTACCGTTTCCTGACCGCTGCCTGCTTCCGGGCCGGGGCCGGGCGGGCGTGACCCGATCGGTCACGCGGCCGGGCTAGAGTCGGGCCGTGCGCCACAGAGAGCCCGTCCCCCCGAAGGCCCGCGGGCGCGGCGCCGCCGGGAACCCGACGGCCCGCTTCGAGCGTCTCGCCTACGAGCCCGACGGCGACTGGCTCGACGCCCGGGCGGCCGGCGTCGACCCCGACGACGAGCCGAGCGCCCTCGCCACCGAGCTCTATCGCGATCCCACGCGGCAGGTGCTGGCCCACAACGACAGCCCCGACGTGGGCTTCGATACGAGCGTGAACCCGTACCGCGGCTGCGAGCACGGCTGCAGCTACTGCTACGCGAGGCCCACCCACGAGTACCTGGGGCTCTCCGCGGGCCTCGACTTCGAGACCCGCATCTTCGTGAAGGAGCAGGCGCCGGAGCTCCTTCGGCGAGAGCTCGAGAAGCCGTCGTGGCGCCCCCGGGTGATCGCGCTCTCGGGCGTGACCGATCCCTACCAGCCCGCGGAGCGGAAGCTCGGCCTCACGCGGCGCTGCCTCGAGGTCCTCGCCGCGTTCCGGAATCCCGTCGCGATCGTGACGAAGAGCGGGCTCGTCGCGCGCGACCGCGACCTCCTGGCCGAGCTCGCGCGCCACGAGGCGGCGTCGGTCGCGATCTCCGTCACGACGCTCGACGGCGAGCTGCAGCGCCGCATGGAGCCCCGGGCCTCTCGTCCCGATCGTCGCCTCGCGGCCATGCGCGTTCTCTCCGACGCCGGGATCCCGGTCACGGTGATGGCGGCGCCGATCGTGCCGGGGCTGAACGACAGCGAGATCCCCCGCATCCTGCGCGCGGCGGCGGAGCACGGCGCGACCAGCGCCGGCTACGTGATGCTGCGTCTCCCCCATGGCGTGAAGGAGCTCTTCGCCGACTGGCTCGAGCGGCACTACCCGGACCGTCGCGAGAAGGTGCTGCACCGCGTGGCCGAGGTTCGTGGCGGTCGCCTCAACGACCCACGGTTCGGGTCGCGGCTCCGGGGCGAAGGGATCTACGCCGAGCAGCTTCGCGCCCTCTTCCGCCTCGAGAGCCGGCGCGTCGGGCTCGATCGCGGCTGGCCGACGCTCTCGACGGCCGCGTTCCGGGTGCCCGGCCGCCCGGGCCAGCTCGGGCTCTTCGCGAGCGACGGGCGCTAGCGGGCCCGGGCCGCGGCCGCCGCGCGGGCGGCCTCGTACTCGGCCACGGACGCCGGGTGGGGCGGAGCCGGCGAGTGCGCGGTCGCGGCCGCGGGGGCCGGCCGGATCGCGGCGGCGCCCGCCACGCCGCCGTGTCCGACGAGATCGGCGACGAGCGCGAGACCGACGAGCAGCGCGAGCAGCGCCGCTGCGGAGAGCCCCGCGCGCGAGACGGGATCGAGCCGTCGCGCGGCAAGCGCGGCGCGGAGGCGCGCAGGCGAGGCCAGGGGTCGTTCGGGCGCGGTGATGGCGAGGTCGAAGTCCATGTCCCCGCATCGGTCGGGCCGCGCCAGCGGACGGTGACCGGGCGCACGGTGCGCGCGTACCCGCCGCAGCCCGGCGGGGTGGGAATCTCGCGCCCTATCGACCCCTCTAGAGGCCCGCGTAGGCCGTCGCGACGACGGCCGCCTGCTGCTGCCTGTGGACGCGCATCGAGCCGGTGGCCGTGCTCGCGCTCTCGGGCCGACCGGCGTAGGCGAGCTTCTGGTGCGGCCGGAGGGCGTCCTGCAGGCGCTCCCGCACGAAGGTCCAGGCCCCCATGTTCGCAGGCTCCTCCTGGGCCCAGACGAGACGCTCGGCGTGGGCGTAGCGCGCCACGGTGGCGAGCACGAGGTCGTCGGGCCACGGGTAGAGCTGCTCGATCCGGATCAGCGCCACGTCGCGCCCGCCGCCCGCGCTCGCCCGCTTGTCGGCCGCCTCGAGCAGGTCGTAGTAGACCTTGCCGCAGCAGAAGATCACGCGGCGCACCTTCTCGGCGAAGGGCGACGCCGTCGCGTCGTCCATCACGCGCTGGAAGTGGCCGGTCGCGAGCTCCGCCGGCAGCGACACCGCCTGGGGCGCCCGCAGCAGGCTCTTCGGCGTGAAGATCACGAGGGGCGAGCGGTAGCTCCGACGCATCTGGCGGCGCAGCACGTGGAAGTACTGCGCCGGGGTCGTGCAGTTCACCACCTGGAGGTTGTTCTCGGCGCAGAGCTGCAGGTAGCGCTCGATGCGCGCGCTCGAGTGCTCCGGCCCCTGCCCCTCGTAGCCGTGGGGCAGCAGCATCACGAGCCCGCTCATGCGTCCCCACTTCTGGTGCGCGCTCGAGATGAACTGGTCGATCACGACCTGGGCGCCGTTCGCGAAGTCGCCGAACTGCGCCTCCCACATCGTCAGCGTCAGCGGATCCGCGACGCTGTAGCCGTACTCGAAGCCGAGGACCGCCGCCTCCGAGAGCAGGCTGTCGTAGACCTCGAACCGTGCCTGTGTCGCGGACAGGTGGTCGAGCGGGACGTACTCCTCGCCGGTCTTCTGGTCGACCAGGGCGGCGTGGCGCTGGCTGAAGGTCCCGCGGGAGCTGTCCTGGCCCGAGAGCCTGACCGGCGTGCCCTCGACCACGAGCGAGCCGAAGGCCAGCGCCTCGCCCAGGGCCCAGTCGATCGGTCCGTTCTCGGCGATCACCTTGCGCCGGCGCTCGAGCAGCGTGGCGAGCTTGGGATGCACCGCGAAGCCGCTCGGCACGGAGCCCAGGCCCTCGGCGATCTGGGCGAGCCGCTCGACCGGGACGCCCGTCTCCGTCTCTCCCGGCGCGAGCGTTCGCGAGAAGCCCGTCCAGGGTCCGTGCGGCTCGAGCGGCTCGTCGGCGGTGGGCGGCTTCGTCTTGATCGCCTCGAGCGCCCTCGCGAGCTGGTCGTTCAGGTCGGCCTCGATGCGCGACACGTCCTCGGATCGGAGCAGTCCGGTCTGGAGCAGCCGCTCGGTGTAGAGCCGTCGCACGCCGGGGAGCTGGCGGATCTTCTCGTACAGCAGGGGCTGCGTGAAGCTCGGCTCGTCGCCCTCGTTGTGGCCGTGGCGCCGGTAGCACACGAGGTCGATCACCACGTCCTCACCGAAGCGCTGGCGATAGGCCAGCGCGACCTTCGCGCAGTGCACGACCGCCTCGGGATCGTCGCCGTTCACGTGGAAGATCGGCACCTGGATCATCTTCGCGACGTCGGTGCAGTAGAGCGTCGAGCGGGCCTCGGCCGGCGTGGTGGTGAAGCCGATCTGATTGTTCACGACCACGTGGATCGTGCCGCCCGTCGAGTAGCCCGCGAGGTGAGACAGGTTCAGCGTCTCGGCCACGATGCCCTGGCCGGCGAAGGCGGCGTCGCCGTGGATCAGCACCGGCGCGATCGTGCGGCCCTGGGGATCGCCGGCGCGCACCTGCTTCGCGCGGGTGCGCCCCTCGACGACCGGATCGACCACCTCGAGGTGGGACGGGTTCGAGGTGAGCGAGAGATGGACCTTGGCGCCGCTCGAGGTCGTCCGCTCGCTCGTGAAGCCCTTGTGGTACTTCACGTCGCCCGAGCCGAAGGGGCTCTCGAGCACCGGGATGTCCTCGAACTCGCCGAACAGCGCTGAGAGCGAGCGACCCACGATGTTCGAGAGCACGTTCAGGCGCCCGCGATGCGCCATGCCGAACACGAGCTCCCCGAGGCCGTGGGCGGGCGAGTCCTCGACCATGCAGTCGAGCAGCGGGATCAGCGACTCCGCGCCCTCGAGGGAGAAGCGCTTCTGGCCCACGAACTTCGTGTGGAGGAAGCGCTCGAACAGCTCGGCGGCCGAGAGCTTCTGCAGGATGCGCAGGCGCTCCTTCGCCGAGAGCGGCGTCGTGTTGCCGGACTCCTCGAGGCGCCGCTGCAGCCAGGCCTTGCGCCCGGGATCCTGGATGTGCGTGAACTCGACGCCGACGTTCCTGCAGTACGTCGCCCGCAGCCGGTCGAGGATCTGGCGGAGCGTCTGCACCGGTCCGCCCGGGAGATCGCCGGCGACGAAGGGTCGATCGAGATCGTCGTTGCCGAAGCCGTAGTGCGCCGGGTCGAGCTCGGGGAAGTAGGAGGGCGACGCACCGAGCGGATCGGTCGTCGCGACGCGGTGTCCTCGGGCGCGGTAGGAGTGGATCAGGCGGAGCACGCGGGCGAGCTTCTCGGCCTCGTCGCGCGCGAGGCCCGCGAGGGGGGCGGGCTCGGCGGGTGCCGCCCCCCGGGCGCTCGGCGCCTCGGCCGACGGCTCGAAGACCTGGCCCCAGCTCGGGTCGACGGACGTGGGGTCGACCTCGTAGCGCTGGCGGATCTCGTCCACGAGCGCCGCGTTCACGCCGAAGCCCGTCAAGAGCTCGGAGAGGCGCTCCTCCTCGCTGGTCCAGCCTTCCTCTTCCTGCCCTGGCCGTCCTTCGCGATCCATTCCTCGTCCCTGCCTCCCCGCGTGCCGAGTGTGCCGTCGTGCCTGCCGAGTCGCGCGAGCCCTGGGGTCGGACCCCGGTCGGGGCCCGTTTTTTCAGGATAAGGGAATCGGCAGATCGCCGCCCGACCTGATCCGGAACCGGCACAGGCGCAGGGGCGCGCCGGGGGCACGCCGATCGGGCGCTCCGTCAGACCTTTGGAATCGCCATCCCGCGCTGCACCGCGGGGCGGCTCCCGATGCGGTCGAGCCACGCGCAGACCTTCGGCCGGTCCGCGAGCTCTCGCGCCCCGAGCGAGCGCATCGGTGCGAGCCACGGGTAGTGCATGATGTCCCCGATCGAGTAGTCGCCCGCGAGGTAGGGGCGTCCGTCGTCGAGGACGCGCTCGAGCACGCCGAGCAGACGCGCCACCTCCTCCCGGAAGATCGTCACCATCTCCGCGTTGCGCTCCGCCTCGGGCTTGCGGATCTGCCCGAACAGGCGCCCCAGATTCGGGCCGATCCCCCCGGCCTGGAAGAAGGCGTACTGGATCGCTGCGATGCGGCCCTTCGGGTCGGCCGGAAGGATCTTCCCCACGCCGTACTTCTCTCCGAGATGCAGCAGGATCGCGCCCGATTCCCAGATCACGAGCCCGTCGTCCTCGAGCACGGGGATCTTGTGGTTGGGATTCAGCGCGAGGAACGCGGGCGTCATCTGCTCGTTCGCGCCGAGGTTCACGGGGTGCACCTCGTAGGGGAGGCCTAGCTCTTCGAGGGCGACCGAGATCTTGCGGCCGTTGGGCGTGGTCCAGGTGTGCAGGCGGATCACTTCGCCTCCTTCGCGCGCCTGGGATCCAGCGTCAGCCGCTCGATCTCGGCTTCGTCGATGCCCACCTCGCGCAGCAGCGTCTTCGCGTCGGCGCCGAGCTCGGACGGCGGACGCGCGGCGACCGCGGGCGCCCCGTCGATCCGGAAGGGTGCGGTCATCGTCCGATAGCTCCCCGCCTTCGGATGCTCGACGGGCTGGAAGCAGCCGAGCGCCTCCGCCTGCGGATCGCGGATCGCCTCGTCGAGACGCTGCACCGGCGACCAGATCAGGCCGGCCGCGTCGAGGATCGGACGCCAGACCTCGAGCGGTCGCGCCGCGAACGCCTGCTCGAGGATGCGCGTCAGCTCGGCGCCGTGCCTCGCGCGCGTGAAGGGCTCGGCGAAGCGCGGATCGTCGAGCAGGTCCTTGCGGTCGATCGCGCGGCAGAGGCCCGGCCAGTAGCGCTCGGGCTCGACCATCACGAGCAGGATCCAGCGACCGTCGGCCACCGGGTAGCTGTTCCAGAGCGGGTTCGGAGGAGCGCGCCGGTCGTGGCGCTTCGGCGGCTCGCCCGTCACGAGCGCCGTCGCGAGATCGTTGCCGAGGGCGTGGAAGCCCGTCTCGAGGAGCGACACGTCGACGAAGCGGCCGCGCCCGTCGGCGTCGCGCAGCCGCAGCGCCGAGAGGATCCCGCACACGAGGTTCGTCGCCGCGGCATGGTCGCCGATGCCGGGGCGCAGGAGCGACGGCGGCACGCCTTCGTCGCGCATCGCGTCCATCATGCCGGTCCGCGCCCAGTAGGCCGCGTAGTCGAAGGCCGGGCGATCCGCCTCGTCGCCCGCGAGCCCGTAGCCGCTGATCGCGCCCACGATGAGGCGCGGGTAGCGCGCGAGGAGCGTCTCGTGGTCGAGGCCGTACTTGCGGCGCCGGCCCGGGAGCAGGTTCGTGACGAAGATGTCGGCGGTGCCGACGAGGCGCACGAGCGCGTCGCAGGCCGCCGGATCGGTGAGATCGAGCGGGAGCGAGCGCTTCCCGCGATTGTCCATGAGGAACGCCGGCCACTCGGAGAACTCGCTCGAGTAGCCCGCGTACTTGAGCCGCGAGCGGCGGAACACCTCGCCGCGCGGCACCTCGACCTTGATGACCTCCGCGCCGAGATCGCCGAGCAGCGCGCCTGCCGCCGGCACGGCCACGAAGCTCGCGGCCTCGATCACGCGCATGCCCTCGAGCGGTGCCTTCATCGCGGCTCCTCCCGTCCTGGCGGACGTCCCGGCCGCACCGGCCGGGTCGCGTCCGCAAGGGTGGAGGCTATCACGCGGACCCCTGGGCACGGGTGGCGCCGCGGGCCCTCCTACTTCGGCGTCGGACCGGGCGCAAGCACCGCGAGCACGAGGAGACGCCCGGGGCCGGGATTCCGCAGGCCGTGAGGCGCACCGGCCGGCGCGACCACGAGCTCGCCCGCGCGCAGGGGCCGCTCCGCGTCGTCGAGGAGCAGCACGCCTTCGCCCTCGAGCACGTGGTAGAGCTTGTCCATGCCCTCGTGGGCGTGGAGCGCGTGCTCCTGGCCGGGCAGGAACGCGTTCAGGCCGACGAGCACGCGCTCGGACTCGAACAGCGTCGCCTTCCCCATCTTCTCCGCGTTCCAGGGAGCGTGCTCCGCCGGCCGGAGCGGCACGAGCGGCTTCGCGCCGTGCTTCATTGGGAACCTCCGCGCGCGGCGAGGAGCTCCCGCGCGAGCGCCACCACGTCCGGCGCGCGCGCGCAATCGACGTCGCGCCAGTCGTCGAAGGGATCGAGCAGCGCGGCGTGAAGCCCCGCGGCGCGCGCTCCGGCAACGTCGACGTGGTAGAGGTCGCCCACGTGGAGCGTGCGCTCCCGCGCCGCGCCGGAGCGTGCGAGCGCGTGCTCGAAGATCCGCACGTCGGGCTTCTCGGCGCCGACGAGGTGGGAATCGACGATCGCGTCGAAGTGCCGCGCGATGCCCGCGCGCGCGAGCTTCGCCTCGACGGTGCCGTCGGAGTTCGACACCACGACGAGACGGAGCCCCGCCGCGCGCAGGCGCTCGAGCATCGCGGGGAGACCCGACGGCACGACGGACCAGAGACGGTCCTGCGCCTCGGGAGTCCGCAAGGCGCGCAGGAGGGCGCTCACGACCCGCGCCTGCTCTGCAGCCGGGCGCTGCTCGAAGTCGTCCGCCGCCGCGGCGACGAGTCGCGTCACGTAGGCCGCGCGGCCGGCGGTGCTCTCGCTCGAGGTGCCTCCCGCGAGGAAGCGCGACCACTCCGGTCGCGCCGCCGCCTCGGCGCGCACCAGCCGCTCGGCTCGCGCCGAGAGCCCGACGTCCCCCAGGAGCTCCGCGGCGAAGGCGTAGTCCCAGCACAGGATGGTGTGCCCTGCGTCGAGGAACACCGCATCGATCGCTCCCCAGGGCACGTCGGCTCGCCTCATTGGGGGCGAGGCTAGCGGAGGCTAGCCTCGCGCGGCGCGCGGGCCCGAGCCCGGCGGGAGGAGGCGGCGTGTTCTGGATCCTGTGCGCGGCGATCGGGCTCGTGGCGGGGACGCTCGGCGGGCTCCTCGGAGTGGGCGGCGGCGTCGTCATGGTGCCCGCCTTCATGGCGCTGCTCGGGATGCCCGCGCGGCACGCGATCGGCACCTCCATGGGCGTGATCCTCTTCACCGCGATCTCCGCCGCCATCCGTCATCACCAGCTCGGCAATCTCGAGCCCCGCGTCGTCGTGCCGGTCGCGCTGCTCTCGATCGTCGGCGCGTACCTCGGTGCCACCCTGACTACGCGCGTCCCGGAGCGCACGCTGCGCATGCTCTTCGCCGCGTTTCTCGCGCTCACGGCGGTCGACATGTTCCAGAAGGCCTGGCGGATGCCGGACGCGTCCCCCGTCGTCGAGCCGGAACGGCGGCCCTGAGGCGCGCGGCCGCCTCGTCCCGCTCCGAGGCGAAGCCTTCGAGTAAGATCCGGCCGGGCCTGGCCGAAGAAGGAGACGGGCGCGGCGAGACCGGCCCCGGAGGCAGCGTGGGAGAGAAGACCGCGTCCATGGCCGGTCGGGCGGGAGTCGCCCTGCCGCGCGCCGTGCTGCGTCTGGCCCGCCCGCGCCAGTGGCTGAAGAACCTCCTCGTCTTCGCGGCGCTCCTCTTCGCCCGGAAGCTCGGCGACCCCGCGGCCGTGCGCGCCGCCGTCGTCGGCTTCGTCGCGTTCTGCCTCCTCGCCTCCGCGACCTACGCCATGAACGACGTCCTCGACGTCGAGCGCGACCGGGCCCATCCGCGAAAGCGCCGCCGTCCGATCGCGTCCGGCGCCCTGAGCGTCACCGGGGGCGCCGCGGCGAGCGTGGCCTTCGCCGCGGCGGGCGTCGCGATCGCGTCGACGCTCCCGGTCGGCTTCCTCGTCGCGGCCCTCGTCTACGTCGCGCTCACGCTCTTCTACTCGCTCCAGGGCAAGAACCTGCCGATCCTCGACATCCTGCTGATCGCGGCGGGCTTCGTGGTGCGCGCGGTGGCCGGCGCTCTCGCGATCGACGTCCCGTCCTCGAACTGGTTCGTGACCTGCACGCTCTTCGCCGCGATCTTCCTCGCGCTCTGCAAGCGGCGCGCGGAGATCGGGGCGCTCGAGGCCGACGCCGGCCGACACCGCCCGGTGCTGGCCGTCTACCCGATTCCCTTCCTGCAGGGCCTCACGTCGGCGTCGATGGCCGCCATGATGATCAGCTACGCCCTCTACGTGTTCGACGTGCGGGCCCGCGCCGGCGTCGCCTTCCACGGCATCGAGCTCACGCTGCCCTGCGTGGTCTACGGGCTCTTCCGCTACGTCTGGCTCGTGGAGACCAAGGGCTACGGCGGCAGCCCGGAAGAGGTGCTCCTGCGCGACCGCGGCATCCAGGTGGCGTCGCTCCTGTTCGTGGCGATCGCCGCGATCGCGCTCCGGCACTCCGGGTGAGGACGGACGGGATGGGGCGACACGCGTTCGTCACGGGCGGCACGGGCTTCACCGGAGGACGGCTGTGCGAGGTCCTGGCCGCGCGCGGCTGGCGGGTGTCGGCGCTGGTGCGGCCGACCAGCCGACCCGACGCGCGGGCACGGCTCGAGTCGGCGGGCGCGACGCTCGTCACGGGGGACGTGCGCGAGCGCGCGTCCTTCGAGCGCTCCCTGGCGGGGGTCGACGTCGTGTTCCACGTCGCGGCGGCGTTCCGGGAGGCGAAGCTCAGCGACGCCGAGTACGCCGCGGTGAACGTCGAGGGCGTGCGGAGCCTGGTCGAGGCGGCAGCGGACGCCGGCGTCGGCCGCTTCGTCCACTGCAGCACGGTGGGCGTGCACGGCGACACCGGACGCGCACCGGCCCGCGAGGACACGCCCTTCGCGCCGCCGGACTTCTACTGCGAGAGCAAGCTCGCGGGCGAGACGCTGGCGCGCGAGCTCTTCGCGAAGCGCGGGCTCCCGGGCGTGGTGTTCCGTCCCGTCGGCATCTACGGGCCCGGCGACACACGCTTCCTGAAGCTCTTCCGCAGCATCGCCCGCGGCCGATTCGTCCTGATCGGCGACGGCGACGTCCTCTACCACCTGACCTACGTCGACGATCTGTGCGACGGGATCCTGCTCTGCGGCGAGCATCCCGCCGCGGTCGGCGAGGTCTTCATCCTGGGCGGCGGGCGACACTCGACCTTGAACGAGATCATCGCGGAGATCGTGCGTGCGACGGGCGGCCGCCCGCCGCGGCTGCGCGTGCCGCTCGCGCCCGTCCTCGGCGCGGCCTGGCTCTGCGAGAAGCTCTGCCGACCGCTCGGGATCGAGCCGCCGCTCTATCCCCGTCGCGTCGAGTTCTTCTCGAAGCACCGCGCCTTCGACGTGTCGAAGGCGCGTCGCGTGCTCGGCTATGCGCCGCGCGTCTCCCTCGAGGAAGGCATCGCGCGCACGGCCGCCTGGTATCGCGAGCAAGGCTGGCTCTGAGGCGACCTCACGGGCGCGACGCTGGCGCGGCCGCGAGCGGTGGCGCCGAGAGGTCGTAGAGGTAGAGGCTCGCGCCCGGCGCGCTGCGCTCGGCCAGCCGCCGACCGCGGCGCTCGAGCTCGAACACGAAGAAGTCCTCCTCGGTGTGCGCGTCGTTGCGGCCGTACACGTGGGAGAAGAGCAGCCAGACGCGGGGCCGCGGGCCGATCTCCTCGAGATCGGCCAGGTCGTCGCTCCAGACGGCCTCGGCGGAGCGGCCGGTCCGGCGCTCGACCCGATCGAGGCCGTACACCGGCGCGTACCAGTCGAAGGCGTAGCGCGCGTCGCTGTAGACGTAGAGCAGATCGCCGGGCCGGTGCTCCTGCGCGAGGCCGGCGAGGAGGGGCCGGATCTCCTCGAGCGGCTTCGGCTGGAGGAAGCGCAACGACTGGGACAGGAGCGGATCGAGCGCGACGAGGAGGCCCGCCGAGAGCGCGATCACCGGCGAGCGGGCCCACTCGGCGCCGCGCAGCTCCTCGATGCCGTGCGCCACGAGCACGAGCAGCGAGGGCATCAGGAAGAGCGCGAGGCGCCGGCCGAAGGGGTACTGGTGAGCCGCCGAGGCGAGGAGCGCCACGGCCACCGGCGAGAGCAGGAGGACGGTCGCCACCGCGCGGCGCCGCACCCCGGCGACGACGCCGAACAGCGCGAGCGCTCCGGCGAGGCCCGGGAACTGGAACCCGCCCGGCTCGCGGAACAGGCGGAACGGCGCGTCGAACCACCAGCGGAGCTCGCTCACGTCCTGCGGCGGGAAGGGCGCGAAGTCCGGCGCCCAGTAGCGCAGCAGGTAGCCGTCGCGCGCGAGGCCCGCGAACTGCACCTCGTAGAGCACCGCGACGCCCACGCTCCAGAGCACGCCCACCGGCACGAGCCGCACGAGCTCCGCCATCCCGCGGCGCCGCCAGGCGACACCGGCGAGGGTGAGCCCGACACCGGCAAGCACCAGCACCGAGGCGTGGGAGAAGAACGGCGCCAGGGCGCCGAGCAGCGCGAGGCCCACGAGGCGTCTCCGCGAGAGCGGCGCCTCGAGGGCGGGCCAGGCGAGGAGCAGGACGCCGAGCGAGAGCGCCACGTCGACCGAGTAGGCCTTGAAGGTCGAGCCGTAGAGCACGAGGTCGGGCGAGATCGCGAACAGCAGGCAGGCCCAGGGCACGGCGAGGCGCGGCAGCGCCCGGCGCGCGAGCGCGAGGAAGAGCCCGCAGGCGACGACGCTGCAGAGCCAGGGGAACGCGCGCAGGACCTGCTCGCCCTCGCCGAGGTGGACGAGCGCGAAGCGCGAGATCCAGAGGAAGCCGAAGGGCGCCCCCTGCTCGTTGTCGAGCGGCAGGAGGAGCGCGGCGTAGGAGCGCCCGCGCAGGTTCAGGCCGAGCATCGCCTCGGCGACCTCGAACGAGAAGCCCGCGAGGAAGCGCCGCGTGCGCAGGGCGACGCCGAAGAGCGTCAGGAGGACGGGAAGGGAGGGCGAGGCGAGCAGGGCGAGCGCCCGATCCGGGACGCGGCGCGCCGGCGACGCCGCCGGGGATTCCGCCGGCTCGCTCGCATCGATCAGCGTCGCGCTCTCGCCTCTTCGACCCAACGCAGCACCTGCTCGTAGCCCTCCCGGCGGCGGTCGGGATGATACTCCGTCCGGAGCAGTTCTCGCGCTCCCAGCACCACGCGCTGCGCGCGCACCGGGTCCCGCAGCACGCCGACGATCCCCTCGGCGATGCCCGCGGCGCACGGCCGTGTCAGGACGGCGCAACGCTCGTCGAGGATCTGGTCGTGGATCGGTCGCGCCGTCGCGACGATCGGCTTCCCCGCCTGGAGATACGTGAAGAGCTTGCCGGGGGGATTGATGCCCTGGACACGCGGCGACACGAGGACGTCGCTCGCGGCGAGGAAGGCCGGCATCTCCGACTGCGGGCGATGGGCGAGGATCCGCACTGCCTTGGCGACGCCGAGGGCGGCCGCCCGCTCCGAGAGCGCGGCGACCTCCTCGGGTCTTCCCCCGACCAGGACGAAGCGCGCCTCGGGCGCCTCGCGCAGCACGAGGGGCACGGCCTCGAGCAGGAGGTCGAGGGCCTGGAGCGCCACGAAGGATCCGGTGTAGAGCACGAGACGTTCGTCGGGGCCGATCTCGAGCTCGCGGCGCACGCGGCCCCGCGCGTCGTCGTCGCCGGGATCCTCGACCTCGAAGCGGTTCAGCACGGTCGCGACGCGCGCCTCGGGGCAGACGTCGTGCGCGGCCCGCGTGAGCGCCGGCGCGATCGAGATCGACGCGGCGGCGCCGCGCAAGGTCACACGCTCGACGGCGCGGAACAGCGACACGACGCGCTCGCTCGAGCTGAAGCCCCAGTCGCGGATCTGGAGCGGGAGGCTCGAGTGCATGTCGTAGACGGCGGGGATCCGGAACCACCGTCCGGCGAGCACGCCGAGGAGGCCGCCCTCCTCGTGGCCCCAGAGCACGTCGAACGACTCGCGCCGCAGCAGGCGCAGGAGCTCGATCGCGAGCAGCACGTCGAACCAGATCTTGAGGTGGGACGGGCCCTGCTTCACCGAGCGCGCGAAGTGCGGCCCGCGCGCGCGGTGCACGACGAGGTCGGCCTCCGGCGGCGGGTCGCCGATCCCGTAGGTCAGGATCTCGACCTCGTGGCCGAGGGCGATCAGGTCGCGCGTCCGATGATAGGCGCTGAGCGGCGTGCCCCGCGCCGAGTAGAAGAGCTGCGGCACGAGCATCAGGACGCGCATCAGAGCTCCCAGAACGTCGCGAGCCGTCCGCCCGCATCGCGCACGCGCTGCGTGAGCGCGCCGGTGCGCAGGTAGCGCAGCTCCCGCTCGCGCCCGGCGCTGCGCGGCGAGGCGGACGTCGCGTGACCCGGATGGCAGAAGATCTCGAGGGAGCGCTCCGGGCCCGCGAGGAGCGCGCGCTGCGCGCCCTCCTCGGCGAGGCCCATGAGCTGGGCCAGGTCGAGGGTGCGCTCGGGAAAGCGGAGCCCCCGTGCACGGGCCACCGGCGCGAACACGCGCGCGAGACCGATCCGCACGAAGCGTGACGCCGCGCTCGCGACCGGAGCGGCGGCGCCGAGCCCGCGCTCGAGCGTGCAGCGCACGCGCTCGATCCCGAACTCGCCGGCGAGCCGCGCCACGATCGGGCCGACGCCCGGGAGCTGGTGGAGGTGCTTGTGCCCGTCGAGATGCGAGATGGCGACGCCCGCATCGGCCACGCGCGCGATCTGCGCGCGGAGCTCGCGCTCGACGTCCGCGGGATCGAGCCGCCGCGCGAACGCCCGAAGCGCCTGCACGCGCTTGCGATGGAACCTCCGGGAGCCGTCGACGAGGCTCGGCGCCGCGGTGAGCGACGGACCCTCGCACAGGTTCAGGTGGACGCCGAAGCTCGCGCCGCGCCCGCGCTCCGCGGCGAGGCGCAGCGCCTCGCCCGTCGCCGGCATGTTGGCGAGGATGGTGGTGCTCGTGAGCACCCCGGCATCGATGCACTCCACGATGCCGCGCGTGATCTCCGCGCTCTCGCCGAAGTCGTCCGCGTTCACGATCACCGCGCGGCCGCCCGTTGCGCCCGCCGCTCCGCTCACCATCGGCTCTCCCCCCGAAGCTCGCTCGCGCTCGTCGCGACTGCGAGGATGCCGCAGAGCATGAGATAGGCGCCGTTCACCGCGGCCAGCAGCAGCGAGATCAGCAGCGACTGGGACGACGCCACGCCCACGGCCGCGAACAGGAGCACGAACGCAGCCTGGTCTCCGCCGAGCCCTGCGACGGACATCGGCACGAGACGCACCAACGTGAGCAACGGGACGACGAGCAGGCAGGTGAGCGCGGGGAGCTCCGCGCCGACCGCGCGCCCGAGGGTGAAGACCACGGCGACCGAGAGGAGCTGGTTCGAGACGGCGATCCCGAGGAGCGCCGCGAGGGCGCGCGGCGCCTCGCGCAGCGCGTGGATCTCCTCCGCGATCTCCGCGAGCTTCGCGCCGAGACGGCCCGGGAGCCCGCCCTGCGGGAGCACGGCGCGCAGCCGCGGAAGGGGCGACGCGGGCGAGAGTGCGAGCGCGAGGCCTCCGGCGTACGCAGCCGAGAAGGCGAGCACGAGGAGGCGCAGATCGCCGAGCCAGCCGACCGCGCCCGGGAGACGCCAGGCCGCGAGGCTCGAGAGCGCGCATACCGCGAGCAGGTTCAGGAGATTCAGGCCGAGCATCGAAGACACGGTCGAGATGCCGCCCACGCCCCCGCGACGCGAGAGCACGAGCATGCGGCCGACGTCCGTCCCGAGGCTCGAGGGCAGGAAGGCCCCGACGAAGCCGCCGACCAGATGGCTGTAGAGGACGGTCGCCCACGGCACCCGCACCCCGTGCAGGCGCAGGAGCCGCCGCCACGCCTCCGCCCGCACCGCGGAGTCGAGGAGCACGAGCGCGAGGGGGGCGACGAGGGCCCCGAGGCGGACGGTCCGCAGGCCCGCCCGAAGAGTGTCGAGCCCGACGTGGCGGACGAGCCACGCCAGGAGGCCCACCGCGACCAGCACCTGGAGCACACCGCGCATCCGCGCGCCGGCGTCACGCCGGCGGGTCGGCTGGGGCGTTCGCCCGAGCGGGCTCGGGGCTTCGCTTGCTCCTGCGTGCTGGATCTCGCAACCTCCGACACCGCTGCTGGTGTCGTCCGCACTCACTGCCGATACGACCCATGGCTCGCTGGAAAACGGACGGAAGTCCTGGCCCGGAGCCTCGAGACGGGGGCACAGAATGACTGGCAGCGAGGTCTTCGGCGAGACGGCGCCTCCGATGGCCCCGTCCTCCGCTCCGCAGCTCTCCGTGGTGGCGCCCCTCTACAACGAGCAGGAATGCGCCGCGCTCCTGATCGATGCCGTTCGGCAAGCCCTCGACACCCAGGCTGCGAGCTGGGAGCTGATCCTGGTCGACGACGGCAGCGCCGATCGCACCGCGCAGATCGTCGCGGCGGCCGCGGCCGCCGACCCGCGCATCCGCCTCCTCCGGATGCGGCGGAACTTCGGGCAGACCCAGGCGATGCAGGCCGGCTTCGACGCCGCCCGAGGCGACGTCCTCGTGGGCATGGACGGAGATCTCCAGAACGACCCCCGCGACATCCCGCTCCTCGTCGCGAAGCTCGCGGAGGGCTACGACCTCGTCGCGGGCTATCGCGTGCGGCGCCAGGATGCCCTGCTCTCGCGGCGCGTCCCCTCCTGGGTCGCGAACCGCCTGATCCAGTGGATCACGCGCGTACCGATCCGCGACAACGGATGCTCCCTCAAGGCCTATCGCCGCGAGACGACGGAGCGCATGCACCTGTACGCAGACATGCACCGCTTCCTGCCCGCCCTCGCCGCGGCCACGGCGGGCGCGCGCATCTGCGAAGTGCCCGTGCGCCACCACCCGCGCCGCCACGGCGCGAGCAAGTACGGCGCCTCGCGCATCCTGAAGCTCCTGGCGGATCTCCTCACGCTCGGGCTGATCTCCTGGTTCCGCGAGCAGCCCCTTCGTCTGTTCGGATTCGCGGCGGCGAGCGCGCTCGTCATCGCCCTGCCGTTCGCGCTCGGTACGGCGCTCACGTGGCGCGGCGCCGACGGCGCTGCGGGCTACCCGTACGTGTTCCCGACGGCGGCCCTCGTCTGGCTCCTGCTCGCGGGCTACCTGCTCCTGCTCGGCCTCGTGGCGGAGGTCGCGCTGCGACGCGCGCGCGACGCCGGCAGAGAGCCGCTCCCGATCGTCGTGGAGCGCGTGCCGTGAGCGTGGTCGGGGTCGGCGGCGCCGAGGTGCCGGTCGACGTGCGCGAAGCGGTCGACGTGTCGGTGATCGTCCCCGTCGACGCGCCGAGCGACTCGCTCGTCGCGCTCTATCGGGAGTTCTCGGCGCCGCTGCGCGAGGCGGGCCTGCGCTTCGAGTTCGTGTTCGCCGCCTACGCCTGGCTGCGCGAGCACACCCAGCCGGTGGAGGCCCTGGCGCGCGACGGAGAGCCGATCCGGCTCTACGAGGTGGGGCACGGCGTCGGCGAGTCGACGTTGCTCAAGCTCGCAGCCGAGCGCTGTCGCGGCCGCGTGCTGATCACGCTCCCGACGTATCGGCAGGTCGAAGCCGGCGCGCTGCCCCTGCTCGTGAAGCAGGTCGAGGAGGGCTGCGACGTGGTCGTGGCCCGTCGCTTCCCGCGCGTCGACTCGATCGTGAACCGTCTCCAGAGCTGGGTGCTCCACCGGATCGTGAACCCCGTGTCCGGCGGTGGGATCCACGACGTCGCCTGCGGCGTGCGGGCGCTCCGCCCGGAGGTCCTGGGCGAGCTCCCGCTGTACGGCGACTTCGCGCGCTTCCTCCCGCTGCTCGCGCTGCGCGAGGGATGGCGCGTGCAGGAGCTCCCCGCCACGGTGCACCCGAAGGCGATGGCGGCCCGGCTCTACGGGCCCGGCGTCTACCTGCGCCGCCTGATCGACGTGATGGGACTCCTCTTCCTGCTGCGCTTCACGGAGAAGCCGCTGCGCTTCTTCGGACTGATCGGAAGCGCCGCGCTGCTGCCGGGGCTCGTGATCCTGGCGGTGGTGTTCGTGCAGCGGCTCGCGGGGCAGGGCATCGCGGAGCGTCCGCTCCTCCTGCTCGGCGTCCTGCTCACGACCCTCGGCGTCCAGGCGATCGCCCTCGGCCTCGTGGGCGAGATGATCGTGCACCTGCAGGCCCCGCGGCGCCGCAGCTACCGCCTGCGCGGCGCCGACGCTCCTCCGCGCCCACCGACTCGAGAATGAGTCACGGCAGCCGGGCGAGGGCCCTCGTCGAGACGGCGGCGGTGTTCGCGATCGCGCTCGCGGTGCGCATCCCGCTCGTGCGCCAGGAGTACGCGAACGACGAGATCTTCCACGTGCTCGCGGCCCGCCGGTTCCTGCTCGACGGCACGTTCCAGATCCATCTCGGCGAGCCCTACGTGCGGGCGGAGGCGTTCACGCGGCTCGTCGCGGCCAGCTTCGCGCTGCTCGGCGAGGGACCGGTGGCGGCCCGGCTCCCCGCGCTCCTCGCCGGCGCGCTCACGGCCGCCGTCGCCTTCGCCTGGCTGCGGGCCTCGGGCGAGCGCCTCGCGGCCTGGATCGCCGGCCTCCTCGTCGCCTTCGACCCCGAGCTCGTGCGGCTCTCGGCGATGTGTCGCTTCTACACGCCCCAGCACCTCGTGTTCCTGCTCGGCCTCGTGGCCGTGGGCGCGGCGACGGCTCCCGGTCGCGGCCTCGCCGGCCGGGCGCTCCTCGGCGCGGCCGCGGCGCTGGCCTTCCACGAGGCCGACACACTGCAGGAGGTCTCGCGCGTCGGCCTCCTCGGCATCGGCACGTTCGTCGGCCTGGTGGCGATCGGTGCGCTGCTGCGGAAGAAGCCGCGCCCCATGGCGCTCGCTGCCGTGGGGCTGCTCGCGCTCGTGGCCGCCGGCGCCATCGGCACGTGGGCCTACCGGAGCGGATTCCTGGCCGAGAACCTCGCCGCCGCGCGCTACGTCGATCTCTGGGCGTCCCCGGCGGCCGACATGCCGCGCTTCTACCACTACTGGCTCGTCGACACGTACCCGACGCTCTGGACCCTCTTCCCCGCGGCGGCGCTCGTCGCCCTCTCCGTCCGCCCGCGTGTCGCACTGCTGTGCGCCTGCACGTTCGGCGTCGGGATCGCCGTCCACTCGGCCCTCGCGACCAAGGCCCCGCGCTACGTCTCCTACCTGCTGCCTTCCTTCCTGATCGTGTCGGCGCTCGCCCTCTCGCGCGTGGCTCCCGCCCTGGAGCGCGTCGCCGAGCGCGTGAGCGCCGCGATCCCCGAGCTCGGAGCCCGGCCGCGACCCGCTCGGCTGTCGGCCATGACCGCCGCCGCCGCGTGCATCGTGTTCGCGATCGCGGGCAACAGCGCCTTCGTCGCGACCCTCCGGCTCGTCGGCGCCGATCCGTCTCTCCGCGACTCGATCACCATGGGCAAGGCGACGCTGTCCTGGACGCGCGCCGCCGCGGCCCTCGCTCCCGAGCTCGCCGAGGCCGACGTCGTGCTCACGACCGACGCCATGAAGGCCCTCTACTACCTGGGGCGCGTCGACTACGAGCTGCATCTCGATCATCTGTGGGAAGACGTCCCGCCCGGAGGATCGCCGCGCCCGGAGTGGAGCCTCGACACGAAGCTCGGCGTGCCGCTCGTCAGCCGCCCGGAGTCGGTGGCGAGGATCCTGGCCTGCCACCCGCGCGGCCTCGTCGTCGCGCAGACGGGCTTCCTCGAGTCCGACTTCGTGGCCCCGCCGGAGACCCGGGCGCTCCTCGTCGCGCGCACCGAGCCGATCGAGCTGCCCGCGCTCTGGGGCGTCACCGCGCGGCGCTGGCGCACGGCGCAGCCCGCCGGCGACTGCCCTCCCGCTCCCCGGAAGACGCCGGTCGACACCACGGAGTGAAGGCGGAAGGTGCGGCGCTCGCGTCAGTCGCGCCGGCGCAGCCAGAGCGCGAGCACGCCGAGGAGGCCCGCGGCCACGGGCAGGCCGCCCGCGAGCCACGGCGGAAGCGTCTTGCCGTAGCCGAGCGAAATGCCGACGGCGCCGAGGACCTGGTAGCCGACGCCGAGCGCCGCGCAGACGAGGACCGCGAGCGCCGGGCGCAGGAACGGCGGGCCGACGGCGGTCGCGAGGACCCCGAGGAGCGGCAGCAGGAGCGAGGCCAGCGGTGCGGCGATCCGGGCCGCCCGGTCGACCCGCAGGGTCGTCGCGTCGAGCCGGCTCCGCTCGGCGCGCGCGATCTCCGCGCCGAGCTCGCCGAGCGTCAGGTGGGTGGTGTCGAGGGGCGCCCCACCGCGCTGGTCGAGGGTGATCACGCTCGGCGGGGCCTCGCGCGCGAGACCGTGCTCGGTGATCCGGATCTGCGTCGCTTCCTCGAGGGCGAAGCGGCCGTCGCCCAGGTCCCGCGCCCGCGGCGCGTCGATGCGGGCGACGGGGCGTCCCTCTGCGTCGAGCTGGTAGACGGTGAGGTTCTCGGCCAGTCCTTGCCGCGCATCGAGGGAGTCTGCGCGCACCACCCGATCGCCGTCGCGCGCCCAGATCGACTGGCTCGCCACCTCGTCGCTGTGCTTGATGCGCGCGTCCTTGATCTCGTCGGCGAGGCGGTTGGTTCCCGGCAGCACGCCCTCGGACAGGAGTGCGTGGATCGGCGCGAGCAGGAGCACGCAGAGCGCGATCGGCGCGAGGGCGCGCCGCGGGGAGAGCCCGCAGGCGAGCATGGCCACGAGCTCGCCGCTCGCCGCGAGCCGCGCCACGGCGAGCCCGCTCGCCGCGAGGAGCGCCATGGGGAAGACGCGCGTCGCGAGCAGCGGCACGCGCGCGCCGTACCAGCGCAGCGCGTCGGCGAAGCGGGCCTCGTAGCGAGCGAACCACTGGAGGCGCTCGAGCACGTCGACCAGCAGGTAGCCGATCGCGAGCGCGGCGAGGAAGAGGGCGAACAGCTCCACGAAGCCCGCCGCGACGTCCCGCGACAGCGCGAAGCGTCGCGGCCAGGCCCCGCCCGACGCGATGTCTCCCGCGCGCGCGCGCCGCACCGGCTCGCGTCCGCCCGCGCGCACGAAGACGGCGAGGAGCAGCGCGGCGAGCGCGAGCATCGCGGCGTTCGGGAGCCATGCCGCCGCCGTGGCACCGACGGTCCCGGCGCGCGAGAGCCCGCTCCCGAGCTGGACGAGCCCGTAGTAGGCGAGCGTCACGAGGAGCCCGACGACCGCGCCCTGGGCGCGCGAGAAGCGGAGCCCACCGAGGGCCAGGGGAAGCGCCACGAGGGCGAACACCACGGTCGCGGCGGGCAGCGCGCGGCGGCGGGCCCGCTCCCCGGCGGCCCGGCGCGCGAGCACGGCGGGGCCCGCCGTCGCGCCGCCCGCTTCGCCCCGCGCGAGCACGGCGAGCTCCGCGTCGCTCGCGGCCGTCAAGGGATCGGCGGCATCGCCGAGGGCCGCGTCGAGGTCCTGGGCGAGATCCGTCTCGAGCTTGTGGAAGCGCAGCTCGCGCGCGCCGGCCGCGGGCCGCAGCAGCACCTCGCCGTCGTGGAGCGTGAGGACGAGGGTCGCGGCGTCGCGCGACGCGATCTCGGCATCCTCCGCGTAGACCGTCTCGCCCACGTCCGGCATCCAGAGGAGGACGCCCCTCAGCCGATCGCCCTTCGGCGAGACCTCGCGTGCCTCGAGCCGCCGTCCACCGTACTCCTGGGAGATGCCGCCGCGGAGCGGCGCCCCCGGGCTCGCGAGCATGACCTCCGTCAGCGCCGCCCGGAGATGGCGCTCCGCGCGGGGCGCGAGCTCGAGCTGGAACGCGCCGGCCACGAGGGCGACCGCGACGGCGACGGCGAGGAGCGGGCCTGCGAGCCCGTGAGGCGCGATGCCGCTGGCCTCGAGCGCCACGATCTCGAGATCCTCCCGGAGGCGGCCCAGGGCGACGAGCGCGCCGAGGAGGAGCGCGAAGGGCAGGAGCTGCGCCACCACGGGCACGAGCTGCAGCGCCGCGATCGCCGCGACACGCCCGAGGCCGATTTCCCGATTGGTCACCAGGTCGGCCCAGCCGAGCATGTCCTTCGCGACGACGACGAGACCGAGGCCGCCGAGGGCGAGGAGCGTCGGAAGCAACAGCTCCGCCGCGACGTACCGATACAGGAGGGGCCCGGGCCTGCGGCTGCGCGCCGGGTCCGCCGGAGCGGCGGCCGGAACGAGGCCGTCAGGGGTATCGGAGAGAGCGGAAGACACTAAGGGATTTCCCGGGCCCTTCGAGCGGATCTGCGCCATGCCGTCGGCCCCGAGCCGACGTTATGCTACGGCCGCGTTGCTGGGGGGCAACGCTTCCGTCACCTGATCGCCAAACAGGCTCGCAGGTCGCTCGGAGCGCGATCCGAGAGGGGGTTCATGAAAGCGATCATCCTGAGCGCAGGGCAAGGCCGGCGCCTCCTGCCGCTCACGGCGTCGACGCCGAAATGTCTCCTTCCGGTCGACGGGGAGCGCACGGGCCTCGACGTCCAGCTCGCGGCGCTCGCCGCTTGCGGAGTGAGGAAGGCGATCGTGATGGTCGGCTTCGGTGCCGACCGCGTCGAGAAGCATCTCGCGGAGCACCCGGTGCCGGGGATCGAGGTCGAGACCCGCTTCAACCCTTTCTTCGAGAGCTCCGACAACCTCGTGACGTGCTGGCTCGCCTCGCGCGACATGGAGGGGGAGTTCCTTCTCCTGAACGGCGACACGTTGTTCGAGGCGGAGCTCCTGGCCCGCGTGCTGGGCGCGCCGGTCGCGCCGATCACCGTCACGATCGACCGCAAGCCGGAGTACGACGCCGACGACATGAAGGTGAGCCTGTTGAAGGGCCGGCGCCTGCGGGCGATCGGCAAGAAGCTCGACTCCGCGCTCCCCGTGGACGGAGAGGCGATCGGCCTCATCCGCTTTCTCGGCATGGGCGGCCGCCTCTTCGGCGGCGCCCTCGACGCCGCCGTCCGGAGCCCGGGCACGCATCGCGCCTGGTACCTCTCCGTCGTGAACGAGATCGCCCAGCGCGCCCGCGTGGAGACCTGCTCGATCGAGGGTGCGTGGTGGGCCGAGATCGATTCGCCCTCCGACCTGGCCGCGGTGCGTGCCGAGCTCGAGGGTCGGCGCGCGGCCGTGCCCGCGCGGCGCGCGGCGGGCGCAGCCGCACGCTGAGCCGTGCACTGCACCGTGCCGCGCGCTTCGTGCGGCGCCTCGCGGGATGAGCACCGACTCTTCCGCACCGGTCGTCCACTTCGGCGGCCCCGACACGCCGCCGCGGCACCTGCGTGACGTCCTCGCCGCGCGCATCGCCGCCGTCCCCGGCGGCGGACGCATCGACTGGGTCACCTACTACCTTCGCGATCGCGGCCTCACCGAGGCACTCCTCGTCGCTCGCGCTCGGGGCGTCGGGGTCTGCCTGACGCTCGAAGGCCATCCCCGGACGCCGACGGCGAACGACCGCACGTGCGCGCGCCTCGCGCCCGTGCTCGGGCGCGACCTGCGGCTCTCGCGCAGCCCGTTCGACGGCCTGCGGGGGCTCCGGAAGTGGCGCCCTCGCCTGCACGAGAAGCTCTACTGCTTCTCCCATCCCACGCCGCTCGCCCTCGTCGGCTCCTTCAACCCGTCGGGCGACCGGCCCGAGGAGGACGCCGACGTCGCGAGCGCGATCGGCGACCAGGACCGGGGCCACAACGCGCTCGTCGAGATCCGGGATCCTGCGCTCGCAGCCGGTCTCGCGGAGCACGCGCGACGCATCCACGCGCGGCCCCACTCGACGCTCGAGCGCTTCCTGCCCGGACAGAACCGGCCGCTCGAAGGCGCCGGCCTCACGGTGCACTTCCGCCCGCGAGCGGCGCCCGATCCCGCGCTGGCGCTCCTCGCGCGCTGTGGACGCGGTGCCCGGGTGCGGCTCACGGGCTCGCACCTCTCGGGCCGCACGGCGCCCGAGGCGCTCCGTGCGGCGGCCGCGCGCGGGGCGACGATCGAGGTGATCGCCGAGGCGACCGAGCGGCGCGTGCCGGCGCGCGTCGAGGAGCGCCTGCGCGAGGCCGGGATCTGGATCCGACGTCTCGCCGAGCCGGGCGTGCCGATGCACCTGAAGCTCCTGCTGGTCGAGCGCGACGGCGAGCGCAGCGCGGCCTTCGGAAGCTTCAACTGGACCGACAACTCGATCCACCACAATCGCGAGCTCGTCGTGGTGTCGCGCGAGCCCGGCCTCTTCGATTGCTTCGCCGAGCGCTTCGAGACGCTGCGGCGGCGCCTCGCGGATCTTCGTCTCGAGCGCTGAGCGGGGGCGGGCGCCGGCGTCAGGCCTCGACCCTGAAGACGTGCTCCGACAGCGGCAGCACGCGCACCTGCTGGAAGCGGCCGAGCTGGCGCCCGAAACGCCGGATGCGCGCCTCGAGCGACGCGACCGTGACGCCGGGGAAGCGGTGCCTGTGGAACTCGGCGCTGTTGCGGTGGTCGGCGTTGCGCATGTTGCGGCGCTTCTTCGCCGTGCGGAGCCCGGTGCGCAGCGAGCCGCGCGCGTGTCGCGCCCACGATGGCGCAGGCGGCGGCGCGGCCGCGAAGCCCGCCCCGACGAGGACGTCGACCATGCGGTCCGCGGCGAGGGGCCCCTCGAGCGCCGCGACGTGGCGCTCGAGCACGCGCCGCCGCTCCTCCTCGTCCCGCACGGGGAGACTGCCCGACACCGCGGCACGCACCAGGCGCGCGACCTCGGAGACGTCGAACGCGCGCTCCGAGAGCGCGTTCGGAAGGTGGAAGTCGAAGCGCTCGGAGGTCACGGGCTGGTAGGCGACCGACGGCGTGCCCACGACCGCCGCCTCGACGGCGGTCGTGCAGCCGTTGTGGACGAGGGCCTTCGCCGCCATGAGCCACGGGATCACGCTGCCCTCGTGGACGACGACGGCGTTGCGCCGCGCGCCGATCGCGCGCCGCCAGGGCTCGTGGTCCTCCGAAGGATGGGGCCGCAGCACGATCGTGTGATCCGGCAGCGCGTCGCAGAGCGCCGGGAGGAGCGACTGGAACGCCTCGAAGATCGTGCGCTTGTGGAGCGCGAGCCCCGCCGCGAACTCGGCCGAGAAGCCGAGCGCGTTCGCGCCCGGCCTGAGCTGCGAGGGATCGCGGCCGGCGGGCTGCATCACGTTCAGGCTCGGCACGAAGGCGTTCACCGCGCCGAAGTTCGTGTTCACCAGCACGAGCTCGCCGAAGCGGGCGCGCAGCGCGTCGGCCTCCTCCTTGAAGACGGGGCGCAGCTCGTCGCGCAGCAGGTCCATGCGCGGGTTCCCGGTCACGTGGATCGGCGCGCCGTGGTAGCCCTCGAACTCGCGGAAGGCCTGGGCGTCGTCCTCACCCCAGGCCATGAGCACGGCGACGCGCCCCATCGCCTCGGCCGAGAGGCGGCGCCGGTGGTACTCGGGGTTCGCGAAGCGCACGAGCGCCTCTTCGTCGAAGGCCGCGATCTCGTGGCCGAGGTCGCGCAGGATCGAGAACATCTTGTCGCTGAGCTTGCGCATGCTCTTCGCGAGGTAGACGCCGCGCGGCAGCCGCGCGACCGCGAAGTGCACGAACGCCCGGGAGCCGAGGACGACCGAGAATCCCCGCTCGGCGGCGACGCACGAGAGCAGGAGCTTCGCGTCGAGCTCTCGCACCTGGCTCTCGACCGGCACGACGAGCGTCGGGCGCCAGGCGCTCAACGCGCGCCTCGGACGCTTCGTGCGCCGGCAGCCGGGCGCGCGGCCTGCTTCACCATGCCTTCAGGTCCTCGCACGGGGGGAGCCGGAGGGGTCGTTGATCCCCCCGGATGGCCGGACTATACAGCCGATTGCGCGGCGCCCCCCGCCGGCCCTTCCCGGCCGACCGAGATTGCGCCCGGGCAGCCGGGGCCTCCCCGGTACCCCGGCGCGCACCGCCCCGCCCCCATGAGGTTCGGCAAGCGATGGCAGGCCTCGCACGTCCGATGCGCACGCTCCTCATCCCCGCGGAGAACCAGGTGCGCGAGCTCGACGCGAAGCTCCTGCTCTCGTGCGTCGCGGCGGAGCGCGGGCTGCGGCCGATCCTCGGCTACCGCACCGAGCTCGACTTCCGCATCGCCTCGTTCCCGCCGAGCCTCTACCTCGCGAAGAGCATGACGCGCCGGGCGGTGAAGATGTTCCGCATCATGCGGATGCTCGGGCACGAGATCATGGGCTGGGACGAAGAAGCGCTCGTGACCCTGTCGGACGAGCACTTCCACCGCCGGAAGCTCGACGCGAGCGCTCTCGACCTCGTCTCGCTCTTCTTCGCCTGGGGCGAGGACAACGCCGAGCTCTTCCGCAAGTTCCCGGGCTTCCCCGACCGCCCGATCCACGTCACGGGCAACCCACGCGCCGACCTGCTGCGCCCGGAGCTGCGTCCGGTCTATGCCGACGACGCTGCCGCGCTTCGCGCCCGCTACGGCGAGTTCGTGCTCGTGAACACGAACTTCCACATGGTGAACGGCTTCCTCTCCAGCCTGAACCTGATCCAGCCGCCGAAGGCGCCGGGCGGCGAGCTCGCGATCGGCGCGAGCGGCGCCGGCCTCTCGCGCGAGTTCGTCGCGGGCTACGCCGCCCACAAGGGCGCCCTGTTCGAGCGCTTCCAGAAGCTCCTGCCGCGACTCTCGGAGGCGTTCCCCGACCAGCCGTTCGTGCTGCGGCCCCATCCGACGGAGAGCCGCGAGGCGTGGCTCGCGGCGGCGAAGGGACACCCCAACGTGACGGTCGTGCACGAGGGCGTGGTGATCCCCTGGCTCATGGCGTCGAAGGCGCTGATCCACAACGGCTGCACCACGGCGGTGGAGGCGTTCGCGATGGGCGTGCCGTCGATCTCGTTCCGCCCGGTGCGGAACGACCCCTACGACTTCGACCTGCCGAACGGCCTCTCGCACGAGGCGGACGACGACGGCGGCGTGATCGCGCTCCTGCGGCGCGTGCTCGCCGGCGAGCTCGGTCCCGCGAAGCCCCACGACCTGCCGCGCCCGTTCCCGGAGTACGTGGCCGGCCTCGAGGGGCGCCTGGTCTCGGACCGCATCGTCGACGTGATCGAGTCGTGGCTCGCCTCGGCGCCCGCGCGCGCGCATCCGGGCCTCGCCCGGCGCCTGCACGGGCGGTGGCTCGCTGCGCGGCGCGCGTGGAAGAAGCGCTGGATCAAGGCGCGACAGCCCGGCCACCGCAACAATCCCGCGTTCCAGCGCCACCGCTTCCCGGGCGTCACGACCGCCGCGCTGAACGAGCGCATCGAGAAGCTCCAGGGGGCGCTCCGCCGCTTCGAGGGCGTGCGCGCCCGGGAGCTCGCGGACGGGATCTTCGAGATCGGGAACTAGGGTTTCCTCGCGCCCCCGTCGGGCTGGCAGCCCCACGGGAGCACGGCGACATTTCCGAGAGCGCGCGGCGACGGCGGCGCGTGGGGGGGACGCGATGCGAGAGCTCACGATCGACGGCGTTCGGATCGACGACGCGACCGACGCCTACGTGATCGCGGAGGTCGGCCACAACCACGGCGGCGACCTCGAGACCTGCAAGCAGCTCTTCAGGGCGGCGAAGGAGGCGGGCGCCCACGCCGTCAAGCTCCAGAAGCGCGACAACCGTTCGCTCTACACGCGCGAGGCGTATGCCAAGGCCTACGAGAACGAGAACAGCTTCGGCGCGACCTACGGCGAGCACCGCGAGGCGCTCGAGCTCGGCCGCCGCGAGTACCTCGCGCTCCAGCAGTACTGCAAGGAGCTCGAGATCGCGTTCTTCGCCACGGCCTTCGACATCCCGAGCGCCGACTTCCTCGCGGAGCTCGACGTGCCCGCCTACAAGATCGCGTCGGGCGACTTGAAGACGACGCCGCTCCTCGAGCACGTGGCGCGCATCGGCAAGCCGGTGATCCTCTCCACGGGCGGCGCGAGCCTCGACGACGTCCGGCGTGCGGCCGACACGATCCTCCCGCTGAACTCCCAGCTCTGCGTGCTCCAGTGCACGGCGGGCTATCCGGCGAAGTTCGAGGAGCTCGACCTGCGCGTGATCGAGACCTTCCGTCGCGAGTTCCCGGAGAGCGTGATCGGGCTCTCGAGCCACGACAACGGCATCGCGATGGCCGTCGCGGCCTACCTGCTCGGCGCGCGCGTGATCGAGAAGCACTTCACCATGAACCGCGCCTGGAAGGGCACCGACCACGCCTTCTCCCTCGAGCCCACGGGCCTGCGCAAGATGGTCCGCGACCTGGAGCGCACGCGGGTCGCGCTCGGGGACGGCGTGAAGAAGGTCCACGCCAGCGAGCGGGCACCGCTCCAGAAGATGGGGAAGACGCTCGTCGCGGCGCGCGCCCTCGCCGCGGGCACGGTGCTCGGGCCGGAGGACGTCGCGATGAAGTCCCCGGGCGGCGCGGGCCTCGCGCCGTATCACTGGGACGACGTGATCGGTGCCACGCTCACCGCGGCGCTGCCCGAGGACGGCCCGATCACGTTCGAGGTGCTCGAGCGCAAGGCGTGAGCCCCTTCGACCTCACGGGGCGCGTCGCCGTCGTGACCGGCGCGCTCGGCAAGCTCGGCCCCGTCTTCTGCGAGGCGCTGCTGCGCGCCGGCGCGCGCGTCGTGGGGCTCGACCGGGAGGGCGCGCCGCCCTCCCCCGCCTTCGACGCCCTCGCGCGCGACGAGAAGGACCGCGTCCAGCTCTACGCCGCCGACGTACGCGACCGTGTGTCGGTCGAGCGTGTGCGCGAGCGGATCGTGGCGCAGCACGGCGCCCCGAGCGTGCTCGTGAACAACGCGGGGATCGATTCTCCGCCGGGGAGCGGCGGCGGCGCGCGCATCGAGGACGTGCCGCCGGACGTCTTCCTCGGGATCCTCGAGGTGAACGTCGTGGGCGCGTTCCAGGTGACCCAGGTCTTCGGCCCGGCGATGGTCGCGGCCGGCCGGGGCTCCGTGATCAACATCGGCTCGCTCTACGCGAGCGTGTCACCGGACGCACGCTTCTACGACCACCTCTCGCCGCCGTTCCTGAAGCCGCCGGCCTACGGCGCGTCGAAGGCCGCCCTCGTGAACCTCACGCGCTACCTCGCCACGCATTGGGGTCCCCAGGGCGTGCGCGTGAACGCGCTCTCGCCGGGGGGCGTCCTCGGCGGCCAGGACGCCCTGTTCCGCAGCAAGTTCACGGGCCGGGTGCCGCTCGGCAGGATGGCCGTCGCGAGCGATCTCGGCGGCCCGCTCGTCTTCCTCGCCTCCGACGCCTCGGCCTACGTGACCGGGATCGAGCTTCGGGTCGACGGCGGCTTCACGGCGTGGTAACCCGCGCGAGAGCGCGCGCGAGCGTGCGGCCATCGGACGGACCGTGACCGACCTCCTCCCTCCCGACGTGATCCCGAACCTGATCGCAGGCGAGGACCGCCTCGCCCGGGACGGCCGCACCTTCCCGAAGCTCGCGCCGGCGGACGGCCGGCCCCTCTGCCGCGTGGCCCGCTCGGGCGCGGCCGACGTGCACGAGGCGGTGTCGCTCGCGGCCGCCGCGCAGCCCGCCTGGGCGGAGGCGACCGTGGTGCGGCGCGCCGATCTCCTGCGCGAGCTCGCCCTGGCGCTTCGCGCGCATCGCGAGACGATCGCGGAGCTCGTCGCCCGCGAGACCGGGAAGTCGCGCAACGACGCCCTCGCCGAGACCGACGGCGCGATCGAGATGGGATTCTTCGTCGCCGGCGAGGGCCGTCGCTTCTACGGCCGGACCACGACGAGCGCCGTCCCGAACAAGACCGCCGTCACCGTGCGCCAGCCGCTCGGCGTCGCGGGGCTCATCGTCGCCGCGAACACGCCGATCGCGAACGTCGCGTGGAAGGTCTTCCCGGCCCTCTTGTGCGGGAACGCCGCGGTGCTGAAGCCCGCCGAGGACACGCCGCTCTCGGCCTTCGCCTTCGGCGTCCTCGCGCGCGAGGTCGGGCTGCCTGCGAGCGTGCTGCAGATCGTCCACGGGCTCGGCGACGAGGCCGGCGCTCCCCTCGTCGAGGATCGGCGGGTCGACGTCGTGAGCTTCACCGGATCCTGCGAGGTCGGGCGCCGGATCGCGGCGAAGGCCGGCGAGCGGCTCGCGAAGGTCTGCCTCGAGCTCGGCGGGAAGAACGCGTTCGTCGTCTGCGACGACGCCGACCTCGCGCTCGCGGCGCACTGGGCCGCGCTCTCGGCCTACAGCAACGCGGGCCAGCGCTGCGCCGCGGGCAGCAGGATCCTCGTGATGGACGCCGTCTACGAGCGCTTCCGCGAGCTCCTCGTCGCGCGCACGAAGGCGCAGAAGGTCGGCTGCGGCGACGGCGACGACCTCGGCCCGGTGATCAACGAGGCGCAGCTCACGAGCATGCTCGAGGCGGTGGACGCCGCGCGGAAGGCGGGCGCGACCGTGCTCTGCGGCGGCGAGCGCCTGCGCGGGCCCGGCTACGACAGCGGCTGCTTCATGGCGCCGACGCTCGTCGAAGGCGCCGCGCCGACCGACGAGATCTCGCGACGCGAGCTCTTCGGCCCGATCGCCTGTCTCTATCGCGTGTCGAGCTTCGACGAAGCCGTGGCGCTCGCGAACGACTCGCCCTTCGGCCTCACGGCCGCGATCCACACCCGGAGCCTGCACCGCGCGATGGCGTTCCAGGCGAAGGCGAAGACCGGCGTGGTGACGGTGAACGGGGGCACGTACGGCAGCGAGCCGCACCTCCCCTTCGGCGGGCTGCGCGCGTCGGGCAACGGCTTCCGCGAGGCGGGCAGCGAAGCGCTCGACGTCTACTCCGACTGGAAGACGCTCTACGTGAACTTCGACCCGGGCGCGGTCTGATGGGGGGCGCGAGCGACGCGCCGCGCACCGTCGCCCTCGTGCCGGCGCGTGCGGGCTCGAAGCGCGTGGTCGGGAAGAACGTGCGACGCCTCGGCGCGCACCCGCTCCTCGCCTACACCGTCGCGGCCGCCCGCGCGAGCGGCGTCTTCGCGGACGTCGTCGTCTCGACCGACGCCGAGGCGACGGCAGAGGTCGCGCGACACTACGGCGCGCGCACGCCGTTCCTCCGTCCGCCGGAGCTCGCGGGCGACCTCTCGCCCGACGTCGACTGGGTGGAGCACGCCCTCGGCGCCCTCGCCGCAGCGGGCGAGCGCTACGACGCCTTCGCGCTCCTCCGGCCCACGAGCCCGTTCCGGAGGGCCGACACGATCCGCCGCGCCTTCGACCTCTTCCGCGCCGCCCGCGGCGCCGACTCGCTGCGCGCCGTCGAGCGCTGCGAGCAGCATCCCGGGAAGATGTGGCGCCTCGAGGGCGCGCGCGGCGACGCCCGCGCGCGCATCGTGCCGATCCTCCCGGGCCGCTCGAGCCGCGGCGCGCCCTGGCACAGCACGCCCTACCAGGACCTGCCCGAGATCTACGTGCAGAACGCGAGCCTCGAGCTCGCCTGGTGCCGCGTCATCGAGAAGACGCGGACGATCGCCGGCGAGGCGATCGTGCCGTTCTTCAGCGAGGGCCACGAGGGATTCGACGTGAACGATCCGCGGGACTGGTGGTACGCCGAGCACCTGGTCTCGACGGGCGAGGCGACGCTCCCGGAGGTCGACGTCGCGCCGTGGCCGGGCACGGCTGCGGACGCCGGCCGCGAAGGGACGCAGCGATGATCGAGCTCCGCTACGTGCCGAAGGACGAGATCGCGCGCATCCGCGGCCTCGGCCTCGACCGCTTCCTCGAGGCGAAGCTCGTCGCGACCGCGTGTCGCCTGAACGCCCTCTACATGATCGCGCGCGCGGGCTCGGGCCACGTCGGCAGCAGCTTCTCGAGCCTCGACGTCGTCAGCTGGCTCTACCTCCGCGAGCTCCGCCGCGGCGGGGCGTCGCCGGACCTCTACTTCTCCTCCAAGGGCCACGACGCGCCCGGCCTGTACGCCGTGCTCCAGGCCGTGGGCGAGCTTCCGTTCGAGACGATCCACGGCCTGCGGCGCCTCGGAGGCCTCCCCGGCCACCCCGACGTCGCGACACCAGGCATGGTCACGAACACGGGCCCCCTCGGCATGGGCATCTCCAAGGCGAAGGGCATGGTCGCGGCCGACCGCCTGGCGGACCGGGCGCGACGCATCTTCGTGATGACCGGCGACGGCGAGCTGCAGGAGGGCCAGATCTGGGAGTCGCTCGCCTCGGCCGTGCGACGGCGGATGGGCGAGATCACGGTCGTGGTCGACCACAACAAGGTGCAGAGCGACAGCCACGTGGCCGACGTCTCCGACCTCGGCGACCTCGAGGCGAAGCTCCGGGCCTTCGGCTGGGAGACGGCGCGCTGCGACGGCCACGACCTCGCCGCGCTCTCGTCGGTGCTCGACCGCTTCCGCGAGATCGCCGACCGGCCGAAGGTCGTGATCGCCGACACCGTGAAGGGCGCCGGCGTCTCCTTCATGCAGCACACCGCGATGGCGCCGGGCGAGAAGCTCTACCGCTTCCACAGCGGCGCGCCGGACGACGCGAGCTACGACAAGGCCGTCTCCGAGCTCGTCGGTCTGGCGGACGCGCTCCTCGCCGGGACGAAGGCGGGGCCGCTCCGCGTCGCGCGGGCCGAGCGCCCGCCGCGCCCGGACGCGGCCGGTGCGCAGCGCCTCGTTCCGGCCTACGGCCAGGCGCTCGTCGCCGCCGCCGCGCGCCGCCCCGAGATCGTGGCCCTCGACGCCGACCTCGTCCTCGACACCGGCTTGATTCCGTTCTCCGAGCGCTTCCCCGAGCGCTTCTTCGAGTGCGGCATCGCCGAGCAGGACATGGTCTCGCAGGCGGGCGGCATGGCGCTCCAGGGGCTCCTCCCCGTGGTGCACTCCTTCGCCTGCTTCCTCTCCACGCGCCCGAACGAGCAGATCTACAACAACGCCACCGAGGGCCGGCGGATCGTCTACGTGGGCTCGCTCGCGGGCCTCCTGCCGAGCGGTCCGGGCCACTCCCACCAGTGCGTGCGCGACATCGCCTCGCTCGGCGGCATCCCGGGCCTCGTGCTGCTCGAGCCGAGCTGCGAGGGGGAGGTCGCGCCCGCGCTCGCGTGGTGCCTCGACGCCGAGACGAGCAGCTACCTGCGCCTCGTCTCGATCCCGTGTCACGTGCCCTACGCGCTGCCCGCCGGCCATCGCCTGGCGCTCGGCCGTGGCACGCTGCTGCGCGAAGGCAAGGACGCCGTCGTCTTCGGCTACGGCCCGGTGCTCCTGCCCCAGGCCTTCCGCGCCGCCGACCTCCTGGCGGAGAAGCACGGCCGCTCGATCGCGGTCGTGAGCCTGCCCTGGCTCAACCGGATCGACGCCGACTGGCTCGCCGACACCATCGCAGGACGCCCCGTCTTCACCCTCGACGACCACTATCTCGAGGGCGGCCAGGGCGAGCGCATCGCCGCCGCGATCGCCGAGCAGCGGCTCGGCGTGCCCGTGCGCCGCTTCGGCGTGGACCGCGTGCCGGTCTGCGGCCAGAACGACGAGGCGCTGCGGGCGCACGGGCTGGATGGGGAGAGCCTGGCGGGGGAGATCGCGGCGACGCTCACGCGCGCGTCGCCCTAGTCGTCCTGGGCCGCCCCGCCCGTCCCCCGCGCCTCCCTGCGATTCCAGCACTGCGCGAGCCGCAGCGCGTGGAAGGCGAAGGTCGCGATCTGCCACGCCACGATCAGCGCGAAGGTCTCGCGGCCGAGGCCGAGCGGGAGGCCGATCGTGAAGAGCGGCAGGTTGATGTTGCGGCGCGAGATCACGGTGCGCATGCGGACGTCGAGCGGCGTGAAGGCGTGGATCGAGCGGCCCGTCCGCCAGGTGAAGAGGCGCGTCACGATGCGATCGCCCGCGTAGAAGGCGGCCATCCAGATCGACGCGTGGAAGAGGGGCGACCCGAGATCGCCGCCCGAGAGCGCGTACGCCCAGGCGAAGTACCAGAGCGGCGGATGGATCAGGTCGAGGCCGTGGTCGAGGTTGTGGCCGAGCTCCGAGCTCTTGAACTGGAGCCGCGCGAGCTTCCCGTCGACGGAGTCGAGGACGCTCATGCCCCACGCGCAGGCGAAGCCCGAGACCCACCAGCCCTTCGCGAAGAGCGGTACGGCGGCGAGGGTGATGACGACGTTGAAGAGCGTGATCACGTTCGGATGCACGCGCCAGCGCGTGAGGGGACGGAGCGCGCGCCAGACGAGCGGCGGGTAGACGTAGCGCGTGAAGAAGTCGGTCGAGCCCTTGTAGTTCGACCAGAACAGGAAGCGCTCCGCGGCGTCGCGGTCGGCGGCGTCGCGCACGACGAAGAGGTAGGGCGGAAGGCTCCGGCGGAGACGCTGCAGGTAGGTGTCGAGCTCGGCCACCGAGAGGCGCGCGAGCGCTCCCTGCTCCACCGCCGACGCCGCGATCTCGACCAGGCGCTCGCCCTTGATCGCGACGCCGAGCGGCGCCGCGAGCGAGAGCACGGCCGTCGGCGCCCCGCACTCCGGTGTCGGGTCCGTCGCGACGAGCGCAGCGCCGCGCTTCTCGAGGTGGGCGAGGAGGCGCGCGTCGACGATGGCGTCGCCGTCGAGCGCGAGCACGAGGGCGCCGTGCGCGTCGGCGAGCGCGCGCTCGAGCCGCTCGCGGGGCGGGCCGCCCTCGTGGGACCAGCGGATCGGGAGCGTGGCGGCGAAGGTCGCGGGCACGAGCGCGTGCGCGGCGACCGACGCCTCGGGCGACGCCGCGGCGGGGAGCTCGATGCGGATCTCCTCCGCCGCGATCCCGGCCTGCACGAGGCCGCGCAGGTGCCGCTCCACGAGGCTCATGCCGAAGACGACGAGCCCGCTCTGGGGGCGCGTCGCATCGATCCACACGCGCACGCGGGGCGCGGCGGGGACGGCGCCTTCCGGCGGACTCGAGCTCACGACGACCTCGCTGCGGGGCAACGTCGCGAAGCCTCGGCGAAGTGGCAGGCGCGGGCAAGAGCCTCGAAGCCGAGGGATGCGGGCGCGTCCCGCTTCGAGTACCCGTTCGCGCCGCGGAGCGCGCGTACGCGCGGGAGGGAGAGCTGGCCGCCGACCCGCCGCACGAGCACACCCGTCCGCCCGTTCGCGCCCTGCTCCTCGCCGGGCGCCGCGGCCCGACCGATGCCGTGGCCGCCGCGGCGGGCGTGAGCCATCGCCCGCTCGTGCCCGTCGCGGGCGTGGCGATGCTCGTGCGCGTGCTGCGCACCCTCGAGGCGACGGCCGGCGTCGGCCCGATCGCGATCAGCATCGACGCGCCGCAGCTCCTCGAGAGGTTGCCGGAGGTCGCGGAGGCGCTGGGCACGGGCAGGGTCTCCGCGGCCGCGAGCCTCGACTCGCCGAGCGCGAGCGTCGGGGCCGCGGTCGCGGCGCTCGCACCGGGCGAGCGGCTCCTCGTCACCACGGCGGATCACCCGCTCCTCACGCCACCCGTCGTCGGCGGATTCCTGCGCGAGGCGCTCGCCCGCGACGCCGATCTCGTGGTCGGCGTGGTGGCGGCGACGACCGTCCGCGCGGCGCATCCGGGAGCGGTCCGCACCTTCGTCCCGCTCCGCGGCGAGGCGTACTCCGGCGCGAACCTCTTCCTCGCGCGGGCGCCCGGGGCGCGGCGCGTCTGCGAGTTCTGGCGCGAGGCGGAGCGATTCCGCAAGCGGCCCTGGCGGCTCGTGCGCACCTTCGGGCTCCCGGCCCTCGCGCTCTTCCTGCTGCGACGGCTCGATCTCGCGGCGGCGCTCGCGCGCGCCTCCGACGTGATCGGCGCGCGCGTCGAGGCGGTGGTGTTGGCCGACGCCGAGGCGGCGATCGACGTCGACCGCCCCGCCGACCTCGCGCTCGCGACGCGCCTGCTCGAGGCCCGCGAGCGGCGCGGCTAGCTCACGCGAGCGCGCGGCTCCCCGCGTCCCGGAACGCGCCGCCGTCGAACGCACGCACGTCGAGCGTGATGCGCCAACGGGCGCGCGCTCCCTCGCGACGCTCGAAGCGGTAGAGGTGGTACTGCGCCGCGCGTCCGGGCTTGCGCCCGCGCGCCGAGCTCGAGCGGGCGCCCACGACCGGCACCGGGCCTCCGACACCGGAGAGGGTCGCGAAGTGCTCGCGATGGGTGTGGCCGTGGAGCACGAGCTCCGCGCCGCCGCGCTCGATCGCGCGACGCACGGCCTCGGCGTCGCGCAGCCGCCGGCGCGCGCGCGGATCGGCGGCGACCGGCGGATGGTGGATCAGGACGACCCGGCACCAGCCCTCGCGGCCGAGCGCCGCGAGCGTCGCCTCGAGGGCCGCGCACTGGACCTGGCCCACGGTGCCGGTCGCCTGGAGGATCGGGCTCGGGTGCACCGAGCAGACGCCGACGAGCGCGAGGGGGCCGCGCAGCCGGACCGATGGAAAGGCGCCGCCGCGGCCCGCGTCGGACGCCATGTACGCCTGCCATCGGCGCCAGCCGGCGGGGCCCTCGGAGCTGCGGGCGTAGGCGTCGTGGTTGCCCGGCACGAGCGAGACCTCGGCCGGCCCCCCGAGCGCCCCGAGCCAGCCGAGGGCGGTCTCGATCTCCCGGGCGGAGCCCAGGTTCGTGAGGTCTCCGGTGATGGCGACGTGGTCCGCGGCCTCGTGCCGGAGGTCAGCGACGGCCGCCGCGAGGATCTCCGGCCGATGCTCGTCCCGGCGCTTCAGGTGCCAGGAGAGGAGGCCGAGCGCCCGCTTCGGCGTCCACTCCGAGGGGCGGAGCCGGGGCGGAGTCGTGTGGAGGTCGGTCAGTTGAGCGAGCCGGTAGGCGACCAAGGGGCCTCGAATCCGCGCATCCGGTGGGAGGGCCGGGCCGAGGGCAGCTCGTGCAGCCGCCTCCGGTCGTTCATTCCCCCTTCAGCCGGACACATGACGAGTCGTTAACATACCCTGCCCCCTGTGATAGGGTCCGCCCGGCCCGACCGACCCCCGGAAGCGAGCGATTTGCCGAGTTCGCAATCCCACCCGGCTTCCCAAGCCTGGATCGTCGTCGCCGCGGATGCCCCGGCACCCCGCGTCTGGGGTCTCACGCCTTCCGAGCGCCTCGAGCGCGCCCTCCGCGCCGCGGGTGTGACCGATGTGCACACGGCCCGTTCCGACGGAACGCCTCGAGCGCTCGACCGTCTGCCGGGCAGCGCGGGCGATGTCTTGCTGCTCGACGCCCGCTGGATCTACGACGAGCGCCTCGTCTCCGCCCTCGCCTCCGCCCCGGCGACGCTCCTGGTCGCACCGTCTTCGGGCGCACCCGGCATGCCCGTCGCCGCCCGCGTCCCGGTCGCTCGCGCCCGCGAGGTCGCGTCGGGCCTGCTCGCGGGTCGGTCGTCGTCCGATCCCGCCTTCGCAGGGCTTCGCCGCTGCGAGCCCGGCGCGCTCGCCGGCGCCTACACGCCGCGGCTACGCCGCGCCGCCGAGCCCTTCCTGCTCCGCGCCGACGCCGCGCAGGTCGCGACGATCGAGCGCCGGATCTTCGGCGACGCCTACAAGGGCATCACCGACCTCGTCACGAAGTACGTCTGGCCCCGGCCGGCGAGCGCCGTCACGCATCGGCTCGCCGACGCGGGCGTACACCCGAACTGGATCACCGCGGCGAGCTGGCTCCTCGCCGTCCTCGCGGGCGTCCTGTTCTGGGCGGGCTGGTTCGGGACGGGGCTCGTCTGCGCATGGCTGATGACGTTCCTCGACACGGTCGACGGGAAGCTCGCGCGCGTCACGATCCGCTCGACGCGGATCGGCCACGTCCTCGACCACGGCCTCGACATCGTGCATCCGCCCTTCTGGTGGGCGGCCTGGGCCGCGGGGCTTCCGGCGGGAGCGCCCCTGCTCGCGCTCTCGTGGTGGCTCGCCGTCGGTGGCTACGTCGTCGGGCGGCTGATCGAGGGCATCTTCCTCCTGCTGTTCAAGATCGAGCTCCACAGCTGGACGCCCCTCGACTCGCGCTTCCGCGAGATCACCGCGCGGCGCAACCCGAACCTGCTGCTGCTCACGCTCGGCGTCGTCGCGGGCCGGCCCGACCTCGGATACGTGGCCGTCGGGCTCTGGACGCTCGCGAGCATCGTCTTCCACGGGGTGCGAACGGCGCAGGCCGTGGGCGAGCGCCGGAGCGGCCGGCCGATCGAGCCCTGGAATGCGCGCACGGCGGCCCGGCGGGCGCCGCTTGCCGCGGCGACGCTGCTCGCGGCCCTGGTCGCGGCACCGCACGCCGCGCGCGCCGACGCCGCGGCGATGCCGCCGGAAGCCTCGATCCAGCGGCCCGAGGCGGAGGGAGATTCGCTCGTCGCGGCGCCGAGCGCGCGGCGGGGCAATGGAAGCTCGCGGCTTCCGTCGGGTGAGTTCGCCACGGAGCTCTGGGACTTCACCGCGCGCTTCGAGTCGGGCCACGTCCTCGTGCTGCAGTTCCTCCACACGAACATCGGATTCGGCGACGGGAACAGCGCGGTGACGGGCGATCTCGTCTCTCCCGACGGCCACGTGGAGCACTTCCGGACCGGCGACTTGGCGGGCGACTGGAAGCTCTCGCCGGACGGTCGCCGCCTCGAGCTCGAGCGCGCGCTCCTCGACCAGAGCGCCGACGCGCTCCACATCCGATTCAGGAAGCACAAGGTGAAGCTCGACCTGCGCGTGCGTCCGACCGGGCCGGCGGCCTGGTCGAGCGAGCTCTCGCGCCTCGGCTACGCGATCGACCTGATCGAGAGCGCCGCGCCGATCGAAGGAACCATCTGGACCGAGGGCATGGAGGCGCCGCTCGAGGTGCACGGGGTGGTCGGCGAGACCCATCGCTGGTTCGACGACCTCGAGGCCCGGATCGTGCAGCGACGGATCGAGCTCTTCTCCCTCGATGGCGACGACGCGATCTACCTGATCGACGCGCTCACGCCGAAGGGCACGTCCTACGCGTGGCTCGTGCTCCAGCGCGACGGACGCACGGTGCGCGAGCTCGACGCGGAGGTCACACCGGCGGACGTCAGCCAGGCCGACGGCTACGGCGTGCCGAAGGAGATCCGCGTGGCCGGCGCGGGCGTCTCGGGCACGATCCGGCTCGGCCGCGAGATCGCGCGCTACGACCCGCTGGGCGATCTCCCCGCGCCGATCCGTGCCGTGGTGGCGGTCGCGACCAGGCCCCGTCGCATCTGGAGCGCGGCCGCCTTCGACCTCGAGCTCCACGATCCCGCGAGCGGCGCGACGAAGCGGCTCCGGGGGAACGGCATCGGAGAGGTGACGTTCCTGAATCCCGTTCCCGTGCGGCCTGCCCCGCTGGGCGCGTCGCCCGCGGGCGGCACCGAGGAGGTGCGGTGCGCATCGGCGTCCTGAACAACCTGCGCGCGGGACGGAGCCGCCATCAGGTCGACCGCATCCTCGAGTTCCTGGATGCCCGGCGCGGGATCGTGCACGTCGAGACGCCGTGCGGTGACGCGGTGCCCGAAGCCCTCTCGCGCCTCGCGGCGGAAGGCGTCGACGTGCTCGTGGTCCAGGGCGGCGACGGGACGCTCGCGCGGGCGCTGACGGAGATCCTCGAGCACGGCGTCTTCCGGAGGCCGCCGCTGATCGCGCCCCTGCGCGGCGGCCGCACCAACATGACCGCCCTGGAAATCGGGATGTCCCGCGACCCGGTGCGCGCGCTCCGCAACCTCGTGGCGGCCGCGCGTCACGGGTCGCTCGAGCGCCACGTCCGCGAGCGCGCCGTGCTGCGCCTCGCGATCCCGTCCGAGGGCGTCGTCCACCACGGGATGTTCTTCGGCGCGGGCGTCGTCCAGCGCGCGATCGCGCTCGTGCACCGGACGTTCCCGCGCGGCCGGACGCAGGGCGTCTTCGCCTCCGGCATCGTCACCTCGGGCCTCGTCGCTCGCGCCGCGCTCGGAGACGCGTCCGGAATCCTCGATCCCGACAAGATCCAGCTCCGGCTCGACGGCGGCGACGCGGAGACCGGCAGCTACCAGCTCCTGATCGCGAGCACGCTCGATCGCCTCTTCCTCCGCATGCGTCCGTTCTGGGGCCGGGGACCAGGCAGCCTGCGGCTCACGGCGATCACGCGCGAGGCGCTCCACCTGCGCCGTGCCGCGCTCGGGATCCTGCGCGGGCGTCCGCCGGTCTTCGTGCACCACACGCAGGGCTACTCGAGCCGCAACGTCGAGCAGGCGGAGCTCCTGCTCGACTGCGGCTTCACCGTCGACGGAGAGATCTTCGCGCCCGAGCCGGGCCGACACGTCGAGCTGACGGCGGATCGGCGCCTCGGGTTCGTCCGGCTGTGAGCCTGGCCGTCTCTCCCCACCACGAGGCGCTCTGTCGCCTCGTCGCGCGCGAGATCGATCGCGAGGCGACGCCCGAGGTGAAGGCGCTCGCGGCGGAGCTGCGGCGCCGGCACGGCGCCCCCGTGGCCGGCGTCCTGTTCTACGGCTCGATCCTGCGGGCGCGCGCGAAGGGCGAGGGGGTGTACGACCTCTACGTGCTCGTCGACGACTACCGGCGCGCGTACCTCGGGAGCCCGGGGCCGGGCGGCCGCCCGCGCGGTCGCCTGCGGAGCGCGCTCCTCGCCGCCGCGAACCGTGCCCTCCCGCCGAACGTCTTCTACCTCGAGCTCCCGTACGAGGGGCGAACGCTGCGTGCGAAGTACGCGATGCTCTCGCTCGACGACTTCCGCCGCGCGACGTTGCCCACCCACCTCCACACGCTCGTGTGGGCGCGCTTCAGCCAGCCCTTCCTGCTGCTCGACGCGCGCGACGCCGAGGCTCGTCGCGTGGTGATCGCGGGCGCGGCCCAGGCGATCGTGACGCTCGTCGGCCGCCTCCTGCCGCTCCTCCGCGCCGTCCGTCGCGGCAGGAGCTTCGTGCCGCGGGAGTTCTGGCAGCGTGCGTTCCGCGAGACCTACGCCGCGGAGTTTCGGACCGAGAGCCCCGACACGGTCGAGCGCATCTACGAGAGCGCCCGGTCGCGCTTCGACGAGGCGCTCTGCGAAGGGCTCGGCGCGCTCGGCGACCAGGGCCGGCTCGAGGCGGAGCCGGCGGAGCCCGGTCGCGTGCGGGTCCGGATCGATCCCACGCGGCGGCGGGCGGTGCGGCGCGCGTGGCGGGTGCAGCGCCCCGTCGCGAAGGCCCTGGCCGGAGCGAACCTGATCAAGTCGGCGGTGACGTTCGGGGACTGGCTGCCCTACGCGCTCTGGAAGCTGCGGCGCCACACGGGCGTCGTGATCGAGCCCACGCCGCTCCAGCGGCGCCACCCGTTGATCTTCGGGTGGCCCGTCATCCTGCATCTCATCCGGCGGCGCGATCTGCGCTGACGTCGAGCTCGTCCTGGAGGGCGCCGCCGTCCCCGAAGCCGAGGAGCCCGGCCACCACCCTGAGGATGCTCTTGCGCTCCGTGTGGCGGTAGGGCGCCGCGCTCGGGAGCTCCGCCAGGAGCCGGCGGTGGAGCGTCGCCAGGCTGTGATAGGGCACGCTCGGCATGAAGTGGTGGAGCGCGTGGTATCGCATGCCCACCGGCGCAGCGAGTCGCGTCAGCAGGCTCGTGCTGCGCAGGTTGATCGAGTCGAGGAGCTGGCCCGTCGAGTCGAGCTCCTCGCCCTCGTTCGCGTAGCCGTGGGCGGCGAGCGTCCGCACCTGGTTCGTGACGAGGATGCCCGCGCCGACGATCCACCACTGAACCAGCCACGTCCACGGCAGCGAGCCGCGCCAGACCGCCCACACGACGAGCCAGAAGAAGGCGCAGGTCGCCGCCTCCTGCACTGCCCAGCGCCGCGCCTGGCGGCCCGTCGGCATCGGGCGGCGGTAGCTCGAGTTGATGAGGAGCGTCGAGAGCCGGCCGACGGCGAGCTGTCGCAGCGGCGGGAAGACGTAGGAGAGGGGCCCGAGGACACCCCAGCGCAGGGCCATGGCCGGCGGCAGCACCGCGACGGTCCAGACGAAGCCCACGATGCGCGCGCGGCTCCAGTGGGCGAGGGGCACGTACTCCGGATCGGCGTTCGTGCCGAAGACCGAGCGCCGGTGGTGCTCGGCGTGGGAGCCCACGTACATCAGGCTCGGGAGCATGAGCGGGATGCCGACGAGCAGGTTCCAGGCCACCTCGAAGCCGGGCAGCGTGCCCCGCTTCTTGTGGGCGAGCTCGTGGATGAAGATCGACGCGCGGAGGAGCGCGACCGTCGCGAGGAACGTGGCGGCGACGTGCCAGGCGGAGCCGAAGGGCGAGATCGCGGCGGCCGCGAACGCGCCCCAGCCCACGACGACCGAGGCCAGGAGGTCGATCCAGTAGATCCAGGGATTGGGCTGGAACGCGGCGGCGTAGCGCCGCCGGAGCTCGGCGAGGCTCGGGGTCGCAGCCACGGGCGGACGCAAGGGAACGTCACTCATCCCGTCGCCCGCCACGGTGCGCGCCGTCTCCCGGTGAGCATGCTCGCATCGCTTCCCCCCCTTTGCTCGTCGGACGAATGAAGGCCCCTCCAGACCGCGGGGCCTGCGGTGCCGCTGCAGCTCCGTCCGGAGCATCCTGTGGAGTCGCGCCTTGCGGTCGCCCGTCGGACTCGACCCGGTCGCATTCGCGAACCGGGTCGCCCTCTCGGAGCGGCCGCCCCCTCATCGTGGCGCGCGCACCTTAGCCCACCACCCCGGGCGAGGCACGCCTCCGGCCCCTGGATCGTCCGGCCGGCGCCCGCGGAGGAGCCCCCGGAGCGGGCGGCCGCGAGAAATCTCGCGGCCGCCCCGTCCCTTGCCGAGGCCGGGCCGCGGCGCCGTCGGCCGCGCGGAGGGCGCGCCGCCGCTTATACTGCCGGCGCTCTGGGGGGGTCATGAAGAAGCTCCTGGGATGGATCGCGCTCGTGGTCGTCGTCCTGCTCGGCGCCGGCGCGCTCTACGCGACGAGCCGCGTGCGCTCGCTCGAGAGCGAGCCGCTCTCCGCCGACGTCCACATGCTCGAGGGCCTCGGCGGCAACGTGGCGGTGCTGCGCACCCGCGCCGGCGCCGTCGTCGTCGACACCATGAGCTTCCGGATGCAGGGCCAGCGGATCCGCGAGCTGGCCGAGCAGCTCGGCGGCGGTCCCGTGCAGGCGGTGATCAACACGCACTACCACCTCGACCACACCCACGGGAACCCGGGATTCGCGCCCGGGACGCCGGTCGTGGCGACCGAGAAGACGCTCGAGCATCTGAAGACGCGGGACGCCAGCTACTGGAAGGGCGCCGCTGCGGAGACGCTGCCGAACGACACCTTCTCCGACGTCCATGACCTCTCGATCGGCGGCAAGACGATCCGCTGCTTCCACCCGGGGCGCGGCCACACCGACGGCGATCTCGTGGTGCTCTTCGTCGAGGACCGCGTGCTCCACACGGGCGACCTCTTCTTCAACCACCGCTACCCGAGCATCGACCTCGAGGCCGGCGGGTCGGTGCGCGAATGGGCCGACACGCTCGACCGCGTGCTCGCCCTCGACTTCGACAAGGTGATCCCGGGCCACGGCCCCGCGGCCGATCGCGCGGCGCTCGAGCAGTTTCGCGACTTCATGCGCGAGCTCTGGCGGGTGACGGAGGACGGCGTGGCGAAGGGCGAGAGCCTGGCGGAGCTGCAGCGGACGGCCCCGCTCCATGCCGACGCCGGCTACGAGACGATGGCCATCCCGTTCGTGTTGCGCCTCGATCGGAGCTCCGTGCTCGAGCGCGCCTACCAGGAGGCCACGCGGGCGAAGTCAGGAGGCGGCGCGTAGCGCCGCGCGGAGGAGAACAGCCTTGAGCGACCTCTTCTCGATGCAGGGCAAGGTGGCCCTGGTGACCGGCGGCTCGCGGGGGATCGGGCTCATGATCGCCCGCGGGTTCGTCGAGGCCGGCGCCCGCGTGTACATCTCTTCGCGCAAGGCCGACGCCTGCGAGAAGGTGGCGGCGGAGCTCTCGAAGCGCGGCACGTGCGTCGCGCTGCCGATCGACCTCCAGGGCGAGGCCAACGCGCGCCGGCTCGCCGACGAGCTCGCGCGGCGCGAGAGCGCGCTCCACGTGCTGGTGAACAACGCCGGGGCGAACTGGGGCGCGCCCCTCGCCGAGTATCCCGACGACGCCTTCGACAAGGTGATGAACCTGAACGTGAAGAGCGTCTTCCACCTGACGCGCTTCTGCGTCCCGCTGCTCGAGAAGGCGGGCAGCCACGACGATCCCGCGCGGGTCATCAACATCGGCTCGATCGACGGGCTGCACGTGCCCGCGCTCGAGACCTACGCCTACTCGTCGAGCAAGGCCGCGCTCCACCATCTCACGCGCGTCCTCGCGCGTCGCCTCGCGCCGCAGCACATCACGGTGAACGCCGTCGCCCCGGGACCCTTCGAGAGCAAGATGATGCAGGCGACCCTGGAGCGGCTGCACGACGTGATCATCGCCTCCTGCCCGCTGCGGCGGATCGGGCGGCCCGACGACATGGCGGGCGTCGCGATCTTCCTCGCGTCGCGGGCCGGCTCCTACGTGACGGGCGCAGTGATCCCCGTGGACGGCGGCATCTCGACCACGATCTAGATCTGCTCGCGGTCGATCCACTTCTCCTCGAGCTCCGGCGCGTAGCCCGCGAAGGCGTCGAGGAGACGGCGCGGATCGTCGTCGACGAGTACGAGCCGACGGTGCTTCTCCTTCACGAAACGCTCGCGCACGGCGTGGTCGAGGAAGCGCTCCAGATCGCGCCAGTAGCCCGCGACGTCGAGCAGGCCGCAGGGCTTCGCGTGGAGTCCGAGCTGCGCCCAGGTCAGCACCTCGAAGAACTCCTCGAGCGTGCCGACACCGCCGGGCAACGCGACGAAGCCGTCGGAGAGCTCGACCATCTGCGCCTTGCGCTCGTGCATCGAGTCGACGAGACGGAGCTCCGAGAGCCCCGGATGGGCGATCTCCTTGCGCGCGAGGGCGGCGGGGAGGACGCCGATCGCCTCTCCGCCGGCGGCGAGCGCCGCGTCGGCCACGATCCCCATGAGGCCGACGCTCGCGCCGCCGTAGACGAGGCCGAGCCCGCGCAGCGCCAGGGCGTGGCCGAGCTCGCGCGCGGCCGCGGCGTAGCGGGGATCGCGGCCCGGGCTCGAGCCGCAGAACACGCAGATGCGCTTCATCGCGCGGGCTCCGACGCCGCCGGAAGGGCGTGCGCGACGACGATCTTCACGGGCTGGCCCGCGACGAGGCGTACGTCGGGAGAGAGCGCGTTCGCGACCGCGGTCTCCTGCAGCCGCCAGACGTTGCCCTCGCGCGAAGAGAGCGTGCCGAGCGTGTCGCCGCCCTGGGCCGTGGCGACGCGCAGGCGCCGATCGCGAAGGCGCGCGCGCTCCTCTCGGGAGAGGGGACCCAGGCTCTCGGCCGTACTCTGGAAGCGCGGGAAGCGGGAGCGCCACGTCTGGAGCGAGGCGAGCCCCGTCACGCGGAAGATCTGGCCGCCATGGGGCACGAAGCCGATCCAGCCCGCCACCTGACCACCCTCCGTCGCGACGGGCGCGGCCACGTAGAAGCCGTCGGCCTCCGCCGTCCGGAACGACGCGGCCTGCGCCGGACGCAGTCCGTTGCGCTGCACGAACGCGCTCGCGGCGGCGCGCGCATCCGTGCCGGGGCCCAGGAGCTCGACGCCGAGCAGGGCGTCGCCCTCCGGCGCTCCCGCCACCACTGCGTGTCGCTGGTTCTCCACGCGCCAGCCGGCAGGGAAGCGGAGCGAGAGATCCATGCCGGGATGCAGGAAGAGCGTCTCCTCGACCACGCCCTCCTCGACGTTCGGCCCGACGCGCAGGCCTTCGAGCTCGCCCAGGAAGGCGACGCGCGTCGGAGCGACGGGCGCCGCCGGCCCCGCGTGCAGCGTCTCCGCGCGCGAGGCCGTCGCGGCCACGCGCTCCGGGGTCGCCGGGTGGGAGTCGAGGAAGCCGGGCCGCCGCGGGCCGCCGCTCTCGAGGCGCGTCCAACGCTCGAGCGTGTCGAGGAAGGAAGCCATGGCCGCGGGGTCGTAGCCCGCCGCGGACGCGATCTGCTGGCCGATCGCGTCGGCCTCGCGCTCCTGGTCGCGGGAGTACGAGGCGATCAGGCCGCCGCCCGCGACCTGCGAGAGCTGGCCGACGGCCTGGGCGGCCTCGCCGCCGGCGAGGATCCCGGCCGCGATCGTGCCGAGGGCGGACAGGATGCCGACGCCCGTCGAACGCGTCTCGCGCTGCGCTGCGTGCCGCGCCGCGACGTGCCCCACCTCGTGGCCCATGACGTTCGCGAGCTCGTCCTCCGAGTTCACCAGCGCGAGCAGCCCGCGCGACACGTAGACGTGACCGCCCGGGAGGGCGAACGCGTTCGGCTCCTCCAGCTCGACGACGTGGAAGTCGTACGGCGTGTCCTTGCGCGGCGAGAAGGCGGCGAGGCGCTGGCCGACGCGGTCGACGTAGGCCTGGAGCGACGGATCGTCGACGAGGCCCATCTCCGACTGGACCTGCTCGGCGGCCTCGCGGCCGACGGCGGCCTCCCGAGCCGGCGACATCGTCGTGAGCTCCGGGCGGCCCGTCACGGGATTCACGGCGCAGGCGGACGGCAGCGACGCGACGAAGAGGGCGACGAGCAGCGAGGACGTCTTGCGCGCGCGCATGCGGATCTCCGGCGGCTATGATCGCGCGCCGTGACGCGCCCCGCCGCACTGCTCCTCCTCGCCGCGACGCTGCTCGCCGCGCCGCTCGATGCGCGGGCCCAGCTCGTGGGCCTCGGCGGTCATCCGATGCCGAGCGGGCCGCGCCCGCCCCACGCGCTCTCGGCCGAGTCCGACGCCGCGGCGATCGGCACGATCGACGCCGTCGAGCTCGGCCGCATCCGCGTGCGCGACGCGCTCTCGCTCTACGGCGACGTCCCTCCGCGCTTCGAGCTGAAGCGCGCGCCCTCGAACCCTCCGAAGCTCGAGGCCGGCCAGCGGGTGCTGCTCCTGCTGCGCGGCGCGCGCTCGCCCTACCTCGTCGTCGGCGACGAGCGGGAGCAGCTCGGTGCCGTCGCGGACGGCGCCGAGGCGCGGCTCGGCCCCGCCCTGCGCGCCCTGCACGACGCGGTCGCCGATCCGACGCGGCTGCGCGATCTCTACCTCGGCTGGAGCGACGGGGGCGACACCGTGCTGCGCTCCCTCGCGCAGCGGGGCCTCACCGCGCCGGACGCGCCCTTCCTGCCGCTGCCGCCGGAGATCGTGGTCCCGCGCGCGAGGCGCGCGCTCGACCCGACGCTCCCGACGCCCCGACGCCTCGACGCCGCCGCGATCGCCGTGCTCTCGCCGCAAGGCGCGGCGGCGCTCCTCGGGGGCGTTCCCGTCGCCGGCGATCCCGCCGGCACGCAGGTCCTCGAGCTCGCCCTCGCCGGGGGCCTGCTGCGCGAGCAGGGCCCCGCGGTGGAGGCGGCGCTCCTGCGCTGCCTCGCGAGCCCCGACGCTGCCGTGCGTCGCGTCGCGCTGCGCTACGCGCGTGGGATCGCGACGCCGCCGCTGCGCCAGGCGGTTGCGCGGCTCGCCGCGGGCGACCCCGACCCCGGCGTGAAGCAGGCGGCGGTGGAGACGCTGCGGACGACGCCGGGCGGGGCCTAGGCCCGCTCACCAGGGTGCGCCCGTCGGCGGCGCGGGCGGCGCCGGCAGCGCCTGGCGCATGAGCGACTCCTGGGCGGAGATCCGCTTCGTGGGCTCGACCCGCCGGTGGGATCCGTCGGACAGGATCTCGCGCGCCTTCAAGTCGTCGGTCAGGTAGAGCTCGAGGATCTGGTCGAGCCGCTCGCGCAGCGCCGGCGCGCGCACGCGACACATCACCTCGACGCGGCGGTCGAGGTTGCGAGGCATCCAGTCGGCGCTGCCGATCCAGTGCTCCGGCTCGCCGCCCTCCGCGTTCTCGAAGCGCACGATGCGGCTGTGCTCGAGGAAGCGTCCGACGATCGAGCGCACGCGGATGTTCTCCGACACGCCCGCGAGGCCGGGCCGGAGGCAGCAGATGCCGCGCGCGATCAGCTCGATCCGGACGCCGGCCTGGGAGGCGCGGTAGAGCGCCCGGATGATCTCCTCGTCCTGGATCGCGTTCAGCTTCGCGACGATGCCGGCCGGGCGGCCCGCCGCCGCCGCCTTCGCCTCGAGCTCGATCCGCTGCATGAGGCCGCTGCGCAGCGTGAAGGGAGCCACCAGGAGGTGTCGGAACTCGGGCGGGGCGGAGAGGCTCGTCAGCATGTTGAAGACGGCGGCGACCTCGGCCGTCATCTCCGGATCCGCGGTGAGCAGGCCGAGGTCGGTGTATAGCTTCGCGGTCGACGGGTTGTAGTTCCCCGTGCCGATGTGCGCGTAGCGGCGGATGCCGTCCTCCTCGCGGCGCACGAGCAGGGCGAGCTTGCAGTGGGTCTTGAGCCCGACGAGCCCGTAGACGAGCTGGACGCCGGCCTCCTCCAGGCGACGGGCCCAGCGGATGTTCGCGGCCTCGTCGAAGCGCGCCTTGAGCTCCACCACGACGGTCACCTGCTTGCCGTTCTCCGCGGCCGTCATGAGCGCGCGCGCGACCGCCGAGTCCTCGCTCGTGCGGTACATCGTCTGCTTGATCGCGAGCACCTCGGGGTCGCGCGCGGCCTGGTCGATGAACTCGACCACGCTCGAGAACGAGTCGAAGGGGTGGTGCAGCAGCACGTCGTGCCGGCGAATCGCGCGCAGGATGTCCTCGGGCTCGCGCAGCGCCGCATGCTCCGGCGCCACGAACGTCGGCGCGCGCAGCCGCTCGGCGTCCTCGAGCGCCACGAGCTCCATGAGCCGCGAGAGGTTCACGGGCCCCTCGCACTCGTGCACGTCGCCTCGCTCGAGGCCGAAGACCTGGAGCAGCGCGGCCGACAGCCGCTCGCCGACGGGGGTCCGCAGCTCGATCCGCACCGCTTCGCCGCGCCGGCGCCGGCGCAGCTCCTGCTCGATCGCCGTGAGCAGGTTCTCGACCTCCTCCTCGTCGACGTAGAGGTTCGAGTTCCGCGTCACGCGGAAGGCGGTGTGGTCGAGGATCGGGACCCCGGCGAAGAGCTTCGGCAGGCTCCAGCGGATCACGTCCGCGAGGAAGACGTAGCGCCGGTGCCCGTTCCGGGTCGGAAGGCGCAGGATGCGCGGCAGGGCCGGCGGCGCCTGCACGACGGCGAGCCGCTCCGCGTGCTCCACGTCGTCGGTGTGGAGCAGGGCGCCGATGGTCAGGGCCTTGCTCGAGATCTGCGGGAACGGATGCGCGGGGTCGACGGCGATCGGTGTCAGCACCGGGAAGATCTCCCGGTCGAAGTACGCCGAGAGCCAGCGCGCGTCCTCGGGCTCGAGGCTCGCCGGGCGCAGGATGCAGACGCCCTCCTGCTCGAACGCGGGCACGAGCTCGCGCAGCCAGCAGTGGTACGCCTCGTGGACCTGGTCGCGCACGGCGGCGTCGATCGCGCGGAGCTGCTCCGCGGCCGACAGCCCGTCGGGGTTGCGGTCGGTGACGCCGGCCTCTGCCTGCTGCTTGAGCCCCGCGACCCGCACCTCGTAGAACTCCGAGAGGTTCGAGTCGACGATCGAAAGGAACTTCACGCGCTCGAGCAGCGGGTTCGCGGGGTCCCGGGCCTCCTCGAGGATGCGCCGGTTGAACCCCAGCCACGAGAGCTCTCGATTCGTGAACCAGTCGGCGTGGCCGGGGCCGAGCTCGGGCGGATGCTCCTCGACGGGCGCAGCGGGATTGGTCTGTCGGGTCGGCGAGGCCATCGGTCCTCTCGTGGGCCGCCCCCGGGCATGGGGCGCCATCGAACCCATCGGCAGATCGTCCGCGGCGTGGGAGGGATGCGGCCCGGAGCTGCCAGGTCCCGAGAGGTTTAACACGCCGGCTCGACGTCGTTCACGATGTATCTGCGGTGCGCCCGGACCTGCTCGAAGCGGCGGTCGGGAACGTCGAAGGGACGGGGGCTTCGCGGGTCGGGGAGCCACGCCGTGAGGAAGCCGTCCCGGCCCCGTCCATGGTGGACGCAGCCCGTGTCGAGGCCTCGCAGGCCCGGGGCTGCGTGGAGGCCCTGGAGCGACCAGTGGCCGTAGACGACGCCGTAGGCGTGCCCCTGCGCGCTCCAGCGGCAGTGCCAGGCGTCCTCGGGACGCGCCGGCTCCTCGGGGCTCCAGCTTCCGTCCGCCCGTGCGGTGCGGCACTGGACGAGCCGCTCGAGGTCGTCGCGCACCGGCTCTTCCGCGGGCTCCTCGGCCAGGAAGGTCTCGAAGACCCGGCGGTCGGGATGCGCGAGCCGCATCTCGGCCCGGCGGGCGTGGGCCTCCACGTCCTCGAGACGCCAGCTCGGAGCCACGGCGGCGTGGACCATGGCGAACGGGGTCTCGCCGAGGACGCCGGTCGCGGCGAGGGGGCGGCGGCGCAGCCAGTCGACCCAACGCCCGAGCTCGGGCGAGGCGAGCACGTCGCCGAAGGTGTCGGACGGTCGAGGAGCGCGAAGGCCCGCGGCCACCGCGAGGAGGCCGACGTCGTGATTCCCGAGCACGACCCGCGCCCGGCCCCGCTCGACGAGATCGTGCACGGTCTCGAGGACCGCGAGGTTCGCCGGGCCCCGATTCACCAGATCGCCGACGAGCCAGAGCTCGAAGGCCTGGCCGAACGCCGCCCGGAGGCGCCCGAGGAGCTCGTGGAGCTCGTCGGCGCAGCCCTGGATGTCGCCCACGAAGACCGGCTGCACGGCGGGGCAGCGTAGCGGCTGGGAACGCGTGCGCGGGGGCCGCCCGCGGGCCGCTCGCCGTCTACACTCGGGCGCCCCGGCAGGAGGAAGCATGGCCGCGTCGAGCGCCCCCGACTGGAACCTGGCCGACGTCTTCGAGCAGGTCGCGGATTGCGTGCCGGAGCGGGACGCCCTCGCCCACGGCGTCGAGGGCGCGGCGCGGACGTGGCGCGAGCTCGATCGGCGCACCAACGCGCTCGCGCGTCACCTGGCCCGCTGCCACGCGCCGGGCGCCAAGCTCTCGCTCTACGCCCACAACCGGCCCGAGTACATGGAGGGCTTCGTCGGCGCGATCAAGGCGCGCCTCGTGCCGGTGAACGTGAACTACCGCTACCGCGAGGACGAGCTCGTCTACCTGTTCGACAACTCCGACTCGGAGGTCGTGGTCTACGAGGCGACCTACGCCGCGCGCGTCGCGGCGATCCGGGACCGTCTGCCGCGCGTGCGCGAGTGGATCGAGCTCGAGGACGGCGCCCCGGGCAACGCCTTCGCGACGCCCTACGAAGAGATCGTCGCTGCCGGTGCCGAGCGGCTCGAGATCGCGCGCAGCGGCGACGACCTGTTCTTCCTCTACACCGGCGGCACGACGGGCATGCCGAAGGGCGTGATGTGGCCGCAGTCCGCGCTCTGGCGGACGATCGGCGGGGGCGGCGACGTGCTCGCCGGCGAGCGGCCGAGCGAGGACATGGCGCAGCAGCGCGAGCGGATCCTCGACGGGAAGCACGCGCAGCGTCTCCTTCCCGGGAGCCCGCTCATGCACGGCACGGGACTCTTCACCGCGCTCGGCGCGTTCGGGGGCGGCGGCGCGGTCTTCACCCTGCCCTCGCGATCGCTCGACGCCGACGAGCTCTGGCGCACCGTCGCCGCGCGCCGCGTGACGCATCTCTCGATCGTCGGCGACGCCTTCGCGAAGCCGATGCTTCGCAGCCTGGACGCCGGCGCCAGCGGCCTCGACCTCTCCTGCGTGAAGCAGATCACGTCGAGCGGGGTCATGTGGACGCCCGAGGTGAAGCGTGGGCTCTTGCGCCACCTGCCCCAGGCGACGCTCTTCGACTCCTTCGGCTCGAGCGAGGCGACGGGCTTCGGCGCGCAGATCACGACGCGCGACTCCGACGTCTCCCTCGCGAAGTTCCAGCTCGGCCCGAACTGCAAGGTCTTCACGCCGGACGGACGCGAGATCGCGCCCGGCAGCGAGGAGCCCGGCTTCGTCGCCCGCTCCGGCCCGATCCCGCTCGGCTACTACAAGGACGAGAAGAAGACCGCCGAGACCTTCAAGGTCATCCAGGGCCGGCGCTGGTCGATCCCGGGCGACTGGTGCACGGTGAACGCCGACGGGACGCTGAACCTCCTCGGCCGCGGGTCGGTCTGCATCAACTCGGGCGGCGAGAAGATCCATCCGGAAGAGGTGGAGGAGGCGCTGAAGAGCCACACGGCGGTGTATGACGCGGTGGTGGTCGGCGTGCCGGACGAGAAGTGGGGCGAGGCCGTGACGGCGCTGGTCGAGCTCCGCCCCGCCGTCCGCGCGAGCGAGGACGAGCTGCGCGGGCACGTGCGCGACCGCCTCGCCGGCTACAAGACGCCGAAGCGCGTGCTGTTCGTCGAGACGATCGGGCGCGCGCCGTCGGGCAAGGTCGACTACAAGGCGCTCAAGGCCCACGCCCTGCGCGCCCTCGGCGGCGCCTGAGCCTCGCTCGGCGGCGGATGGCTGCCTGTCTGCACGGGCGCTGCGCGATCTCTTGCTTGACGTGAGCGAACTCCGGCGCGGATGATCGCAGGGAGCGCGTCCTGCGCGCCGAACCGGAGATTCCGATGCGCCGCTCCTCGCCTCTTCGTCGCGCTCTCGCGCTCCTCGTCGGCGGCCTCGCGCTCGGCGCGCCCGCCTCCGTCCGCGCGGCCTCGTATCCGACCGACACCTGCGTCGCCCGCAAGCTCGAGGCTTCGGCGCTCGCGTGCCGCGGCTTCCTGTGGGCGGAGGTCGAGGGCCACGGGCGCGGGAGCGCTCGCTGGGAGACGTGGGCGCGGGCGCGGCTCGCCGAGGAATGGGCGCGGGCGGAGGCCGCGTCGTCGGGCGCCGGCGTCGACTGCGCCGACACGACGGTCACCGCGTCTGCGATGGGCGACCTGCTCGAGCAGGATGCCGACGCTCTCGCCTCCACCGCCCTCTCGGACCCGCAGCACCCTGCGCACGGCAAGCGGCCGCTCGGGAGGCAGCGGGTCCAGGTGCTCGACGTCGCCTGCGGCCAGCTGCTTCGCGCCGAGGCGCGCCATCTGGAGTACCGGGCAAACGACCGCGATCGGGCGCGGCTCGAGCGGCAGCGCGACCATGCGCTCGACTTCGCCCGCTTCCATCTCGAGCGGCTCGGCGGCGGCCACGGCCCGGGATCGACCACCGAGACGGCGCTCGCGCAGCTCGGCGCGCTCGTCCACGACGCGGTGCTCGCGACGACGGTGTCGCCGAACGTCGCGCAGCAGTGGACGATGATCGACCCGCCGGACCAGATCGCGTATCTCGACCAGACGCTCGAGCCGATCTGCTCGGGCGGAACGCCCTGGGTCTTCTTCGTGAAGCGAGGCACGGTGAACAACCTCCTCGTCTACTACCAGGGCGGCGGCGCCTGCTGGGACTACCTGACCTGCGGCGTGGTCAAGCCCTACAAGCAGACGACGGGGCCGTCCGACGATCCGGCGAACGCGACGAGCGGGCTCGCCGACCTCACGGATCCGCGCAATCCCTTCCGTGACTGGAACCTCGTGTTCGTCCCGTACTGCACCGGCGACGTGCACTGGGGCGACGCGACCTACGTGCACGAGCTCAACGGCAACCAGGTGACGATCCAGCACAAGGGCTTCGTGAACGCCCAGGTGGCCGAGAAGTGGTCGCGGGAGCACTTCGTGCATCCGGACCACGTCTTCGTCACGGGCTCGAGCGCGGGCGCCTACGGCGCGATCCTGCACTCGCTCTACCTGCAGGAGGGCGTCTATCCGTCGGCCGACTTCGCGGTGCTCGGCGACGCCGGGAACGGCGTGATCACGCAGGACTTCCTGGCGACCCAGATCTCGAAGTGGGGCGTCGAGAAGCACCTGCCGAGCTGGATCCCGGAGCTCGCCGTGCCGATCGCCCAGCTCGACGCATCGGACCTCTACTCCGCCGGGGCGCGCACCTACCCGACACACCGCTTCGCTACCTACACCACGGCCTTCGACGGCGGCACGGGCGGACAGACGGGCTTCTACCAGATCATGCGGAACCCCGGGAACATCCTCGTGTGGCTCAACTGGTGGGAGTCGAGCTGCGCCTGGAACGAGGGCATGCGCGCCCTCAACGCGAAGACCGTCGCGCAGGCGCCGAACTACCGGTACTACGTCGGATCCGGCAGCCGTCACACGATGTGGGGCAGCGACAAGGTGTACGTCGACACGACGGGCGGCGTGCCGACCGTCGTGTCGTGGCTCGAGGCGATGCTCGCGGGAGCGCCGAGCTGGACCAACGTCTCGTGCACGAACTGCGGCGTGACGCTGCCCGGGGACCCGAAGCCCAATCCGCTCGTGCCGCCCTTCGACGCGAACGGGAACGTCGTCTGCCCCGGCGCGCCGTAGCGCTGGGGCTCCGGCGCGAACGACAGCGCCCCGGGGACGGCTCCCCGGGGCGCTCGTGCTTCCGATTCCGATCCGGGCGGAGCGCCTAGCGGAGCGTCACCGCCGCGTTCGTGAGGACCGGCGTCCCGCGGCCCGTCTTCGCGGCAACGAGGATCTGCTTCCCCTCGCGCCACATCGACGTGACGATCTCGTCTCCGGGGAAGACGATGCCGGCGAAGCGCGCCTGGTAGCGCGCGACCTTCGCCACGTCGCCGCCGAGGGCCGTGTCGACCACGGCCTTGCAGACGATCCCGAAGGAGCAGAGGCCGTGGAGGAACGGACGGTCCTGGCCCGCGAGCTTCGCGGCGTCGGGGTCGGCGTGGATCGGGTTCTTGTCGCCCGAGAGCCGGTAGAGCAGCGCCTGCTGGGGCAACGTCTTCGACCGGGCCTCGAGGTCCGGGGCGCGCGACGGCGGATCGAGCTTGACGCTCGGGCCCGGGTCGCCGCCGAAGCCGCCGGCGCCACGCAGGAACAGCGTGAAGCGGTTCGTGAAGAGGAGCTCGTTCGAGGCGGCGTCGCGGGTCTCCGCCTCGAGCACGGCGACCGCGGCCTTCCCCTTGTCGTAGATCGCCGCGACCTTGCCCGTGTTCTTGACCCTGGCCTCGACGGGGATCGGCTTCGCGATCTCGATGTCCTGCTCGCCGTGCAGCAGGAGCAGCGGGTTGAACTCGCCGGCCAGGCCCGGGACGGTGATGATCCCGCCCAGCGCCGAGAACACCGGGACCACGCCGTAGCTCGGGATGACCTTGAGGCTCTTCTCGTAGGTGTACGAGAGCTCGCGGGCGTCGGTCGGCGGATCGCCCGCACCGATTCCCAGGTGATAGAGGATGACTTGGTCTCGGTTCCAGCTCGCCTCGCCGGGGGGCAGCGCAGCCCCGACGGCCTTGTTCGGATCGATCGCCACGGCGGATCTCCTGCTCTCGATGGGGTTGGATGGGGGTTTCCAGGCAACGGTCCCGTGAATTAACCGAGGCCCGCTCGAAGAACCACCCCGGCCCGCCCTCGACGGCCGGGGCACGGCCTCACGGCCTCCGCCCCGAGGCTAGACTGCGCGAGGCGCGGGCGGGCCGTCCCCGGCCGCTCGCACCGAAAGGGGCCTCTTGGGACGACGCATCATCCTCTGCGACGGCGCCGAGCTCGCGCGGCTCTGGAGTCGGATCGGCGCCGGCGAGTCGGAGGAGCTGGTCTGGGTGCCACGCGAGGCGGAGTCGCGCGCCCGCCCGCCGGGCTTTCGCGCCCTGGCCGGGGGGCTCGCGGCCGAGTCGATCCAGAAGCTCGATCCGCGCCCCGAGGACGAGTTCGCGATCGTGACCGAGGACGGTCCCTTCGTGCGTGCCGCGGTGGCCGCGATCGCCCAGTCGCTCCCCGATGCCCCCCTGCTGGTGCTCTCGGATCGTCTCGCCGCGTCGGACGTGCCGGCCCACCCGTGCGTCCGGCTCGCCGGCATGCGCTCCCTCCTGCGCGACGACGTCGACGACGAGTTCCAGCACCTCGCGAACCTGCGGCGCGTCGTCGAGGTCCGGGCGCTGCTCGAGCCGAAGCAGCGGGTCGGCATCCTGCTGCAGCCCGATCCCGACCCCGACGGCATCGCGTGCGGCTACGCGCTCCGCGCGCTCCTCGGCCGCAAGAGCTCGACGGCTCCGCTCCTGTCGTTCGGGGAGGTCACGCGGCCCGAGAACCGGGCGATGGTCGAGGCCCTGGGCCTCGAGGTGCGGACGATCGAGCCGGCGGGGCTCGACGAGTACGACGGCCTCGCGCTCCTCGACGTACAGCCCGCGGTGTTCGGCGAGTCGCTCCCCGCGCGGCTGCGCGAGGTGGACGTCGTGATCGATCACCATCCCGAGCGTCCCGGCTACGAGGCGACGATCAAGGACATCCGCATCGCCTTCGGCGCCACCTCGACCATCCTGACGGAGTACGTGCGCGCCGCGGGCCTCGAGCTGCGGCCGAAGCTCTCGACCGCGCTGCTCTACGGCATCAAGACCGACACGCAGCTCCTGGGCCGCGAGACGAGCCGGCGCGACATGAGCGCGTTCGCCTTCCTGCACGCGATGCACAGCCCGGCCCTCCTGCGACGGATCGAGCGGCCCGCGCTCCCGACCGAGAGCCTGCGCGCCCTCGGCCGCGCGCTCGCCACGACGCAGGTCGAAGAAGGCATCCACGTGCTCGTCCTCGGCCGCGTGCGCGAGGACGTGATCCCGCAGGTCGCAGAGCTCGCGCTCCAGGCCGAGGGCGCCGAGTGGTCGATCGCTGCGGGCATCGTCGGACGCGACCTCGTGTTCTCGGTGCGGAACGTGGGCTACGTGCGCGCCGCGGGCGACGTGGTGCGCGCCGTGGTCGAGGGGCTCGGCGTGGGCGGCGGCCATCGCACCATGGCGAAGGGCATCATCCCCCTCACGGCCTTCCGGAAGACCTACGGCGACGCCACGCGGGCGCGCATCCACGGCGCGCTCCACGACGCCTTCCTGCGGGCGATCCGGCGCGAGGAAGTCCGGCCCGAGGACGGGAACGGCAAGCGGGAGGACTAGATGGCCCGACCCACGCGGCTCGACGAGGACTCCGTGGCCGACGCGCTGCGCGCGCTCCCGCACTGGGCCCTGGTCGGCGGCAAGCTCCACCGCGAGCTCCACTTCCACGACTTCGCCGAGGCCTTCGGCTTCATGGCGCGCGTCGCGCTCGTCGCCGAGCGCATGAACCACCATCCCGACTGGTCGAACGCCTGGAACCGCGTCGTGATCGACCTCGTGACGCACGCTGCCGGCGGCGTCACCGAGCTCGACCTCGCCCTGGCCCGCGCGATCGACGGCTTCGTCGGCGCCTGACCCGCGCTCAGGCCGCGGGGTTCGCGGCGAGGCGATCGAAGCGGCCTGCCGGACGCGCCTTGCGGTAGGCCTCGAGGATCGGCGCGAGCTCCGCGGGCGTGGCCCCGTGCAGGATCACCCCGTCGCAGCCGAGCTCGAGCTGGCCCTGGATCTTCGCGACGCAGCGCTCGGGGCCGCCCGTCGCGGCGGGCGCGAGCCACTCCTCGGGAATCAGCGTCGCGATGTGCTCGAGCTCCTCGGTCGTCGCCTTCGCGTCGATCGCGCCGGGAAAGCGGGCGACCAGCGGATCGGCGCGGAAGCGCGCGAGGGGCGCGGGATCCCAGCGGTTCGTCCTCACGAGCAGGTCTCCGTAGCCCTGGAGGTAGGTCGCCATGCGACCCACCGTCTTCTTCAAGCGGAGCGGCTCGGGCAGGTGGTCGCCCACCGTCGCGAAGCACGACCAGACGCGCACCTTCGCGGGATCGCGCCCCGCCTGCTCCGCCGCCTGCTTCACCGCGCGCACGGCGCGCGCGGTCGTCTCGTCGGTGAAGAAGGTGTGGAGCACGACCGCGTCGAAGGCGCGGCCGCCGAGGGCGAGGGAGTTCGGGCCGAAGGCGGTGAAGGTGAGCGGGATCTCCCCGGCGTAGTCGGGGCCGAGGGCGAGCATCGGATAGCGGCCCGCCGGCCCGTCGTGGCCCACCACCACCTCGCCGCGGAAGAGCCGCCGCAGGATGCCGACGAAGTCCTCGATCTCGGCGGTCTTGATCGCCGCCAGGCCGTAGAACTTGAAGAGCGGCGCGATGCCGCGGCCGAGGCCGAGCGAGAAGCGCCCGCCGGTCAGGCGATGCATCGTCATGGCGAAGGCGGCCGTCACCATCGGATGTCGGGTGTTGTGGTTCGTGGCGGCGGTCGCGATCCCGAGCCGGCTCGAGACGGCGCCCGCGGCGCCCGAGAGCGTCGCCGCCTCCTTCACGTTGAGGCGCTCCGAGACGAAGGCCGAGCCCAGGCCGAGGGCCTCGGCGTCGCGCACCTCGTCCAGGAGGTCGCGGGGCGACTTCGGCTGTCCCGCGAGCGTGTAGAAGGCGAGCTCGTTCATGGAGTGCATGGCGTCAGGAACTCCTCGGCGTCGAGATCGATCGCGTGTCGCCCGTGGCGCCGCGCCATCGTGAGGAACATCGCGTCACCGCGCGGCGTCTGCTGCACGATCATCGACGCGATCACGGTCACGGCGAAGCCGGCGAAGCTCCCGCGTCGGTAGTCGGCCCAGCAGCGCTCCCACGCGTAGCCGCGCACGCCCGCCTCGACCAGGCGCGCGTGGTACGCCTGCACGATCTCGCGCTCGACGGCGCGCCGAACTTCGGGGTGGAGCGAGCCGCCGAGGCAGTAGGCCACGTCCGCGAGGGGAAGGCCCGGCACGAAGCTCTGCCAGTCGACGGCGGTCACCCGCGGCGGCGTGCGCGTCTCGTCGATCAGCAGGTTGTCGAGCCGGTAGTCCACGTGGACGATCGAGGAGGGCTCGGCCGGGTAGTCGAAGGGCGGTCCGCTCGTGTCCACGACGCGGCCGAGGATCCGGATCACGTCGGGCTCGAGGGAGGCGCCGTAGCGTTCGACGAAGCCCGGGAAGGTCTGCGCGTAGTACGCGCGCGAGGTGCCCGGCGACTCCGTCACCCAGTCGAGGCTGCGCAGCGAGGCCTCGTTCCAGGTCGGCGCGTGGAGGCCCACCAGCTCGAGCACCGCCGCGCGCGCGACGTCGGCGGAGCAGCCCGCGATCTGGTCGCCCGGCCGCGCGGGTGCCATGTCCTCGAGGATCAGCGCGAAGTCGGGGCCGCGACCGTCCACCGCCGCGAAGTAGCAGCGCGGTGTGGCGATCCCGAGCCGGCCCGCGAGCGTGCGGTAGAACTCGACCTCCTTGCGATAGAGGCCGAGCGCGACGCCGGTCTCGCGGCTCGTCGGATCGTCCGAAGGGAACTTCCCGACGAGGGAGCGCGGCACCTCGTCGCCGCCGGACGAGAGCTCGAGCCGGTAGCGGAAGCAGCGGCCGAGCTGGCCCGTGCCGATGCGCTCGGCGCGGAAGCCGCGCACCGCGGCGTCCTCGAAGCCGGCGGAGCGCAGCGCGCCGGTCAGGAACGCCGCGTCGATCGTCTCGGGGGTCGGAATCGCCGGCGCCATCGGCGCCCTCCGCCCGGCGGGCCGGGCCGCCTCCGCTAGGACCGGGCGCGGACCTTCATCCGGACGGGCATCCGCTTGGGTCCGCCGACGAAGCTCGCGTGCAGCCGCTCGACCGGGCCCGCGAGCTCGATCGATTCGACCCGCTGCGCGAGCTGGCGGAAGAAGACGCGGAGGTCCATCCGGGCGAGGTGCGCGCCCAGGCAGAAGTGCTCGCCCACGCCGAAGCCGAGGTGCGGGTTCGGATCGCGGTCGATCCGGAACACGTACGGATCGGCATAGACGTCCTCGTCCCGATTCGCCGAGGCGTAGAAGAGAGCGACCGAGTCGCCCGCCTCGATCTGCTTGCCGCGCAGCACGTAGTCCTCGGTCGCGGTGCGCGAGAAGTGGTTCACCGGCGTGGTCCAGCGCACGATCTCCTCGGCGGCGACCTCGGCCAGGCCGGGGTCGCTCCGGAGCTTCGCGAGCTCGGCCGGGTGCTCGAGCAGCGCGAGGAGCCCGCCCGAGATCGCGTTCCGCGTGGTGTCGTGGCCGGCGACCATGACGAGGAACCAGAGCGAGAACATCTCGAAGGGCGGCACGGGCTGGTCGCCCGGGAGCCGAGCCTGCGCGAGCACCGTCGTGAGATCGTCCGTCGGATGCTTGCGGCGGTCCTCGAGCATCTCGTTCAGGTACGCCCAGGCCTCGGTCAGGAAGCCGAGCCGGCTCTCGCGCGTCTCGCCCTCGCGCTGGAAGTCGGGGTCCTCGATCCCGAAGTTCTCGTTCGTGATGCGGAGAACGAAGTCCTCCTTCTCGCGCGGGATGCCGAGCATCCCGGTGATCATGCGCAGCGGCTGGCGCGCCGCGATCTCGGTCACGAAGTCGCACTCGAGCACGGGGCCGCGCGCGGCGAGCTCGTCGAACATCTCGGTCGTGATCGCCTCGAGCTGGACCTCGAGGCGCTTCACCGCGCGGGGCGTGAAGAAGCCCGACACCAGGCGGCGATAGTCGCGATGCTCCGGCGGATCCATGTTGACGAGCATGCGGAGCGGCGGGGCCTCCTCGAGGCTCTCGCCCTGGAGCGCCGTGGCCTCGGGAAAGAGGATGAAGCGTCCGAAGCTCCGGAACTTCTCGGGCTGCTTCGACACCTCGATGATGTCGGCGTGCTTCGTCACGGCCCAGAAGGGCTTGTAGCCCTCGGGCTGCAGCAGGTGGACCGGCGACTCGCGGCGCAGCCGCCTCCACGCGTCGTGCGGGTAGCCGTGCTCGCCGTAGAGCTTCGCGCTGATGACGTCGAGCGCGTCGAGGGGCAGCCGGGAGACGTCCAAGGTCCGTTCCTCCGATGGCGACGCCGCAACGTAGCGGCCGTCGCGGGGAGGTTCGATGTGGCGCGGCGTCTCGCGCAGCGGTCTGCCGGTGTCGGCGCGCGGTCGGCGCCTACTTCACGAGCACCAGGACTCCCCGACCCGCCGAGGTGACGAGGTCGAAGCAGTGTCCGCCGGCCGGCGTCTGGCCGAGCCGCGGCGGGTCGAGCTCGCACGCCACGCCCTTGCGCTCGAGCAACGCGATCGCGTTGCCGGCGACCACGTTCAGGAACTCGCCGAGGGCGTCCTCCACCAGCTCGCGGCTCGGCGTCCTGCCGAGGTACGCCGTCGCCGCGCCGCCGAGCTTCTTGGCGAGCTCGATGTCCGCCACGAGCGCGAGCCCGAGGCCCTGCGCGCCGCGGATCTTCACCGACGCGTTGAACGCGCCGTCTCCCGCGAGGGAGCAGCTCGTCGCGGGCGCCATCTTCACCACCACGCCCGCGAGGCGCGCCGAGAGCTTCTTCACGAGGTCCAGCGTGATCGCGGCCATCTCGTTGCCCTTGAGCGCGGCGGGGAGCATCTCCGCCGTCGAGATCTCGTAGGCGCTCTGGTCGGCCTTGAAGGCGTCGAGGAGCGAGCCGAGCTTGTCCTCGGAGAGATGACCGAGGCGCACCAGCGCCTCGCCGAGGCGGACGCGCACCTTGTCCTGCTCGCGCAGGAGCTGCTCCACCTGGGCGGGGGAGAGCAGGCCGAGCTGCACGGCGATCTCGCCGAACGGCGCGTCCTGGCGGCGCTGCTCGCGGTGCACGCGGCGCGTGTCCTCGGGCGTCAGCAGGCCGTGTCGGACGGCCAGCGTGCCGAGGTCGACGTTCTGCGTCGCCATCCACTCGATCGCCTGGCGGAGCTGCTGCGCGTCGACCTCGCCCTGCTCGATCAGGAACTGTCCGAAGAACTTGACGCTCACGACCGCCCCCCGCCCTGCGCGGCGAGCCGCTGCGCCTTGGCCTCCCGCTCGTTCGCGAACAGCGTGTCGAGCTGGGACATGTCGAAGGGCTTCGAGATGACCTGCACCGCGCCGAGGCGGAACGCCTCCTCCGCGCGACCGGGCGAGCCACCGAGGGACGATGCCATCGCGATGCGCGACGAGGGGACCCGCGTGCGCAGGATGCGCAAGGCCGCGAGACCGTCGAGGTTCGGCATGACGACGTCCATCACGACGAGGTCGGGCTTGGCCTTGGCGACGACGAGCACCGCCTCCGCTCCGTCGCTCGCCGTGCCGACGATCTCCACGCCCTGGCACTGCGACGCGAGCTCCGTGAACTGCGCCCGGGCCGTCGCGCTGTCGTCCACGACAACGACGGTGAGCTTGTCGTCCATGCGAGGTTCCTCCTCCGCTGCCCTGTCCTATTCGGCGCGCAGGGAGAAGGCCTGAACGGGGAAACACCGGAGAAGGAGCCCTCGGCTTGCCGGATCCTGGAGCGGCACCCGCCGCGGCGAACGGGGCGCGAATCAGAAGGGGCGCGACTCGGACCCGTCGGCGTCCCGACGCGACCGCAGGGCCGCGGGAAGAGCGCGGGCGACGGCGTCGAGCGCGTCCAGGGAGGCCTCGGGTGTGGCGTCGGGCGGGAGCGCCGGAAGCACCAGGTCGACCGCCGGGGCCGAGGCGAGGAGGCCGCGGGCCGCGGCGATCCAGTCCGCCGCCGGGCCGGGCCCCCTGGGCAGCTCGAGGCTGACCCGCCGCAGGTCGGCGGGGCGCCCGGCCTCGTCCCAGGCGGTGACGAACGGCGTCACCAGCGCCGGGTCGCGACACAGGAGGCCGTCGCCCAGCCGGCCGGCCCGGGCCGCCGCGGCGGGGCTGTCGGCCGCGAGCCAGAGCGGGATTCCAGCGGGCTGCAGTGGCTTCGGCTGCACGTCGAGGCCCGTCGCGTCGCAGAACCGGCTCGCGAGACGGATCGGGCCCTCGGCGAAGGCGGCTCGCAGCAGCGCGACGCCCTCCTCGAAGCGCGCGACGCGCTCGGCGGTCGCCACGTCGAAGGCGTCGAACGCCTGGACGTTCTCGCCGAGGCCGAGGCCGAGCTCGACGCGCCCGCCGGAGAGGCCGTCGAGGCTGGCCGCGTCCTCGGCCACGCGGAGCGGGTGATGGAGCGCGATCGCGAGGGGGCCGACGGCGATCCGCATCCGATGGGTCACGGCGGCGATCGCGGCGGCCAGGGGGAAGGCGGCGGGGACCGGGGCGCCCGCCGCGAAGGGCCGCTCGGAGAGCCACACCAGGTCGGCGCCGCGGGCCTCGGCGTCGCGGGCGTGCGCGACGATCGCGCGCTGGAGCCGGACCGCGTCGTCGGGCCCGGCGCCCGGCCGAGCGACCGGGTCGTAGCGGAGTCCGAGGCGGAGCGTCACGGAGCCACGTTACCATCGGCCCATGACGGCCGAGCCCGCTGCCCGACTGCTCGACATCGAGGCCCTGCGCGCGATCGAGAAGGTCGAGCTCCACCAGCACGTCGACGGCTCGATCCCCGTGCGCACGGTGTGGGAGCTGATGCACCGCCACGGCCTCGCGCCCACGGCGAACGAGGCCGATCTCGAGAAGCTGCTCGTGCTCCAGCCCGACGAGGAGGGCACGCTCCTCGCCTACCTCGACAAGTTCCACTACCCGCTCTGGGTGACGCAGTTCTTCGAGAACATCGAGCGCGTGGTGGGCGACATCGTCGACGAGGCGGTGTCCCACGGCGTGCGCCAGCTCGAGCTCCGCTACTCGCCCATCATCCACACCTACGCCGGCCTCACGCTGCGCCAGTCGATCGTGGCCGTGCTCTCGGCCATGAAGGACAAGATGGAGGAGCACGCCGCGCTCGGGCTGCGCTGCGGCCTCGTCGTGATCGCGATGCGCCAGCAGGGCCCGCACATCGCGAAGATCCTCGCGCGGCAGTCGATCAGCGAGGCGGCGCACCTGCACCGGACGTGCGGTGTCGTGGGCTTCGACATCGCGGGCGCCGAGCGCGGCACGCCGCCGCGTCTGTTCGCCGAGGCGTTCGAGATCGCGCGCAAGGGCGGCCTCGGCACGACGGCCCATGCCGGCGAGGACGAGGGCGCCCACTTCGTGTGGGAGGCGGTGGACGTGCTGGGCGTGCAGCGGCTGGGGCACGCCTGCTCGGCCGTGCACGATCCCGCGCTGCTGCGGCGTCTCGCCCGGGACCGGATCCTCGTCGAGTGCTGCCTCACCTCGAACTGGCAGACGGGCGCGGTGAAGCGGGGCGAGCGCCATCCGATCCACCGCTTCCTCGAGGCGGGAGTGCCGGTCGCGATCTGCACCGACAACGTGACGGTGTCGCGCACCGACCAGCTCCGCGAGAGCGCGCTCGTGGCGGCCGAGCTCGGCGTCGAGGCCGTCGCGCGCATCCACGAGAACGCTCGGGCCTGGAGCTTCCTCGGTCGGCCGGCGCAGGGGACGCCGCCGAAGCGCGACCCGTCGGCCGCGCCCTCCGCCGGCACAGCGGGATAGCGTCGGGCCCGATGCCCCGAGCCCTCGCCCGCTGGCTGGCCTCGCCCTGGGCCCGCGTCGCGCTCACCGTCGGCGTGTTCGTGGCGCTCTCGCGCTTCGTCGATCTCGCGAGCCTCGCGGCCCGGGCGCGCGGCGCCGATCCCGTCTGGCTCGTCGCCGCCGTCGTCATGTTCGGGCTCGACCAGGCCCTCGGGGTCTACAAGTGGCAGCTCCTGCTGGGCGGCCTCGGGCTCGAGGTCGGCTTCGGCCCGCTCTTCCGCACGGCGACGAGCGGCATGTTCCTCTCGTTCTTCGTCCCGAGCGCCTTGAGCGCCGACCTCTACAAGGGCGTCGCGGCCTCGCGCACGCTCGGCGCGGGCGCGGAGGTCGCCTCGTCGATCGTGCTCGAGCGGCTGCTCGGCGTGGCGTCGATCGTCGTCGTCGGCCTGCTCTCGCTGTCCTGGCTCCCGCGCGCGGTGCTCGGCTTCGACAGCGCCGTGACGCTCGGCCTGGCGGCGGCGGTGCTCGCCGGCGGGCTCGCGGGCTTCCTGCACGCCGACGTGCTGCTGCGCTTCCTCGAGGGCCGCCTGCCGCGCGCCTTCGCCGGCCTGGCCGCCCGCCTCGAGGACCTCGCCCGCGCGTTCGGCGCGTATCGGCGCCGGCGCAGGACGCTCGTCGCCTGCTTCCTGCTCTCGCTCGCGCTCCAGGGCACGCGCTGCACCGCCACCTGGATGATCGCCCGGAGCCTCGGCGACGCGACGCCCTTCTGGGCATTCCTCGTGTTCGTCCCGTACCTGTACATGGTGAACCTGCTGCCGTTCGCGACGAGCCGCATCGGTCTCGAGCAGGGCGCGTTCGTGCTGCTGTTCGCCACGGTGGGCATGGCGCCGGAGGTCGCGGTCGCGGTGTCGCTGCTCTCGGTGCTCGCGGGGCTCGTCGTGGCGCTGCCCGGCGGGCTCTGGCTCGTGACCGATCGCGCTGCACTCGGGACCCGGTCCAGCCGATAGGCATCGGGCGCGCGCGGCTCGAACCCCGCGCCGCGGGCCCCTGGCCTACAGTCGGGCGGCGCGCCCCGCCGAGCGCCGCGAGGACCCTGCATGTCGATCCCGACGCGACCGCTGAACGTGCTCTGGCTGATCGATCACGTGTGCTGGGACGGAAGCCTCCACGGCGGCGGACGGCTCTTCTACAACCTCCTGCCCGAGTTCGATCCCGCGCGCGTCCGGCCGTTCCCCTACTTCCTGCGCGCGAGCGACGAGGTGCGCCGCGTCTTCGCCGACGCGCCGGTGAAGGTGACGGTGCTCGACAAGGGCAAGTACGACCCGACCGCCGCGCTCGACGTGGCGCGCCTGTGCCGGCGACACGCGATCGACGTCATGCACCTCTTCTGCTACGCGTCGTCGACCTTCGGTCGGCTCGCCGGCGCGACCCTCGGCATCCCGACGGTGATCCACGACTTCGACACCCAGATCTACTTCCCCTACCCGCTCTACCTGAAGCTCGCCGACCGGCTGCTCGCGCCGACGACCGGCCGCGCGATCGCCGCCTCGCCCCTCTGCCGCCGCTACATGCGCGACGTGCGCCGCATTCCTTCCGATCGGATCGAGCTCATGCCGCACGCGGTTCCCGAGGAGAAGTTCGCGCCGGCGGGCTCGCGCGAGGAGGCCCGGGCGGAGCTCGGCTTCGAGCGCGACGCGGTGGTGTTCTGTGCCGTGACGAAGCTCGGGCCCGACCGCGGCAACGAGACGCTGCTCCGCGCCTTCGCGCGCCTGCACGCGGAGCGCCCGTCGACGCGACTCGTGATCGTGTACAAGCCGACCTACTACCACCGCGTGCCGGAGGAGTACGCCGGCATCGCGTGGATCCGCGACACCGCGTACATGCGGGAGGAGATCCGCAAGCTCGCCGTCGAGCTCGGCGTCGGCGGCGCCGTGGAGCTCGTCGAGTCCCTCGATCAGCCCGATCTCTACCTGCGTGCGAGCGACGTCTGCGTCGTGCCCTTCGAGGACGAGCGCTTCAGCTCCGTGCACCTGCTCGAGTCGTGCGCCCGCGGCCTGCCCGCCATCGCGACCGATCTCGGCGAGCAGCGCGAGATGATCGTGCACGAGCGCTCGGGCCTCCTCGTGCCGCCGGGCGACGAGGCCGCCCTGGCCGCCGCGATGCGTCGCCTGGCCGACGACTCCGCGCTGCGCGCGCGGCTCGGCGCGGGCGCGGCGGCACGCGCACGCGAGTTCCGGGTCGGCGCCGTCGCGGAGCGGCTGGCCGACCTCTACGCGTCGCTCGCGGCGGGTCGCACGAGCGGCGCCCCGCCGCCCCGGGAGCCCGCGTGCTGATCGGCGGTGCGGGACCGCTCGCGCGCGAGGCGAAGCTCGACCTCGGGCCCGGGGTCGCTCGCGTCGGCGGCGACGGCGCCGTGGCCGCGGCGCGGCCGTGGGGCGTCGCGGGCCTCGACCGCGAGGAGCGGCTCGCGAGCGATCCCGCGACCGGCTCCTGGCTCGCCTTCTCGGGGCACCTCTTCGGCGCGCCGCCGACGCACGCGGGTGGCGCCGCGAGCGTCCTCCTGGCGCAGCTCGGCGCCCACGGCCTCGCCGGCCTCGCGCCGCTCGAGGGCAGCTTCGCGCTCGCCTGGTTCGACGGGCGCCGGCGACGGCTCTCGCTCGTGCGCGACCGCTTCGGCGTCGAGCCCCTCTTCTACGCCGCGCTCCCGACGGGCGCGCTCTTCGGCTCCCGCACGCGCGATCTCGCGGCGACGGGCCTCCTGCCGGGCGGGCTCTGCCCGGAGGGCCTCGCCGAGTTCCTGACGTACTGCTTCATCCCCGGCGACGCGACCCTCGACGCCGGCGTGCGGCGCGTGCCCGCCGGGCACGTCGTGACGCTCGACGGTGACGGCCGCGTCCTCGGCCTCGAGCGCTGGTACCGCCTCTCCTTCGCCGGCGCCCTCGAGCGCGAGGAGCGGGTGATCGCGGACCGCTTCCGCGACCTCCTCGAGCGGGCCGTGGTGCGACGCCTCGACGGCCCGCGGCCCGGCGCGCTCCTCTCGGGCGGAATGGACTCGAGCTCGGTCGTGACCTTCGCGCGCCGGCATCGCGACGGGCCGATCCTCTCGTTCGCGTTCCGCTGCGGCGGCGAGAGCTTCGACGAGTCGGTCTACGCGCGGGCCCTGGCCGAGGCGATGGGCACCGAGCACAGCGAGCTGACCTACGGCGAGGAGCAGGCGCTCGAGATCGAGCGCGCGGTCGCCGAGATGGACGCGCCCTTCTGCGACGTCGGCATCAACGTCGGCACCTGGATCCTCGGGAAGGCGGCGGGGGGGCGAGTCGACTTCGTGCTCACGGGCGACGGCGGCGACGAGCTCTGGGCGAGCCATCCGGTGTACGCGGCCCAGCGCCTGCTCGCGCCCTACGAGCGGCTGCCGATCCCGCGCGCCGTCGATCGGGCGCTGCGCGCTCTCGGCTCGCGCTTCCGCGACTCGGACAAGAAGCGCGACCTGCGCGTCGTGCTGAAGCGCCTGCTGCCCCATCCCGACCTGCCGCGCGCCCTCGGGCCGTTCCGCTGGCGTTGCTACTACGCTCCCTCGGAGCTCCCGGCCCTCGCCACGCCCGACCTCGCCCGGCGGCTCTCGGGCGTCGACCCGTTCCGCAGCGTGCTCGACGTGCACGCGGGCTACGACGGGCCGGACGACGGCGTCTCGCCGTACCTCTACGACGACTACTTCACGGCGTCGAGCTTCTACATGAGCCGCCTGCTCTTGCTGCGACGCTTCGGCGTCGAGGCTCGCTCGCCCTTCTACGACCGGGAGCTCGTCGAGTTCGGGACGCGGATCCCCGCGTCGAAGAAGCTCGAGGGCGTCGAGCGCACGAAGCGTCTGTTCCGCGAGGCGATGGAGGGCGTGCTCCCGGACGTGATCAACCACCGCAAGGACAAGCTCGGCCATTCCGTGCCGATGAAGCTCTGGCTGCGGAGCGACGGTCCCCTCGGCCGCCGCGTCGCGGCGGTGCTCTCGCCGGAGTCCCTGCGCAAGCGCGGACTCTTCCGCCCGGAGCCCGTGCAGCGTCTGCTCGAGGAGCATCGGATCCGGCGCCACAACCACTCCCATCGGATCTGGGCGCTCTACGTGCTCGAGCTCTGGCTTCGGGCGCGCGAGGGATCGGCCGACCGGCTGGGCTGAGGTGGGCGATCTCGAAAGCGCCGCGCCGATCGCCGGCTATGCTCGATTGATCCTTGGCTGCGCGTCCCACGCTGCGCTCCCGCGCTCCACCCAGTGCGCCTCCGCCGGTGCGGCGAGATGCGCGGCGAGATCCGATGAGCTCGACGCTCCACGTGCACGCCCGCTTCTGCGCCGCGAGCCCAGCCGAGCGACAGGAGTGCCCGGGCGTGTCGCTCGTGTTCGAGATCGAGCGGCCGCGGCCGGAGCTCTCCCGCGTGGAAGACTTCGCAGCCCTCGGCCCGCCCGGCGCCGTCGCGGCGGTGGCCGGCGTGGGCCGCGTGCTGCGCCTGCTGCGCGCGGCGCGGATCGCGCTTCCGCGCAGCCCGGCGACGCAGCTCTCCTCGCCGGAGACCGCGAGCGAGCTCCTCGCGCGGGCGGTCGGCGCCCGCGTCGTGCTCGGCCTGCGGCCGCGCAGCGCGTTCGCCTTCGTCGCCTGGACCGAAGGCGGGATCGAGAGCGTGTCGGACGTTTCCCAGGTGCTGCACGACGACGAGGCGTGGCTGGTGCTCCGACACGGCCGCCCTCCGGTGCGCGTGCCGCGCCGTCACGTGGTGCGCCAACGCCTCGAGTGCCAGCGCTGGTGGGAGGTGCTGACGCTCGAGGCCGCAGCCCCCGGCGCGCGGAGCGCGGCGCTGCGCACGGCCGCCGCGCGCTCTCGCGCCGAGCGGGGGTGCTAGGCTGCGCGCGTGCAGAGCCGCTGGAACGACGGGGAGGCCGAGGCGGCCGTCGTGCGCCACGGCGCCCGTCACGGCGAGGCGCTCGCCCTCCGGGTCTACTCGTCGCGGCTGATCGGTGTCGAGCCGAGCCTCGTCCTCCACGGGGGCGGCAACACCTCGCTGAAGGCGTCGTACACGACGCTCCTCGGCGACACGGTCGAATGTCTCTACGTGAAGGGCTCGGGCGCGAGCCTCGACCGGGTCGAGCCCCGCGACTTCCCGGCCCTCGACCTCGCCCACCTGCGGCGGCTGCGCGCCCTCGACGCCCTGTCCGACGAGCAGATGGTGAACGAGCTGCGCACGCATCTCTTCGACGCCTCGGCGCCGAACCCGTCGGTCGAGGCGCTGCTCCACGCGTTCCTCCCGCATCGCTACGTCGACCACAGCCACGCCGACGCGGTACTCGCGCTCACGAACCAGCCCGACGGCGAGGCGCTGGTGCGGGAGGCGCTGGAAGGCCGGGTGGCCGTGCTCCCGTACATCATGCCCGGCTTCCCCCTCGCGAAGGCGGTCGCGGAGATCGCCGCCAAGGAGGCGTCCGCGATCGGCATCGTCCTCGCGAAGCACGGGCTCTTCACCTTCGGGGAGACGGCCCGCGAGAGCTACGAGCGCCACGTCGCCCTGGTGGACGCCTGCGAGCGCTTCGCCGCGGCGCGGGCCCGTGCGTCGGGCCGATCGGGCGTAGAGCTCGTCGCCGTCCCGGAGGACGTCGCCCGGGCCCGCGTGGCGCGCGCCGCGCCCCTCCTGCGCGGGCTCCTCGCGGAGCCGAGCGGAGATGCCGACACGCCCTGGCGTCGGGTGGTGATGGAGTGGCGGGGCGGCGCCGCGGTGCTCGCCCAGTGCGCAGCGCCGGCGGCCGAGTCCCTCGCGCGGCGCGGGCCCCTCACGCCCGACCACGTGATCCGCACCAAGGCCCACCCGGCCTTCGTGGCCGAGCCCGACTTCGACGACGCCGTGCGCCTGCGCGGGCAGCTCGAGGCCGCGGTGCGCGCCTTCCGCGCGCAGTACGACGCGTACTTCGACGAGAACGTGCGCGCGAAGGGCGTGTCGCGCACGAAGCTCGACTCGGCGCCGCGCGTGGTGCTGCTGCCCGGCGCGGGCGCCCTCTGCTTCGGACCCACGAAGCGGGACGCCCGGATCGCGGCCGACCTGACGGAGCACACCTTGCACACCAAGGCCCTCGCCGAGGCGATCGGGCGCTACGAGGCGCTTCCGCCGGGCGACCTGTTCGACATGGAGTACTGGAGCCTCGAGCAGGCGAAGCTCGGGAAGGCCGTCGAGCGTCCGCTCGAGCGGCAGGTCGTGCTCGTGACCGGCGGCGCCGGAGCGATCGGCCGGGGCATCGCGGAAGTCTGCGCCGAGGCCGGCGGCCACCTGGTGCTCCTCGACCTCGACGAGTCCGCCGCGAGGGCCGCCGCCGCGGAGCTCGACGCCCGTCACGGCGCAGGGACGGCCCTCGGCCTCCACGCCGACGTGGCCGACGAGCGCTCCATGCGCAGCGCCTTCGACGCCGCCTGCGTCGCCTACGGCGGAGTCGACGTGGTCGTCCCGAACGCGGGCATCGCGCTCGTGAAGCCGATCGAAGCGCTCGAAGCCGACGAGGCGCGGCGTGTCTCCGACGTGAACTACCTGGGCGTGCTGCTCGCGCTGCGCGAGGCGGCCCGCGTGTTCCGTGCCCAGGGCACGGGCGGGAACGTCGTGATCAACGCCTCGAAGAACGTCTTCGCCCCGGGCAAGGACTTCGGGGCCTACAGCGCGAGCAAGGCCGCCGCGCACCAGCTCGGGAAGGTCGCGGCCCTCGAGCTCGCCGAGCTCGGCGTGCGCGTGAACCAGGTGAACGCCGACGCCGTCTTCGCCCACGGCGCGACGCCGTCCGGGCTCTGGCGCGAGGTGGGACCGGCGCGCGCACGCAGCCGAGGGCTCGCTCCGGAGCAGCTCCCCGCGTTCTACCGCGAACGGAACCTGCTGCACGCGCGGATCGAGGCGCGGCACGTGGGCCGCGCCGTGGTCTTCTTCGCGAGCAATGCGACGCCCACGACGGGCGCGACCCTTCCCGTGGACGGCGGCGTCCCCGAGGCGTTTCCGCGCTGAGGCGCAGCAGGAGAGCCTGACCATGCAGGAGATCGAGGTGGAGCGACGCATCGGCGCGTCGCCGGCGCGCGTCTGGTCGATCCTCTCGGACCACGAGGGCATGCGGAGCTGGATGCCCGTGCGCGAGGTCGTGCGCCGCCGCCCCGGCGCCCCTGACCCGAACGGTGTCGGCGCGGTCCGCACGATCCGCGGCATGGGCCTCGTGATCGAGGAGCGCATCACGGAGTTCGAGCCGCCCGCGCGCCTCGTGTACGAGCTCACCGAGGGTGCGCCGATCCGCGACCATCGCGGCGAGGTCACGCTCGCGCCGGAGGACGGCGGGACGCGGGTGCGCTGGCGCGTGCGCTTCCGGCCGGCGGTCCCGGGGACCGGCGGCCTGCTCGCGTTCGTGCTGCGGCGCGGCCTCGCAGGAGGCCTCGAGCGCCTCGCGCGGCTCGTCGAAGGAGCGTGACGGGACGCGCGGCGCTGGCGTACTCTCGGCTCGCACGCGCAGGACCGATCGCAGAGCCGCGGAGGAGCCGACATGTCGCAGCCGACCGTGATCCCGAGTGTGTCCGCCCTGAAGCAGTTCCTCGGCAAGCCGCTCGGTCGGTCGGACTGGGTGACCGTGACACAGGAGCAGATCAACGCATTCGCCGACGCGACCGGGGATCACCAGTGGATCCACGTCGACGTCGAGCGCGCGAAGACCCAGTCGCCGTTCAAGACGACGATCGCGCACGGCTACCTCACGCTGTCGCTGGCCCCGGCGCTCCTGCCGCAGCTCGTGCGCGTCGAGGGCATCCGCATGGGCGTCAACTACGGGATCGACAAGATGCGGCTCCCGGCGCCGGTCCCGGCGGGCTCGCGCCTGCGCCTCTCCGCCGAGCTGCGCGACGTCCGGGACCTGCCGGGTGGCGCCGCGCGCGCCACCTTCGGGCTCACGTTCGAGGTGGAGGGCGGCACGAAGCCGGCCTGCACCGCCGACGCCATCTACGTCTACTACCCCCGCGCCTAGGAGCCACGCGGCGCGCGCGTCTCCGCGAGGAACTCCCGGATCTCGCGCTCGACGTCGTCCGGCCGATCGTGCTGCATCCAGTGGCCGGCGCCCTCCACGTTCACGAGGCGCGCGTCGCGAAATGCCCGGATCCTGCCGTCCTTCACGGGATCGCTGGCCCAGCTCTCGCTGCCGCGCAGGAGCAGCACCGGACAGCGTACGTTCGCCCAGAGGGCGGCGAGGCCCTCGAAGTCGGGACGCAACGGGGAATCGCTTCGCACGAGGGGATCGAACTTCCAGGAGAAGGTGCCGTCGTCGTTGCGGCGCAGCGCGTGGAGCGTGAGGTGCCGCGCGAGATCGGGCGCGAGCCGCGGGTTCGCCTCGCGCATGCGGGCGGCGGCCTCCTCGAAGCTCGCGTAGCGACGCGGCGCGCGCCGGGCGAGCGCGCGCGTGCCCTCCACGAACGAGCGCAGGCGCTGCGGCGCCGACACCGCGAGGAGACGGTCGCGCAGGTCGGGCGCGGGGCCGAGGCCCTCGAGCGCGACGAGCCGCGCCACGCGCTCCGGATGGGCGCCCGCGTAGTGCAGCACCACGGCGCCGCCGAGCGAGTGACCCACGAGCGTGACGGGCCCGGTGCCGAGGGACTCGACGAGCTCGGCGAGGTCGAGCACGAAGTCGGGGAGCGCGTAGCGGCCCCCGTCGGCGTGGGCGCTCTCGCCGTGGCCTCGCAAATCGGGGACCACGACGTGCCACTCCTGGCGGAGCGCCCGTGCGAGGCGGTCCCAGCTCCGCGCGTGGTCGCGGCCCCCGTGCACGAGCACGAGGGGCGGTGCGGAAGGGTTGCCCCAGTCGACACAGTGGAGCCGCAGGCGCTGCGAGAGGAAGAAGCGCGACGTGGGCTCCGGCCCGACGGCAGAGAAGCTCATCGCGGGCGACGGTAGCGCCGCGCGCGCCATTGACGCTGCCGCGGCGGCCTCCGATCCTCGCCTCCGATGCGCGTCGCCCTCGCCCAGATCAACCCGACCGTCGGCGACCTCGCCGGCAACCGGCGCCTGGTGGAGGAGGCGGCGGCCAAGGCGGCGGCGGCGGGAGCCGAGCTCGCGGTCTTCCCGGAGCTCGCGCTGACCGGCTATCCGCCGATGGACCTGCTCGAGCGCGACGGCTTCTTGAGGGATCAGCTCCGCGAGCTCGAGGCGCTCGCGGCCGCGTCGCGCGACGTCGCGATCGCGGTCGGCGCGGTCGTTCCCCTCGATACGCGCCGCCCGAAGCACCTCGCCAACGCGGCGGTGCTGCTCGCCGGAGGGCGCCGCATCGCCGTGCGCTGCAAGTCGCTGCTCCCGACCTACGACGTCTTCGACGAGAACCGCTACTTCCAGCCCGCCCTCGAGCGCGAGGTGGTGCACGCCGCGGAGCACGGCCTCGGAACGCTCGGGCTCACGGTGTGCGAGGACCTCTGGGCCGGCGAGGTGCCCTACGGAATCGACCCCATGGGCGAGCTCGCGGCGGCCGGCGCGGAGGTCGTGCTCAACCTCTCGGCGTCCCCCTGGCACGTCGACAAGCCGCTCTTCCGGCGCCAGCTCTTCGCGCGCCAGGCCGCGGCGGCGCGACGCCCCGTGGTGTTCGTGAACCAGGTCGGCGGCAACGACGAGCTGATCTTCGACGGCGGGTCCTTCGTGGCGGACGAGCGCGGCCGCATCCGGGCCGCGCTTCCGCTCTTCGAGCCGGCGCTCGACGTGCTGGACCTCGCGCTCCCCTCCGCGGCCCTGGCGCCCGACGCGGTGCCCGATCTCTCGTCGGTGGAGCAGCTCGAGACCGGCCTCGTGCTCGGCATCCGCGACTACTTCCGCAAGCAGAGCCTGCCCCCCGGCGCCGTGATCGGCCTCTCCGGCGGGATCGATTCGGCGGTGACGGCGCACCTCGCGTGCCTGGCGCTCGGGCCCGAGCGCGTGCTCGGCGTGGCGATGCCGGGCCCGTTCTCGTCGGAGCACAGCGTCTCGGACGCGCTCGCCCTCGGCCGCAACCTCGGCATCGAGGTGCGGCGCGTCGACATCCGCGCGGTGTACGACTCCTACATCGCGACGTTCCGCGCGCTGATCGGACCCCGCGACGACTACGGGCTCGCCCAGCAGAACGTCCAGTCGCGGATCCGCGGTGCGATCCTGATGGCGATCTCGAACTTCGAGGGGCGGCTCGTGCTCGCGACGGGGAACAAGAGCGAGCTCTCCGTCGGCTACTGCACGCTCTACGGTGACACGGTGGGCGGGATCGCGGTGCTCGGCGACGCCTACAAGCGCGACGTCTACGCTCTGGCGCGTCACGCGAATCGCGCGGGCGAGCGCATCCCCCGCGGCTCGATCGAGAAGGCGCCGTCGGCGGAGCTCGCCGCCGGGCAGCTCGACACGGACGACCTTCCGCCCTACGAGGTGCTCGACGCGGTGCTGGAGCAGGCGATCGAGGGCGGCCTCGGCGCCGGTGCGATCACGCCGCCGCCCGGCGCGACCCCGGAGCTCGTCCGCCAGATCGTGCGCCGGCTCGACCGCAACGAGTACAAGCGCCGCCAGTCGCCGCTCGTGCTGCGCTGCTCCAGCAAGGCGTTCGGGAGCGGGCGGCGGCTGCCGATCGTGCAGCGCTACGAGGCAAGCTAGGAGAGCGCTACGGCGTGGGCGCGGCGGCCTTGGCGTCGGCGACGGCCCGGACGTGCTCGGCGCGCGGGCCGCGGGCGCCCTCCTGGACCACGTACTCGACGGTGTCGCCTTCCGACAGGATGTCGTACTCGGCCCCGTTCAGGCCCGAGCGGTGGAAGAAGACCTCCTTGCCGTCGTCGCCGCGGATGAATCCGAAGCCGCGCTCGCGGACCATCTTCTTGATGCGCCCTCGGCACTTGGGGCCGACCGGCGCGCGCGCGGCGGGGCTCGGCGCGCCGGGGGCGGCGGGACGTCGGCCGCGTCCGCGACCGGCGCTGTAGCGGTCGGTCGCGATGAACTCGGCGCAGAACAGGCCGACCGGCACCACGAGATCCTGGAGGTCGCTCTGCTCCGGGGAGAGCAGCACCTCGTCCTCACCGACGTCCACCACCGAGTAGCGGAGGCCGGTGTTCTTGTGCGTCACCCGCGTGCCGGGTTCGATCTCGTCGAGCGTGAGCATGGCGAACCTCGAAACCGCGAAGCGCCTCGCGCAGCGATCCTTGGCGACCGGGTCTTCGCGAGCAGCCCTTCGCGGGCAACCGTTGGGGAGAAGCCGAGGCTTCCGGGGAGCCGGCAACTTAGGCGATCCCGTCGGACCGGTCAAACGGTGGGGGAGCGTCGGCCCGCGCGCCCGCGGCCCGGGCTACGGTGCGGCACCGATGTCCACGGGGATCTGCCGCTCGCCGAGCCGCTGGAGCGTCGCCGCCCGGGTCGCCGGTCTGCTCGCGCTCGCCGCGTGCGCGACCGGGCCTCCCTCCCCGGCGCCGGCCGCGGCCCGGCCAGGGGCGCTCCGCGTGGGCACCACTCTCGACTACGCCCCCTTCAGCTTCCGGGAGGGTGGCGATCCCCAAGGCTTCGACGTCGACCTCGTCCGTCGCTTCGCGGCCGACCAAGGACTCCCATTGACGCTCGTTCCCGTCACCTGGCCAGGGCTCGTGCCCGGCCTCGTGGGTGGGGCCTACGACGTGGCGCTGGGCGGCGTCACGGTACGCCCCGACCGGAGCCTGGCCGGCCGCTTCACGGCTCCGGTGGCCGAGAGCGGCGCCGTCGTCCTCGTCCCGGCCGCGAGCCCGCTGCGGGCGGAGTCGGACCTCGAGCGGCAGGGCCTCCGGCTCGCGGTGAACGCGGGCGGCCACCTCGAGACGGTGGCTCGAGCACGATTCCCGGCGGCCGACATCCACGCGCTGTCGGACAACACCGCGGTTCCAGAGGAGCTCGTGCGGGGAACGGCGGATGCGGTGCTGACCGACTCCGTCGAGGCCCTCCGCTGGCAGCACGCGCTCCCGCCCACGCGCGCCCTGGGACCCCTGACGCGCGACCGGAAGGCGTGGCTCGTCGCGAGTGGGGAGCGGGAGCTCGCGCGCACGCTCGACGCGTGGCTCCTCGCGCGTGAAGCCGACGGCAGCCTCGCCGCCGAGCGCGAGCGTTGGCTCGGCGGCGGCGCAGCCGCACCGACCGCGACGCCGCTCGCCGTGCTCGTCGCTGCCATCGACGAGCGCCTCTCGCTCATGCCGTGGGTGGCCGAGGCGAAGGCGCGCCGGAGCCAGCCGGTGACGGACGCGGCGCAGGAGGCGCGCGTGCTCGAGGCCGGCCGCGGCGCCGTCGCCGCGGCCGCGGTGCGCGAGGGACGGCCCGCGCCGTCCCCGGCGAGCGTCGACGCGCTGTTCTCGTCTCTCATCGTGGCGGCGACCGAGGTCGAGCGGGCGCGGCTCGACGCCGGCCCTGCGCCCGCGGTGGACGGCCCCGACCTCGACGGCGCGCTCCGCCCCGCGATCGCGCGCTCGAGCGAGCGCGTGGCCGAGGCGCTCGTCGCGCTCGACGCGCCCGTCGATGCGGGAACGGCCCGAGCCGCGACGCAGGACGGCGTGCGCAGCGTGGCGCTCTCCCCCACGACGCTCGACCGGATCGCCGACGCGATCGCCGCGTGCGCGCGAGGGGCCGTGCCCTAGCGGGCGTCCGCCCGTTCCGTGACCGCGCCCCGCTCGAGCCGCTCGGCCCGGCCGCGCGAGATCCGATAGACGCGGTCGGCGACGCCGAGGAGCGTCATCTGGTGGGAGATCGCGAGCACGGTCATCGAGCCGCGGAGCTCCTCGATCGCCGCCCAGACGGCGGCCTCGCTCTCGGGATCGAGGGCCGTCGTGGCCTCGTCGAGCACGAGCAGCCAGGGCTCGTGCACGAGCGCCCGCGCGATCGCCACGCGCTGCCGCTGGCCGCCCGAGAGCGCGGCACCGCGCTCGCCCACGACGGTATCGATGCCCTGCGGCAGACGCGCCACGAAGTCGGCGGCGTGGCCACGCGCCAGGGCTCGCTCGATCTGGGCGCGGCTCACGTGTGGGTCGCCGAGCGAGACGTTGATCGCGACGGTGTCGTGCAGCAGGAACATCTCCTGCGGCACGTAGCCGATGCGCCGCCGCCATGCGCGCAGGTCGAGCTTCCCGAGCGGAACGCCGTCGATCCGCACCTCGCCTGCACGCGGCTGCACGAGGCCGGCCACGAGGTCGACCACCGTGGTCTTGCCCGCGCCGGACGGCCCGACGAGCGCCGTGATGCCGCCCGCCGGGATGACGAGCTCGAGGGCGTCGAAGAGGACCCCCTCGTCGTAGGAGAAGACGACGCCCGCGAGCTCGATGGCGTGCTCGAAGCGCGGCTCGGCGCCCTCCGACGCGGCCTCGGCATTGCCCTCCGCCTCCTCGATCGTCCTGCGCAAGGACCAGTACGCGCTCTCGTCCACCGCCGCCTTCTGCTGACGACGCTGGAACTTGTTCACGACGTCGAAGATCCGGTAGGCCAGCACCGTGAGGAGCAGCGCCTGCCCCACCTCGATGTGATACACGCCGAGCATCAGGTAGATGCCGGCGCACAGGATCGCGATCGTCATCGTGTCGCCGAACGCGGTCAGGACCTCCGTGGCGTAGGTGTCCTTGCGCATCGCGCGCTCGAGTCGAAGCGTTCCGTCCTCGAGGAGCGGCGTCACGAGCTCTTCCCGACCCATGGCCTTCATGGGCTTCACGCCCTGGAGCACGTCGGTCAGCCGGCCGAGCAAGCCCTTGCTGAGGCGCGTCTGCCTCTGGCCGGCGCGCCGGCCCATCTTCACGAGGCCGTTCAGGACCATCACGATCACGCTGCCGAGCGCCGCCGAAGCGAGCGTCGCACGCCAGGAGGTCGCCACCGCGATCGCCCCATAGATCACGAACTGGAGCGCGTGGGTCACCATGTAGGTCAGGTGCACGAAGGCCGACGCGGCGCGCTGGGCCTCGGCGGCGTAGGCGTTTCCGAAGGAGCCGACGCGCTGGCGCACGTAGTAGCTCCAGCGCGCGCGCAGCAGTGCCCGCACGAGGCGCAGCCGCAGCTCGCGGACCAGGGCGGCGACGGTATTGCCGACGTGCCGCCGGGCCAGGAGCAGGATCACGCTGCGCAGCGCGAAGGCCACGAGGATCACGATCAGCACCGCACCGAGGCTCGGCGTGATGCCGAGCGCGGCGAAGACCGACTGCAGCACCGCCTTCGGGTGCGCCGAGGACTTCGAGGCCACGGCGGCGGACGGGCCGGAGAGCATGCTGCCGCCGCCGGGGGACACCGCGAGGTCGACGAGGGGCAGCAGCGAGAGGAGTCCCACGCCCTCGAGCACGCTCGCCACGAGGAGGGAGACGAGGAGCGTCACGGAGTATCCCGGATGCTCGCGGACGAACTCGCGCAGGAGCTTCATCGACCCCTCACGGCCGCCAGGAGACGCGCGCCCGGCGCGTCGAGCCGGGGCCTCCTGCGCGCGCGCATCAGTAGTAGACCGTCCGGGTCCGGTGTCGCGGGCGCGCCTTGATGTGCGGGCTCTGGCCCTCCGTCCAGAGCAGGGAGTCGAGGATCCGCGGGGGCGTCGGCCTCGCGCGGCGCGCGAGGGCCCCGGCGAGGAGCTCGACGGCGTGGACGGCGCACGCGCGGATCTGCACCTCCTCCTCGCCCCCGGCCGGCAGGAGCTCCTCGCGCTCGATCCGCTCGGCGAGGCTCTCCGCGTAGGCGAGCACTCCGTGGTGTCGCAGCACGTGGGGCACGAGGTTGTCCGCGAACAGGGTCATGCGGTCGAGATCGCAGAACGCGCCGGGGCCCTTGCCCTCGAAGGCGAGCGCGAGGTCCGACGCCGTGATCTGCGCGCGCTTGTAGAACGGCACCTCCGCACCGCGCCAGATCGCGACGTCGCGGTAGAAGGGCATCCTCGCGAGGAGCTCCACGAGCCGCGCCGCCGAGCCGCCCGCGGCGGCGACGAGCGCCTCGAACGAGCCCGCGAAGTGCGCGAGAAGGTGCGCGCCGAGCTGCCGCAGCGCCTCGGCCCACAGGCCCACGATCTCCGTCGCCTCCGGCTCTCCGAGGTCCTGCCCGACGATCGGGGCGAGCTCCTCGGGCTCCATCTCCGCCAGCGCCGCCGCGCTCCACGGCCCCTCGGAGTCGAAGCGCTGCTTCAGCCCCGTGAGCACCGTGAGGGCGCCGGAGAGGCTGCCCCGCTTGCGGAGCTTCGGGAACCAGCCCGATCCGAAGTTCACGGCGTTCCAGGTCACGACGAAGGCGACGGTCGAGCCGGGTGAGCCGACGTGGTGGTAGCGCGGGTCCCAGGTCGGAGCGGGCTTCGCCGCCGCGGCGAGCGAGTCGGCCAGGGCCTCGACGCGCGCCGGCTCGATGCGCACGAGCGTCGCCTCGGCCACGACCCGCGCGGCGCCCTCGCGCACGCGATCGAAGACGTCCTTCACGCCTCGCACCCGACGAGGGTGAGCGCCGCCGGCAGCACCTCGAAGCGCGCGGGCAGGGAGCCCAGGGGCTCGCCGTCGATCTCGATGCGCAGCGGCCTCGTGCCTTCGAGCGGCTCGATCTCGACGACGCGACCGCGCGTCGAGTGGACCGCGGAGACCCGCAGGTGCGCCCCGGTGTAGAGCTTGGGGAGCTCCCGAAGGAGGCGCAGCTTCGGAAGGCCGTCGATCCAGACCACGTCGAGCAAGCCGTCGTCGATCCCGGCCTCGGGAGCCACGTGCATGCCGCCCCCGAAGTAGCGACCGTTCGCGGCGACCGCGAGCGTGAGCGGGCCCTCGTGCACGACGGCGCCGTCCACGCGGATGCGCGCGCCGGCGGGCTCGAAGCGGACGATCGCCCGCAGCGTGCCGACGAGGAACGAGACCGTCCCGCCCAGGGACTTCGGTGCCGCGTTCACGAGGGCCGTGACGAGCCCGCTGATCCCGGCGCTCGCGACGTTCACGAAGAAGAGCGTGCGCTCCGCGCCGTCGTCCGCCTGGAACCGCGCCGCGCCGGCGTCCACGCGACGCGTCTTGCCGCGCGCGAGGCGCGCGATCGCCTCGTCGAGGTCCCGCGGCAAGCCGAGCGTACGCGCGAGATCACCTCCGGTGCCGAGGGGAAGGAGCCCGAGCTCCACGCGCTCCGCGAGGCCGCCCGCGAGGAGGCCGGTCACGACCTCGCTCGTCGTGCCGTCGCCGCCCGCGACGAGCACGCGCAGCGCGCCTCGCCCGACGGCCTCCCGCGCGATCCGCTCGGCATCGCGAGGGCCGCGCGTGGTCTCGATCGCGACCTCGCCGAGGGTGGCGCGCAGCTTCGCCACCACCGCGTCCATGCGCCGGCCCGTCGCGCCGTTGCGGCTGCGCGGGTTCGCGATGACGACCGTTCGTCGAGACACGGCCGCGAGGGTATCGCGGCGCGGAGGCGACGCCGCGCGGCGCGACGGCTAGGCGGCCGCGACCCGCGCCGGCGCCGTCCGCTGGGCCTCGGGCAGGACGATCTGGTAGCGACGCCGCACGGCCCGGGCATAGGCCGCGGCCTCGCTCCGCGCGCGTCCTTCGTCCCAGCCCGCAGCGTCCGCGGCGACGCGCACGATCCGGTCGAGCTCCGGCAGGCCCTGTCCCTCGGCGAAGATCGCGAGGCGCATGCGACGCTCGAGGAGGTCGCAGAGCGAGGCCGGGCACTCCGTGCGGACGACCCAGGGGATCTCGGCGTAGCAGAAGCGCGAGCGGCCGATCGTCTCCAACGATCCCGGCGGCGCCTCCGCGAGGAGGGACTCGGCCGACGCACCATGGTGGCGGACGAGGTGCGCCACCGCGTGCGGCGGAAGGGCGGAGCGCCGGGCGAGCTCCGCCTCGAAGGCGGCGCGATCGAAGCCGTCCTCCCGCAGCGGGAGCTTCGCCGTCCGGCTCGGGCCCGCCGTCTCGCGCACCCGCGCCGGAAGCTGCCCGAGCACGAGGTCGACGATCTCCTCCCCCGTCGAGCGGTGGGTGGTGAGCTTCCCGCCCGCGGCGGAGACGAGCCCCGAAGGATCGCGGTAGATGCGGTGCTCGCGCGAGACCGACGTCGCCGGCGTGTCACTGCCCGGGGACGCCACGAGGGGCCGCACGCCGGCGTAGACGCTGCGCAGGTCGTTCGTCGTGAGGCCCACGCGCGGGAACGCCTCGTTCGCCGCGGCCAGGAGGTAGTGGACCTCCTCGATCGTGACGCCGGGCTCGTCGATCTCGTCCGTGAAGGTGTCCGTGGTGCCGAGGATCGCGACGTCCTGCCACGGCGCGAGGAAGAGCGGGCGCCCGTCGCGGGCAGGGAACGTGATCGCGGCCTCGAGGTGGACGCGGCTCCTGGGGATGACGAGGTGCACGCCCTTCGCGGGGCGCAGCTCGGGCCTCGTCACGGGACGGTCGAGGCCACGCACACGCTCGACCGCCGGCCCCGCGGCGTTCACGAAGGCGTGGGCGCGGATCGCCATCGTGCGGCGCTCGAGGCGATCGTGGACGCGCGCCGCCGCGAGGCGGCCCCCCACGTCGCGCTCGAGCTCGACCACCTCCGCATGGCTCACCGCCTCCGCGCCGAGGGCGCGCGCGCTGCGCAGCGTCTCGAGCACGAGCCGCGCGTCGTCGACCTGGGCGTCGTGGTAGAGCCCCGCGCCGTGCAAGCCCTCGCTGCGCAGGTCGCGCGACCAGCGCGGGACCTCGTCGGGCCGGAGCATCCGGAAGCGCGCGCTCGGGCGGAAGCTCGCCAGCGCGCGGTAGACGAAGAGCGCCGCGTGGATCTGCCAGAGCGGGTGCCTCCCGCCGTCGAAGGCGGGGAACAGGAACGGCACCGACTCGACCAGGTTCGGGCTCTGCGCGACGAGGCGATCGCGCTCGCGGCACGACTCGCGCGTCACGCCGAGGTGACCCTCACCGATGTAGCGCAGGCCGCCGTGCACCATCTTCGACGAGCGGCTCGAGGTGCCCGACGCGAAGTCGTCGCGCTCGACGAGGAGGGCGCGCAGGCCGCGCGAGGCCGCGTCGCGCAGCACGCCCGCGCCGGTGATGCCCCCGCCGATCACGAGCAGGTCGACCCCGTCGCGCTCGGCGCGGCGCAGCGCGCTCGCGCGCTCGACGAGGGTCCACGCGGCCGTCACAGGAGCTTTCCGGGGTTCATGAGGCCGGCCGGATCGAGGACGCGCTTCACGGCGCGCAGCGCCGCGAGGCCGAGCCTCCCCTTCTCGCCCTCGAGCCACGGCGCGTGGTCGACGCCGACGCCGTGATGATGCGAGATGGTTCCACCGGCTGCGACGACCGCGTCGCTCGCCGCGCGCTTGATCGCGCGCCACTGCGCCACGGCATCCGTCTCGTCGAGCGGGTAGAGGAGCGTGAAGTAGAGGCTCGCCCCGTCCGGATAGCTGTGGGAGAGGTGCGCCATCGCGAGGCCGCCGCCGGCGTGGCTCGCGAGGGCGCGGCGGAGCGCGAGCAGGATCGCGTCGCGTCCGCCCTCGAGAAGGCTCCACGGGAGCGCGGTCTCGAGGGTGTCGACGGCGACGCCGTGGTCGAGGAGCCAGTCGCGAAGATACGGCGTGCGGAAGCGGTCGCGGCGCCACGATCGTCCCGGTGCCCGGCCGAGGGGCAGGCCTCCGTGCCGGCGGAGGACGCGCCGCACGCGCCAGGCGGCGAAGGAGGCCTCGCGCGCGCTCGCGGCTTCGACGCCGTAGAGGAGCGTGGTGCGGCGCCCCGGCGCGTAGCCGAGCCGCGCCGCGGCGCCGAGGACGACGGCCCCCGGATCGAGCGTGCGGCCCGTCCTGCTTCCGGGCTTGCGACGCAGGAGCTCGAAGAGCTCCGTCTCCGACTCGTCGGAGAGTCGGACGAGCGACACGGGAAGGCCCGCCTGCACCAGCTCCCGCACCGCGGCCACGCCGTCGGCGAAGCTGCGGAAGAGCATCCCGCGCTCGATGCGCGACGCGGGCAGGCGCGCCGTGCGCAGCGTCGCCTCGACGATCACGCCGAGGGCCCCCTCGGAGCCCAGGGCGAGCTGGCGCAGATCGGGCCCGGCCGCGGAGCGCGGCACCGGCAGCGTGCGGACGACACCCTCGGGCGTCACGAGCCGCACGGCGACGACCATATCCTCGATCGCGCCGTAGCCGTTCGACTGCTGCCCGCTCGAGCGCGTGGCGATCCAGCCGCCGAGCGTCGAGTGCTCGAAGGACTGGGGGTAGTGGCCGAGCGTGCGGCCGTGGCGCGCCAGCGCGGCCTCGAGCGCGGGGCCGTCGATGCCCGCCTGGAACGTGGCCGTCCCGGCGATGGCGTCGACGGCGAGCAGTCGATCGAGACGGGTGGTGTCGAGCACGATCACGCCCGCGTGTCCGGGCCCCGGTCGCGCCTCGACGCCGCCGACCACGCTCGTTCCTCCGCCGCAGGGAACCACCGCGAGCCGCCCCTCTCCGGCGATCCGCAGCACCGCCGCCACCGCGCCCTCGTCGGCGGGATGCACCACCACGTCGGGTGCGGCATCGATCTCTCCGCGTCGCAGGCGCAAGAGGTCGGGCAGGCTCTTCCCGAGCGCGAAGCGCGCGCGCTCGAAGCGGCTGGTGCCGACGCCGTCGTCGCCGCACGCGGCGCGCAGCCGCTCGAGCAGCGCCGCCTCGAGCTTCGGCGGCGGAAGGCGCACGTCCGCCAGGGCGCAGGGCTCCGCGCCGCGGAGGAGCTTGCGGCCGAGGCGCCGGCCGAGCTCGTCCAGGATCGCCTCTTCGCGCGCACGACCGAGGCCGATCGACTCGCCCAGGCGGCCCCAGCCGTTCCACCGCAGCGTGTCGCGACGGATCGTCACGGCGCGGCCTTCGGCGGCGTCGGCCCGAGAAAGCCCGCCGCCTGGAGGCGTTCCGCCTCTCGCAGGATCGCGGCCTCGCTGTAGTCGAGCATCACCTCGACGATGCGTCGCGCTTCGGAGGGATCGCGCCGCTCGATCGCGGCGAGGAGCGCGCGGTGCGTCTCCAGGGAGCGACGGTGGTCGCGGGCCGCGTTGTAGTAGAGCGGGCCCAGGCGCGCGACGAGCTTCGTGAAGAGGTTCGTCACGACGCGGTACATCAGGTTCCCGGAGGCCTCGCCGAGGAGCGCGTTCATCTCGACGTCGAGCGCGAGCGCGCGCGCGGGATCGGCGGCGCCGACCTCCTCGTCCGCGAGGAGCGCATGGGCGCGCGCGAGCTGGGCGTCGCTGCGGTTGCGGGCCGCGAGCTCCGCGACGTGGAGCGCCACGTGCCGGCGGAAGTCGAGGATCTGGCGCAGCAGGTCGACGGTCACGGTCCTCGGGTCGTGGAGCAGACCCTCGACCACCTGGAGCGCCGACGATCCGGACACCTCGCGGACGAACGTCCCCTGGCCGTGCCGGACCTCGACCAGCTCGAGGTACTCGAGGCGCTTCAGGGCCTCCCGGAGAGAGGCGCGATTCACGCCGAGCGTGCCGGAGAGCTCGCGCTCGTTCGGAAGCCGGCTCCCGGCCGGAAGCGCGCCGGACAGGATCCGGATCCGGAGCTGCTCGAAGACCTCCTGGGGTCGGCGCGCGGAGCCCAGGGGAGCGAGCGCGTCGGGATCGGGAGCAGCCATGGAGACCTCGATCGAGAGGCGGCGGTCCGAGGTCGGAGGTCCGACCACACGCCGTGTGTATCACGCCGCGCGACGACGGATCAAGAGGGCACGATGGAGGACGAGGTTCCGGTAGGATCCGCGCCCATGACTCCCCGCTCGCTGCGCCTCACGGGCGCCGACGGCCACCCGCTCCATCTCCTCGAGTGGAGCCAGTCCGGCGTGCCCATGCTCCTCCTCCACGGCTTCGCGAACGATGCCCACGTCTGGGACGACTTCGCGCCCGCGGTGGCCCCCTACTACCGGACGCTCGCCCTCGACCAGCGCGGCCACGGGGACTCCGGCCACGATCCGGAGCTTCGCTACGAGCACGACTCGATGGCGCGCGATGCGATCGCAGCCCTCGACGCCCTCGGGATCGAGCGCGTCGTGCTCGTCGGCCATTCGATGGGCGGCCGCGTCTCCATGCGGTTCGCGAAGCGCCACCCGGAGCGTCTCGCGGGCCTCGTGATCGTCGACGCCGGGCCCGAGCTCGACATGCGGGGCGTGCTTCGGATCCGCCTCGACGCCGAGGCGAAGACCGACCCCTCGTTCGCGTCCGTCGACGAGTACGAGCGCGTGCTCGCCCGCGCCTATCCGCTCGCGCCGAGCGCGGTCGTGGCGCGTCTCGCGCGGCACGGGCTGCGCACGCGCGCCGACGGCCGGCTCGTGCCCAAGACCGACCCGGCCTTCGCGAAGAACTGGGGAAAGATCCCGCCCGAGGAGGCTGCGCGACGCAGCGCCGAGGAGACGGCGATCCTGTGGGAGGCGCTGCGCGGCACGCCCTGTCCCGCGCTCGTGGTGCGCGGCGCGGCCTCGGACGTCCTCTCGCCCGAGACCGCCGAGCGCATGGCGGAGGAGGCGCTTCCCCGCGGAACACTCGCGGTGGTCCCGCGGGCCGGCCACTCCGTGATGATCGACAACCCCGAAGGCTTCCGCGACGCGGTGCTGCGATTCGTGGTCGGCGATGCCTGAAGCCCCGCGCCTCGGCGCCGACGCGGCCCGGATTGCTACGGTCGCGCGCTGGGGAGCGGCCGCGTCGGAGGCCTTCGTGACCTCACCTCGATCCCACGCCGAGCGCCGTGACGGCTCGTCCGGCCGACGACGCGCGCGCCTCGCCTGCCTGCTCCCGCTGCTCGTCGTCGGGCTGGTGCTCGGTCCCAGCGCCACGGCGGACCCCGAGCCCCCGGCCGCAGGCGGAGCGAGCGCCGCGATCGAGCGCTTCCACGCGACGTTGCTCTCGGCCATGAAGGACGGCCCGAAGCTCGGCTACGCCGGGCGCGAGAAGCTCGTCGCGCCCGCAGTGGACCAGACCTTCGACCTCGCCTTCATGACGAAGGCCGCCCTCGGCCGCCACTGGGCGACCCTCGACGCGGCCCAGCAGGAGCAGCTGACCCAGGCCTTCAGGCGCTGGTCGGTCGCGAACTACGCCTCGCAGTTCGCGACCTTCGCGGGCGAGCGCTTCGAGACGCTGGGCGAGGGCGAGGGCGGCCAGGGCACGACGCTCGTGCGCACGCGGATCGTCGAGACCGACGGCAAGGCGACCTCCCTCGACTACCGCATGCGCGAGACGCCGGGCGGCTGGCGCGTGGTCGACGTGCTGCTCGACGGCACCGTGAGCCAGCTCGCGCTCTATCGCGCGGACTACTCGTCGGTCTTCGAGCGCAGCGGCTTCGAGGGCCTCATGGCGACGCTCGACGAGAAGAGCGCGAACCTCGCGAAGGCGCCGCCCCCCCGCTGACGGCGCCTCAACGTGCGGGGGTGGTGGCCTCGTAGATCGAGCGCGATCTCGATTCCGACACTTCCTGGCGGTGCGCGAGATCGGCCTGCCGGTGCATCCAGTAGGCGCTCCGCAGCGCCGCGTAGTAGTCGAGGGAGGCGTCGCGCAGCGCGCGGATCTCGTCGAGGTGCGACTCGCGATAGCTGATGCCGTTCGTCGCGTCGAAGAACAGGCGCTCGGTCGGGCCGAGCACCCAGAACTCGGGCCGCAGGAGTCCGTCCACGCCCTCGCCGACGGCATCGCGAACCGACGTGGGGCCGAGCAGCGGCAGGACGAGGTAGGGGCCGGTCGGCACGCCGTAGAGGTAGAGCGTCTCCCCGAAATCCGAGTCGTGGACGGGGAGGCCCAGGCGGGACGCCGGGTCGAACAGGCCGGCCAGCCCGATGGTGCTGTTGATCGCGAAGCGGAACACGGTGACGATCGCGTCCTGGGCCTGACACTGGAGGATGTCGTTGGCGAGGACCGCCATCGAGTTCAGGTTGTCGAAGGCGCGACGGATCGCGTTCCGTCCGGGCTCGGGCACGACGAAGCGATAGGCGTTCGAGAGCGGATCGAGGACCGCCCAGTCGACGCCGCGGTTCATCAGGAAGAATCCGCGATTCATCCGCTCCAGGGGATCGCTCGGCCCTTCGCCGATGTCCGCGAGCAGGGCGGCGTCCGCGTCGGCCGCGGCGGCGGCCGGCGCGGCCACGGCCGCGGCCTCATCCGGTGCGCCGGCGCTCGCGATCGCCGGCGTCCCCGGGCCCGTCTGGGCGCAGCCCCAGGCGACGCCGAGCGCGGCCACGAGGCCGAGACGGCGAAGCTTCTCCCGAGAGCGCATGCGAAATCGACCCCCGGCAGCCGCCATCGGCACGCCCATTGTACGGAGAGAGGGCGGCTGGGCCAGGGAAGGGCTTCGCCCGAGGCGCACGGTCGGGCGAAAGCAGCTACGTTCCGCGCGCCCCCTGGAGGTCGGACGCATGGACGTGTTCCAGAAGTGCTTCGACTACAAGTACGCGGAGCAGGTGCGCGAGCTCGGGGTGTACCCGTACTTCCGTGTGCTCTCCTCCGGACAGGATCCCGTCGTCACGATCGACGGCCGCGACGTCGTGATGCTCGGCTCCAACAACTACCTCGGCCTCACGAGCCATCCCGAGGTGAAGGAGGCGTCGAAGGCGGCGATCGACCGCTATGGCTCGGGCTGCGCGGGCTCGCGCTTCCTGAACGGCACCCTCGACATCCACGTCCGCCTCGAGGAGCGCCTCGCTGCGTTCATGCGGCGTCCCGCCGCGGTCACGTTCTCGACCGGCTACCAGGTGAACCTGGGCGTGATCTCGTGCCTGCTCGATCGATCCGATGTCGTGTACCTCGACAGCCTCGACCACGCCTGCATCATCGACGGCGCACGCCTCTCGTTCGCGCGCCACGCGAAGTTCCGCCACAACGACATGGACGACCTCGAGGCGAAGCTCCGGGTCGCGCCGCCCGAAAAGGGCAAGCTGATCGTGGTCGACGGCGTGTTCTCGATGGAGGGCGACCTCGCCGACCTTCCGCGGCTCGCGGAGCTCAAGCGCCGCTACGGCGCGCGCCTGATGGTCGACGACGCCCACGGCCTGGGCGTGTTCGGTGAGCACGGCCGCGGCACGCCCGAGCACTTCGCTCTCGAGCACGAGGTCGACCTCGTGATGGGCACGTTCTCGAAGTCGCTGGCGGCGATCGGCGGCTTCATCGCAGGAGAGCACACCGTCATCGAGTGGATCAAGCACCACGCACGCTCGCTGATCTTCTCGGCGGCGCCGCCGCCGGCGAGCATGGGCGCGGTTCTCGCGGCCCTCGACGTGCTGGAGCGCGAGCCCGAGCGTCGCGCGCGCCTGTGGGACCACACGCGCTTCATGCAGCACGAGCTCAAGACGCTCGGCTTCGACACGGGCGCCTCGGCCTCGCCGGTGATCCCGATGGTCGTCGGAGAGGACCTCGCGGCCTTCCGCATGACGACGCGCCTGCTCGAAGAGGGCGTGTTCGTGAATCCCGTGATCTCGCCCGCGGTCCCGCCCGGCCAGGCGATGATCCGCACGTCCTACATGGCGACCCACGAGCGGAGCCACCTCGAGCGCGCGCTCGACGCCATCGCGCGCGTCGGCCGCGAGATGGGCGTCATCCGGTAGGACTCGAGATGGGCCGCGGCTCGCGGCCCGCGGCCTCAGACGGCGTGCCGCCGCGCCGCGGCGGCCACGAGCAGCCCCCCGACGCCGAACACCAGCGCCGCCGCCGGCTCCGGGACGGCCGGGCCCGCCGTCGCCGAGAGCTGCGGGCCGTGGAACGACTTCGCCTGGATGATCGCGGTCGCGCCGGCCCCGGCCTGGGTCGCGAGGGTGCTCACGAACGTGAGGCTCACCTCCCTGATGCCGAGCCCCGCGAGGTCGAGGGAGGCGCTCCCCTGGAACGCGCCGCTCGTCGCGCCGCCGGCGAGCGTGTAGGGCGAAACCGGATTGAACACCGAGCCCGCGAACAGCGGAGCGTTCGTCCCGGGCGTCACGTCGACGACGGTCAGGTTTCCGAGGACCGAGGCCGAGGCGGAAGACGACGCGATGCCCGTGAGCGCGTAGTCGCCGAGCTCGTCGAGGGTGATCTTGCCGAGGGCGAGCCCGGCGTGGGCACGAATCGTCATCGTGAGCGTCCCGCTCACGGAGTCGCTCCCGCCGTTCGCGGCGAACGAGGCGAAGTCCGTCGGAGAGAACGAGAGCGAGTCGCCGAAGGCGGTCGGTGTATCGAACAATGCGTACGGCGTCGCGCCGGTGTTCTCGGCCACTCCGACGAAGTCGACTGTGGTGCCGGTGAAGTCGCCGTACGTGAAGGTGCTCGCACGCGCGCCGGAGGCGACCACGCACGCGAGCAGGCCCGCGGCCAGGAAGCGAAGGGGGAAGCGCAGCATCAGCTCATCCTCGTGCGCAGGAGCTTCGAGCTCAGCGTATGGCCTTGGAGGCCCGGCGACCGGGGCCCATTTGCCCCGCCCACTCTACTCCGGCGTCGTTCTCCAGGTAAAGGAACTTCGAACTTTGCCCTAGGCCTTTCGCCGGCGTCCGGTGACGCCGAGGCCCGCGAGGCCCGCCCCGACGAGGAGCACCGTGCCCGGCTCCGGGACGTTCACCGAGATCAGGCTCTTGGCCGCCGTGGCGCTCGAGCCGATCCCCGCCGCGGACTGAAGGGTGTTGTTGAACACGACCTTCGCGCGCGTGATGCCGAGGCCCGTGAGGTCGACCCCGGCGGAGGCCGTCCAGGATCCGCTGCTCGAGCTCGGCAACGCGAAGACGCCCTGCGGGCTCACGACGAGGGTCGCGGAGTAGACCGTGCCCGCGAGGCCCGAGGAGAAATCCGTGACGGTGAGCAGGCCCGAGATCTGGACCTGCGCATCGCCGGGGACGCCCACCGCGCCCGTCAAGGCGAACCTGCCGCCCTCCTGGAAGGAGATCTTGCCGAGGAAGCCGCTCAGCGCCTCGAGCGTGAACGACAGGGTGCCGGACGTCGTGTCGGCCCAGCCGCCCGCGGCCGAGGTCGCGTAGGTCGGGGCTCCGAACAGGAGGGCGTCACCCGAGAGCGTCGGCGTGCCGTAGAGAGGCACCCCGTCGGTGATCGACGACTCCCGCACGCCGAGGTAGCCCAGGGTCGAGCCCGTGAAGTCGCCATAGGTGATCGACGCCGCCTCGGCGGAGGTGGCGCACAAGATGGTGAGCAGAGCCGGCAGCCACAGGGTGCGCGCGTTTCGAAGCAGCATCGGGAAGGGCCCTCTCGTTCGCGGCGCAGGTCCCCATCGAGACGCCGCGCAGCGGTAAGTCCCCCTTCCCATGAGTCGGGTTCTCACCACGACCCGCGCCCCTTCCGTGCAAGACGGAGACCAATCGCCCGCAGGCCTCTTCGCCCGGAGGAAGCCCCGAGAAATCCGACGCTTGGCTCGAAAGAGACACATCTCGCCGCCCTGGGCCGGCCAGGCGGAAGGAAATCCCCTCGCCTCCGAGGGAAACGGATTTCCCTCCCGCGGACCGCTGCGCAAGATCAGCCGGGATCGCGCTCGAGGCCGAGCCGCCCGGCGAGGTCGTCCACGAACTGCTTCGCGACGCGGCCCGAGCGGCTCGACCGGTCGAGCGCGAAGCGCAGGGCTTCGGAGCGCAGGGGACCCGGATCGACCTCGAGGCCGGCCTTGGCCGCGTAGCGGCCCACGATCCGCAGGAACGTCTCCTGGTCGAAGCCATAGAAGCCCAGGACGAGGCCGAAGCGATCCGAGAGGGCGAGCTTCTCTTCGAGGGACTCGCCCAGGTGGAGCTCGCCCGCGTCGTCGAGGTGCGCGGCGCGATTCTCCGCCACGCGCTCGGGCAGGAGATGGCGGCGGTTGCTCGTCGCCACGATGCGCACGTTCGGCGGAGGTGCCTCGAGGCTGCCTTCCAGCGCCGCCTTGAGCTCGCGGTAGGCCGTCTCGCCTTCGTCGAAGGAGAGGTCGTCGCAGAAGAGCAGGAATCGGAGCGGGACGTCGCGCACGACGGCGAGCACGTCGGGCAGGTTCACGAGGTCGGCCTTGTGCAGCTCCACGAGACGGAGGCCGCGGGCGGCGAAGCGAGGGAGCAGGCCACGCACCGCCGACGACTTTCCCGTGCCGCGCTCACCGAACAGGAGGACGTGGTTCGAGGGCAGGCCGCGCACGAACTGCTCGGTGTTGCGCACGAGGCGCTCGACCGCGCGCTCGACGCCGATCAGATCGTCGAGGTCGAACTCCGCGGGCGCGAGCACGGGGACGAGCCGGCCGGGGCCTCCGCGCGCGTCCCAGCGGAAGGCCGTGTGACGCTCGAAGAGCGACGCCTCCGGCGGCGCGCCGGCCAGCCGCGCGAGGACGGTCTCGGCGAGGGAGAGCACGCGCGCGAGGCGAGCGCGCAGCGCGCCGCCGCGCTCCGCTTCGCGTCGCTCCGAGGCGTGGTCGGCGCCCATCGCGCGCGATTGTAGACTGCGCGCGATGCCGGAGCCGGAGTTCCGCGAGGAGAGCGTTCTCGGCTTCGAGCCCGGCCCGGCCGGTGGTGTCGCGCTGCGGCTCGAGGCGGCACGTGGGAGCGTGGCGCTCGCGCGCGACGGCAGCGTGCGCCTGCGCGTCGCGGCGGGAAGCCTTCCTGCCGACGCCTCCGAAGCGCTCGGCTTCGCGCGCTTCGAGAGCTCGGGCGCGGAGCCCTTCGCGCTCGACGAGGGCGGCGTCGGCCTCGCGTTCTCGGGGCCGGAAGGCGAGGCCCGCGTCGAGGTCGACGCCGATCCCTTCGCGCTGCGCGTGCGCGACCGGGCTGGAAACGTGCTCGCCTCTCTCTCGCATCTCGCGTTCGCGGCCGACGGCCGCGCGCGGATCGCCCTCGCCGCGCCCGTCGGTCAGCGCTTCCACGGCTTCGGCGAGAAGACCGGCCCGCTCGATCAGCGGGGCCGCGTGCTCCGCATGCGCAACCGCGACCATCCGGTGTGGGACGACGTCGACCCGCTCTACGCGTCGATCCCGTTCTTCCTCGCGGTCTCACCGCCGACGCTCCTCGGTGACGAATCGATCGCGACGGGCGTCTTCCTCGACGCGCACGGACCGTCGCGCTTCGACGTCGCCGCGAGCGATCGCACCCGCGTCGCGATCGAGACGGCGACGGGCGGGATCGACCTCACGATCTTTCCCGGACCGCGGCCGGCCGACGTGCTGCGGCGCTTCACCGCGCGGGTCGGCCGCACGCCGCTCCCGCCGCGCTGGGCGCTCGGGCACCACCAGTCGCGCTGGTCGTACGGCAGCGAGGCCGACGTGCGCGCCCTCGCCGCGGAGCTCCGTCGCCGGCGCATCCCGACGGACGCGATCCACCTCGACATCGACTACATGCAGGGCTTCCGGGTCTTCACGTGGGATGCGCGGCGCTTCCCCGACCCCGCGCGTCTCCTCCGCGAGCTCGGGGCAAAGGGTTTCCGCGTCGTGGCGATCGTCGATCCGGGCGTGAAGGTCGACCCGACGTACGAGGTCTTCCGCGACGGGATGGCGCGCGGCTTCTTCTGTCGCGAGCGCGACGGCGGGCTTCCCTCGCTGCGCGTCTGGCCGGGCGACGCGGCGCTGCCCGACTTCAATCGCGCCGAGGTCCGCGCCTGGTGGGGTGGGCTCCACCGTGCGCTCGTCGATGCCGGCGTGGCCGGGGTCTGGAACGACATGAACGAGCCCGCGGGCTGGTCGCGCGACGTGCGCCTGGGACGCTTCCTGCTCCCGTATCGCGCGCAGGATCTCTCCCGCACGCTCCAGGCGCCGGCGGCGGGAGGCGACGCGCGCGTGCCCCACGAGCACGTGCGGAATCTCTACGGCCACCAACACTCGCGCGCGACGCGAGAGGGCCTCGAGACGGCGCGGCCCGAGCGCCGCCCGTTCGTGCTCTCCCGCTCCGGATACGCCGGGATCCAGCGCCACGCCGCGCTCTGGACCGGCGACACGTGGAGCACGTGGCCCGGGCTCCGCCTCTCCGTGCGCATGCTGCTCCAGCTCTCGCTCTCGGGCGTCCCGTTCTGCGGCGCCGACATCGGGGGCTTCGCGGGCGTCTGCACGCCCGAGCTCTTCGCGCGCTGGATGCAGATCGGCGCGCTCTATCCCTTCGCGCGCACGCACTCCATGTGGCTCAAGCCGCGTCAGGAGCCATGGCGCTTCGGCGCGCGCGTCGAGGCGATCTCGCGGGCGGCGCTCGGCCTGCGCATGCGGCTCCTGCCCTATCTCTACGGGCTCTTCCACGAGGCGGCGGCGTGCGGCACGCCGCCCTGGCGGCCGCTCTTCTTCGAGTTCCCGGACGACCCGGAGGCGGCGCGGGTGGACGACCAGGTGATGCTCGGTCCGTCGCTCCTGCTCGCGCCCGTCCTCGAGCGCGGCGCGCGCCGCCGCGCGCTCTACCTGCCGGCGGGAAGCTGGATCTCCCTCGACGACGACGCGCGCTTCGCGGGCCCGCGGCGCATCGAGGTGGAGGCGCCTCTCGAGCGCATGCCGATCTTCGTGCGGGGCGGGGCCGTGATCCCGACGCAGAGTGCTGTGCAGCATACGGGCGAGGCGCCCGACGAGCCGCTCGTGCTCGAGGTGTTCCCCGGCGGCGACTCGACCGGATTCCTCATCGAGGACGACGGCGAGACCACGGCGCACTCGCGCGGTGCGGTGGCCCGGACCTCGCTGCGCGTGCGCGATCGGGCCGGCGGCCGCCTGCGCCTCGAGCTCGGCGCGCGACAGGGCGCCTTCGCGATCGCGCGCCGGCCGGCGCGCGTCGTCTTCCACGCCGCGGGCTCGGCCCGGGCGGTGCTCCTCGATGCCCTCCCGCTCGAAGAGGCCGCGGGCGCCCCGGGCTTCCAGCGGCGCGACGGACGCGTCGAAGTGCGCTTCGAGGACGACGGGGGCGCGCGCTCGCTCGAGCTCGAGCCCGCCCCGTGACCGGCGCTCGCGACCCGGGCCGGTCCGACGTCGGGCTCTGCGCGACCTGTCGTCACGCCCAGCGCCAGGAGAGCGCCCGCGGCAGCACGTTCTGGCGCTGCCGGCGGGCGGACGACGACCCCGCCTTCCGCCGCTACCCCGCGCTTCCCGTCGTCCGTTGCTCCGGCTTCGAGGCCGCCCCGGGCAGCGCGCCTCCCACCGCGGCGCCGCGCGACGAGCCCTGACACAAAGCCGCCGAAGGCCCCACATGACTGGTTGACTCTCGTAGACTCGGCTGGGAGCGGAGGTGGACGATCCGCTCCTCCGGCGGAGCGTCGTGCACGCGCCGGGCTCGCGGGCCGGAGTGAGGAACACACCATGAGACTGCCCCTGCGCCGCCTGGCGCTGGTCGCCGCGCTGCTGTCCGCAGCGCCGGCCGGTGCCAGCACGCTCGTCGGAATGGTCGCGGATCCGTCCCAGAGCTCGCTCACGCCTTCCGGCGGCTCGCCGGCGAGCCTCTCCGGCTCTCTCGACTTCGCGGTCGGGAGCCTGCCCTTCGGCCCCGGCAACACCACCTTCGACCTCGTCGGGCTGGCCCTCGCGGCGAGCGGCGGCACGATCGGCCTCGACCCGGACGTCGCGAGCCCGGGCCTCGGCGTGCTCAAGCCGACGGGCGAGCTCCTGATCCCCACCCTCTTCCTGACGCTTTCGAACGGCGTCACGAGCGTCCCGCTCGCCCTCCCCGACGTCACGGGCACCGTGAGCTTCGGCCCGGGCGGCGCCTCGATCACGGGGCTCGAGACGAGCTTCGGCGTGCTCACCCCGACGGGCCCCGTGGACGTCCACCTCGTGGCGAGCGTGCCCGAGCCCGCGACCGCCCTGCTGACGGCGCTCGGCCTCGTCGCGCTCGCACGCCGCGCGCGGCGCCATCCGTCGGAGGTGTCCCGATGACGACGCGACACGCGCTCGCGGGGCTGATCCTGGCCGGAGTCGCCGCCTCCGGCGCGACGATCGCGAGCTGCCCCTCGGGCTCCCTCGTGCAGCAGCAGTACGTCGTGCGGGCCGGCTACGTCGAGCCGCACACGCCGGGCTCGGGCGTCGGCGGCGTCGAGATGCCCGCGACGCTCGCGGTGCAGAAGATCGTCGGCGCCGCGCCGAACCTGAATCGCGTGAGCTACGTGCGTACCTATCAGCCGAAGCCCTCCGGCGCTCCGCCGCGCGTGATCCTGATCCTGATCCCGGGCTTCATCAGCGGCGCCGGGCCGTTCACGCCGCTCGCGAAGCAGCTCGTGACGGCCTTCAACGGGAACCTCGAGGTCTGGGCCGTGGACCGTCGCCCGAACCAGCTCGAGGACCTGCGCGGGACGAACTACGCCGCCGCGCACTTCGCGGTGGGCGACACGAACGGCGTGCTCGACGCGCTGCAGTTCCTCTTCCCCGACGTCGACCCGCCCGGGCCCGAGCCCTTCCCGACGGGACCCGGCGACGTCGACGTCGACGGCGACGGAGTCGTCGATCCGCCCTTCGCGCTGCCCGACGCCCTCGGGGGCTCGAGCCCGTTCGTGAAGCTCGCGCAGAACGACGTGCGCTTCGCCGCGTACTGGGGCGTCGACACGTACGTGCGTGACTGGAAGATCCTGGTCGACGAGGCGCGGAGCATCGTCGGGCCCCAGGGCCTCGTGCTCTTCGGCGGCCACTCGATGGGCACCGGATGGGCCACCGCCTTCGCGGCCTACGACTTCGATCCGTCGAGCGGCGTCGATCCCGGCTACGCGAAGATCGACGGCCTGCTCCTGCTCGAAGGCGGCGGCCTCGGCACGGGTACGGGGCCGACGCTCGCGAGCTACCAGCAGAGCATCGCGGACCTCGCGGCGACGGATGGCCCCGACGTCTTCCTCTCGAGCTTCAGCGGGGCCGACCTCGCGCTGCTCGGCGCCTCGTCGGGCATCGCGGGCCTCGACGGCGTGAACCGCCCCGGCCAGCACGCGCTCCTGCAGCGCACCTCCTTCGCGCAGACCTTCCCGCTGAACGTGCTGTTCGGCGCGCCGGCGGCCTCGGAGACGATCGTCGGCCTGTTCCTCGACGACGACATGTCGCCGGCGTCGATGCTCGCCGGCTCCTTCGGCTTCTCCGACGACGGGCCCAACACGCTGATCCCGGCGGGCGCCTTCCCCGGCGCCAGCGAGTTCTACCTCGCCGGCGACGACGGCAATCCGCAGACCCTCCGGCAGTGGAAGAACTACTCGGATCCGACGCTGCCGAGCTGCCCGCCGAACGTCGCGAACGTGAGCCCGGGCTGCGCGCTCATGAACCACGGCCCGCGCCCGCTCCCGACCGACCCGCCCGCGCACTGGGGCGACGAGAAGGAGGTGTCGGACATCTACGAGGCGATGCGCATCCTCTCGGCGCCGGGCAACTTCCTCGAGTGGTACTTCGTCAGCGGACGCGTGTTCCTCGACTTCTCCTACGGCCGCGACTCGAGCTCCCTCGGCGACGAGTCGCTGCTCGCGATCACGCAGACCGCGAACGTGAACGTCCCGATCCTCGCGATCGGAGGCTCGAACGGGCTCACCCCGACCGAGGCGTCGTACGCCTCCCTCTTCGGCGCGGTCGCGACGCCCCCGGCCGACGAGGAGATCTTCCTGGCCGAAGGCTACGCGCACCTCGACGTGGTCACGGCGGCCCACAACGTCGCGGTGCCGCCGATCGTCGACTGGATGAACCGGCTGCTCCAGCGCAAGCTCCTCGCGGGATTCTGAGGCGGCCTGCTAGGGTCATCGCATGCGCCGATTCTTCATCCTCTCCGCCATCGGGCGTGATCGGCCGGGCCTCGTGGCCGAGCTCGCGCAGCTCATCTTCGACTGCGACGCGAACCTCGAGGACTCGCGCATGACGATCCTCGGCAGCGAGTTCGCCGTGATCCTGCTCGCCTCGGCCGGCGACGAGCGCGCGGAGGCGGCGCTCGCGGCGGGCGCGAAGCGCCTCGAGCGCGACCACGGCCTCACGATCCTGCTGCGCCCCGTGAGCGGAGCGCCCCGGCCGGCGGTTCCGGCGCCCGGCACGCGCCTGCGCCGGGTGGTCGCCGCCGGCGAGGACCGCGCGGGGATCGTCGCCGGCGTGTGTCGGGTCCTGGCGGAGCACGGCGCGAACATCGCCGAGCTCTCGAGCGTCGCGCGTCCCGGCCCGGGCGGCTCGCCCCACTTCGAGATGACCGTCACCGTGGAGGTGCCCGAGGGCACCGCCGAGAGCGCGCTGCGCGCCGCGCTCCAGCAGGAGGCCGACCGCCTCGTGGTCGACGTCGCGATCCTCTCCGCGTAGCCGTGAGGCTCACTCCGGCCGCAGCGCGCGGTCGATCCGGTCGAAGAAGATCTGCAGGAAGCGATAGGTGAGCCCCCACACGACGTGCCGCTCCGGATCGCCGACCACGATCCCGGGATAGAGCGCGCCGCGCGCGGGCGGATAGGCGTAGTCGACGTGCCGCGCAGGATCCCGGAGCCGCTCGAGGGGCACCCAGAGCGCCTCGCGCACCTCGCGGCTCGTGCGAAGCGGACCGGGCTCGTCGACGCCGTACACGAAGGCCGAGATCACGAGCTCCACCGGACGTCCGGCGTGTCGTCCCTCGAGATCGTCGAGACGACCGAGGTCCTCGGCGTCGCCCAGGGTGAGGCCGACCTCCTCCAGGGTCTCGCGCTCGGCGGCGAAGCGCGGGTTCGGGTCGAGCCGCTCGACGCGGCCGCCGGGGAACGCCATGTGGCCCGACCAGGGATCGCCCTCGCGCTCGGCGCGCTCGATGAAGAGCAGCTCGGGACCCTGCGAGGTCGCGCGCAAGACGAGCGCCACCGCAGCATGTCGCTTGCCATAGGTGTCGAGGAGGAGCGGCGTCGTGCCGCGCAGGGCGTCCCGGATCTCCGCCAGCGAAATCACGCCGGCGAGGATAGCGGCGTCATTCGCGGGCCCCGTCGGTGGGGGCGGGCGGCGGGCCTCCGCTCGCCGCGGCTCGTGTGGCCGCCGGGAGATCGCGAGCGACCCACGCGTCGCCCTCACGACGCGAGACGCGGAGCGGTCCGCCTCGCCGGATCGCGAGGAGGGTCTCCGACGCGAAGGTATCGGCGCGGCCGGCGTCCGCGGGCGCGTCCGCTGGACGCTCCACGACGTCGGCGCCGAGGACGCCGAGGCGCTCCGCTGGCGAGCCGGGCAGCACGGCGAGCACCGCGTCGGGCGGCACCGGGGCGGGCGACGGTGCGCTCGAGTTCTCCGCGCGCGGCGCGGGCGGCGCCAGGAGCAGGACGCCAGCGACGGCGACCGCAATCGAGCCCGTGCTCCTCGCGCGCGGCCCGTGCATCGTGACGCTCCTCAGGCTCGGCGCATCATGCACCGTCCGGCGTCGCGCAGTCGAGCACGATCTCGACGAGGCGCTCTTCGACACGACCCTCGGGCGTGGCGCGTCGCTGGCCGAGCACGATGCGCTCGCCGTCCGGGGCGAGCGCCACGCCCGTGGGCTCGCCCCAGGTCGCGAGGTCGCCGAGGTCGAGGGGCGCGAGCACGCCGAAGGGCTCGCCCACGCGCACGCCGGTCCCGCGAAAGCGCGGCGCATCGCTGCCAAGCCGATCGAGCGCCGCGACCAGGAAGCCGAGGTGCTGCGGGAGGAGGCCCGCGAGCCGGGCGCGCTCCGAGGTGGCGAGCGCGAGCCAGGCGCCGTCGGCGTCGTGGGAGGCGGAGGCCCCTGCGACGGCGTCGGTGCCGAGCTCGACGCTCGCGGGCAGCGCGAGGTCGAGGGAGAGCGCCTCGAGGGGCCGCAGGGGGTTGCCTCGCACCACGACCAGCGACCGCGCGTCGGGCGACCAGGCGGCGGGTGCGACGAACCGGCCGCGCCCGGCGAGGAGGAGCGCCGGCCTGCCGAGCACGAGGCCGCCGTGTCCCGAGCGCACCACGGCCGACACGACGCCGAGGCGCGCTCCCTCGCCCCGCGTCCAGGCGACGAGGTTCGGCGACGGACCGAAGACCGCGCGCTCGTCGGGCCCCGGTGACACCGTGAGGCGACGCGAGCCGATGCCCGGCGCTTCACCTGCGCCCGACGTGATCTGGAGCTCCGTGTTCGTGGGATCGCGCCAGCTCACGTAGCGATCGGTGTCGAAGACGAGGCCCACCCCGTCGTTCGCGGGCGCCGGGCGCCGGTTGTTGCCCGGCTCGCCGCAGCTCCAGCACACGACGGTGCCCGACGTCCGGTCGAGGCGGTGCACCTGTCGACGGCCATCGGAGGTCGCCGCGTCGAACCACAGGAAGCGCCCTTCCGGCCCCATGCGCGGATGGGCGCCGCTCGCGAGCAGCACGCTCGTGCCCAGCGGCTTCGAGCGGCAGCGGGGGACGGCGCGGGTCGCGACCCTCGCATCGAGATCGAAGACCGCGGCCTCTTGCTCGGGGGTCGGCGGCGGGGCGGCGGGAGCGGTGGCCGCTCCGACTGCGGTCGCGGCGACGACCGCGACGCCGCCCGCGGCGAGCGCGAGGGCGGCGGCCAGGAAGCAGCCCGCGCGCCCCCGCGTCGGACCGCGCCGGCGCGCGCCGCGGACGAGCGCGACGGCGAGGGCGGCCGCGATCACGGCCGCGAAGGCCCGCGGCCCGGGCGAGAGGTCGAGCAAGGCGGCGCCCGCGGCGGGCAGCGCCGCGAAGCCCACGCTCGCCGACGTGGCGAGGTGTAGGCCGCGGTCGGGATCGTCGTCGCGGACGCGCGCGATCCAGGAGGCGAGAGCGAGCAGCACGAGGCCGCCGCCCCCGGCGCCGAGCTCCACGACGAGCGCGGGAGAGAGGGCGCGCGGGATCTCCGTCGAGGCCGGGGCGACCACGGCGAGGGCGCCGAGCAGCCCGAGACAGACGCCGGACGCGAAGCAGATCGCGCGCCAGAACAATTCCCCGCCTCCCCGTGCCGCGAGCGCGGCATGGTAACACCGCCTCGGCTAGGGTCGGCTCGATGCCGCGGCCGACCGAGCTCCCCCCCGAGGCCTCTCGCGTCCTCGCCCTCGCGCGGCACGATCGGAGCGCCGCGAAGGCGGCGCTCGGCGCGCTCGACGTCGGCGCCCAGGTGCAGCTCGTGTGCGAGACGCCCCTCGGCCGTCGCGCCGAGCTGCTCGAGCTCCTGCCGGCGCCCGAGCGCGTCGTTCCCGCCCTGCCCGAGGCCGAGCTCTGCTTCACCGCGAAGGCGATCGGGCTCGCCGACTCGGGCTGGCTGCTCGAGCACGCCACCTTCGATCAGCTCCAGACCTCGATCGACCTCGACGCGTGGAAGGGCCTGCACCCCGACCGCCGCCAGCTCGCCGCCTGGCTCGCCGCCGTGGCCGAGGCGAGCGACGATAAGCTCGTCGAGACGATCCAGGGCATCGACCTCGAGCTCGTCGTGCTCTGGGTGCGCGACTCCGCGCGGGTGGTCATGAAGGCCAGCGGCGACGACTGGGAGCCGCCGACCGGCGCGATGACGCTCGAAGGCCAGTTCTTCCTGGTCGCGAAGGCCGACGACGACGAGCTCGAGTTCCTGATGCGCTGCCTGCGGGCGATCTTCGAGCGCGACTACTGGCTCTACTTCCGGATCGTCCAGGGCGCGATCGAGGAGCTCGACGCCGACTGCGAGGAGTTCGCGCTGCGCTGGCGAACGGCGCGGCTCGCCGACTTCGGGTTCCCGTCCTTCGACGAGTCGATCCGCATCTACGGCCGCGTGCGCGAGAGAGAGCTCACGCGGGTGCCCGACGAGGCGAGCGCGCTCGAGGCGACGACGGAGTCGCTGCCCGCGGAGACGGCGTCGCTGCCCGTGCCGATCGACTCGGCCCACCTGCTGTTCCGCGCGGCGGGTGAGCTCGACGCGGACGAGCGACGGGTCTTCTTCCACCGATTCGTGACGCTCGCGAACCAGGTCGCCGTGGCCGATCGGCTCCCGCTCGGCGACGCGGAGTCGATCCCCTCGGCGATCGAGAAGGCGGCGTCCGTCGCGAGCCGCGCCCTCGAGCACGTGGCGCGCGAGAACGGCCTCTCGCCCGTCGAGGTGCTCCGGCGCCTCCCGCTCGAGCGCTTGTTCCGCGTCGGCGCAAGCCTTGACCCTGCCGCGCGACGGCAGTTAGCCTCCGAGCCATGAGCAGGCCCTCTTCCCGCCCTTCGAAAGCTCCCGCTCCGAAGGCCGCCTCGAAGACCTCCACGCCGCCCGCGCAGAAGGCCCCGAGGTCCCGCTCCTCCGATCCGGGTCGGCGGATCCGCGTGGCGATCGCGGGTGTCGGGAACTGCGCGAGCTCGCTGCTCCAGGGGATCGAGCACTACCGGAGCGTGGCGCCCGAAGCGCACGAGGCCTTTGGCCTCATGCATCTCGAGATGGGCGGCTATCGGCCCTCCGACATCGAGGTCGTGGCCGCGTTCGACGTCGACCGGCGCAAGGTCGGCCGCCCTCTGCACGAGGCGGCGTTCGCCCTGCCCAACTGCACCCGCGTGATCCGCGGGCGGATCGCGCCGAGCGAGGTCGAGGTGCGGATGGGGCCGCTCCACGACGGTGTCGCGCCGCACATGAAGGACTTCGCGGAGGAGCGCTCCTTCCGGGTGGCCGACGCGTCTCCGGTGGACGTGGCGCGCGTGCTCGAGGAGAGCGGCGCCGAGATCCTGCTCTGCTACCTGCCCGTGGGGTCGTCCAAGGCGGCTCAGAGCTACGCCGAAGCGTGTCTCGCGACCGGCGTCTCGTTCGTGAACTGCGTGCCGGTCTTCATCGTCTCGGATCCCGCCTGGGGAGAGCGCTTCCGCAGCGCCGGGATCCCGTGCGCCGGGGACGACATCAAGTCGCAGGTCGGCGCGACGATCCTGCACCGCACGCTCGCCAAGCTCTTCGTCGACCGCGGCGTCAAGATCGAGCGCACCTACCAGCTCAACACCGGCGGCAACACCGACTTCCTGAACATGCTCGCACGCGAGCGGCTCGTGTCGAAGAAGGTGAGCAAGACCGAGGCCGTGACCTCGCAGGTGCCGTACGAGCTCGGCGCCGACAACGTCCACGTGGGCCCGAGCGACTACGTGCCCTGGCAGAACGACAACAAGGTCTGCTTCCTGCGGATCGAGGGCCGCGGCTTCGGCGGCGCGCCGATCGAGCTCGAAGCGCGCCTGTCCGTGCAGGACTCGCCGAACTCGGCGGGCATCGTGGTCGACGTGGTCCGCTACGTGAAGCTCGCGCGCGAGCGGGGCCTCGCCGGGCCGCTGCTCCCCATCTCCGCCTGGGCGATGAAGCATCCGCCGCGGCAGATGACCGACGTCGAGGCGCAGGCCGAGATGGAGCGCTTCTTGGCGGAAGCGGCCCGCTAGGCGCGGCGACGAAGCAGAAGGGCCCGCGGACGGCTCGTCCGCGGGCCCTTCCTCATCGAGGCCGGACGCGAGGCTTCGACTACAGGTCCTGCGCCTTCAGCGTCTTCCGCTTGTTCCCGACGGCGCGGGCCTCGGCGGCCGCGATCAGGTTGCGCACGGCCTTGTCGAGGGCGCCGTAGAACTCGCTTCCCACGTTGCACTTCTTCGCAGCGGCCTTGGTGCGGGACTTCGAGATGATGAGCTCCCCGCCGGACGACTTCGCGGCCTTGGCCGCGCCCTTCTTCTTGGCTGCCATGATCGGTTCGATTCCCTCCGTGGCTCGTCACGTGACCGTCGAGCCGGGTGTCTTGATCGCGCCGAGCGAGTCCCACCCCCCACGACGCGCGGCGCATCATACGCGCTCGCCTCCGGGCCTGAAAGGGGGATTCGCCCGAATTCCGCCCGGAGAAGGCCGAATTCGAGGGTCTCTCCGGTCGGCCCCGCCCGCGCCCCGCGGTCAGATCGGCGTCACCTGGAAGCCGGCGCGCGGGAAGTGCACGACCACCTCGCCCACCTCGGGCGCACTGCGGCGCAGCGCCACCTCGTGCACGCTCGACGTCACGAGCTCTCCCTCGACCGGATCGAAGCCGTAGTCGTCGGGCACGATCCGGATCTTCGTGCCGGGCTCGAGGCCGCGCGGATCGCCGGGATCGCGCGCAGCTCGGGTCGCGGGCGAGGCGGCGCGCGCGATCTCGAGCGCTTCCTCGGGCCTGCACTCGCTTCGCGTGCCGTGCCCGATCGACTTCATCCGCTCGGCCCACGCCTCGAGGCGCGGGAATTCCGCGTACGCGCGCGCCGTGGGCGGGATCGCGCGCAGGAACCAGATCGGGTGATAGGCGGCGGCGTCGGCGAGCGAGGGCGCGTCGCCGAGCAGGAAGCGCCGGCCGTCCGCGAGCTGCGCGTCGACGAGCTGCGCGTGGGCGCGGAGCTGATCCGCCGCGACGGGAGCGCTCGCCATGATCGCCCGGAAGTCGACACGCCCGGCCATGAGCTTCGTGCGATCCTCGATGAACTCCTTCGGCACGGCGCTTCCGATCTTGCCGAACAGCACGGGCACCGCCGCCAGGAACAGGAAGCGATCGCTCCAGAGCTGCACCACGGACGAGATGCCCTCGGAGCCGCCCGGGTAGAGGCTCGGCGTCGGATGCAGCCGCTCGAGCGTGCGCACGATCACCTGCGTGTCGCAGTAGACGTCGGCGCCGATCTGGAGCACCGGCGTCCGTCGGTAGCCGCCCGTGAGCGGCAGGAGATGCGGCTTGGGCATCATGTTGGGCTGGACGACCGAGCGCCAGGCCAGCCCCTTCATGCCGAAGACGATCCGCACCTTCTCGGAGAACGGGGACGCATCGTAGTGGTGGAGCAGGAGGTCCGTCATGGCGCCAGTATATGGAGACTCCGCCGCGTCCGCGGCGCGAAAGCGCGGCCACGGCCGATTCCCGGCCTCCCGACCGAGGCGCGCTGATACACTGAACGTCCGGTCGCTCCCCGCGAGCGCTCCGTCGAGAGGTACCCATGTCCGACCTGCTGCGCCGCCCCCTGACCGAGATCGTCGACCGGCTCGCCCGCCGCGATCTCTCTCCCCTCGAGCTCATGGACGCGACGCTCGACCGGATCGCCGCCACCCACGAGCGCCTGAACGCCTTCGTCCAGATGCGCGATCGGGACGCGCTCCGCGCCGAGGCGCGAGCCGCCGGCGAGCGGATCGCGCGCGGCGAGGGACGGCCCCTCGAGGGCGTGCCCCTCGGCGTGAAGGACCTCGAGGACGCCGCCGGCCTCGTCACCACCCACGGCTCGATCCCGTTCAAGGATCACCGCGTCGATCACGACTCGATCCAGGTGGCGCGCCTGCGCGCGGCGGGCGCGATCGTGATCGGCAAGACGAATGCGCCGGAGTTCGGCTGGACGGCGATCACGAAGAACCTGATCTACGGCGAGACGCGCAATCCCTGGAACCTCGAGCGCACGCCGGGTGGCTCGAGCGGCGGGAGCAGCGCGGCGATCGCGGGCGGCCTCGTGCCGCTCGTCACCGCGAGCGACGGCGGCGGATCGGTGCGGCTCCCCGCGACGTTCACGGGCTGCTTCGGGCTGAAGCCGAGCCTCGGCCGCATCCCCCACGGACCCGATTCGCAGTGGGTGACCGTCGACACCGCGACGCACGGTCCGCTCACCCGCACCGTCGAGGACGGCGCCCTGCACCTCGACATCGTCGCCGGAGCGCATCCGCTCGATCCCCAGTCGCTGCCCCATCCCGGCTACTCGTATCGCGCCGTGCTCCGTCATCTTCCGGCGGGCCTGCGCATCGGCTTCTCGCCCGACCTCGGCTACGCCGTCGTGCAACGCGACGTCGCCGACGTCGTCGCCGAGGCCGCCCAGGTGTTCGAAGCGCTCGGCCATCACGTCGAGTTCGTGAAGGGCGGGCCGCCGGAGGCCGGGCGCGAGTGGGGCCTCGTCAACTGCTTCGACCTCGCGTCGCGCCTCCATCCGCTGCTCCCGGACCACGAGCCCGAGTTCGGGCGGCAGTTCCTGTGGGGCGTGAAGCACGGCTGGAAGATGACGCCGGAGGTCTGGGGCGCCGCACAGAAGCGTCGGGAGGCGCTGAACCGCTGGTGCGCCGAGGCGTTCGACCGCTACGACCTGCTGCTCACGCCGACCACGCCCTACGATCCGCCGCCGGCGCGCGGGCCGTTCCCGACGGAGATCGACGGCCGCAAGCTGCCCGAGACCAGCGTGGCGAGCTTCACGATCCCGTTCAACCTCTCGTGGCACCCAGCGGCGACGGTACGCGCGGGGATGTCGCGGGCCGGTCTCCCGGTCGGGCTCCAGATCGTCGCGGCACGCCATCGCGACGACCTCGTGCTGCAGGCGGCCCATGCCTTCGAGCAGGCGCGGCCGTGGGCGGATCACTGGCCTACGCCGTAGTGGGTCACGCGCCGGCGACGAGCTCGCTGAACGACTCCTCGATCGATTGGGAGAGCTTGCCGAGATCGGGGACGAGGGTCGGCTCGGCGTTCAGGCCGACGTGGAGCATTCCGTCATAGGAGAAGACGGCGAGGCCGAGCCCGATGCCGTCCACGATCGGGACGATCGGATGGAGCGCCTCGACCTTCCGGCCGCAGAGCCAGCGCGCCTCTCGCGGCCCCTGCACGTTCGTCGCGATCACGTTCGCGAGCCGGCCGAGGCGCAGGCTCCGGCCGATCGTCGCGACGAGCGGCGCGGGGAGCTCGTCGAGGGCACCGAGCAGGGCGTCGATCCCCATCCAGGCGCCGCCCGTCTTCAGGCGCTCGGTGACGGCACGCGTCGCCGCGAGGCGCGGCACCTCGGAAGCCGGATCGACGGCCAGCGGAACGAGCATCGCCGAGATGCGGTTGCCGAGCGTGAGCGTCTCCTCGGCCGTGCGCAGGCTCACGGGGACCAGCGCGGTGAGCTCGAGGCCGCGCGTCGCGATCCCGTTCGCCCGCAGGTAGCGGTGGAGCCCGCCGGCGAGCACGCACAGGACGACGTCGTTCACGGTGCCGCCCCGCGCCGCTCGGACGCGCTTCAGGCCGGAGAGGGGGAACCGCATGAAGGCGAGCGCACGGCCCGCTCCGATCGGGGCGTTCCAGGGCATCTCGGGCACGTCGTTCGTCGCGAGCTGGAGCGCCGACCACGCGGCCGAGCGCAGCCGCCCCACGGCCTCGCGCGCCTCGGCCGGCCTGCGGAGCAGGCTCGCCACCCCGGCCGCCTGACGCCGAGCGGCGTCGAGCACGGCGTGACCCATGCGCGCCGCGGGCCGCGGCACCGGGGGCGCCACGAGCCTCGGCTTCTCGACGTCGCGCACGCCGGGCTCGGCGTCGAGCAGCACCTCGAGGAGCTGCGCGCCGGACACGCCGTCGATCATGCAGTGATGGACCTTCTGGAAGAGGGCGCTCCTGCCGCCGTCGAGGCCTTCGATCAGGTGCATCTCCCAGAGCGGTCGCCCGCGGTCCAGCGGACGCGCGAGCAGGTTCCCGACGAGCTCGGCGAGCTCGCCTTCGCCGCCGGGCGCCGGAAGGGCCCAGCGATGGAGGTGGTCGCGCGCGTCGAACCCCGGATCGTCCTCCCAGGTCGGGTGACCGAGCGAGAACGGTACGGGCACCGCGCGCTGCGCGTAGCGGCGGAGGCGCGGAAGCCGCGCATGGACGCGCGCTGCGAGGGCATCGCGTCCGAGCCGTCCCCCGATCAGCGCCACGCAGCCGATGTGGAGCAGCGCGTGGTCGCGCTCGAGGTAGAGGAACCCCGCGTCGCGGGACGTCATCCGGGAGGCGAGACGGGGAAACCGGACGCTCGTCATGACTCGGTGTAGGAGCAAGAGACGTGCCGCGCGAGCGCATCACTGGACGCTCGGCTCCGCGCAGGCATCGGCACAGGCGACCGTCCGCTGGGCAGCTTCGGCGCCGCAGTGCTCAAGGCCTGGGCACGGGGCGTGCCGCGAGCTCGTCGCGCTCGGATGCCCGCTGCCTGCTGCCGGGCTCAGGTTGACAGGGCGGACGCCGACGAGTACTCCAGGCGCTGCATGACGACGAGCCGGAGACGCTTCGCCTGGCTCTTCCTGGCGGTTCTGGCCGGGGCGATCGTCTGCCCGGCGGCCGCTCTCGCGACGATGCCCTGCTGCGCCGACGAATCCCACCACGCCCACGGCGCGTCCTCTCCGGAGCACCGGGCGCCGTCGAGCCCGTCCGTATGCTGCGCGGACCTGTACACGTTCCACGCCGTCGTCCCGAGCGTCCGGGGAGAGACGCCTGCGGCGCTGCTCCTCGTCCCCGCGCCCGCGACCCCGTCATGGTCTTCGATCTCGACGCTGCACGGCGACGCCGGCCTCCCAGCGCCCTCCCTCCTCGCGCACTCGAACCGCGTCCTGCGTCTCTGATCCGACTCCACGCCCGGTTCTCGCGCGATCCCGCGTGATCCGCCGCGGCGCGTGCGCCCGCACGCCGCCGTGGGGCGAAGGAGTCCGTCTTGACCGCATCCAGATCGGCCGACGCCGCTCGGCGTCGCCGCTTCGGCGCTGCACGCGCCGTGCCCGCCTTCGCGGCGCTCGCGCTCGCGTGCGGCACGCCGAGCCTCGCCGGGCGGAGCCGGACGCTCGAGGCCTCCTACGCCCGCGCCGCCGCGGAGGCGCAGCCCTCGGACGATGCGCCGGCGAGCTTCGACGGGGCGCCCGTGCTCGAGCGCGCCGCGCTCGTGGCCGAGGTGCTGCGCCGGAACCCGACGCTCGAGGCGGCACGCCAGGCGTGGCGCGCCGCCCTGGCGAGGCCGGCCCAGGAGCGATCCCTCGACGACCCGATGCTCGGCCTCTCGCTCGCGCCCTGGTCCCTGGGCTCCGGCACCGTCGATCCGGGCTACACGATCGAGATCTCCCAGGCCCTGCCCTTCCCGGGCAAGCTCGCCCTGCGCGAGGAGGTGGCCCTGGCCGAGGCGGAGGCGACCGCCCACGACTACGAGGCGACACGCCTGCGGATCGCCCTGATCGCGTCGCGTCTGTACGACGACTACTACCTCGCGGCACGCACGAGCGAGATCGACGCCCACCACGTCGCGCTCCTCGAGCGCCTCCAGCCGGTCGCCCTCGCGCGCTACGAGGCGGGCGAGGCGTCCCAGCAGGATCCGCTCCAGGCCGAGACCGAGAAGGCGATGCTCGAGCACGAGCAGATCCTCGCCGAGACCGACGGGCGCGTCGCGGCCGAGCGCATCGACGCGCTGCTCCACCGCCCGCCCGACCACCCGCTGCCCGCGCCTCCGTCGCGTCTCGGGTCGCCGCCGCCGGCCCCGGCCGACGACGAGAGCCTCCTGCGCGAGGCCGTCTCCGCGCGGCCCGAGCTGCAGGCCGCCGACGCCCGCGCGAGCGGGCGGGAGCGCGCCGTGGACCTTGCCCAGCGCGAGTTCCTGCCGGACTTCGGCGTCTTCGCCCGCTACGACAAGGTGTGGCAGGAGAAGGATCTCCAGCCGATGGTCGGCCTCCAGGTGCAGGTGCCGCTGCGCCTCGACCGCCGGCGTGCGGCCCTCGACGAGGCGCGCGCCGAGCTGGCGCGCTCGCGCAGCGAGCGCGCGCGCACCGAGGACGCCGTCCGCCTCGACGTCGTGAGCGCCGCGGAACGCCTGCGCGAGGCCCACCACCTCTACGACCTCGCGCGCGAGCGCCTCGTGCCGGCAGCCCGCGACCGCGCCGTGGCGGCGCGCGCGGCGTACGAGAGCGGCAAGGAGGCCTTCGCGACCCTGATCGACGCCGAGCGCGGTCGGCGCGAGACCGAGCTCGAGCTCGAGCGCAGCCTCGTCAACGTGCTTCGCCGCCACTTCGAGCTCGAGCGCGCCCTCGGGCGAGCCGCGGGCCTCGGCCAGGAGGGACGTCCATGATCCAGCGAAGGGACACCCCGCGCGGAGCGATGCTCCTCTGCCTCGTGCTCTTCCTCGCCGCGAGCTGCGGCCGCTCGGGCCAGGAGGGCCCCGTCGCGCGCGTCGAGGGCGGCGGCCTGCGGCTCGAAGTCTCGCCGGAGCCGCCGACGCCGCGCCAGGGCGCGAACCGGCTGCGCGTGCGCGTGCACGACGCCGCCGGCATGCCGGTCGACGATGCGACCGTCGAGGTCCACGCGCGCATGCAGATGGCCGGAATGGCGCCGATGGAGACCGGAGGCGCGGCGAAGCCCGCCGGCGCCGGCTCCTACGACGCCGACCTCGATCTCGGGATGGCCGGAACGTGGCGTCTCGTGGTCGAGGCGAAGCGCGGCGGCGCATCGGTCGCGCGCGGCGAGGGCACGCTCACCACGGGCCAGCCCGGGCTCCGCCTCGGCGAGGCGAGCGCGCGGTCCGGCGAGCACGCCGGCCACGTGGCGGAGGTGCGGATCGCGCCCGAGCGCATGCAGGCCGTGGGCATCCGCAGCGCCCCGGTCGAGCTGGCGCCGTTCGACCGCGTGGTGCGCGCCGTCGGTCGCGTGACCTGGGACGAGACGGCCCTCTTCGACGTGTCGCTCAAGGTGCGCGGCTTCGTCGAGAAGCTCGAGGCCGACGCCGTCGGCATGCGCGTCGAGCGCGGGCAGCCGCTGCTCTGGATCTACAGCCCGGAGCTCTACGCGGCCCAGGAGGAGTATCTCTCGGCGCACGCGAGCCGCGAGGCGAGCGGCGGAGCGCGCTCCGAGGCGCTGACCCGCGCGGCGCGCACGCGCCTGCGTCTGTGGGACCTGTCGGATGCCGAGATCGACGCGCTCGAGCGTCGCGGCGTCCCCGCGAAGGCGGTGCCGATGCGATCGCCCGCCACGGGCGTCGTGATCGAGAAGGACGTGACGCTCGGCGCCGCCGTGGAGCCCGGACAGCGCCTCTTCCGCATCGCGCCCTCGGAGGACGTCTGGGTCGAGGCGGAGCTCCAGGAGAGCGAGCTGCCGGGCGTCGCCGCGGGCCAGCCCGCGACGGTGACCCTGCCCTCGCTCCCTGGTCGGCGCTTCGACGCGAAGGTCGCCTACACGTACCCGTACCTCGATCGAGAGAGCCGATCGCTGCGCGTTCGTCTCGCGCTCGCGAACGCCGAGGGCGTGCTCCTGCCGGACATGTACGCGAACGTCGAGCTGCGCGTGCCGCGCGGCGAGCGCCTGCTCGTCCCGACGTCCGCCGTGCTCTACGCCGGGCCGCGTCGGATCGTCTTCGTCGACCTCGGCGAGGGACGGCTCGAGCCGCGCGACATCGAGATCGGCACGGGCAACGGAGAGGCCTACGAGGTGCTGTCGGGGCTCTCGCCCGGAGAGCGCGTCGTGGTGTCGGGCAACTTCCTGGTCGCCGCCGAGAGCCGGCTCCAGTCCGCCCTGGAGCAGTGGTGAGCGCCGAGCGCGAAGACGGCCTCGTCGCGCGCGTGATCGCGGCCTGCGCGCGCAATCGCGGCCTCACGATCCTCGCCGTGGCGGCGGCCCTCGCCTGGGGGATCTACGCGCTCCGCCGCACGCCCCTCGACGCGATCCCCGATCTCTCCGACGTCCAGGTGATCGTGTTCACCGAGTGGCCCGGCCGCAGCCCCGACCTGGTCGAAGACCAGGTCACCTACCCGATCTCTGCGACCCTCCTCTCGGCGCCGCACGTGCGCTTCGTGCGGGGACAATCGTTCTTCGGTCTCTCCTTCGTGTACGCGATCTTCGAGGACGGCACCGATCCCTACTGGGCGCGCAGCCGCGTGCTCGAGTACATGAGCACGGTTCGGGGCCGGCTGCCGGACGGTGTGACGCCCGTGCTCGGGCCCGACGCCACGGGCGTGGGCTGGGTGTTCGAGTACGCCCTCGTGGATCGCAGCGGAACGCACGACCTCTCGCAGCTGCGGAGCCTCCAGGACTGGAACCTCCGCTACGCCCTCTCCGCGGTGCCGGGCGTCGCCGACGTCGCCTCGGTGGGCGGCTTCGTGCGCGAGTACCAGGTCCAGGTCGATCCCAGCCGGCTGCGGTCCCTCGGTGTGACGCTTCCGGAGGTCAGCGCCGCGGTGCGCGCCTCGAACCAGGATGCGGGCGGAGGCGTGATCGAGATCGCGGGACACGAGCAGGTGGTGCGCGGCCGCGGCTACGTGCGCAGCCTCGACGACCTGCGGCGCATCCCGTTGCGCGCGAGCCCGAGCGGCCGTCCCGTCACCGTGGGCGACGTGGCGGAGGTGACGCTCGGGCCCGAGATGCGCCGCGGCATCGCGGACCTCGACGGCAAGGGCGAGGTCGTCGGCGGAATCGTCGTGATGCGGATCGGCGAGAACGCCCTCGCCGTGATCGACGCCGTGAAGCAGCGCCTCGAGGACGTGAAGGCCGGGCTGCCGGAGGGCGTCGAGATCGTCGTGACGTACGACCGCTCCGAGCTGATCCGGGGCGCGATCGCGACGCTCCGTCACACGCTCTACGAGGAGATGGCGGTCGTCTCGCTCGTGATCCTCGTGTTCCTGCTCCACGTGCGGAGCGCGCTGATCCCGATCCTCACGATCCCGATCGGTGTCGCTCTGGCCTTCGTGCCGATGCTCTACCAGGGCCTCGGCGCGAACGTCATGAGCCTCGGCGGGGTCGCGATCGCGATCGGCGCGATGGTGGACGCGGCGATCATCGTGGTCGAGAACGTCCACAAGCGGCTCGACGGCTGGGAGCACGCCGGGCGCCAGGGCGATCGCAACGCGGTGATCCTCGCGGCGATGCAGGAGGTGGGCCCGAGCATCTTCTTCGCGCTGCTCGTGATCACGGCGTCGTTCCTGCCGATCTTCAGCCTCGAGGGCACCGAAGGCCGGCTGTTCAAGCCCCTCGCGTTCACGAAGACCTACGCCATGGGCTTTGCGGCGGTGCTCTCGGTGACGCTCACGCCGGCGCTCGCCGCCCTGCTGATCCGCGGACGGACCCGCGGCGAGGAGGCGAGCCCGCTGACCCGTTGGCTCGTGCGCGCCTACGCGCCGGTCGTCCGCTTCGTGGTGCGCAGGCGGCTCCTGGTGATCGCCGTCGCGCTCGTGTTGCTCGCCAGCGCGATCCCGCCCTTCCTCGCCCTCGGCAGCGAGTTCATGCCGCCCCTGAACGAAGGCACCGTGCTCTACATGCCGACCGGCTCGCCGGGCATCTCCGCGACGGAGGCCTCCCGCGTGCTAGAGCTCATGGACCGGGAGCTCGCGAGCTTCCCCGAGGTAGAGCGCGTCTTCGGGAAGGCGGGCCGCGCGGAGACCGCGACCGACCCCGCGCCACTCTCGATGATCGAGACCGTGATCCTGCTGAAGCCACGCGACGCCTGGCGGCCGGGGATGACGTTCGAGCGGCTCGTCCAGGAGATGGACCAGAAGCTCCGCTACCCCGGCCTGCCGAACCTCTGGTGGATGCCGATCCAGACGCGGACGGAGATGCTCGCGACCGGCGTGCGCAGCCAGCTCGGCGTGAAGGTCTTCGGCGACGATCTCGCACGGGTCGAGCAGGCGGCGACCGAGATCGCGAGAGTCCTGCGGGACGTGCCCGGCACCCGCAACGCCTTCGCCGAGCGCGCGACGGGCGCCTACTACCTCGACGTCACGATCGATCGCGACGCCGCGGCCCGCTACGGCGTGCGCGTCGACGACCTCGACGCGGCGATCGAAGGCGCGATCGGCGGGATGCGGGTCTCGCAGACCGTCGAGGGCCGCGAGCGCTATCCCGTGAGCGTGCGCTACGCGCGCGGGTGGCGTGAGGATCCCGAGGAGATCGGGAAGGTGCTCGTGCCGGCGCTCGGCGGCGCGCAGGTCCCCCTCGCCCAGCTCGCGAAGCTCGAGTTCTCCCTCGGGCCCGACATGGTGCGGAGCGAGGGGGGAAGGCTCACGGGCCTGGTCGCGGCCGACGTCGAAGGGCGTGCGCTCGTCGACTACGTGGGCGAGGCGCGGCGCGTCGTGGCGGAGCGCGTCTCGCTGCCGCCCGGCACGCGCGTCGCGTGGGTCGGGCAGTTCGAGTACTTCGAGCGCGCGAAGCAGCGTCTCGCGGTGGTGTTGCCGCTCACGCTCGGGATCGTGGCGCTCCTCCTCTACCTGAACACCGGGAGCGTCGTCGAGACCATGATCGTCCTGCTGGCGGTGCCCTTCTCGCTCGTGGGCGCGATCTGGCTGCTCTGGCTCCTGCACTACGATCTCAGCGTCGCGGTCTGGGTCGGCCTGATCGCCCTCGCCGGGCTCGATGCCCAGACCGGCGTCGTGATGCTGCTCTACCTGACGCTGGCGCACCGCCAGCACGCGGCCGCCGGGCGGCTCCGCGACGCGGCCGACCTCGAGGACGCGATCGTCGAGGGCGCCGCCCGCCGCATCCGCCCGAAGCTCATGACCGTGGTGACGATGATCCTCGGCCTCACGCCTCTCCTGTGGAGCAGCGGCACGGGCGCCGACGTCATGAAGCGCATCGCCGCGCCCATGGTCGGCGGCCTCGTCACGTCCTTCGGCCTGGAGCTCCTGGTCTACCCCGCGCTCTTCGCGCTGTGGCGGCGACGGGGGCTCCCGGAGCGCCGCGCGTCGATGTCCTGAGCCCCGGAGCCGATGGTCGGCCGAGGAGCTCTCGAAGAGGTGCTCGCGCAGTTCGCCGACACGCCGGCGGAGCACCAGGCCGTGGCCGACTACTACAAGGGCGAGGCCGCGAAGGCCCGGGCCGCCGCGGAGCAGGACGAGCTCGCGAAGCAGTACGACGAGCTGGCCGCGGCGCACCTCGCCCTCGCGAAGTGAGGCGGAGCCCGGCCGGCCGGGTTTTCCCCAGCCCCCCGCGCTCGTGTCCCCGAGAAGTGACGACACCGAAGGGATTCTCTTGCGCCCCTGGGGGTCGCCGGCGATGCTCGCCCGCGAGCTCTGGGGGGGCTCGCATGATCACGGTCGCGCTCTCCACGGCGATTCGCGCCGACCGGTCGCGCATCTGGCGCGCCCTCACCGACCCCGTCGAGATCGCGGGCTGGGACGCGCCGAACGGCAACGCCGGAGCCCTCGACCTCCCGCCGGAGTACCCGAAGCCCGGCCAGCACGTGCGCTGGCGCTATCGGCAAGGGGGCGTGCCGATCGTGCTGCACGAGCGACCGATCGAGGTGGTCGCGCACGAGCGCCTGCGGGCGCTCCTCGAGCTCGGGCCGCTGCGCTTCGACGCCACCTTCGACCTGCTCCCGGATCCGGGCCACCCCGAGCGGACGCGGCTCCAGCAGAAGCTCGTCGCGTCGAACGCCGTCGCCGTGGTCGGCGGCGTGATCGACCGCTTCGAGATGCGCGCCCTCGCGACCGGGCGCGTGAGCCGCACGCTCGAGGCGATCCGCGCCCGCTGCGAGGGCGACGCCTAGATGTGGAGGTCTTCCGTGACCCAGCGCGCGGGATCGTCGAAGCGGTCGCGCGCGAGGGGCGCCAGGTCGACCTCCTCGAAGCGGCCGCCGGCGACGAGCCCCGCCATGGCCCTGCCGATCGCGTAGGACTGCATCACGCCGCGCCCGGTGAAGGAGCGCGCCTCGAACAGGTTCGCGAAGCCCGCGACCGCACCGGCGATGCCGCTGCGGTCGGGCGTCACGTCGTAGAGCCCCGCCCAACCGCGCACGTGTCCGCAACGCTCGAAGGCGCTCGCGCGGTGGGCGAGGCGCGGCCAGATCTCCGCCTCGAAGAACGTCTCGCCGTCGTAGCCGAAGTCGAAGCCCGGCGCCTCGTGCGGGATCGAGTAGCCCGCGAGCACGTGGGGGCCCTCGGGGTGGAAGTAGAGGCCGCTCGCGTCGACGATCATGCCGAGCGTCGAGGGATCGACGCCGGCCGGGAGATCGCTCGCGTGCACGTCGACGAGCGAGATCTGGCGTCTCACGGGCTCGGCGACGTCGCGGACGCCGATCTTCGCGAGGAGCACCGACGACCAGGCGCCGAGGCAGTTCACGACCACGTCGGGCGCGAGCCGCGACTCCGAGACCTGCTCCGCCGGCGCGACGTGGTGCGAGGTCAGGATCTCGCGCACGGTGCCATCGGCGTCCGTCGGATCGCCGCGGGCGACCTCGACCACGTCGACCTCTGACACGCGCCGGAGCGAGCCCGCGCGGCCGGCCACGCGCGCGGTCGCGATGCCCGAGACGTAGTGCCGGTTGCGGAACACCACGCCCTGTCGCTCCGCCTCGCGCCGGAAGAAGGCGCGCACGGCGTTGGGGTTCACCAGCCCGTCGCGCGGTGAGAAGGTCGCGCCGAGGATCTCCTCGCGGCCGCGATCGAGCAGCGGGAAGCGCGCCCAGAGCTCGAAGGGCGCCAGGGCCTCGACGCCGAGGCCGAAGGCATTCTGGAGCGTGCGCTTCTCGAGGGCGCGCTCCCAGAGCGCCGCGTCGGCGTAGAGCCAGAGGTAGCCGCGCTCCCGGAAGCCGAACTCCGCCGCGTGGGCGCGGAAGAAGTCGAGCGTCAGCCGGCAGCACTCGACGTTCACGGGCTGCCACCAGGTGGCGCGCACGCCACCGGCGTTGAGCTCGGAGGACGCGTAGACGCCGGCCAGGTCGAGGTCGACCACCTCGATCCCGCGCACGCCGCGCGCGGCGAGCGCCCACGCGACGCTCGTGCCGATGATGCCCCCACCGAGGATCAGGATGGGCACGCGGGTGGCCATGCCCCGGAGCCTAGATCGAGGGCACGCGCCGCACACGGCCGCGGCGACGCGCCACGCGCGGCTCAGAAGCGGCGTTCGAAGCGCAGCGTCGCGCCCACGGGCCGGGCCCGCTGGAGCTCACCGAGATCGAGCGCGAGCGAGACGCGCGAGGTCGCCGTGAGGCGATGCTCGAGACGGGTCTCCGCTCGGGGCGACGCGGCATGCACGAAGGGCTCGGTCGAGAGACCGAGCGAGCCGACCGTGTCGGGGCCGAGCCGGACGTCGCGCCGGGCCTCGATGCGCGGTGCGCTGAGCGGGCTCCCCCCGTCGAGCGAGACCTTGTACGGCTGGTGCACGACGAGCCGCGTTCCGAGCACGAGATCGGTCTCGACGCGGCCTTCTCCCGAGAGGCTCGTGCTCCCCGCGCCGGGCGAGGCGACGTCGACCGCGACATCGAGCGCGCGCGGCCCGAGGTCGATGCGGTCGCGGAACCCGCGCGGCACGGCCGCCGACGACGGCGTCGCGGTGTCGGCCCGCGCCGCGCCGAGGCAGAAGCCGAGCACCATGACGACGGCCAGCGCCGCGAGGGCGCGGGCCGAGACGATGGGACGAGGAGGAGAGGAAGCGTGCATCTCCCAGCGGATCGGCTGGCCGCCGGGGCGGGATTGTGACGAGGGTCGCAGGGAGAGACGCGGACCCGTCGGCACGCGAGCGCGACGACGGCAGGCGCCGGCGGAGGGCTACGCCCCGCCGCGCAGGTCCGCGAAGAAGCGCTTCGAGACGAAGAACGCGACCGTACCGACGACGAGGCCCGCCAGCGTCGAGGCGCCGGCGCCCGCGACGGCGCGCAGCGGACCGTCGAGGGCCCACGCGACGACCGAGGCGACGAGCGTGGCGAGCAGGGTGGGCATCGGATTCGCGCTCCGCCGGGTGATCTGCGCGCGTCGGCGCCCGCTACGCGAGCACGTCGACGATTCGACCGCGCAGCTCGCCCGCGACCGAGAACACGCGCAGGGAAGCGTTGAACTGGAGGCTCGCGAGGATCTGCTCCACGGCCTCCTGGCCGAGATCGACCGGCTGCGGCGCGTCCGTCTGCCGGACGAGCGCCGCGGATCCTCCGCCTGCCACGTCGAGCTGGGTCGTGCGCAGGGGCTTCACGGGATCCGTCTCGAGGTTCGCGACGTTGTGCGCCGACGCGCCGATCCGAGCCTCGGCGCTCCGCATGCCGGAGGCGGCGATGGTGAGGGCGTCCATGTCCCGAGAGATCGGCTTCCCGCGCGCCGGAATGAAGCCCGTGAATTCCCCCCCGCTCGCGCCTGCGCACGTTCCGCCGGCGCGGCGCGTACGCCTTGCCGCTCGGCTGCGCGTGTCCCCTCCTGCTAGCCTCGCGCACCCATGCGCCGCCCCGACGTGCTCCTCGTCCTCGCGCTCGGTGCGGCGTCCGGCTGCGCGTCCCTCGGCGCGACGCATCCGCCCGCGGCCCTTCCCGCCATTGCGCCCACGGCCGTCGCGGGCGACGTCGGCTGGCTCGCCGACGATGCACGGGAGGGACGCGGCCTCGGGACGCCGGGCCTCGAGGCGGCGGGCGCCTACGTCGCGGACGGCTTCCGTGCCGCCGGGCTCGAGCCCGGCGCACGAAGCGCCGCCGACGCCCCGAGCTTCGTCGAGCGCCTCGAGCTCCCCGTCGCCCTCGAGGTCGCCCGCGCGGAGCTGTCGCTGGGCGGTGTCGCGCTCCGACGCCCGCGAGACTTCGAGCCGCTGCCCGACAGCGCGAACGGCGAGGCCGCGGGGCCGCTCGTCTTCGCGGGCTACGGGATCTCGGCGCCGTCCCTCGGCTGGGACGACTACGCCGGTCTCGACGCGACCGGGCGCATCGTCGTCGTGCTCGACGGCGGGCCCGGCGACGGCGTGGCCGCGCTCCACGGCGAGCGCGCCTGGCCCTACCGCACGCGGTCCCACAAGCTCGTCGCGGCGCGACGGCACGGCGCGCGGGCGGTGCTCTTCGTCCCGCCGGCCTCGGCCCGCCACGCGAGCCTTCCCGGCGGCGGCGAGTGGAGCGCTGCCGTGCAGGCCTCGGACACGATCGCCCTCGCGCTGTCGCGCGACGCCGCCGTGCGTCTCTTCGCGCGCGCGGGACGCGACCTCGTCCTCCGCGAGAACGCGATCGAGCAGCTCGGGCGCCCCTCGTCCGCGCCGCTCGGTCGCCTGCGTGCGCGCGTGGCGGTGCGCCTCGCGCGCACGCTCGGACCTGCGGCCAACGTGGTCGCGCTGCGCCGGGGCCGCGACCCGGCGCTGGCGTCGGAGGCGGTCGTGATCGGCGCGCACTACGACCATCTCGGCCGTGGCGCCTTCGGCTCCGCGACGCCCGACCGGCGCGGCGAGATCCACAACGGCGCGGACGACAACGCCTCCGGCACCGCGGGGCTCCTCGCCCTCGCGCGCCTGTTCGGCGCCCTCCCGGCCGCGCGACGCACCCTGGTGCTGGTCGCCTTCACCGGCGAGGAGGCCGGGCTCCTCGGCTCCCAGGCGTACGTCGCCGATCCCCCCTGGCCCCTCGCCGACACCGTGGCGATGCTCAACCTCGACATGATCGGGCGCCTGCGGGACGACACCGTCACGGTCTACGGCGGCGAGAGCTCGCCCGCCTTCGCACCGATCCTCGCCGACGCGGCCGCCGCCGCCGACCTCGCGATCGCGTACGACGCCGACCCCTTCGCGCCGTCCGACCAGGTGGCCTTCGCCGCGCGCGGCATCCCGACGCTCCTGTTCTTCACGGGCATGCACCCGCAGTACCACACGCCCGACGACGACGCGGCGCTCGTCGACGCGGGCGGCGAGGCGCGCGTGCTCGAGGCGGTGGCGCGCGTCGCGCGAGCGCTGCTCGACGCGCCGGAGCGTCCGCCTCCCGCGGCGCCCGAGGCGACGCCCCAGGGTGTCGTCGCGCGGGACGCTCCTCCGCCCGCGACGCCCGGCACGAGCGGGCGCCGCTACGGCCCCTACCTCGGCACGGTTCCGGCCTTCGGCGCGCCCGCCGACGAGAGGGGCGTGCGGCTCCAGGGCGTCCGCCCCGGGAGCCCCGCCGCCGCGGCGGGCCTCGAGGCCGGCGACGTGATCGTCTCGTTCGACGGCACGAGCGTCGGCAACCTGGGCGAGCTCGCGGCCCTGCTCTACGCCTCCGAGCCGGGGCAGCGCGTGAGGCTCGGAGTGCTGCGCGACGGCCGCCCGCTGGCGCTCGAGGCCGTCCTCGGGGAGCGTCGCTAGTGGCCGTCGTGCTCGGTGCGGGAGCGGTCGGGCTCTCCCTCGGCGCGCGCCTCGCGGCGGCCGGCGTTCCCGTCCTCTTCGTCGTGCGACGCGCCGAGGTGGCACGCGCGATCGAGCGGGAGGGCGTGCGCGTCGAGGATCCGGGCTCGGGCGAGGTGATCCGCGCTCGCGCCGAGGCGATCCCCGGGATCGAGCTCGCAGCGGCGCGGCTGCGAGATCCGGAGGCCGGGCCGATCCTGATCTGCGTCAGGGCGAACGACACCGAGGAGGTGGCGGACCGGCTCGTTCGCGTCGCCCCTGAGGCCACGGTCTGCTCGGTGCAGAACCACGTCGACAACGAGGATCTCCTGGCCGAGCGCTTCGAGCGCGTGCTCGGCGCCGTGTGGCGTCAGACCTGCACGCGCATCGACCTGCACGCGGTGACGGCCCTCGGGCGCGGCCGCGTGATCGTGGGGCTCCACCCGGAAGGCCGCGGGCGCGACGTCGAGGCGCTCGCCGCGAGCCTGCGCCGCGCGGGCTTCGACGTGGCCGTCTCGGACCACATCGTCGAGGACAAGTGGCTCAAGCTCTGCGTGAACCTGATGAGCGCGCCGAACGCCCTCGTGCATCCGGACGAGCACGAGACCGAGGCCTTCGTCGAGACGAAGGCCCGCGTGCTCGAGGAGGCGCGGGCGGTCCTCGCCGCGGCGCACGTCTCCGCCCGCTCGTGCGACGGACGTGATCGCTCCCTCGACGAGGAGATCGCGTTCCAGCGCGCTTCCCTCGCGCGCGGCACGAGCGCGCGACGTCTTCCCGTCTACAACCAGATCTGGGCCGCCCTGCGCGATCGCCGGGCGATCGAGGGGGACCGCTACCACCGGCTGATCATCGACCTCGGGCGCCGCGCCGGCGTGCCGACGCCCGTGAACGCCCGCGTGCTCGCGGCCCTCGAGCATGCCGCGCAGACCGGCACGGGCCCGGAGTCGATGGGCGCCGAAGAGCTGCTCGGACCGCGTTGAGAAGGGGATCCCCTAATCAGGGGGGGCGAGCTTCGCTCGACGGTGCATGCCCCGGGTCCGGAGTAGGATCCTCCGATGCTCGAGGCCGCCTCCGCGGGAGGATCCCGCCCGCCCGCCGGTCCGATCGGCGGAGTCAGCCGTCGGATCCCGCGACGGCCCCTCTTCGTCGCGCTCGCCGTCGCGGCGGGCGTCTTCGTGCTGGGCTCGCTGTGCGCGGCCTGGGACGCTTCGCGGACGCTCGGCGCCGAGTCGCGGCTCGCGCGCGCCCAGGCGATCCGCACACAGCTCGGTGTGCTCCGCGATCAGCTCCACGCGATCGACCGGCTCGAGGAGGCAAACCGCGAGCTGGACGGCAGGCCGCTCACCGTCGACCGCGCGACGGCGATCCGACGCGTGCGCGAGGCGCTCGGCGCGCTGGCGGACGGGACGGCCGACCAGCCCGCCCAGAGCCTGCGCGTCGCGACGCTCTCGCGCTTCGTCGACCAGCGCCTCGCGCTGCTCGAGCCGCAGCGGGCACCGGAGGCGCTGGCGCCGTCCGCGCCGAGCGAGGCGCGCGAGCGCACCGCCCACGGTCTCTCCGATCTCGTGCTCGCGACCGCCGACGAGATCGAGCTCGCGGACAGCCAGCTCGTCGAGGCGTACGGCGACGAGGTCGCGGCGTGGACGCGTCGCGCGCGCGTCCAGCCCTACGTGCAGGTGGCGGTCGGCGGCGCGTTCCTCGCCCTCGTCTGGCTCCTGATCGAGCGCACGCTGCGTGGACACGAGGCGGCGGAGGCCGAGCGCGCGCGGGCCGCGGCGCAGTATCGGCTGCTGTTCGAGGGCAACCCGCTCCCGATGTGGGTCTACGACGTCGAGACGTTGCGCTTCGTGACCGTGAACGAGGCGGCGGTCGCGCGCTACGGCTACTCGCGCGACGAGTTCCGATCGATGTCGATCGCCGACATCCGGCCGCCCGAGGACGTGGCGCGCCTGCGTCAGAAGGTCGAGAGCTCCCGCGCGATCCGCTCGTCGGGCGTCTGGCGACACCGCCGCAAGGACGGGACGCTGCTCGACGTCGAGATCGACTCCGATCCGATCGAGATCGACGGCCGGGCGTGTCGGCTCGTGGTGACCCGAGACGTGACCGACCGCGTGCGGGCCGAGACGGAGCGCGATCGCGTCTTCGATCTCTCGGTCGACCTGCTCGCGGTCTGCGATCTCGAGGGTCGCATGGTCCGCGTCAACCCGGCGTGCAGCCGCGTGCTCGGCTATCCGCCCGAGGCCATCGTCGGCCGCTCCTTCTTCGACTTCCTCCACCCGGAAGACCGCACGAGGAGCGCCGCGGTGTTCGCGCGGCTCAAGTCGACGGGCGTCCACACGGGCCTCGAGAACCGCTACCTGCGGGCCGACGGCGGAGTCGTCTGGCTGCGCTGGAACGCCGTGATCGACCACGAACGCTCGATGGTGTATGCCTCGGGGCACGACGTGAGCGAGACGCGGGAGGCTGCGAAGCAGGTCGCAGAGCGGGCGGAGCGCTACCGGCTCGCCGCGAAGGCCACGAACACCGCGATCTGGGACTGGGACTTCGCGACGGACGAGGTCGACTGGAGCGGCGAGACCGAGTCGATCCTCGGCTTCTCGCAGGACGAGATCGATCGCCGCATCGCCTGGTGGAAGGAGCACATCCACCCCGAGGATCGGGCACGCGTCGTCGTCTCGATCGAGGACGCGATCCGTCGCGGGGAGCGCTTCTGGTCCGACGAGTATCGCTTCGTGCGCGGAGACGGCGCGGTGCTCTGGATCTTCGACCAGGGCTACGCGGTCAAGGACGAGTCGGGCCAGACCGTCCGGATGATCGGCGCGATGGCGGACGTGACGCGGCGCAAGCAGAGCGCGGAGAAGGAGGAGCAGCTCGAGGAGCAGCTCCGCCAGGCCCAGCGCCTCGAGACGCTCGGCCGCCTCGCGGGCGGGATCGCGCACGACTTCAACAACCTCCTGACCGCGATCCTCGGGAACGCCCAGTTCCTGCTCGAGGACCTGCAGAAGGACGATCCGCGGCGCGGCGACCTCGACGAGATCAAGACCGCCGCCCTGCGCGCCGCCGACCTCACGCACCACCTCCTCGCCTTCGGCCGTCGCCAGGTGCTCCAGCCGCGCGTGGTGAACCTGAACGACGTGTTCGCGAACTCCGAGCGCCTGCTGCAGCGCGTGATCGGCGAGGACGTGACGCTCGCATACGTCGGCGCGCCCGACCTCGGGAACGTCTACGTCGACGAGAACCAGCTCGTGCAGGTCCTGATGAACCTCGTGGTGAACGCGCGCGACGCCATGCCCGAGGGAGGCCGCATCACGATCGAGACCTCGAACGTCGAGCTCGCCGAGGAGTACGTGGTGGACGACGTGCGCCACCTGCCCGGCTCCTACGTGCTGCTCGCCGTGACCGATACCGGCGAAGGCGTCGCACCGGAGATCCGCAGCCGGATCTTCGAGCCGTTCTTCACCACGAAGGAGCGGGGCAAGGGAACGGGCCTCGGCCTCTCCACGGTCTACGGCATCGTGAAGCAGAGCGGCGGCTACGTCTGGTGCTACAGCGAGGTGGGGATCGGCACCACGTTCAAGGTCTATCTGCCGCGGGTCGACGCGCCGGTCGAGACGCCGCGCGCGCGGCCGCACGCCGACGGCTCGGCCGGCGGCAGCGAGACGATCCTCGTGGTCGAGGACGAGGACGCCGTGCGCAACCTGGCCTGCCGCGTGCTCGAGCGGCTCGGCTACCGCGTGCGCGAGGCGCCGAGCCCCGAGATCGCGCTGCGCATGGTGCAGGAGAGCCAGGAGCCGATCGACCTCGTGGTGACGGACGTCGTGCTGCCGCAGATGAGCGGCTCGCAGCTCGTGCGCGAGATCGCCCGTGTCCGGCCACGCGTGCGGCTGCGCGTCCTCTACATGTCGGGCTACGCCGACGACGCGATCGTCCACCACGGCGTGCTCGAGGCCGGCGTGGCGTTCCTGCAGAAGCCCTTCACCGCGGAGGCCCTCGGGCGCCGCGTCCGCGAAGCGCTCGATACCTGAGCCGCGCGCGGCCCTCGTCCCGCGCTCAGGTCTCGAGCATCCGCCGCGCCGCTTCGAGATCGGCGACGAGCGCCGCGAGGGACGCCCCCTGCGCGCGCATCGGCTCCCGCCAGAGAGCGTCCCAGGCGGCCGCGAAATCCTCGAGATGCGCGTCGGCGCCGCGCCCCGCCTCCTCGTGCACGCCCTTCGCGACGCGGTACACGAAGTACGAGTAGGCGAGCCCGTACCAGGCGAGGAGCAACGCGAGCGCCGAGGCGACGCCGGAGAGCGTCGCGGCCGCGGCCCCGGTCGCGAGCGCGGCGAGCAGGGCGGAAGGCAGCGACGTGCCCGCAGGCGCGGCGCGCACCGCAGCCGCGAGCCAGGCGCCGAAGAGCGCGAGAGCCACGGCCGGGAGCGCGTGCTGCGGAAGCCTCCAGCCGCGCCGCCGGGCCCGCCGCGCGAGGCCTTCCTCCCAGGCCGCCGCCGCGGGTCCGCGAGAGGCGGCCTCGGCCTCGCAGCCTCCGGCGCGCTCCGGCGCGGCCGGGAGCTCGAGCGCGAGCACGCCGCCGCTCCGTCGCAAGGCTTCCTCCGCGCGCTTGCGCGCGAGCGCGAGGGGCCGCCACAAGAGCGCGTCGGCGTGGTCCGCGGCGACGCCTGGCGGCCGCGCGGACGGAGCGGCCGGCGGCGGCGGGGCGCCACGCCGGCCGAGCCGAGCCGTCCAGTAGCCGATCCAGCCGATCGGGAACGAGGACGCCTCTCGCGCGGTCGCGCGCAGCCAGCCCGAGAGCTCCGCCTCGAGGTCCTGCGCGAGGCGCGCCCGCTCGCGCGGACCCGCCGACGCCAGGGGATCGAGGGTCGCAGAGAGATCGTCGAGGGCGCCCGCGATCGGCGCGCGCGGGAGCGCCGCGTCGAGCGCGCGCGCCGCGTCCGCGACCGCCCGCCCCGCGTTCGCCTCGAGCACGGCCCGGCGCGGCGCCACCCCGCCGAGCTCCGCGAGGAGGGCGCGCAGCGGCGCGAGGCCGCCGTCCGCCCCCCGCCGCTCGGTCAGGGCCGACACCGCGAAGAGGCGGGGATCAGCCGCCTCTCCGTGGAGCGCGAGCTTCCGAGCGAAGTCTGCGACGAGGAGGGCACGCGCCGCGTCGTCGACGAGGTCGGCCTTGTTGAGGACGAACACCCGATTGCGCCCGGCCTGGGGGAGCGCGCGCAGCTCGTCGTAGAGGACGCGGTCGCCGTACTTCTCGACGCTGCTCACGACGAGCAGGAGGTCGAGCCGCGGGATCGCGCGCCACGTGCGCGCGCGGTGCTCCTCCTTCCAGCCGTCGACGTCGGGCAGGTCGAGCAGCACGACGCCGCGCAGGGCCTCCGCCCGATGGGGCGGCGTGCCGCCCGCGAGATCCTCCGGCGCGAGCCAGTCGGGAGCAGGATCGGCCTCGTGACGGTGGCAGACGATCCGGTCCGTGGTCGGCCGGCGCTCCCCGCTCGCGGAGACCTCCGCCCCGGCGAGCGCGTTCAGGAGCGCCGACTTGCCGACGCCCGTGCCGCCGAGGAGCCCGACCACGATGCGATTCGCCTCGAGATCGCGAACGCTCCGCAGCGCACGATCGAGTGCGGCGAGGAGCGCTCGGAGCGCCGGCGTGTCGGCGAGCGGAGCGGGCGACGCAGCCCTGAGACGGGCCGCGAGGCGCGCGAGCTCCGCTTCGCGCGGAAGCATTCAGCGCACCGCCGAGGCCCGCGCGCCGGCGGCGTCGAAGGCACGGGCGAGGGCTTCGAACGTCCCGCTGCCCGGAAGCGCGCGCTCGCTCGCCTCGAGCTCGGCCTCGAGGGCGTCGAGGGGTGGCCGGAGCGCGTCTTGCATCGACTCCGCGAAGCAGCCGCCGAGCCGCGCCTCGACCTGCGCCGCCTCGCTCGAGGACACGAAGCGTCCGAGAAGGCCCGCGAGGACCGGGCTCAGGAGGCCCTGGGCCGCGATCTCGCCGAGGGAGAGCAGGCCGCCGGTCTTCACGAACGCGAGCAGCGTGAGCGCGTGGAAGAAGACCTGCGAGCCGTAGAAGCCGACGCGCGCCCTGACGGGCAGGCCCTCGGCGATGCGGTCGCTCTCGCGTGCGACCTCGGCCTCGAGCCGCTCGAACGCCCCGGCCAGGGCGCGGCGGCACTCCTCCCGCGTCGGGTTCTCGACGCGGGGCCAGGCGTGGGCCCGCGCCGCGCCCTGCTCCGCCGCGTCGACGAGCGCGCGCACGCGATCGTGGAGGTCGATCGCGAAGCGCTCGAATCTCTGCTCGAAGAGGTCCGTGAGCCAGAGCGAGGTGCGCTCGACCGCCTCGCGCTCCTCGGCCCGGCCGAGGAGGAGGCCGCGCATCGCGGTGAAGGGAGCGAGCAGCCAGCGACGTGGCTCGCGCAGCACGTCGATCCGCCGGACCTCGGCGAGGAAGCGTCGCTCGAACTCGCGCCGCACCGCCCCGTCGAGCTCGAGCGCGAGCTCGCGATGGATCCTGCCGGGCAGCTCGCGCCGGAGCTCCTCGACACCGCGGCGGAGCGCCGCCCGCGCGCGGTCGAGCTCGCTGGCGAAGGGCGCTGCGACCTCGTCGCGCAGCCGTCGCTCCCAGGCGAGCGCCGCCGCGAGGCGGGCCTCTGCCACGGCGCGGGCCGGCTCGGGGCTCGCGCAGAGCGCGATCAGGTCATCGCGCAGCCGCGGCTCGAAGCTCGCGGGATCGTCGGTGCCCGCGCGGCGCGGCACGACGAGGGGCGGCGCGAGGCCGCGCCGGGCGAGGAGCGCGCTGCAGTCGGCGAGGGCGCCGGAGCCCTCGGCCTTGTTCAGCACCGCGCCCGCGAAGCTGCCGAGGGCGAGGTGGCGGTCGACGAGCTCCCAGATCGAGCGGTCGCCGTACTTCTCGGGCGTCAAGACGAGCACGATGCGGTCGGCGCGTCGCAGGAGCGCCTCCGCTCGCCGTCGGTTCTCTCGCTCGATGCTGTCGAAGTCGGGCGTATCCACCAGCACGTGTCGCGCGAGCGCGAGCGGGAGCGCCTCGCGCGGGACCCACTCGAGGTCGAGCGCCGCCGCGCCGAGCAGCGGATCCCCCCGCAGCGTCGCCACGTCGCGGGCTGCGCCCGCCGCGATGGGACGTCGCGTGGCCGGCCGCACGACCCCGGGCGCCGAGAGCGCGACCCCGAGCACCGCGTTGAAGAGCGTCGACTTCCCGGCGCCCGTCGGCCCGAGCAGGACCACCACGAGCGGCGTCTCCTCCCCGCTCTCGCGCCGCGCGGCGACGAGCTCGAGGCGCTGCGCCCACGCGCCGAGGCTCGTCCGCCGCGCCGGGTCGCGGGCCCCGATCCCGTCGCACCAGCGGCCCGCCAGGCCCTGCAGGTCCGTCGCCCCGGGAACGCTCACTTCTGCTCGGCGTGCCAGACTTCGGTGTCGGGATGGAAGGCCTTCCAGACGAACCAGTAGGCCTCCTGCGCCTGCACCTTGGGCGGAACCTCGAAGGTCAGGAAGGCGTCCTCGCTGTCGTAGAGCACGCGCACCTTCGCCCCGTGAAAGTCGTCCACGATGCGGCCTCCGGCCGCCGTGAGCTCGCTCCCGAGATAGGCGCGCGACTTCCCGCCGAGCTGCACGCCGAGCACGATCTCCTTGGCGTGATGGCTCTCGTCCTTCGCCGCGACGGGGAACGGGATCCGGTTCTCCACCCAGTAGCGCTCGTACGGGCTGTAGCGGTAGTCGATGCGACGGTCGGCCCGGGCGAGGATGGTCGACCCGGGCTCGCGTCCGAGCCAGACGTCTCGCGCCTCCTTCACGACCGGGACCCGCTCGAGCCTCGTTCCGGCGAGGGGTCCCGCGATCGCCTCGGCGAGCATCGGCACCCAGAGGCTCTCGGTCTCGCGGTCGTAGAGCACGCTCGTGCCGTTGTAGACCAGGCCCGAGACGCCGAAGTCGAGGGTGCGCCCGCCGACCGTGCGCTGGAACGCGAACGGCGCGCCGGCCAGCGGATCGAAGACGACGAGCACGGGCGTCCCTCCGAGCACGTCGTTCACCGCGATGTGCTGCTCGATCACGTGCTCCGGGTAGCCGTGCGCCTCCCCGTGGAGCGCGACGCCGAGCACGGGGTTCAAGGCCTCGACCCAGCTCGCGTCCTCCGGCGTCGCGAAGGAGGGCTGGTCGATGCTGCGGATCTGGTCACGCGCGGGGCCGCCCGCGACGAGGATGGCGCGCGGCACGCGCAGGCCGGCGAGGGAGAAGTCGCCGAGGGACTCCGCCGCGGCACCGCCCGCCTTCGGCGCGGCGAGCGCGGGGGCGGAGGCGAGGGCCAGGACGGCGACGAGCGCGCGCGCTAGGCGCGGCACGCCGCCTCCACGCTCTCGCGCACGATGCCGAGGAGCTCGTCGAGCTCGGGCTCGCCGACGTTCACCGGGGGCGCCACGTAGACCACGTTCCCGAGCGGCCGCAGGTAGGCCCCGCGCCGGCGCGCCTCGTCGTACACGCGCCAGCCGACGCGCGCGAGGTAGCCCTCGGCGGAGGTCAGGTCGAGGGCGCCGATCATCCCGAGCGCGCGGGTGCGGCCGACTCCCGGAAGTGCCGCCATCTCGTCGAAGGCCTTGGCGATCGCCGCCGCGCGGGGCGCGATCCCGGCGAGCACGCCCTCCTCGTCGTACACGCGGAGCACCTCGAGCGCCACGGCGGCGCCGAGCGGATTGCCGCAGAACGAGTGGCCGTAGTAGAACGCGCGCTCCGGCGCGCCGAGGAAGCCGTCGAAGATGCGCGACGTCGCGAGCGTGGCGGCCATCGGGAGCACGCCGCCCGTGAAGCCCTTCGCCGTGCACAGCACGTCCGGAGCGACTCCCGCCTGCTCGCAGGCCCACATCGTGCCCGCGCGGCCGTAGCCCGTGAACACCTCGTCGAGCACCAGGAACACGTCGTGCTCGTCGCAGAGGGCGCGCGCGGCGCGCAGGTACTCGGGCGGATACATGCGCATGCCGGCGGCGCCCTGGACGAGCGGCTCGAGCACGACGGCCGCGATCGCGTCGGAGCCCTCGACGACCAGGCGCTCGAGGGCGTCGAAGGCGCGCTCGTAGGCCTCGGCGTCCGCGGGGCTCGGCACGTGGACGCAATCGAGGAGCACGCCGGCGAAGGGCCGGCGGAACACCTCGACGCCGCCGAGCGCCGTCACGCCGAGCGTCTCGCCGTGGAACGCGCCCTCGAGGGCGACGAAGCGCCGGCGCTCGGGGCGCCCGTTCTGCGCCCAGTACTGCAGGCAGAGCTTCATCGCGACCTCGACGGCGGTCGAGCCGTCGTCGCTGAAGAAGCAGTGCTCGAGGCCCGCCGGGGCGCGCCGGCAGAGCGCGTCGGCGAGCTCCGCCGCGCCGGCGTGGGTCACACCGGCGAGCGACACGTGGCAGAGCTCGCGCGCCTGCCGCACCAGCGCCTCGACCAGCCGCGGATGGTTGTGCCCGAGCGCCGACACCCACCAGGAGGAGTTCCCGTCGAGATAGCTCCGGCCGTCGACGTCGGTGAAGCGCGCGCCGCGCGCGCGGGCGACCACGAGCGGGTCGACCCGCTCGCGGTACTCCTGCATCGGCGTGTAGGGATGCCAGACGCGCGCCTTGTCGAGGGCGACGATCCGCTCCCGCTCGCTCGGGCTCACGCGGCCGCCCTCAGAGGCAGAGCTCCGCGAGCAGGCGCAGCGCCTCGGGCTGGCTCGCGCCGAGCAGCATCGTCGGCACGCCCGAAGCCTTCCACGCGGCGACGCGATCGCGGATCCGCTCCTTCGGGCCGACGAGCGCCGTCTCGTCGACGAGCTTGTCCGGCACGAGCGCCATCGCCTCCGCCTTCTTCCCGGCGAGGTAGAGGTCCTGGATCTTCACGGCCTCGGCCTCGTAGCCCAGGCGCTTCGCGTAATCGTTGTAGAAGTTCTTGCCGCGGGCGCCCATGCCGCCGATGTAGAGCGCGAGCATGCCCTTCACCGGCATGCGGCACTTCTCGAGGTCGTCGCCCACGATGCAGGTGACGAAGGGCGCGATGTCGAAGTTCGCGAGGCTCTTCTCGGGCAGGCCCTTCGCGCGCCGCTCGACGTTCGCCTTCGCGAAGCCCTTGTCGAGATCGGGCTTGAACAGGTCCATGCGCTCGGGCGCCATCCACACCGGGAGCAGGCCGTCGGCCACCTCGGCGCTGCACGCGACGCCGTTCGGGCTGATCGACGCGGTGTAGATCGGAAGGTTCGGGTTGCCGTGGAGGATGCTCTTCAGCGGCTTGCCCAGCCCCGACGCTCCGGGACCGGTGTAGGGGATCTGGTAGATCTCGCCCTTGAACTCGACCGGCTCCTTGCGCTCGAGGATCTTGCGGATGATCTGGATGTACTCCTTGGTGCGCGTGAGCGGCTTGCCGTAGGGAACGCCATGCCACCCCTCGACCACCTGCGGGCCGGACGGCCCGAGGCCGAGCAGGAAGCGGCCGCCGGAGAGGGCATCGAGCGTCATCGCCGTCATGGCGGTCATCGCGGGCGTGCGCGCGGGCATCTGCATGATCGCGGTGCCGAGCTTGAGGCGCGACGTCTTCGCGGCGATCCAGGTGAGGGGCACGACGGCGTCGGAGCCGTACGCCTCCGCAGTCCACACGGAGTCGAAGCCGAGGCGCTCGGCCTCGAGGACGGCGTCGAGGTTCACGGACATGGAGGCGCCGGAGTAGCCGGCGGTGAGACCGAGTCGCATGGGGGAGCTCCTTTCGGGGTTCGTCGGATCTTAGCTGGAAGAGAGGCGGTCGAGCAGCCGGGCGAGCAGGCGGGTCACGGTGTTGTCGGTCTCGAAGGTCGAGCCCGCGGGCAGGAGGGAGAGGGCCGCGAGCTGACGCGCGACGCGGATCATCACCGCGCCGAATCGGAAGCCCGCGAAGACCTCGTACCAGTCGAGCTCGCGCGCGACGAGGCCCGTCGCGGCCTCAAAGCGCGCGACGGTCTCGTCGCGCCCGGGGAAGCCCGGGAGACGCGCGGCTCCGACGCCCTCGGAGTGGTGGCGATCGAGGAAGAGCCACCAGGCGAGGTCCTGCTGCGGATCGCCGAGGGTCACCATCTCCCAGTCGAGGACCGCCGTGCAGCGGCCGTCGTCGAACACCATGTTGCCGATGCGCGCGTCGCCCCAGCAGACCCGCACCGGGCCCGCCGAGGCCGGCCGATGCGCCTCGAGCCAGGCGAGCGCACGCTCGCACACCGGCTGCGGCCGCCCTTCGGCGGCCCACACGAGATAGCGACGCCAGTGGTCGAGCGCGGCGGCCGCGCTGCCGTCGCCCTCGGCGAGGAAGCCCACGTCCTCGCGCGCCGGGTCGATGCGGTGGATGCGCGCCATCGCGTCGAGGCCGCTCCACCAGAGCCGCGCGCGCTCCTCGGGGCGGAGCTCCGAGACCCAGCCGCCCGTGTGGTAGGGCGGGTTGTCGGTCGGCACGCGACCCGCGGCGCGCGCCATCACGAAGAACGGCGAGCCCAGGGTCGCCGTGCCGGTCTCGAGGCCGACGAGCTCGGGCACGGGCACGCCGTGGCGCGCGGCGAGCGCCATGGCCCGGTACTGCTTCGCCACGTCGTAGTGTCGGAAGACCGGGACGCCGGCCGGTGCGATGCGCGCGACGAGCGCGCGCTCGTGGCGCGCGCCGGCGCCGTCGCGCCAGGAGAGCTCGAAGAGCAGCGTGTCGTTCGAGAAGCCGGTCCCGCCGGGCGGCGCGAGGTGCGCGACGGCGACCTCGCGCGCGTCGCCGAGCCGCGACGCGAGCCACGTCTCGAGGGCGGCCGCCGTCTTTGCGAGGTCGCGACCGCTCGCGGGCGGCGGCGGTGCGCCGGCCGGATCTCCCGAGGACGGCGACGTCATCGGGGCTGTCGCAGGCGATGCAGCTCGAGCCAGCCGAGGAGGGGCTCGGCGACGCCGTCGAGCGTCGCCCGGACGAGGCAGCGACGGTAGAGGGTCGGCCGCGGCGGCACGAGGGTGTGGGACAGATCGATCTCCACGCCGCTCCAGGTCTCGACGTGACCGGCGACGCGCTCGCCGTCCTCCGCGACCACGGAGAACGGCCCCCGGGCCGTCTGCGCGACGTCGTCGTCCCGCAGCGTGAGCTCGAACGCCGCCTGCCTGAGCGATCGCATCGCGTCGCGCTGCAGGTAGCCGACCACGAAGCGCCCGACGTTCGGGATCACCGCCTCCGCCGCCTGGACGCGGAGCGCATCCGAGCAGAGCACGAGGAACGTCCACTCGAGGCCCCAGGCACGCGGCCCGAAGGAGTGGTCGCGCTCGCCGCGTCCCACGAAGCGGCGGGCCTCGCCGCCGAGCTCGAGGGTCCCGCGGGCGGAGATCGGCTGCTCGAAGCGGCTCGCGCGGTGCGTCGCCGAGGCGTGTCCCGGCGCGGCGGCGCGGCCGCCCGAGTGCGGCGGTCCGACCGCCTCGATCTCGAGATCGAGCGACACCGGAACGAGACGGCCCGCGCGCGCGCCCGAGACGACGCGCCCGAGGCCGCCGGCGCGGAGCCTCCCCGCGACGAGGGGCTGCTTCACCTCCCACGAGGCGTGGAGCCCCTGCGCGTCGATCCGCAGGGGATCGTGGCCCACGAGCGCCAGCGGGAGCCGCGGCTCCTCGATCGCCACCCACTCGCCCTCGCGCATCGCGAAGATCCAGAGCCACGCGCGCCCCTGGCTCGGGAACAGGCCGAGGCGGACGTGTCCGGCCTGGCGGCCGTCGTCCTCGAAGAAGTCGAAGAACCAGGACTCGTTCCACCACTCGGCCGTGGGATCGAACGCGTGGACTCCCTCGTCCTCGAGCCTGATCCCGAAGCGCTCGAGCTCGTCGATCCGCAGATCCACTCTCATGTCTCCGAGGGCGGCGCGTCGAGCGGCAGCTCGATCACGAACCGGGTGCCGCGGCCCGGCTCGGACTCGACGAAGATCCTCCCGCCGTGACGCTCGATGATGCCGTGGGAGATCGAGAGGCCGAGGCCCGTGCCCTTGCCGACCGGCTTCGTCGTGAAGAACGGATCGAAGATGCGGCTCTGGATCTCGGGCGGGATGCCGGGGCCGTCGTCCTCGATCTCGATCCGGACGCCGAGCTCGCTGGGACGCGTGCGCACGCGGATCGTGCCGTGCTTTCCGAGCGCGTCGCAGGCGTTGATCAGCAGGTTCATGAAGACCTGGTTCAGCTGGCCCGCGTAGCAGCGGATCTTCGGCAGGCGGCCGTAGTCGCGCTCGACCTGGATGCCGTCCTTCAGGCGAGGCTCGATCAGCGAGATGGTCCGGTCGAGACCGTCGTGCACGTCCACCTCCTGGAGCTCGGCCTGGTCGACGCGCGAGAAGGTGCGCAGGTCCTCGACGATCTTCTTCACGCGCGAGGTGCCCTCGCGGCTGCGGGAGAGGAGCTTCGCCAGGGCCTCGCGCGCGCGCTGCGCGTCGGGACCGACGCCGCCGCTCGCGATCAGCTTCCTCACGTACTCGTCCATGAGCTGGAGGTTCGCGTGCACGAACCCGATCGGGTTGTTGAGCTCGTGGGCGATGCCGGCCACGAGCTGGCCGAGCGAGGCCATCTTCTCGCTCTGCACGAGCTGGGCCTGGGCGTCCCGCAGCTCCGCCGTGCGCTCCTCGACGCGGGCCTCGAGGGTGGCGTTCAAGGACGCGATCTCGTCGTACGCCTTCGCGTTCTCGAGGGCGATCGCCGACTGGTTCGCGAGCGTGCGCAGGAGCTGGCGATCGTCGACGCCGATGCGATCGCCGGAGATCTTGCGGCCCGCGGCGATCACGCCCAAGAGGTCGAGCCCGAACAGGATCGGCACGAGGATCTCGATCTCGAGCGTGTCGAACACGTCGCGGCACGCCTCGCGCACCTCGAGGTCGGTCTCGTCGTCGAAGTCGAGACGCGAGAGCGCGCGCCGCGCGAGCAGGTAGGTCACGATCGGGTGGTCCGCGGCGATCTCGGTGTGGAGCGCCTCTTCGTCCCAGTCGCCGCGCGAGCCGGTGGGGCGGAGGGTCCCGGTCTCGTTGTCGAGCAGCAGCACCATCGCCTTCTCGACGCCCATCGTATCGGTGAGGGCGATCAGGATCCGGTCGCCGATCTCCTTGATCGACAGCATCGAGACCATGGCGTCGCTCATCTCGCGCACGGCGAGGCGGTAGCGCGCGCGGTCCCGATCGAAGAACCGATCGGCGAGCTGCTGCATCCGGTTGCGGAGGGGGTTGAAGGCGAGGATCGCGAAGAACAGGAACGAGACCTGGAACCAGGGCGACGACGCGCTCACGTTGAAGCGCGAGACCACGGCGTCGGAGAACGTGATGAGCAGCGCGAAGACGCCCGTGATCGCGAGGGTGGCCAGGCCGTAGGCCGCCGACGACTTCGCGACCACCCGGATCTCGAACAGCCTCCGACGCAGGATCCCGTAGGCCAGGGCGAACGGGAACACGAAGAACCAGAGCATCGACACGTACCACGGCGACGCCGTGTGCAGGATCGACTGCGCCAGCATGATGAGCACGATCGGCAGGAAGCTCACGAGCGCGCCGAGCAGCATCACGTCGGCGCGGTCGGTCTGGCTGCCCTCGCGCAGGCGACGCCGCTCGATCGCGATCGTGGCGATGCAGAACAGGGAGACGCCGATCGTCCAGTAGAACGCCAGGTTCCGGCTCCACGCCGCGGGGAGGCCGAGCTTCTCGTCGATCAGGGTGAGCGCGGCGATCGCGAGCGCGACGCCGTAGGCGGCCGGGCGCAGGCCCGGCCTGCGCACGATCCAGCTCGGCTCGATCGGGTAGGTCGTGAAGAGGTGGAAGATCGTCGCGCCGAGGAGCGCCACGTTCGGGAACAGGCGCTGGTAGCCCCAGGGGAGGGCGAGCGTGTCCATCGAGACGAAGAGCTGGGCGGCCATGACGCAGCAGAACAGGAGGAGCGCCCAGCTCTCGGCGCGGCCGGGTCGCATGCGCCAGACGAAGACGCCCGTCAGGAGATAGATCAGGCCGACCGCGAGCAGCCCGCCTTGCACGCCGACCCAGACGGCGCGCTCGTCGCGGCTTCCGAATGGCTCGGAGACGAGGGGTGTCTCGTAGCGCGTGCCGTCGTTCCGCTCGAACGTGTAGCGGTGGACTGCGCCCGGCTGCAGCTCGTCCGGATGACGCGGAAGCCAGTAGAGCGCGTCGACGCCGTCGATGTCGACGATCCGGTCACCCACCCGGACTCCGGCTCCGGCTGCGGCCGTGGAGGGCTCCTGCACGTGGACCGCGCCGGCGACGCCCGTGAACCGGAACGGAACGCAGACGGGATACCTCGGCGCGAAGAGCGGGCCGAGGGCGAGGAGGAAGGACAGCACCGCCCAGGCCACGGCGAGCGCCGCGGTCGCCCCGCGAAAGCGCTGGGTCGCCGAGGGATTCATGCAGCTCCGGGCACCCGCGCGATGTTACGAGGGCGCGCCCGAGGCCGTCAAACCGGCACGTCAGCGGGCCGGAGCGTGGTCCTGCTGCTCCGCCTCGAACTCGAGCAGCGCGGCCTCCACGCCGGGCTGCGAGGAGCCGTACGAGTAGCCGCTGTTCGAGAGCACGACGGTGTTGCCGCCGCCGCTTTCCTGCTCGATGCGCTGGCGCAGGCGCTCGAGCATCGCGGGCGTGCCCGAGACCGCGTTTCGCTGCTGCTCGGCCGGGCACATGGCGCCGGCCTGGTCGGCCGCGGGCTTGGCGGCCTCGTCCGCGCGCGCGGCAGGAGCCGACGTCTGGACGCCCAGAGCAAGGGCTGCGACGGCGAGCCATCGCAGGGCGGGAGAACGGTCCATGTGACCTCCGTGATAGGCTCGATCCTGGCTCTGGATCGGCCGGCCCGCACCCGGTCTTGACGTGCACCCGCGCGCGCCCTCGCAACGGGGCGCAAGATGCGCAGCGAGGCGGCAGGCGGCGCGCAGCCTGCGCCGGATCGAAGCGTGGCGCGAGGAGGCGATGTGCATCTCGTCACGTTCGAGCGCCGGGCTCCGACGGCAGGCGCCCCGCCTCCGCCCGGGAAGAGGCGCCGGGGCCGCGGGTCCGTGCCGCGCCTCGAGCTCGGCGAGGCGGGCGGAGTCGGGGCCCGCCGGCTCGGCGCCCTGGTGCCGAGCGGACCGCGGGCCGGCGACGTGGTCGATCTGAACCGTGCCCTCGCCCTCCGCTCCTCCCTGGACGACGCCGGCGCGCCCGAGGCGGAGGCGGACTGCCTGATCCCGTCCGACGCGCTCGCCTTCCTGCGCAGGCTCGAGCGGTCGCTCCCGGCTGCGGAGCGCGCCCTCGCCTTCGCGCTCGAGGCGAGCGAGCGCTTCGATCTCGGCCACGCGGCGGAACGCCTGTTCGAGCGACGACGAGACGTGCGCCTCCTCGCGCCGGTCCTCCGGCCCGGGAAGATCGTGGCCGTCGCGCGGAACTACGCGGCCCACGCGAAGGAGGCCGGGAGCGTCGCGCCGCCGGAGGAGCCCGTTCTCTTCCTCAAGGCGCCGTCGGCGGTGATCGGGCCCGAGGACGACATCGTGCTGCCGCGCGCGAGCCGCGAGGTCGACTTCGAGGGCGAGCTCGCCGCGGTGATCGGGCGCGCGGCGCGCGAGCTGCGCGCCGAGGAGGCCCTCGACTTCGTCGCGGGCTACTGCGTCGCGAACGACGTCTCCGCCCGCGACTTCCAGAACGTCCGCGGCCAGCACTTCATCGGAAAGTCGTGCGACGGCTTCGCGCCCCTCGGTCCCGCCCTCGTGACGAGGGACGAGGTCCCCGACCCGCAGGACCTCGCGATCCGTACGATCGTGTCGGGCGAGCAGATGCAGTCGGCCCGGACGAAGGAGATGATCTTCCCGGTGGCGGCGATCGTGGCCTTCGCGTCGCGTCTCATGACGCTCGAGCCCGGCGACGTGATCCTCACCGGGACGCCCGCGGGCGTCGGCATGGCCCGCAATCCGCCGCGCTGGCTGCGCGAGGGGGACGTCGTCGAGGTGTCGATCGAGCGCGTCGGGCGGCTCGTGAGCTACGTCGCGAAGCCCACGGAGGACGAGGCATGAGCGACGTGCGGAGCGTGCGGAGGCTCCTCGACCCGACGCGCTCGCTCCTCTTGCTGATCGATCTGCAGGAGGCGTACCGCGACAAGATCGCCCACGAGGAGCGCCTCGTCCGCGCGACGCAGCGGCTTCTCGAGGGCGCCGGCGTGGTGGGCGTGCCTGTCGTGGTCACCGAGCAGTACCCGAAGGGCCTCGGGGCGACGCGCGCGGAGATCGCAGCGCTCTGGCCTCCCGGAACGGCGCGCTTCGAGAAGACGAGCTTCTCGTGCTGGGGCGTCCCCGAGCTGCGGGCGCACGTGCGCGGCCTCGCGCGTTCCCAGGTGATCGTCGCCGGCATCGAGACGCACGTCTGCGTCAGCCAGACGGCGCACGACCTCCTGGCGGACGGCCTCGAGGTGCACCTGCCGCGCGACGCGGTGTCGGCACGCTTCGCGCTCGAGGACGAGGCGGGATTCGCGAAGATGGTGGGCTCCGGGGCCGTCCCGACGAGCGTCGAGGCGGTGCTCTTCGAGTGGCTGCGCGACGCGAAGGCGCCCGGGTTCAAGGCGCTCCACCGGCTCGTCGTGTGACGGGGAGCGCGACTCAGTCCGGCTTCGGCTCGTAGCGGACGAGCCAGCGCTCCCCGGAGGCGAAGCCCGCGCGGAACTTGTCGCGCCAGCTCCCGATCTCGTTCGGGTACTTCTTCTCGTAGCTCGCGATCAGGCGCTCGAGGAGCGCGGGATCGGTCGCGCGCTGCGCGCGGGCGTCGAAGTGGGGCCCCGCACGGAATGCCTCGCTCCGCCCCATCATCTGCTTCCAGCGTCCGTAGCTCCCGACCCAGAGCCGGGCCCGGTCGTGGCCCGCGGCGAGGCTGCGCGCCTTCCAGCCGCTCTGCGCCGTGATGATCACGACCGCGGCGTCGAGCCACGCGAACCACACTTCGCCGTGGCAGGTGCTCTCGTCCCCGTTCGTGCGGAGCGGCGAGACGTAGACGAACTCGCCGTCCTCGAGCGCGCCGATCGTCGCGGCCGGGAGCTGCTGCGGCGTGGGCGCGGGCGCGCCGGGCCCGGCGCCCGCCGGCGTCGTCGCGGGCCCGGGCTTCGGCTTCGTCGGGGGCTTGGGCTGCGCCGCGAAGGCGCCGCCGGCCAGGGGCACGAGCGCCGTCCACAGCAATGCGCCGGCGGCGTCTCGGAGGAACGTCCGCCGATCGACGGGGCGCCGCCCTTCGCTCAAATCCCCGAGCCCTCCTTCTCCTCGCCCACGTGGATGCCGCACTCCCGCGTGTCCGCGGCCTCCCACCACCAGCGGCCGGCCCGGAGGTCGTCACCCGGCTGGATCGCTCGGGAGCACGGGTCGCAGCCCACGGAGGGGTAGCCCGCAGCGTGCAGTCGGTTCACCGGCACCTCGTGCTCCCGCACGTAGCGCCACACGTCGTCGTGCGTCCAGTCGGCGAGCGGATTGATCTTCACGATGCCGCCGTGGCTCGCGTCGAGGTGGACCTTGCGCGTGTCCTCTCGCGTCACGTTCTGCTCGCGGCGCAGGCCCGCGACCCACGCGTCGAGATCGGCCAGGTAGCGCCGCAGGGGCTCCACCTTTCGGATCCTGCAGCAGAGCTGGCGCTTCTCCACGGACTCGTAGAAGAGGTTCATGCCGTGCTGGCGCACCATCGCCTGCACGTCCTCGGCGCGCGGGAAGACGACCTCCACCGGCACGTCGTAGCGGTCGCGCACGCGGTCCATGAGGTCGTAGGTCGCCTGGGGGATGCGGCCCGTGTCGAGCGTGAAGACGCGCACGGCAGGGTCGATCCGCTTCCACAGGTCGAGCAGCACCATGCCCTCGGGCGCTCCGAAGGAGCACGACAGGGCGAGGCGGGGCGAGAATTTCTCGATTCCCCAACTCAAGAGATCGGCCGCCCCGAGGCCCTCTAGGCGGCCCGACTCGATCTCGGACAAGATCGCGTCCCTGCGTGAGTTTTCATCGGATCGAAGCTCGGCGAGAGCGCTCTGCGTCATGATTGGGCTCCAGCGTACCGTCGTTCGAGGAGGAGGCAAGCAAAGATCTTGACCTTGGATGCATTGAATGACAGCCGGTCACTTTTCGCTTGCCCTGGTAGAGCGGCTCATATTAAAAAGACGAATAGGAGCCTTTGGGATGTCCCTCCGCCACGCGATTCTCGGGATCCTCGAGTACCAGCCGATGCACGGCTACAGCCTGAAGCGCGTCCTGGCCGAGGGGATCTCGACGTTCTGGCCCGTCAATCTTCCGGCCATCTACCCGAGCCTGCGGAAGCTCGAGCAGGAAGGTCTGGTCGCCCACCGGATGGAGACCACGCGAGACGGGCGCCCCGACCGAAAGGTGTTCACGATCACGCCGACGGGCCGCGCCGAGCTCGAGCGCTGGCGGCGCCTGCCGCCCGACGGCCCGATGACGGTGCGGAGCCCCCTCTACCTGAAGCTCCTCTTCGCCAAGCCCGACGACTACCGCGACGTCCTCGACTGGCTCGACAAGGCGATCGACGAGGGCCGCACGCTGCTGAGCCAGCTCCGCGCGGACCAGACCAACCCGAACGCATTCTCGTCGTTCTTCGTGCGCTACATGCGCGAGAGCGGCATCAGCCACTCCGAGATCCAGATCGAGCTCATGCAGGATCTTCGCGCACGCGTTGCGGCCCACGCGGCCGAGCGCGACGCGCAGCAGGGACGTGCAGATCTGCACGCAGAGGTGTCAGGGAGCGAGAACGAACCGACCCGCCACCAGTGATCGCTCCCCGCGGCCCCGAGCGTTGGGCTCGGGGCCGCGCCCTCTCCCGCCGCGCCTCATGCCCCGCCGAGCAGCACCCGTACCTCGGGCGACGCAGCGACCGCCTCTCCGTCGGCCGTCCGCCCGCGCACCTGCCGCGGCGACACGCCGTGCCGCTCGCGCAGCCGGCCGATCACCTGCGCGAGGCGCCGCTCTCCGAGCGCGCGCCTCGACTCGTCGGAAGGTCCGTCGGCCGCCGAGGAGCGCGCCTCGAGATCGATCGCGACACCCGGGCGGCTCGCGAGGAAGCGCGCGAGGGACAGGATCCGCGCGTCGGCGTCGCCCGAGAGATCGGCGCTTCCCGGCGCGAAAGGGATCGGGGGCGGGGGCTCGATCCTCGGCTCGGTCTCCGACGTCACGAGGGCGCCGAGCTTGCGGAGCGGAAGCAGCAAGGTGCCGACGATCGCCTGGCGCGTGGCCGCGCTGAGCGTCTCCCCCGCGTGGAGACCGAAGCCTTCGGCGTTCCACCAGATCGGGAGGGTGAGCTCGATCCGACCCGAGCCGTCGCGGAGCACGTCGAGCGCGAAGCCGAGGGAGACGCCGGTCATCTCTTCGAACGATCCGGGCCGGAGCTCGCGGACCGACAGGTCCTGGAGCGAGAGCCAGCTCCGGGCCTCGAGCCCCTTCGAGCCGACCCAGACGCTCGACACGAGGTCGGCGTCGCCGCGCTGCACGTCGTAGCCGAAGCGGGTGGCATACGGGTTCAGGGGAGGGAGCGGGAGGCCGTCCGCCCGCACGACGAACGTGAGCCCGCTCGCGTCTCCGCCGCCTTCCAGGCCGAGGGTCGCGGCGCCGTCGCTTCGCGCGTGCAGGGCGACATCCCGGAGCGTGGGCCCGCGCCAGGCGAGCAGGCGCGCCGCGAGCGCCACGTCGGAGAGCTCGGCGTCGTAGTACGGCGTCACGGTCTGGTCGACGAAGCGCACGCTCCCTCCGACGAGGTGCACCGGGCCGGCCTCGAGCTCCGGAGTAGGCGCGGGCTCGGCCTCCGGTCCCGCCGAAGGCAGGGCGGGCAGCACGAGGCCATGCTCCGTGCGCGTGAGCCGCAGCCATGGGGCGGCGACCTCGAGATCGGCGACCTCGAGATGCGTCGCCGCACGCGCGGCGTCCGGGGTCGTCCCGGTCTCGACGGTCATGGGGACACGCGCCTCGGTCACCGACGCCTCGAGCCGCTGCCACGCGACGCCGAACTCCGACTCCCGCGACGGCTCGAAGTCCGCCACGGAGCATCCCGTCGAGCGCAGCACGCCGCGCGCGAGCCACGCGCGCTCGGCGGAGTCTCCGCCGCCCGCCGCGAGCGCAGGCGTCTCGAGCTCGCGCAGCTCGGCCTCGAGCCGCGCGCACTTCGCGACGAGGCCGGGCTCGCCGGGCGCGGGGTCGCGCTGGAGCGCGACGTCGGCGGCGGCGAGCTCGCCGCGCGCGCTCCAGGGCGTGGCGCCGCCCTCGAGATCCAGCGTGAGATCGGCGTCGAGGCGACCGCCGCGCAGCCACGTCGCGAGGGAGCCGCCCCGGCCACCCGCCGCCGCGAGCCCACGCGCGACGTCGATCGTCGACGCGCGAAGCGCGCCGTGATAGGCGGGCGGATCGATCTGCGCGTCTCCCCGAAGTGTCAGCTTCCCGCCGGCGCCCTCGGCCTCGAGCTCGAGCGGGAACGGTCGCGAGGGCGCCCCGGCGACCGCGCGGGCGTGGAGGCTCGCCGCGACGTCGAGGGGCTTCGCCGTTCCTCCGCGGAGGGCGATCCGCGCGCCGTCGACGTCGAGGCGCGCGAGCGTCCACGACCAGCGCGTGGGCGGGGGCGCAGTCACGTCCGGGGCCTCGGTGGTGGCTGCAGCCGAGCGGGCCGCGAGGACCGGCAGCGGATTCTCGTCGCCGGGCACGACGGCGATCCGTGCGTCCGAGACGGCGACGCGCGCGAGGCGCGCGTCTCGCGCGCGGAGGTCGAGGCGCTCGACCTCCGCGTCGAGACGCTTCCAGGCGAGCACGGGCTCGTTCGAGCCGGGGAGCTCGGCGGCGACCTCCCGGAGAGAAATCGCTCCATCGATCCGACTCACGTCGTCGGTCGCGTAGACGTGGTGGAGGCTCGCGTCGAGGAAGCCGCGCACGCGCTCGATGCCGGCCAGGGCGCCCGCGATCGCCGAGCCGTCGAGCCGGAACCCCGTGAGCTCGAGACGCGCGTCGAAGGCGAGGCGCGGCAGGAGCTCGTTGGCCTCGACCGCGAGGCGCATCGGCGCCTCGCCGAGGCGCGCCTCGATCGTGAGACGCGCGGGCTCGGGGAGCGGGCCTTCACGGAGCGAGACGCCCTCGAGATCGAAGCGCTCGATCGAGATCGGAAGGGACGCCGAGCCCTCCACGCTGAGATCGCGGAAGCGCACCCGCCCGCCGATCAGGCGCACGCTGTCGACCCGCACGTGCCAGGGCGCGGGCGCCGCTTCGGGCGCGGGCCGCGCCGTCGGCGGCTCCGCACGGGGAGCGAGGTCCTGCAGGCTGAAGCGACCGTCGGCCAGACGCTCCACGTGCAGGGACGGGTCCGCGAGCACGACCTCGACGACGTGGAGCTCGTGGCGGCGGAGCGCCGCGAGCTCGAGCCGAAGCGAGAGCTGCTTCACGTGGAGGAGCGGCGCATTCGGCGCGTCGATCGCCCAGACCGCGACGTCGTCGGCCAGGAGGGCGCCGCTCGTCCATCCGAGGCGGAGCCCGCCGATCGTCACGACGCCGGGGAACGCGGCCGACGCCGTGCGCTCGAGGAAGCGGCGCGCGAGCTCGGGCAGCGCGACGGCGAGCAGGAGGACGCCGGCGGCGAGCAGCGCGGCCGCTGCGGCGATGCGCGGCCCGAGGCGACCCTTCGTGCCGGCGGCCGAGCGTGCGCTCATGGCGACCCTCCGGCCCGAGCATACCCGCGCCCCGGCGCTACCGTTGCGCGGTCCGCGCGCGGCAGCGCCCGCGTCGCCGACTCGAAGGAGGTCCCGTGGCCGAAGTTCCCCTGATCGCGGTCTTCATCGACTTCGAGAACCTGGCGATCGGGGTGCGCGACATGAAGAAGGGCGAGTTCAAGATCGACATCGTGATGAAGCGGCTGCTCGAGAAGGGCCGGATCGTGTTCAAGCGGGCGTACTGCGACTGGGGCAAGTACCGCAACGCGGTACGCGAGTTCCACTCCCACGGCATCGAGATGATCGACATCCCGCAGACGCGCATGAGCGGGAAGAACAGCGCCGACATCCACATGGTCGTCGACGCCCTCGACCTCTGCTACGCGAAGGGTCACATCGACGTGTTCGCCCTGCTCTCGGGCGACAGCGACTTCTCCCCGCTCGTGTCGAAGCTGAAGGAGAACGACAAGCGGGTCGTGGGCTGCGGCGTGAAGAGCTCGACCTCCGATCTCCTGATCGGGAGCTGCGACGAGTTCATCTACTACGACGATCTGATCCGCGAGGCCGAGAAGCCGCGGCGCGCCAAGCCCGCCGCCGGCGCGCCGAAGTCCACGGACAAGCAGCAGGAGGCTCTCGAGAAGCTGATGGAGATCGTGCGCTCGCTCGCGCGCGACTACGACTTGATCTGGGGCTCGATGGTGAAGCAGACGCTGCGCCGCGTGCACCCGGGATTCAACGAGGAGTACTACGGCTTCCCGAGCTTCGCCGCGCTCATGGAGCACGCCCGCGCCCAGGGCCTGATCGACCTCGAGTACGACGAGGAACGCGGGAACTTCGTGGTGCGCGTGAAGCCCGACTAGGCGCCGCCGATCGTCCCGGGCGGGCGCCGCGAGAGACAGAAGTCCGGCGCGTGGAGCCAGCACGCCGAGCCGCGGTCGTGGGAGTCGAGGCGCATCGAGCGCACCTCGTCGCCGCCCGAGCGGCCGAGCGCCTCGGCGAGCAGCCGCTCGTGGGCGAGATCGCGCCCGCCGAGGAGCGGCGAGAGCCCGATGCGCTCGAGGAAGCTCGCCTCGAAGCCCTGGCCCCCACGACGCAGGCGGAGCACGCGGCCGGCGAGGTTCCGGCCGAAGCGCGATGCGCCACCCGGCGCGCGGACGCCCGTGAGCGGCACCATGAGCCGCCCTTCCGGGCGCAAGGCGTCGAGCCAGTTGGCGCGCGGATGGGTCGCGCCGGCGCTCACCAGGATCGCGTCGACCTCGGGCAGCACGAGCCGTGCCGCGTCGCCCTGCACCACGCGCACCTGCTTCCAGCCGCCGAGGTTGCGCGTCGCCCGCGCCGCGAGCTCCGGCGAGATCTCGTACGCCGTGACGTGTCCCTCGCTCCCCACGATCTCCGCGAGGATCGCGCTGTAGTAGCCGGTGGCGCAGCCGATGTGGGCGACGCGCGCGCCCGGGCCGATGTCGAGACCCTCGATCAGCCCGGCCACGAGGCTCGGCATGCCGTTGTTCACGAGGCGCAGCGGATCGAGGCCGACCGCCACGTCCTGGCACACCCGCACGGGGTCCGCGTCGGGCGTCGAGGTGTAGCCTTCGGGAACCTTGAACACGAGCCAGGGTCCGGGCCCGAGGAAGAACTCGCGGGGAACGCTCGCGAGGGCGTCGTGGAGACCCGGCGTGCGCAGCCCGAGCCGATCGCGCAGCTCGTGCGCGAAGCGACGGCGGGCAGCCTCGACGCCGATCATGGGGCCTCCCTCCGGCGATTGCAGCACGCGCCGGGCAGCCATGCCAGCCCGCGCTTCGGGCCCTCGGGTAGAATGCGCGGCGAAGGAGATTCCCGCGCGATGTCGTCGCCCTCCGCGCCCGCGCCGCCGCCGATCGACGTGCGCTTCCGCCTCGGGAGCGAGATCACGCCGGAGCAGTCCGCCTTCCTGGACCGTCACGGCTTCCTCCACTTCGAGGCCGTCGCCGCGCCCGACGAGGTGGCGATGATCTGCCGCGAGATGGAGCAGATCGAGCAGCGCTGGATCCGAGAAGGTCGGCGGCGGGTCTACGGCATCCCGCTCTTCTACGGCCGCGGCCTCGAAGGCGAGCGGATCGTGCAGCGTCTCGCCTTCGCATCCATGTTCTCCGAGCCGATCCGCCGCTTCGTGCGTGACGCGCGCTTCGAGCCGATCCGGCGCCTGATCGCGGAGGACGCGCGCATCGGAGACGACGAGAAGGACGGCGTCGTCATCAATCGCTACCTGAACGTCGCCGGCAGCGCATACCCTCGTCTCGGCTGGCACACGGACGGGCTGCGCGACCTCTTCTACGGGCGTCTCCCCCAGCGCTTCTTGAACGTGGGGCTGCACCTCGACGCCTGCGACCGCGAGAACGGCGGCCTGCGTCTGATCCCGGGCAGCCACACCCAGGGCCTCTTCTCGATGTGCTTCCGCAAGCCCTACTTCGTCTCCCACCGCGAGGATCCCCGCGAGATCTGCGTCGAGACGAGGCCCGGCGACCTGACCGTGCACGACGGCCGCCTGTGGCACCGCGTGGCGCGCTCGACGCGCGAGGGCGCGGCGAGCCTGCGCCGCTCGATGTACGTGCCGTATCTCACCGGGCCCTACGAGCCGAAGAGCGAGGAGAGCCCGACGCCCGCCTACCACCGGCTCGGCGCGTGGCTGCGCGAGCGCAAGACGAAGGCGGTGGGCGCATGAGCGAGCCGGTCTGGCGCATCTTCGGCATGGAGCTCTCGCCCTACTCGGTGAAGGTGCGCTCGTACTTCCGCTACAAGGGAATCCCTCACGAGTGGATCGTGCGGAGCTCGGCGCAGATGGCCGAGTTCCAGCGCCTGGCGAAGCTGCCCCTGATCCCGCTCGTCGTGTCGCCCGAGGGCGAGGCGCTCCAGGACTCGACGCCGATCCTCGAGACCCTCGAGCGCCGCTTTCCCGAGCCGGCGCTCCAGCCCGACGATCCGGTCGAGGCCTTCCTCTCCGCGCTGCTCGAGGAGTACGCCGACGAGTGGGGCAACAAGCCGATGTTCCACTACCGGTGGACGTACGAGGCCGACCAGGCCTCGGCGGCGGAGCGCATCGCGCGCGCGACGTTCCCCGACGCGGGCGCGGAGCAGATCGCGGGCGCCGCTGCGGCGATCCGCGCGCGCATGGTGCCGCGCCTGCAGCTCGTCGGGTCGAATCCGGCGACGCTGCCTGCGATCGAGGCTTCCTTCGAGCGCCAGCTCGCGCTGCTCGAGCCCCATCTCGCGACGCGGGCGTTCCTGTTCGGCGGGCGCCCCGCCCTCGCCGACTTCGGCGTCTTCGCCCAGCTCTACGAGTGCTCGATCGACCCGACGCCCGGCGCGATCCTCCGCGCGCGGGCGCCGCGCGTGAGGGCGTGGATCGAGCGCATGCTCGCGCCGCACGCCGAGGGCGGCTTCGAGCGCTGGGAGCGCCTCGAGCCCACGCTCGCGCCGCTCCTGCGCGACGAGGTCGGCGCCGTCTTCCTGCCTTGGACCGTCGCGAACGAGCGCGCGTTGCGGGAGGGCCGCGAGGAGCTCGCCTGCACGATCGACGGTCGTCCCTTCACCCAGCAGCCGCAGAAGTACCACGCCAAGTCGCTCGCGGTGTTGCGCGCACGTTACGCCGCCGTGACGGACCGCGCGCGGCTCGATCCCATCCTCGACCGCGCCGGCTGCCTCGCCGCGCTCCGAGCCTGATCGCTCCGCGCCCGGCCGCGCTCCGGAGCTCGAGGGCACACGCGTCGGGATCACGTGGGCTCTGCGTCCCGACCTACCGGTCGTTCTCTCGCGCAGCGCACGCATCGTGCGTGCGGTTGCTGCGACGTCGAAGGACGTGCAGCGGCCGTCCGCGCTGGCAACACCCAAGTCGTGTGCTAGAGAAAACCTCGAGGGTGTTCCTCTCGACGGGTTCGACGAAAGCCCAGTGCCTCCGACGCATTTCGTGATCCAGATCACCATTACATCTCCCGACGACACCGTTCCGTCTCGCGGCGGCTCCGTGCGTCGGCTTCTTTCGGTGGTTCCGAGACGGACGGGCCGGACCGGTGACGACCGATGGAGTCCCCACGCCCTGCGAGCGGGGACGGAGTGAACGGGCCTTGAGCAAGAAACTCTACGTCGGCAACCTCCCCTTCAGCGCCACCGAGGCGGAAATCCGCCAGCTCTTCGAGCAACACGGCACCGTGTCCAGCGTGTCGCTCATCAACGACCGGGAGACCGGTCGGCCCCGTGGCTTCGGCTTCGTCGAGATGGACGACACCGGCGCCACCGCAGCGGTCGCGGCCCTCGACGGCAAGAACTTCGGGGGACGCACGCTGCGCGTGAACGAGGCCCACGACAAGCGGGCCGGCGGACCCGGAGGCGGGGGCGGCGGCGGAGGCGGAGGCGGTGGCCGGCGCTTCGGCGGCGGAGGAGGCGGCGGCGGCTACGGTGGCGGGGGCGGCGGCGGCGGCCGTCGCGGCGACTGGTAGCGCCGGCCCGACCCGATCCGCCCTCGATCCCGCTCCGAGCGCGTCGCGGTGCGTGCGCGACGCCGACGGGCCGCCCGACCCGTCGGCGTGTCGCGAGCTAGGCGCCGTGCGTGGGGAGCCCCGTCCGGTCAGGCTCGTGGGGCTCGTGCGGCGCGTCGCGGCCGAGCCATCGGCGTGCGCGACCCTGCACCGCCTCCGCGAGATCGTCGAGCAGCAGGTAGAAGGTCGGCACGACGATCAGGGTCAGGAAGGTCGAGGAGAGCATCCCCGCTCCGGCCGCCACCGCCATCGGTGCGCGTGTCTCCGAGCCCGGTCCCAGGCCCAGGGCCGCCGGCACCACGCCCAGCACCATCGCGATCGCCGTCATGAGCACGGGCCGCATGCGGATCGGCGCCGCCGTGCGCATCGCCTCCCGCTTCTCCATCCCGCGGCCGCGGAGCTGGTTCGCGAACTCGACCAGCAGGATCGAGTTCTTCGTCACGAGACCGAACATCAGGATGATCCCGATCATGCTGAAGAGGTTCAGCGTCATCTTGCCGAGGAGGAGCCCGCCCAGGGCGCCGATCAACGAGAGCGGGAGCGCGAGCATCACCGTCACGGGATGGACCACGCTCTCGAACTGCGCCGCGAGCACCATGTAGATCACGAGCACGCCGAGGAGCAGCGCCACGACGAGCTGCTGCGCCCCCTCGCGGAACGCCTCCGCCTGGCCCGCGAGCTCGAGATGGGCGCCTTCCGGCAGGATCGTGCTCGCGATCTCCCGGGCGTCGGCGATGGCATCGGCCAGCGGCTTGCCCTGCAGGTTCCCCGAGATCGACACGCTCCGCTGTCGGTTCGTGCGCGTGATCGCCGACGCCGCGGCGCCGGTCTCGATGCGCACCAGGTTCCGCAGCTCGATCGGGCTGCCGTCGCGGCCGCGCACGTAGAGCCGCTCGATCGCCGCGGGCTCGGCGCGATCCTTCTCCTCGAGGCGCACGCGGACGTCGTAGCGCTGCCCGGCCTCCTTGAAGGTCGCGACGTCGAGGCCGCCGATCATCGCCTGCACCGTCGTCGCGAGGCTCTGGGCGTCGACGCCGAGGTTCGCCGCCTTCTCCCGATCGGGGATCACGCGCACCTCGGGCAGCCCGAGCTTCAGCGACTTGTCGAGGTCGACGAAGCCGCCCTTCGCCTCGAGGCGACGGACGAGCTCGTCCGCCAGACGGTCGAGCTCGGCGAGCTCGAGATTGCCCTGGATCTCCACCTCGAAGTCGCCCCCGCCGCGCCCGCTCCCGACCATCGACGACATGTCGAACACGGCGGCCTTCTCTCCCGCGATCTCGCCGAAGACCTTCCTCGCCTCGTGCACGAGCTCCTGGGCGCTGCGCTGGCGCTGCTTCCGGCTCTTCAGCATCGCGAACATCACGCCCTGGTTGGTCGCGCCCGGCCCGTTCGAGCCGCCGATCGCCACGGCGGAGAACAGGCCCACGACCTCGGGCTGCGCGAGCATCCAGGCCTCGTTCTTCTTCAGGAACTCCAAGGTGGCCTCGAGGCTCGTGCCGGGCGGCGTCTCGATCCGCGCGAAGATCCGGCCCTGGTCGGCGTTCGGGAAGAACTCGGCGCCGAGCAGCGCGCCGAAGCCGAGCGCGACCACGAACGACGCGAGCGCGATCCCGAGCGTCGTCTTGCGATGGCGCAGGCTCCAATCGAGGAGCCGCACGTAGCGGGACTCGATCCACGCGAAGGCCCGCTCGAGGGCGTGGTAGACGCTGCCGTGGTCGCGCGGCTTCGGCGGGCTCATGCGCGCCGCGAGCATCGGCGTGAGCGTGAGCGCCACGAACAGCGAGATCAAGACCGACGCGGAGACGACGAGGCCGAACTCCGACAGGAAGTTCCCGACGAGGCCCCGCACGAAGATCACGGGAAGGAAGACGGCGGCGATCGACACCGTGGCGGCCGTGGCCGCGAACGCGATCTCCTTGGTCCCCCTCGAGGCCGCGACGCGCGGCGTCTCGCCCATCTCGCGATGGCGCTCGACGTTCTCGAGCACGACGATCGCATCGTCCACCACGACGCCCACGGCGAGGGCGAGGCCGAGGAGCGTCATCGTGTTGAGCGTGTAGCCCGCGGCCCAGAGCACGCCGAACGTCCCGACGAGCGACAGCGGGATCGCCGTCGCGATGATCAGCGTCGGCTGGGTACGGCGCAGGAAGGCCCAGACCGTGAGCACGGCCAGGAAGGCGCCGAACACGAGGGCGAACTGCGTCTCGGCGACCGACTCGCGGATCGCGACCGAGAAGTCCGCGAGGCCCTCGCCCTCCGTGAAGGACATGCCCGCCGGCAGCGTCGGCTGCAGCGCGTGGATCCGCTTCTGCGCCTCGTCGGAGACGCGCACCGTGTTCCCGCCCGACTGCTTGCGCAGGCCGAGCCCGACGGCCGGCTTGCCGTCGAAGCGCGCGAGGGTGTACGAGTCTTCCGCGCCGTCCTCGACCCGCGCGACGTCGCGCAGCCGCACGGGCGCCCCGTCCTGGTAGGCCACGACCAGGCCCGCCATCTCCTCCACGGAGTGGAACTCGGCGTCGGTCTTCACGCTGTAGTCGATGGCCTTGCTCTCGACGAGCCCGCCGGGCACCTCCACGTGCTCTCGTCCGAGCGCCCCCAGCACGTCGCCCGCGGCGAGGCCGCGCGCGCGAAGCGCCTCGCCGTCGAGCCAGATGCGGATGTTCCGGTCGATGCGGCCGAAGATCACGACCGACCCGACGTCGGGGATCGTCTCGAACACGGGCTTCAGGTGCTGCCGCACGAACTCGCTCGCCGCGACGGGCGGGCGGTCGGTGCTGAGCGGGATCCACATGATCGGCTGGTCCGCCAGGTTCACCTTGTCGACGACCGGCGGCTCGACGTCCTTCGGAAGCGCGTAGCGGGCGCGGGCGACCTTGTCGCGCACGTCCTGGGCGGCGACGTCGATCGGGCGATCGAGCTGGAACTCGACGCTGATCGTCGACGAGCCCTGGGTGCTCGTGGAGCGCAGCGAGCGCACGCCTGCGATCGTGTTGAGCTGCTCCTCGAGGATGTCGGTGACGTCGCTCTCGACCACCTCGGGGCTCGCGCCCTCGAGCCGCGCCGAGACCATCACGACGGGGAACTCCATCTTCGGGAACTGGTCGACGCCGAGCCGCTGGTAGCCGAGCACGCCGAACACGACGAGCGAGAGCGTCATCATGAGCGTCAGCACGGGACGCTCGATGCAGAGATCGATCGGGCTCACGGAGAGAAGGACCCGCTCTCGCCCCGGCCGCCTCCCAGCTGACCTCGCGGCTCCGCCGCGACCGAGGCGTCGTCGGGCGCGCGGGGTGACACCACGCTGCCGTCGGCGAGGGCGGAGTGCCCCCGCAGCACGATCTGGTCGCCGGCGGCGACGCCCTGCGTGATCTGTACGAGTCCCCCGCGGTGCGTGCCGGTCTCGACCCGGATGCGCTCGACGCGATTGCCGGGCAGCAGGCGGAACACGACGGTGCCGTCGCTGCGCTGGAGCAAGGCCTCCTCCGGCGCCATCAAGACCCCGTGGCGCTGCGCGACCCCGAGATCCACGCGGGCGAAGAGACCGGGGCGCAGGCGTCCCTCGGCGTTCGGGAGGAGCGCCTTCACGCGCAGGGTGCGCGTCTTCGGGTCGATCGTCGGCGCCACCATCGTGACGCGTCCCTGGAACACCTCGTCGGGATGGGGAGAGACGCGCACGTCCACCGGACGGTCGAGCGTCACGCGGCCCGAGTCGACCTCGCTCACGTGGAACTCGACCTCGATCGGGTCGAGCGAGACGAGCTCGAAGAGCGGCTTCCCGACGGACACGTAGTCGCCGCGGCTCACCAGGCGACGCGCCACGAGGCCGGCGAAGGGCGCGACCACGGTGGCGTCGCGCAGCGCGCGCTCCGCGACGCCGAGCTGCGCGCGTGCCTGATCCGCCCGCGCGCGCCCGGTCGCCACGGCGGTCTGGACCTCGTCGAGCTTCGCCTCCGACTCGACCGCGCGGCTGCGCAGGAGCTCGGAGCGCTTGAGCGTGCGCTCGCTCTCCGCCAGGTTCGCCTGCGCCTCTGCGAGCTGCGCCCGCGCGGTGTCGAGCTCGAGGCGCCGGCGCTCGGGGTCGATCTCGAGCACGACCTCGCCCGCGGACACGGCGCTCCCCTCGTCCACCGCGATCCCGGTGACCTGCCCGCCGACCTCGGCGGCGACCTCCGCCCGCTCCTTGGCCACGAGCTCGCCCGTCGCCTCGATCCGCTCGTCGAGGTCCTGGGCCTCCACCGCCGTCAGCACCACGGGTCGCCCGGTGTCCCGGGCCTCCTCCTTCGCCTTGCTGCAGGCGACGGGCGCAGTCCCGGCGAGCAGCACGGCGAGCGCGAGCCGCACGGCCGTGCGCGAGGTCTTCGACACGCGTCCTCCCCGTGGCGCCGCGGGCGGGCCCGGCGCCTGGATCACTCGACCCGCGCGTAGTGTGAGAGCGCCTCGGCGAGCGTCGTCTCTTCGACACCCGGCTCCTCCGCCACGCGCAGGAGCCAGCTCGCACGCTCGCTCACGCAGAGCGAGATCGGTCGCACGAGGCCCGAGAGCACCGCCGCCTGACGCACGAACGCCGTCGCGTACTCCGGCGGACGGACGTCGCGCGAGAGCTCGACCAGCGCGAACGGGTCCGGCGGGCCCGGATCGCGCTCGTCGGCCCAGCAGATCGACGTCGTGGCCGGGCGGGGACCGCCCCCCGCGAGGCCCGGCCCGTCGCGCAGGATCGCACCTCGCACCTGCTTCGGGCGCGCGCCGGCGAGGAGGAGCGCCACGTACGCGCCGAGGCCGCGGCCGACCAGCGTCGCTCGGCCCAGGCGCTCGAGGGCGGTGTCGGCGTCGCCCATCAGGATCTCCACCGTGTAGCCGCCGCCGGACGGGACGCTCGACGCGCCGTGCCCCGTGAAGTCGAGGGCGTGGATCGGGCCCGGCCAGAGCGCGAGCTCGTCGGGCACGCTCGCGGGCGAGCGCTCGCCGAGGCCGTGCAGGAGGAGCAGCGCGCGCCGCGCGCCGGGTCGCGCGTCGGGAGCGGCGGCGCCGGGGAGCGCATCGCGCAGCCGGTGCAGCGCCACGCGCAGCTTCGCGTGGACGAGGAGCTCCGGCGCGGCGCTCATCGCGGCCTCCCGAGGAAGTCGAGCACGAGGTCCGCCACCTCGCGCGGCCGCTCGATGTGGACGAAGTGGCCCGTGTCGGCGAAGGCCTCGATGCGCGCGCCCGGCGGGAGGTGCGGCCGCACGGAGTCCGGCGTCGTGCCCCAGCCCATGGCCTCGGGCTCGAGCCCTACGATCCCGAGGAGCGGCACGGGGCATCCGGGCAGGCGCTCGAGCGCCCAGTCCGGCCGCCACGGCCCGAAGCCGCCGAAGCGCAGCGCGGGGTCGATCTTCCAGCGCCAGCCATCGTCGTCGCGCCGCGCCCCGACCGTCACCAGGTAGCGCAGCCACTCGAGGGAGAGACGCGGGTTCATGCGCTGTCGCCGGCGCGCGAGCTCGTCGATCGTGCCGGGCTTCCGCTCGGCCGACGCCGCGCGGCGTCGGTGCTCGAGCCAGCCCGTCACCTCTTCCGCCATGAGGCGCGTGCGCTCGTGGTCCGCCACGTCGGGCCGCGCCTGGCGCGAGGGGAGGCCGTCGATGTTCACGAGCTTCGAGATGCGATGGGGCGCGGCCTCGGCCAGGTTCGTGAGGATCGCGCCGCCCTTCGAGTGGCCGAGGAAGGGCACGGGCGCGCGGCTCACCGTGTCGAGGACGGACACGGCGTCGCGCATGTCCGCCATCCAGCTGTAAAGGGCGGCGTGCTCGGAGTCGCCGTGCCCGCGGTGGTCCCAGGACACGACCCGGAAGCCCGCGTCGGCGAGGAGCGGGGCGAAGACGTCGAAGGTTCCGGCGAAGTCGAAGCCGCCGTGCGCGAGCAGGAGCGGCGGCGCCGTGGCCTCGCCCCACTCGTACACGGCGAGGCGTAGACCGGTCGAGAGCACGCTGCGGGTACGGTCCGGGCGGCGGGCGCCGGGATACGACACGCGCTCGTCGGCGGGGCCCGAAGCGGGCGACGGCGCGGCCGCGGCAGGGCGCGGGCTCGGAATGGCTTCGGCGGCCACGGATCCTCCAGAAAGGGGCGCGCTCGGGAAGCCGCAGGATAGAGCGTGGCACGGGGCCGGGCACCGGCGGGCCCGGGCGTGGACCTCGGGGCGGAGCGACGCAGCCGCAGCAGCGGGGCGCGGCTCGGCCCGGGCGGCGCCCGGGGCCGGGCGCCGCGCCGCGCTCAGACGACGCCGTGGCGGATCAGGCTCTCGCCCATCGCGACCACCATCTCCTCGAGGCCGCGCGGCTTCCAGCCGAGGATCCGCCGCGCCCGCTCGCTCGAGACGTCCTGCCGCTTGTCGTAGTCGTTCACGACGACGCGCATCGTCTTGTCGAAGAGGGCGAGCACGCGCAGCGACCAGCCGGGAAGCTCGCGCAGCGGGATGCGGTAGCCGCGCGAGCGGAAGTGGCGGTCGAGGATGCGCGCCACGTCGATCATCCACGCGTGCTCCGTGGCGCAGACGAAGCGCTTGCCCGCCGCCTCCGGGGTGGTCATCGCGGCGAGGTGCATGGCGGCGACGTCGCGCACGTCGACCATCGCCCAGCCCACGTGGACGCAGGCCGGGAGCTCGCGGGCCATGAGCTTCTTCACGAGCTCGCCCGAGGTGCCGTAGTCCTCGTCGAGGATCGGACCGAGGACGAGCCCGGGATTGATCGTCACGAGCTCGATCCGGCGCTCCGCGGGCAGACCGGCGACGAAGTCCCACGCCGCGCGCTCGGCGATCGTCTTGCTGCGCTCGTAGGCGCCGACCTCCGGCGTGAGGAGCGACCAGCTCTCCTCGTCGAACACGCGGCTTCCGTCGCGACGGTGGCCGTAGAGCACGGCCGCGAGCGACGAGGTCATGACGACGCGCTCGACCCCCGCCTTCGAGGCCGCGTCGAGCACGCGCAGCGCGCCGTCGCGCGCCGGCACGATCAGCTCGTCCTCGTGCTTCGGCGGCTTCCGCGGCAGCGGCGACGCCACGTGGAGCACGTAGCGGCAGCCGCGGACCGCGTCGCTCCAGCCCTCGTCGCGCGTGAGGTCGGCGACGGCGAACTCGAGGCGATCGCCGACGTCGACGTGCTCGGCCAGCGTCTTCCGGACCGCCGCCCCGCGCTCCGCGCTGCGCACGGTGCCCCGCGCGCGGTAGCCGGCGCGCAGCAGCTCGAGCAGGCAGTGCTCGGCGATGAATCCCGAGGCCCCCGTGACGAGAACGCGCGTCTCGCTCGCGTCGTGCATGGTCCGCTCCTCTCCGGAAATAAGAGACCGATGGTTCTCTATTACGAGTCCAGCGGTCTCTTGTCAACCGTGGAATACTCGAGCGATGGGCGCGCGAGCCACCTTCCAGCGGGCGAGACGGCCGGACCAGAAGGCAGAGCGGCGGGCGGCCATCGTGCGAGCGGCCGCCGCGATCCTGGAGGAGAGCGGGCTCGAGGGCGTCTCCCTGAATGCCGTCGCGCGGCGCGCGGCGATCACGAAGTCGAACGTCTACCGCTACTTCGAGAGCCGCGAGGCGATCCTGCTCGAGCTCCTGATCGCGGACGAGGCGCGCTGGGTCGAGCGCCTCGAGCGGGCGCTCGCTGGCCTCCGGCGCAAGGGCGATCCCCGCAGCGTCGGCCGCGTCCTCGCGAAGACGATCGCAGGGGAGCCCCGCCTCTGTGCCCTCGTCGCGATCCTCTTCCCCGTGCTCGAGAAGAACCTCTCGGAAGGGGCGCTCCTCGACTTCAAGCTCGCGGCGCGGCCGCTCGGAATGCGGGTCGCCGAGGCGATCGGGAAGGCGCTGCCCGCGCTGCCGCCGCGCACCTGGGCGCCGCTCCAGCGCTACCTGCACGCCGTGATCGCTGGCCTCTACCCGATCGCCCATCCCGTGCCCGCGGTCGCCGCGGTGCTCGCGCGACCCGAGCTGGCCGACGGCCGATCGGACTTCCGCGAAGACCTCGAGGGCCTGCTCGGCGCGCTCCTCTCGGGCCTCGTCGAGAAGGGCTAGGCGGAGCCGATCCCCGCGCCGGGCGCGTCACGGCCCGTCGATGCGCCTCGGATCCCCGGGGTCGCTCGCGTCCCAGACCTGGCCGGCGCGCAGGAACCAGAGCTCGAAGCGCGGAGTGTGGTCGAGGCGGAGGGCGGCCTGCACGGCGTCGACGTACACCCGACCCTGAGCGGCGTAGCGGACGACGCGCTCGCGCAGCGGCCCCTCCTCGGTCGCGTCGTCCGTCTTCCAGTCGGCGACGACGAAGCGGCGGCTCGCGGCGTCGCGGTAGAGCAGATCGATCGTTCCGACGTAGAAGCCGACCGGGCGGGCGTCGTCGGGCCCGGTCGCGCGGGCGCGCTCCGGTGCGAGCAGGACGGGCAGCTCCTGGAAGGCCAGGGACTCTTCACCGAGTCGCTCACGCAGACGCGCCGGGAGCGGCCCTGCGGCGAACGCCTGGAGGAGCGCGCGGGCACGCGCGAGCGCCGTGTCGAGCGCCTCGCCTGCGATCGCACTGCGGAGAGCCGCGTCTGCGATCTCGAGGAGACGAGGCAGCTGCGGCCCGAGGGAGCTCGCGAGCTCGGCGTGCTCGAGGGCGCGATGGACGGCGGTACCCACCGCCCGCGCTACTTCGCGCGCCACGCCGCGGCCGCCGACGACCGACACACCGTCGCTCCGGGGCTCGTCGTCCTCGGCAAGGTCGCCGTTCGCCTCGTGGCTGGCCGCCGACGCCGGCGCCGAGAAGGGTCGGGCAGCGTACGCGGCGGCCCCGGCTCGGGCCTCCGCGAGCCGGCTCGCATCGGCGGCCGCCTCCTCCCGACTCGGGGCCCGCGCCCCGACGGTCGTGGCGACGCGCAGCGGCTCGGACGGCTCCTCGAGCGCCGGACAGACGAAGCAGGCGCCCGCCACGTCGCGATGGGTCTGGGCCTCGCTCGCCAACGCGGCCGCGAGAACCTGCGCGGGAGGCGTCTCCGCGCGCCCCTCGAGATTCGCCGCGAAGCCCTGCTCGGCCTGCCCCGCCTTCAGGAGGCCATCGCGAAGGCCCGACAGCACGAGCCGCCGCTTGGCTCGTGTCGCGGCGACGTAGAGCAGGCGAAGTCGCTCCGCGTCCTCGCGCAGACGTTGGGCGGCGAGCGCGGCGGGACCACCCGGTCCCCAGGACCCGAGCAGGCGGAGCGCGAGCCCGTCGGGGCTGCGTGCCACGCGGTTGGCGTCCTCGCGCCCAGAGCCGGCAATGCCCTTGTGGAGCTGCAGGCAGTAGACGTGCTCGAAGTCGAGCCCCTTCGCACCGAAGATCGTGAGCACCTGCACGGCATCGGAGGCGGACTCGCGCAGGCTCGCCTGCTCGACCTCCCGAGCGTTCGCGACGTCGCTGCGCAGACGTCGCAGGATGGCCGCCGCGTCCTCCCCCGCGATCAACGCCTCGCCGAGCTCGCGAAAGAAGCGCTCGAGGTTCGCCGCGCGGTAGGGACCGAGATGCCGGGCAGCCTCTGCGATCTCGAGGCCGCTCTCCCCCCGCAGCCGGTCGATGAAGACGTCTGCGGCGTCGCGACGGAACGAGGCCCGGAGCCGTGCGAGCGCCTCGAGCGCCGCCACGAGCGAGCGGTCCCAGCCGCGAAGACGGTCGAGGCGCGGCACGTCCTTCGGGAGCGCGGCCACGGCGGCGGCGACGATCTCCCGGACCTCCTCGAGCGGCCGCGCCGTCGCGCCGTCCAGGGCCGCCACCGCGACCGGGAGCTTGCGTGCGAAGAGAGGCACCCAGGCGGCGTCGGGCACGCCGACCACGGCGGACCGAAGCCAGGTCACGAGCGCGAGCTGGTCGTGCGGATCGATCACGCAGCGCACGAGCGCCGCCGCCTCGATCACCTCGCGCCGGCGGTAGTACGTGCGGTCCTTCGCCACCTCGTAAGGGATGCCCGCGTCACGCAACGTCTCGAGGTAGCGATCGACGTGGGTGAACGTGCGGAAGAGCAGCGCGATCTCGCTCCACGGGATCGCGGAGCTCGCGCGCAGCGCGACCAGATCGCGCGCCAACGCCGCCGCCTCGACCGCGACCGCCTCCGGCGCACGCGTCGGCGCGAGGGGGAGTCGGTCCTCGTCGAAGCGGCACGGCAGCCAGTGCTCCACGGGCGCGAAGCGCGCGTCGCGGAATCCCGGGTCGTCTCGCGTGTTCGGAGACGCAACGAGACGCTGGAACGATGGCTGGACGCCGCGCTCCTCGCGGAACTGCGGACCGAGCAGCCGCTCGACCTCGTCGAGGATCACCGGCGCGGAGCGGAAGTTGACCGAGAGCCGGTGCAGCACGCCGCCTGCACGCTCGACGTCGGAGCGGAACGCGTCGTACGCCCGGAGATCGGCGCTGCGCCAGCCGTAGATCGACTGCTTCGGGTCGCCGACGAGGAAGAGTCCCGGCCGATCGCCGAGTGGCCCCGAGAGGGCGAGCGCTCGAAGCAGGTCGCACTGCACGGCGTCCGTGTCCTGGAACTCGTCCACGAGGAGCTGCCGGATCCGCGCGCGCTCGCGAGCCGCGACCGCCGGCTGCGCCAGCAGGAGATCGCGTGCGCGCCGGAGCAGCCCATCGAACCCGACGACGCCGCGTCGCGCGAGCGTGCCGTGCGCTTCGGCGAGCAGCGGCTGCAGCACCGCGCGCGCCTCCTCGAAGACCACCGGCTCGAGCGCGAGCACCGCGCGCAGGCGCTCCCGCAGCGCGCGCGCTGGGGCGCGAACGGCGTCGGCGTGCGGGCCGAGCGCGACGGCCTCCTGCCTCCCGAACTCCCCCTTCGCCCATTCTCCGAGCCTATCCCTCAGGTTCGACGGCCAGTGCGCCGCGAGTGATTCGATCCATTCGGCGAGGGACCCGGCGTCGCCCGGCGTCCGCTCGCCCGCGAGCGCGGCGCGGGTGGCGTCGAGCGCCTCCGCGATCCGCTGCGCGAGCGAGTTCGCGCGCCCCGCTCGACGCAGCGCTGCGACGTGCTCCGGCGTGAAGCCGTCGACCACCTCGTGCAGGCCCGTGAGCAACGGCGCGATCGTGCTCTTCTCGTAGCCGGCGGCTGCAAGGGCCTCGACGGGGACGTCCGATTGGAGCAGGAGCGCGAGGGCGTCCGCGAGCTCGGCCGGGCCCGAGCCGCGAACGGCGAGCGCGAGGAAGCGCTCGTCGCCGGGGTCGCCGTACGCGCGTGCCAGCGAGGCTTCGACGACCTCGCGCGCCACCTCCGCCGCGAGGCGTCCGTCCGCGTCCACCTGGAATCCCGGATGGAGGCCGGCCTCGAGCGGATGCTGTGCGAGGAGCCGACGGCAGAACGCGTGGATCGTGCGGATGGAGAGGCGGTCGAGCACCGCGAGCAGCGAGCGGGCGCGCAGGCGACGCTCGGACGCGTCCGGCAGGAAGGCCTCCTCGACGCCTTCGGGCGCACGCTCGCCACGCGCGAGGTCCGTCAGCGCGCGGCCGACACGCGTCGCCATCTCCGCCGCCGCCGCTTCGCTGAACGTGATCGCAACGACGCCCCGGATGACGCGCGCGGCCACCGCGTCCAGGTCCGCGGCGGAGGCCGCATCGTCCCGCGCGATCTCCTCGAGCGCGCGCTCCCAGCCCGCGCCGAGGGCCCAGACGACGGTCCGCGCGACGAGCGTCGTGGTCTTCCCGGTCCCCGCCCCGGCCTCGAGCACGAGGGGACGTACGAACTCGGACTGGGCGGCGATGCGCGCCTCGCGGTCGAGCGCCTCGAGATCGCGCGGGGTCACGCCGGCGTCCCCTGTCCGAGGTTCCAGAGCGCGAGCAGCGCGCGCTCGGCCGGTGCGTCGTCCGCCACGGGGCCCGCCGCACGGGCGCGAAGCCAGGCGTCGAGCCGTCCCCGCGCCCCGGAGTCCCCGCGCAGACACGTCTCTGCGACGCGACAGCGGGAGCATGCTCCGGGCTCCTCACCCTCGCCGTCGACGAGGCGCGGCGTGAAGCTCCCCGAGGCGACGGCATCGAGGATCCCGCGCGTCGCGTCGCCGAACGCGGCCACGAACGGCGCGGCGTCGGAGCGCACCGCGAAGCTCGCCGGCTCGCCGCCGGCCTCGTCGAGGTAGAGATAGCGGCCGGTCGTGGGCGCGGCGGCGCCATCCGCTGCCCCGAGCGCGTAGGCCACGGCCTGGAGCATCGTTCCGGCGCGCACCTGCTTCAGGAAGTCGCGCTCGCGCTTGTCCCGGTCCCCCACCTTCGAGAGCGGCTTCCCGGTCTTGTAGTCCGTCACGACGAGCGCGCCGTCGGCGTCGCGCTCGATCGCGTCGGCCACGAAGCGCAGACGGATCTCCCGCCCCGGCCGGTCGACGATCGCGCAGACGCCCTGGACCTCCGCGCCGAGGAGGCGCGCGCCGCCCGCGAGGGCCACGCGCGCGAGGGCGAGCTTCGGCAGGACGAGACGGGAGAGCGCGCGGGCGAGGCCCGGCAGCGCGACGCCCTCGTCGCGCAGCACCTCCTCCGCCGCGTGCTCTGCGATCGACGCGAGATCGTCGTCCGCGGGCCACGACCACGGTGCGCCCGGTCGTGAGATCACGTCGCTCCAGGACGCCGCCCCGGCGCCGCTTCGTCGGGCGATCGCTTCCAGCGCGCCGTGGGTCGCGGCCCCGACGAGGAGGCGGTCGAGCGCCGGCAGGGCGCCCAGCGCGTCGGGCGGCGGCTCGAGGCGCAGGAACCGCTCGACGAAGGTCTGCCAGCCGCAGCGCGCGTGTCGCTCGGCCGTCGTCACGAAGAGCGCACCGGCCCGCGGATCGGCCGCCTCGACGCAGCGGCCGACGAAGCCGTCGAAGGGCCCGAGCGCGACACGGGGATGCGGCGGCCGGTCGAGCTCCGCGAGCGCCCCGAGCCGCACCGCCGCGAGCGCGTCGTCCGCGGGCGACGGCGCGGCGGCGCGATCGGCCGCCTCCGCGAGCGCGAGCGGCAGCAGCGGCGCGAGCGCGGCCCGACCCCCTTGCAACGCCGCGACCAGGGCGTGCTCCGCGGCGGTGCGCGGCCCTCGCACGCCCGGCCCCGCCGCGGCTCGCACGTCGCGCAGCCCGGGCTGCTTCTCGTCGGCGCCGATCCGACCCGCCCAGCGCAGGCGCTCGAGGAGCGGGGAAGGCGAGCGCGGCTTCCCATCGTCTCCGATCTCCTGCCAGGAGAGACAGACGTGCGGGCTCGCCGACAAGAGCTGCGCGAAGAGGTGGCCCTCCTCGTCGTAGCCGGTCTCCTTCAGTGGGAGGTCGGGCAGCACGTCGCGCAGGGCGCGACGAAGACCGTCGCAGATCAGGGGCTCCTCGGTGACGATGCGCGGAAAGACGTCGCGCTGGAGGCCGAGCACGAAGAGGTGATCTGCCGTGAGGCCGCGGGCGGCGACGACGTCGAGCACGCGGACGCCGGCGCCCGCGCCGCCGAAGAGGCCGGCAGCGACGGAGTGGAGGCGCCGCTCGAGGAGCGTGACGAGCTCGTCTCCTCGCAGCTCGAAGCTTCCCGGGAGCTCGAGCTCGATCCCCCGCAGCGCGCGGAGGAGGACGGCGCCGGGGTCGTCTCCCCGAGCGTCTTCGCCGGGATCTTCGCGCGAGGGCACGAGCCCGAGCGGACCCGAGAGCGCCGCCCGCAGATGGGCGAGCTGATCCGTCAGCGCTGCGGGAGCCGCAGCCGCCCGAAGCACGCGACGAAGCGCCTCCGCCCGTGCCGACGCGCGACCGAGGGTCGCCGCGCGCACCTGCCGGCGCGGGCTCCTCACTTCGGGCTCGGGCGACGGCTCCGGATCGTCCGTCTCGGCCTCGTCCCCCTCCCGACCGCTCGTCGCCGTCGCGAGGCCGCAGCGCACCGGCAACGCGAAGGCGTCGCGGCCACCGAGGGCGCGGGACACGTCGAGCTCCGCGACGTCACGCAGCCTTCCCAGACCGAGCGCGTGGAGCGCCACCTGCAGATCGCTCCGGTCGTCGAAGCGCGCGGCCTCGAGCCACACGTCCTGCGGCACGCCCTCGCCTTCCCGCAGGACCCGGATCAAGGCGTTCATCCGTCGGACCGACGCGTCCGGCGGGGCCGGGCTCGGAGAGGAGAACGGGATTCCCAGTCGCCCGAGATGACGCCGCAACGCAACGGCGTAGGGCGCGGGATTGCGGGACACGAGGAGGATGCGCTCGGCCGGCACGGGAGGCCCACCCTCTCCCACGACCAGCGCCCGGATGCGACGCGCGACGCCCCGGACCTCGGCGTCGGCGCCCGCCGCGACCTGCGCCACGAGCTTCGGCGGCGACGGCACGCCGTCGAGCCGCTCGACGCCGCGGACGGCGCCGAGGCGCTCCGCGAGGCGCCGCGAGAACCGCCGGCTCGGCTCGCTCGCCGCGGCGCCGTCGCCGGCGGGATCGGGCGGCTGCTCCAGCCACACGACCGCGCCGCGCTGTCGCGTCAGGGCTTCGATCAGGTCGAGGGCGACGCCGGTGGCGTCGGCGAACCCGTGGACGTGGACCGCCCGCGCCGGAAGCACGTCGTCGCCGCCGCGCTCGAGCGCCTCGCGCGCGAGCACGAGACGCTGCGCGCGATGGGCGAGCCCCATCGCATCGAGCGTCGCCGCGACGCGGAGCGCGAGCCGCACCAGGGCGCGTGCTCGCGGCGCCTCGGCCTCGGTGGCCGCGAGTCGCGCGCGGTCGTCGAGCAGATCGTCGATCGCGCCCGCATGGGCCTCCACGAGCCCCGCGTCGAGCAGGTCCGACACCACGGGGATGGCGGCACCGTAGCCATCGTCGAGACCTTCGAGCGCCTCGCGCAGCACCGGATCGTCCGCCGCGAAGCGACGGACGAGGAGGGGCAGGAGCACATCGCCATCGCCCCGACGCACGCCGCTCCGCTGCAAGAGCTCGCGGCCGAGCGCCTGGAGCGTCTGCACCACCACCCCGGCCGCCGACCCTCCGCAGCGCTGGAGCACGCGCCACGCCACGTGGTCGCGCAACGTGCGGGACGACACGACGATCCGGACCGGCGTCGCGAGCAGCGACAGATCGTCGCGGGCCGCGGCCACGAGCCGCGCGACCTCCTCGAGGAGCAGCGTCTCGGTGGCGAGCGCGCCGCGGACGATGCGCAGCGAGGCGATGGCGTCAGCAGGCGTCGTGCGGCCGCTCGGCATGGGTCCCAGGATAGGCCCCGGCCACGACGGATCCGGTCACGATCCGGCCTTCGCGGAACGCACCGGCCCTCAATGCAGCGCGTAGGGCGCCGCCAGGGAGAACGGCGCGATCGTCGCGTCGAAGCGGTCGCCTCCCTCGGTCACCATCTGATAGGTGCCGCGCATCGAGCCGCAGGCCGTCCCGAGAGGACACGCCGAGGTGTATTCGAAGCTCTCGCCGGGCGCGAGGACGGGCTGCTCTCCGACGACGCCCGGCCCGCGCACCTCCTGCTCGCGCCCGTCCGCGTCGGCGATGATCCAGTGGCGGGAGACGAGCTGGACCGTCTCGTCGCCCTCGTTCGAGATGGTGACCGTGTAGGCGAAGAACCATTCGCCGCTCTCGGGATCGGAGCGCTCGGGCACGTGGGTCGAGCGGACCGTCACGCGGACGCCGTGCGTCACCGCTTCGGAGGTCGACATCGGCCCTCCCCGCCCGCCTCGTCGCGGCGCTGGCGCGAGCCTAGCGCGACCCGCCGCGGGCCGGCTCTGGCTCCCGTGCGCCGAGGGCCGGCTCTGGCTCCCGTGCGCCGTCGGTGCTACGAGGGCGGCGTGTCGCGCCGCGCCCTGTCCACCCTCTTCTGGATCTTCCTCGCCAGCACCTCGATCCTGCTGTTCCCGGTCGCCGTCGTGATCTGGGCGGGGACGGTGCTCTTCGACCGGCATCTCGTCGTGCTCCATCGCTTCACCTGCTTCTGGGCGTCGCTCTACACCTGGTTCAATCCGGCCTGGCCGGTGACGGTCGAGGGGCGCGAGCGTGTGCGCCCCGGTGTCGCCTACGTGATGGTCTCGAACCACCAGTCGCTGCTCGACATCCTCGTGCTCTTCCGGCTCTTCGTGCACTTCAAGTGGGTGTCGAAGATCGAGAACTTCCGCATTCCCTTCATCGGCTGGAACATGCGCCTGAACCGCTACATCCAGCTCAAGCGCGGCGACCGCGCGAGCGTGATCCAGATGATGGAGGCGGCGGAGAAGACGCTCCGGGCGGGCAATCCGATCATGATGTTCCCGGAAGGCACGCGCTCGGTGGACGGCCGCCTGCGCGCGTTCAAGACGGGGGCGTTCGAGCTCGCGAAGAAGGTCGGGGTGCCGGTCCTGCCGATCGTGCTCGAGGGCACGGGCAACGCGCTGCCGAAGCGTGGCTTCGTGCTGCAGGGCCGGCATCCGATCCGCTTGCGCGTGCTCGACGAGATCCCGCCGGAGCGCTTCGCGTCGCAGACGGCCGACGAGCTCACGGCGCAGGTGCGCGAGCTCTACGTGAAGGAGCTCCACGAAGGGGCGCCGGTCTCCGAGCCGGTGTGAGGAGGAGACGGATGGCGAAGCAGATCGTGGTCCCGCCGCACATGGCGCCGACGAGCGGGTACTCCTACGCCGTGAAGAAGTCGGGGACGCCGCTCTTCATCGCCGGACAGGTGGCGCTCGACGCGAGCGGGAAGATCGTGGGCGAGGGCGACGCCGCGGCCCAGGCCGAGCAGGCCTTCCAGAACCTGCGCAGCGTGGTGGTCGCCGCGGGCGGCTCGATGGACGACGTCGTGAAGATCAACGTCTACGTGACCGACGCGAAGTACCGGCCGGCGATCGCGGCCGCCCGCGAGCGTCACTTCAAGCCCGGCAGCTTCCCGGCCAGCACCTACGTCGTGGTGTCGGGCCTCGCGGTGCCGCAGCTCCTGGTCGAGGTGGAAGCGGTCGCGATGATCGAGTAGCGATCGTCGAGACGAAGACGCCCCGGCCTCCGCCGAGGCCGGGGCGTCCGTGTTCTCCGGACCGCCGCGCGCGACGCGCGCTCAGCCCTTGAGCGACTCGAGCAGGAGCTTCATCTCGTCGCCGATGTTGCCCGGGATGATGTAGCCCTCGGCATTGCGGATCACGTCGATGTGGTCGCGCACGTCCTCGGGGCTCGGGGCCTTGCCCTTGCCCGCGAACCAGCCGGGCGTGAGCCCGACGAAGATGCGCGCGAATCGGCCGCCGCCGACCGAGAACACCTCGTGGGAGAGCTGGCACTGCTCGCTCACGAGATACGCCACGAGCGGCGTCACCTGCGTGGGCTGCACGGACTCGGCGAGGGGCCCGAGCAGCTGCTCGGTCATGCGCGTCTTCGCGATCGGCGCGATCACGTTGCTCTTGATGTTGTTCTTGGCGCCTTCGAGGGCGAGCACGTTCGAGAGACCCACGAGGCCCATCTTCGCGGCGCCGTAGTTGGTCTGGCCGAAGTTGCCGAAGATGCCCGCCGCCGACGCCGTGAAGACGATGCGGCCGTAGTTCCCTTCCTTCATGGCGCGGAAGGCCGGGATCGTGACGTAGAACGCGCCCTCGAGGTGGACGTTCAGGACGGCGCGCAGGTCCTCGGGCGTCATCTTGGCGAAGGTCTTGTCGCGCAGGATGCCGGCGTTGTTGATCACGATGTCGACGCGGCCGAAACGCTCGAGGGCCGCCTTCGTGATCGCCTCGCCGCCCTCGGGCGTCGAGACGGAGTCGTAGTTCGCGATCGCCTCGCCGCCGGCCTCGACGATCTCCTTCACCGTCGTGTCGGCGAGGCTCGTGCTCGCGCCCGTGCCGTCGGGGTTCCCGCCGAGGTCGTTGACGACGACCTTCGCGCCGCGCTTCGCGAGCAGCAGAGCGTAAGTCTTGCCGAGGCCGCCTCCGGCCCCCGTGATGATGGCCACGCGGCCGTCGTACCGGATCTCGCTCATGGATCGTTTCTCCTGGAGGGCGCCCCCGGCCGGGTGGACCGGCGGGTGCGTGGACTGGGGATGTGGGGCGCGCCGCGGCGGACCCGTTGATCCGCGAGTCAGTCCGCCGGCGCGGGGCGCATCTTAGCAGCGGGAATCGGATCCGGGACGGGTCGGAGGCGTCTCAGAGGCTCTCGGCCGATTCGGTCCTCGCCCCCGGACGAGCGGTCGGGTCGGGGATCTCCTCCCCCGCGGCGGCCCGGGCGTTCGTCTCCTTGATCTTCGCGATCAGGCCGTCCGGACCGTCCTTGCTCATCAGCTCCTGGAACTGGGAGCGGTAGCTCGAGACCAGGCTCACGCCCTCGACCACGACGTCGATGAACCGCCACTCGCCGTCCTTCGGGCGCATCCGGTAGTCCACCCGGAAGTCGTTCTTGCCCCCGACCACCTTCGTCATCACCGTGGCGTCGCCCCGCGGCTCCGGCCGCTCGCCCAGGATCTGGACCTTCTGCTGCCCGTAGTCGTCGATCCGCCGGCCGTAGGTCGCGAGGAGGAGCTGGCGGAACTCCGTCCGGAACTCCGTCTGCTGGCTCGCGTCGAGGCGGTTCCAGTTCTTCGCGAGGACCAGGCGGGAGACCGTGTCGAGGTCGAACCGCTCGTCGCCGATCTTCTCCAGGGCCTTGAGCTTCTGCTCCTGGGTCTGCCCGGAGTTCAGCACGTCGAGGACGCGGTTCGAGGTCGCCTCGACCGTGTCCCGCGCCGGCGTGGAGGGCGCGTCGGGAGTGGTCCCGTTCGCCGAGGCCGACAACCCGAGCAGCGCGGCGGCGAAGAGGCCCGCGCCGGCGGCGGCCGAGCGGAGCGCCCTGCCCGTTCCCGATCCGATCCTAGTTGCCGTCGCCTTCATCGACGTCGTAGAGCTCCTCGCGGAAGGTTTCGTCACCGGGCTGGCCGTCGTTGATCTGGTTTTCACGATAGTCGAGATATCCGTTGCGGACGAACACGTAGTAGTCGACGGACGAGCGCTTCGCCTCCTCGATCTCGTCGAGGAACCGCGCCCGCTGGTTCACGACGTTGACGGCCCGGAGCGACACGTTCGCCGCGAGCGGAATGCTCACGAAGAAGCCCGTGCCCGGCACGGCCGAGTCGGCGGCGAGCCCGACCGTATCCCTTGGATTCGACGGGCCGAGGAAGGGCAGCATGAGGAACGGGCCCCCCGGCACGCCGTAGGCCGCGAGGGTCTGACCGAAGTCCTCGCTCCGGCGGATCAGGCCGAGGGACGTCGCCGGGTCGAGGAAGCCCGCCACGCCGACGGTGCTGTTCACGGCGAAGCGGAACGTCTCCATGATCGCCCACTCGAGCTTGCACTGGAGCAGGTCGTTCGCGAACACCACGGGGAAGCGCAGGTTCTCGAAGAAGTCGTGGATCGCCACCTCGGCGCGGTCGGGCACGACGTAGTCCCAGCCGCGCGCGGCCGGCTCGAGCACCCAGTCGTCGAGCGTGTCGTTGAAGCGGAAGATGCCCCGGTTCATGGGCTCCCAGGGATCCCAGTAGCGATCCTCGCGCGCGCCCGCGGAGGCGCAGCCCCCGAGCGCGCTCAACCCGATCGCGAGCGCGAGCGCAAGGCCGCTGCGGGAGGTCATTTCTTGCTCTTCTCCTCGCCGGAGTTCACCACGAACTTGTTGATCAGGTTTTCGAGGGAGAGCGCGCTCTCGGTGCGCCCGATCTCCTCGCCCGGCTTCAAGGTCTCCTCCTCGGCGCCGGGCTCGAGGGCGAGGAACTTGTCCCCGAGGACGCCCGAGGTACGGATCGCAGCGGTCGTATCGATCGGGAGCTTGAGGGTCGGATCGACGTCGAGCACGACCCGAGCCCGGCTGGTGTCGGGATCGAGGTCGATCTGCTTCACCTGGCCCACCTTCACGCCCGCGATCACGACCGGCGCCCGCACCCGCAGGCCCCCGATCTCGTCGAACTTCGCCACGAGCTGCATCCCGACCGGGCCGCGGTAGGAGAGCCCTCCGACCGAGAACGACAGGTAGGCGATCGCGCCGAGGCCCCCGAGCACGAACAGTCCGACGACGAAATCTCTCACGGGCGAGGCGGTCATGGGCTTCTCCTTCGAGCCTCCAACACCGGAAGCCTAGACGCCCCAGAGGGCCGTGATGAAGTAGTCGACGATCAGGATCGCGACCGACGAGACCACGACCGTGGAGGTCGTGGCCGCGCTCACCCCGGCCGCGCTTCGCCGGGCATGGTACCCGCGGAAGGTCGCGATGAGGCCGACCAGGGCGCCGAACACCACCGCCTTGAGCAGGCTCCCGAGCACGTCGTCGTTGAAGTCGACCGCGTCCTCGAGGCTCGAGAGGTACACGCCGCCGTCCAGCCCCAGGAGCTGCACGCCGACCAGCCAGCCGCCGAAGATCGATGCGCAGGTGAAGATCGCCGAGAGGAGCGGCATGACCGCCGTCATCGCCACCATCTTGGGCGTGACGACGAGGTGCATGGGATCGATCGCCATCATGCGCAGCCCGTCGAGCTGCTCGTTCGTGACCATCGAGCCGATCTCGGCCGCCATCGCCGAGCCCGCCCGGCCCGTGACGAGGAGACCCGTCAGCACCGGCCCGAGCTCCCGGATCACGGCGAGGCCGACCACCGCACCGAGCGACTGCTCCGCGCCGAAGCGCACGAGCGTGTTGTAGCCCTGGAGCCCGAGGACCATTCCGACCGCGATCCCCGAGCCCCCGACGAGGAGGAGCGACAGCACGCCGATGTCGTAGAGCTCGTTCACGAAGCGCCGCACGCGGACCGGCGGCAGCACGAGCGAGCGCAGGATCCCGCCCATGAAGAGCGCCGTCTTCCCGAGCTCCTCGATGAACTGCAGGGCCCGGAGCCCGGTGTCCTCGACGAAGGGAACCCTCACGCCGCCGCGCCCTCCGGGAGCGTGAAGGGCCCTTCGCCGTCGGCACGGAAGAAGTCGCCGATCCGGCGGTCCGGGCTCGCCTCGAGCTCGGCCGGCGTGCCGACGACCGCACGTCCGTCCTGCAGGAACACGATCTGCTCCGCCATGCGCCGGCTCGACGCGATGTGGTGCGAGGTCACGATCAGCGTGATGCCGAGGTCGCGCGCCAGGCGCTCGAGGAGCGCCTCGACGCGGCGCACGTTCACCGGATCGAGCCCGGAGAAAGGCTCGTCGCAGAGCACGATCTCGGGATCGCCCACGAGGGCGCGCGCGAGCGCCACGCGCTTCACCATGCCGCCCGAGAGCTGGCTCGGCAGCAGCGGCCCGGCGTCGGGCAGGCCGACCGCCTCCAGCCGACGCCGCACCTCCTGCGCCACGTCGCCCCGGTGCTCGCGCTCGCGGAGGGGGAGGGCGACGTTCTCGAAGACGCTGAGCGAGTCGAGGAGCGCGCCGCCCTGGAACATCATGCCGAGGCGCCCCCGGACCTCGTTCACACGCCGGTCCGAGAGCCGCGTGATCTCCTGGCCGGCCACGAAGATCTCGCCCCGGTCCGGGCGCTGGAGCCGCCCGATGAGCCGCAGGACGGTGCTCTTCCCCGCGCCGCTCCCGCCGAGGATCACGCTGATGGCGCCGCGCGGGAACGAGCACGAGAGCCCGTCGAACACGCGGCGGCGCCCGAAGGCGAGCGACACCTCCCGCAGGACGACATGGGCCTCAGAGCTCGACGCGTCGGACATGGGGGTCGGAGAGCACCTCTGCGGAACGGCGGCGCAAGAAATAGCGAAGTCCCGGCGGCTTGCTGCCGGAAACGTCGACTCGGGAGGCGCCAAGACGGAGGGCTCCCCGCGGCCCGAGGCCGCCGTCCTCGCTTGACCGGCGCCGCGGCGGGCGCCCACCATGGCGGCCGTCCGCAACGCACTCGCGTCATCCGTGAGGAGGAGCCGTGGCCCGCATCCCCTACGTCGACCCCGATTCGCCCGCGACGCCCGCCGCCGTGCGCGAGGCCTTCGCCGGCCTCGCCGTGAAGCTCAACATCTTCAAGCTCGTCGCCCACGCCGAGACCTGCTTCCGGCCGTTCCTGCGCCTCGGCGGCGCGATCCTCTCCCGCCAGGCGCTCTCGGGCAAGCTGCGCGAGCTCGCGATCCTGCGCGTCGCGAAGCTCTCGTCGGCGCCCTACGAATGGGTGCAGCACGTGCCCATCGCGAAGCACACGGGGGCCACGGAGGAGCAGATCGCGGCGCTCGACCGGGGCGATGCCGAGGCGCCTTGCTTCGACGACACCGAGCGGCTCGTGCTGCGCTTCACGGACGAGGTCGTCCGCAGCGTGCGCGCGAGCGACGCGACCTTCGCGGCCCTCGCGGCGAAGCTGCCGCCGCGTGAGGTCGTCGAGCTCCTGCTCGCGATCGGCTTCTACATGACGGTGGCCCGCGTCATGGAGAGCTGCGCCATCGACCTCGATCCGCCCGCCGGCGACCGGGTGGTGGCCTCCATCCGCTGACGCTCCCGAAGCCCTGTCACGAATCGCCGGCCTCGGGCGTGGAGGGGATAGAGGGCCGGTCGGCCCCAGGGAGGCGACGATGCGCGAGAGGGCGAACGGGGCAGGATCCGGCGACTTCGACGTGGTGGTCGTGGGCGGAGGCATCGCGGGGCTGACGGCCGCGGCCACCGCAGCGCGCGAGCGCGGGCCCGGCGCGCGGGTCGCGGTGCTCGAGAGCGTCTCGGAGCTCGGCGGGCGCGCGCGCACCCGCGAGGAGGGCGGGTTCCTCTTCAACATGGGACCCCACGCGCTCTACGTGCAATCGACGGGCGCCGAGGTGCTGCGCGAGCTCGGCATCTCCGTCTCGGGCGGGATCCCGCCGTCGAATGGCGCGATGGCGCTCCGCGAGGGGCGCCTCCACGCGCTCCCGACGGGCTTCGTCTCGATCCTCTCGACGGGCCTGATCTCCCTCGCCGAGAAGCTCGAGCTCGCGCGCTTCCTGGCAGGCATCGAGCGGATCGATCCCGCGCCGTTCGACGCGGTGCCCGTGGGCGATGCGCTCGCGCGGCTGCTGCGCCACGAGGGATCGCGGGCGGTCGCCCGCGCGCTCGTGCGGGTCACGAGCTACGCGAACGCCCCCGACGTCCACAGCGGCGGCGCGGCGCTGCGCCAGATCCAGCGCGCCCTCGCGGGCGGCGTACGCTACCTCGACGGCGGCTGGCGCACGCTCGTGTCGGGCCTCGAGAAGGCGGCCTGCGAGGCCGGCGTCGCGATCCGCACCGCGGCGCGCGCGACGGCGGTCGAGCTCGCGGGCGCGGGCCCGGGCGCGGGCTGGCGCGTGCGCCTCGCGAGCGGCGAGTCCCTGGTCGCTCCGGCGGTCGTCGTGGCCCTCGGCCCCGCCGAGGCCGCCGCCCTGGTCGACGGCGGCGCCAACGCGCTCCTCGCGCGCCACGCGCGTGAGGCCGTGCCCGCCCGCGCGGCCTGCCTCGACGTCGCGCTCCGGACGCTGCCGCGCCCGAAGGCGCGCTTCCTGCTCGGGATCGACGAGCCCTTCTACTTCTCCGTGCACACCGGCCCGGCGAAGCTCGGCCCGGAGGGCGGCGCCGTGATCCACGTCGCGCGCTACCTCGCGCCCGGCGAGTCGCCCGAGCGCGCGGGCCTCGAGCGGGAGCTCGAGGGCCTGCTCGACCGCATGCAGCCGGGCTGGCGCGACGCCGTCGCGGCGAGGAAGCTGATGCGCGAGCTGCCCGTCGCGAACGCAGTGCCGCTCGCGAGCCAGGGCGGCGAGGGTGGACGGCCGGGGCCGGCGCTCGCCGGGCGCCCGGGCCTCTTCCTCGCGGGCGACTGGGTGGGCGCCCGCAGCCAGCTCGCCGACGCGAGCTTCGCGAGCGGGCGCGAGGCCGGTCGCCTCGCGGCGCGCGCCGTGGAGGCGTCGCGGCGCGGTGTCGCGAGCGCCGGTGCGGCGCCGAGCGCGTACGAGGCGATCGCCGCGGGTGTAGGAATGGCATGAGCGAAGCCTCGGCGCGCGCAGGATCGAGCTCGGCGTCGGGATCGACCGCGGCGCTCGACGCGGCCTTCCGCGCCGAGCGCCGCGCCCTCTTCCTGCTCTGCTATCGCATGACGGGCAGCGCGGCCGACGCCGAGGACCTGGTCCAGGAGACCTTCGCGCGCGCCCTCGAGCGCCCGCCGGCGCGGGCCGACCTGCCCTGGGCGCCGTGGCTCGTGCGCGTCGCCGTGAACCTCGCGCGCGATCACCTGCGCCGGCGCAAGCGACGCGCCTACGTCGGCCCGTGGCTCCCGTCGCCGATCGAGACCGATGCCTTCGCCGACCTCCTGCCGCCGCCCGCGGCGACGGAGCCCGCCTCGACGAGCGGCCGCTACGAGCTCCTCGAGAGCGTGGGCTTCGCGTTCCTGCTGGCGCTCGAGGCCCTGACGCCTTCCCAGCGCGCCGTGCTGCTCCTGTGCGACGTGCTCGAGTACTCGGGCCGCGACGCCGCGGAGGCGCTCGGCATGAGCGAGCCGAACGTGCGCCAGACCCTCGTCCGCGCGCGGCGCGCGATGGCGGCCTACGACCGCCGGCGCTGCGCGCCGACGCAGGAGCAGACGCTGCGCACGCGCGACGCCCTCGGCCGCTTCCTCGCGCACCTCGCGCAGCGCGACGCCGCCGGGATCGAGGCGCTGCTCGCGGAGGACGTGGTCGCCTGGAACGACGGCGGCGGCGAGTTCGCCGCGGCGCGAAAGCCCGTCCGCGGACGGGAGAGAGTCGCCCGCTTCCACGTGAAGATCTCGCGCGGCGCGCTGCCGCGCCTGCGCCTCGCGACGCTGAACGGCGTACCCGCGCTGGTGGCGGAGTTCGAGCATGCACCGCCGCATCTCGCGCGACGCCTCGCGATCGTGCCCGAGCTCGACGCCGCGGGCCGGCTGCGCGCGATCTACACCGTCGTCGCGACGCGCAAGCTCGCCGGCCTCGCGCCTGCGGCGTAGCTACGGCCCGCGCCGGCGCGGGAGGTTCCAGGCCGGCGTCTCGAGGGAGAGCTCGTCGCCCTCGACCACCACGCGAAAGCACGGGATGGGCCAGCCGTCCGCGTTCCCGGGACGGAAGCCCGTGCGCAGGTCGAAGTCCCAGCCATGCTGGGGGCAGACGACGACGCAGCCGCGGAGCGCGCCGTCGTGGAGCGCGTGGCCTGCGTGGGGGCAGCGATCCTCCATGGCGTAGAAGGCGTCGCCCACCCTCCACACCGCCACGGGAACGCCCTCGACCTCGACGCGGAGGGCTCCCCGCGCCGGCACGTCCGACGCCCTCGCCACGCGCACGCGAGCCACGCGGCTCAGCTCTTCTTCGCGAGGAGCTCCTCGATCTTCGCGACCAGCGCGGGATCGTCGGGCTTCACCTGCGGGTCGAACCTCGCAACGGGCTTCCCGCTCCGGTCGAGCAGGTACTTCTGGAAGTTCCACTTCACCTCGCCGCCGATCGGCGGCGGCTGGCTCGTGAGCTCCTGGTAGAGCGGGTGCATGCCGCTCCCCTTCACCGTGATCTTCGAGAACATCGGGAACTGGATGCTGTAGCTGCTGCGGCAGAACTCGGCGATCTGGGCGTCGCTCCCGGGCTCCTGGCCGGCGAAGTCGTTCGCGGGGAAGCCGAGCACGACGAAGCCGCGGTCCTTGTACTTCGCGTACAGCGCCTCGAGCCCGTCGTACTGCGGCGTGAGCCCGCACTTGCTCGCGACGTTCACCATCAGCACCACCTGGCCCTTGTAGTCGGCGAGGTTCTGCTCGCTGCCATCGAGACGCTTCATGCTGCGGTCGAGCACGCTCTTCCCTCCTTCGTCGGCGGGCGCGGCGGCGGCGAGCGCGAGGGTCGCGACGAACGCCGCGCCCAGCGCCACGAGCCTCGTGCGATGCGCCATGGGCTCCTCCTCGGACGCACAATCGGAGCCCCGCCACGGTAGCCGGACGCGCGGGTGCGGCTAGGCTGCGGCCCGGAGGAGCCCATGGTCGACCTGCCGATCCCGTCCGAAGACACCGAGGCCTCCGCGTGGGAGCGCGCGCTCCGCATCCCCCTGGTCGAGGCGATGGAGACGCAGCGCGCGATCCGACGCCTGAAGCCCGATCCCGTCGACGACGCGCTCGTGCTGCGCCTGATCGAGCTCGCCCAGAAGGCGCCGACCGGCTCGAACGCGCAGAACTGGGAGTTCGTCGTCGTGCGCGACCCCGCCGTGAAGGCCCGCCTCGCGCGCCAGAACCGCCTGGCGTGGGGGGTCTATGGCTGGATCGGGCGGCGCCTCGCGCGCCGCAACGCGAAGATGGCTCGGCTGCTCGACGCGGTGCAGTGGCAGGCCGATCACTTCGAGGAGATCCCGGTGCTCGTGGTCGCCTGCCTGCGCGCGCCGCGCCCCTGGTTCCCGCCGGTCGCCGCGACGGGCTTCTACGGCTCGATCTTCCCGTCGGTGCAGAACCTCCTCCTCGCGGCGCGCGCCGTCGGCCTCGGCGCGGCCCTCATCACGCTCCCGCTCTGGAGCCAGCTCTCCGCGAAGCGCATCCTCGGCCTCCCCTGGAACGTGACACCCTGCGCGGTGATCCCGCTCGGCTGGCCGACCGGCCGCTACGGACCGACCACGCGCAAGCCCGTGGGCGAGGTCGTCTCCCTCGACCGCTACGGCAACCGCCCCTTCCGCCGGCGCTGAAGCGCCCCGCCTCCCCCGCCGACCGCGCGGCCGCCACGGCTGCCGCTCCGGCCCTGGCAGGATTCAATCGCTCGTTTAAAGTGAGTGTTCATGGAGCCCCTCCCCTCCCGCCGGATCGCGCGGGCCCGGCGCATGGCGGCCGGCGCCACCGCGCACGACACCCAGGCTCGCGTGCTCGAGGCCGCGAGCGCGCTCTTCGCCGAGCGCGGCTTCGCCGGTGCCACGATCCGCGAGATCGCGGAGCGCGCGAAGGTGAACGTCGCGGCGGGCCACTATCACTTCGGCTCGAAGCTCGATCTCTACCTCGAGGCCGTCGGCGCCCAGTTCGCGGAGCTCGACGCGAGGCTCACCGCTCAGGCGGCGAAGGCGAGCGACGTCGACCTCGACCGCCTCTCCCGGGCCGAGGTCGAGGCCCTGCTCTCGCGGCGCCTCCGGACCATGCTCGAGTTCCTGCTCGGGCCGCCGCCCTCGCCCCACGGCGCGATCATGCAGCGAGAGATGTGCGATCCGAGCGAGGCGCTGCCCGTGATCGTGCGCGAGCTCGTGCTGCCCCAGAAGCGCGGGCTCAACCTCATCGTGTCGCGCCTCGCGCCGAGCCTCTCGCCGCGAGAGCTCGATCGCTGCTGCTTCAGCATCGTCGGCCAGCTCTTCTTCTACCGGCAGATGCTCCCGGTGCTCCCGCTGCTCTTCGATCTCGAGACGCTGCCGGCGAGCTTCGTCGCCGACTCCGCCGCCCACGTCGCCGCCTTCGCGCTCGACGGAATCGCCGCCGCCGAGCGACGCGCCGCGGCGCGCCGCCGCGCCCGCGGGCGCGCCACGGCCTGAGCGGGAGGAGGATCCGATGCCGCGCCGCCTGCCCCTGTTCGCCGTCGCCGCGCTGCTCGTCGCGGGCGCCGCCTTCCTGCTGTGGAAGCGAAGCGCCGGGCCGCGGCACTACACCGGCTTCGTCGAAGGCGAGGAGCGCGTGCTGCGGAGCGAGGTCTCGGCGCGCGTGCTCGACGTGCTCTACGGCGAGGGCGACGCGATCCCGGCGGGCGCCGTCGTGGCGCGGCTCGATCCGACGGAGATCCGGGCCCGCATCGCCTCGAAGGAGCGCGAGATCGCGATGCTCGCCGAGCAGGAGCAGCAGGCGGCCGAGCAGCTCGCCCTCACGCGGAAGACCTGGACGCAGGACGTCGCCACGCGTCGCGCCGAGCTCGAGCGCAACGAGGCCACGAAGCGTCTGGCCGAGCGAACGTACGCGCGGCAGAGGGAGCTCGCCCAGCAGGGCGTGAGCTCGCCGCAGACGCTCGACGACGTGGTCGCGAAGCGGGACGAGTCCTCGAGCGCAGCCGAGGCCGCGCGCAAGGTGCTGGCGCGCACCGAGGCCGAGGAGGGCGAGATCGACGTCGCCGTCCACGCCCTCGAGGTGGCGAAGGAGCGCCACGCCCTGGCGGAGGCGCAGCTCGTGGAGCTCCGTGTCACCGAGGCGCGTCACGAGGTGCGGGCGCCCGACGTCGCCACGGTGATGCAGACCCAGCTCATCTGGCCCGGCGAGCTCGTGCAGCCGGGCACGCCCGTCGCCGCCGTGCTGGATCCGATGGACAAGTACGTGCAGATCTACGTCCCGGTCGAGGACGTGATGCGGGTCGTGGTCGGACGGCGAGTAGAGATCGAGCTCGACGGCGCGCCGGGCAAGCGCTTCCCCGGCGAGGTCAGCTTCGTGGCCGACCGCGCGAGCTTCACGCCCGAGAAGATCGAGACGCGGAGCGACCGCATGGGACAGGTCTACCGCGCGAAGGTGCGCATCCTCGAGGGCGCGGACCGGATGCCGTCCGGCACGGAGGGCAACGTCTACGTCGTCGACGACGCGCGCGTCGCGTCGCGGGCCGCGCCGTGAGCGCCGCGCCTGGGCTGCGGCTCGCGGGCCTCGCGAAGCGCTACGGGCCGCGCGTCGCGCTGCGCGGGATCGACCTCGTGCTCGAGGGGCCGCAGCTCGTGGGCATCGTCGGGCCCGACGGCGCGGGCAAGACGACGCTCCTGCGCGCCGTCGCGGGGCTGCTCGAGGTGGAGGCGCGCGAGGCGAGCGTCCTCGGCTTCGACCTGCGCGCCGACGTCGTGCCCTTGAAGGCGCGCGTCGGCTACGTGCCCCAGACGTTCGGCCTGCAGCGCGACCTCTCGGTGATCGAGAACCTGCGCTTCACGGCGCGCCTCCACCGCATCCCGGAGGACGAGTTCCGGCGTCGGGTCGACCCGCTGCTCGAGCGCACGACCCTCGCGCCCTTCGCCGACCGGCCGGCGGGTGCCCTCTCGGGCGGCATGAAGCAGAAGCTCGCCGTCACGAACGCGCTCCTCTCCGAGCCCGATCTCCTGGTGCTCGACGAGCCGACGGCGGGCGTCGACGTGGTCGCGCGCGACGCGATCTTCGCCCTGCTCGACGAGCGTCGCGACCGCGTGCTGACCCTCGTCTCGACGAGCTACCTCGAGGAGGCCGCGCTCTGCGACCGGCTCGTCTACCTCGACCAGGGCCGGGTCGTGGCGTCCGACACACCGGAGAGGCTGCGCGCCGCGGTGCCGCTCGACCTCTTCCGCGCCTGGGGCGACGCGCCGCGGGAGATCGCCCGTGCCGCGCGCGCGCTTCCCTACGTCACGTCGGCCCGCGCGAGCGGACGCTTCGCGCGGATCGAGGTCTCTCTCGCGCGCACGCCCGGCGCGGCGACGGTGGTCTCCGCGCTGCGCGCCCTCCCGGGCGTGCGGCTCGTCGAAGAGGTCCCGGTCGACACCGAGTCGATGCTGCTCTTCCTGGCCCGCGCCACCGGTGAGGGCCGGCTCGAGGCGGCAGCGTGAGCGCGCCGATCATCTCGGTGCAGGGCGTGACGAAGCGCTTCGGCGACTTCACGGCCGTGGACGACCTCTCCTTCGAGGTGCGGGAGGGCTCGATCTTCGCCTTCCTCGGCGCGAACGGATCGGGCAAGAGCACGTCGATCCGGATGATGATCGGCCTCCTCACGCCGAGCGCTGGACGGATCGAGCTCGACGGCATCGACGTGATCCGAAACCCGCGACGGGTGCGCGATCGGATCGGCTACATGGGACAGAAGGTGAGCCTCTACGCCGGGCTCACGCTTCGCGAGAACGTCGAGTTCTACGCGGGGCTCCACGGCATCTCGGGCGCGGCGCTCGGCGAGCGCTGGGGCGCTCTGCGCGAGCGGTTCGATCTCGCCGAGGCCGAGCGCGAGAAGCCCGAGAACCTGCCGGCCGGGATCCGCCAGCGCGCGGGCCTCGCCCTCGCGACGCTCCATCGCCCGCGCGTCCTCTTCCTCGACGAGCCCACCGCCGGCGTCGACGTGCACAGCCGCGGCCTCTTCTGGGAGCTGATCCAGGAGGAGGCCGAGGCGGGCGTCACCGTGTTCGTGACGACGCACTTCCTCGAGGAGGCCGACTACTGCGACTGGGTCTGCTTCATCGACGAAGGACGGCTCGTCGCGAACGCGTCGCCCGACGAGCTCCGCGCCCGGCACGGCGGGGGCTACGCGATCTCGCTCTCGCCGCCGGCGATGGATCCCGGCGCGCTCGCGGCGCTGAAGGCGCAGCTCGCAGTGGACGGCCTCGACGCCGCGATCGAAGGCGGCGCGCTGCGCATTCGCGCGGAGCGCCTCGACGACGCCGTGCTCGGGCCCCTCGCGCGGCTCGGCGAGGCGCGGCCCGACGTACGGATCGCGGTCGAGCCGCCCGAGATGACGGACGTCTTCCGTCGGATCCTCTCGTGAGCGGGCGGCGGCTCCGGACGCTCCTCGTGCGCGAGGCGCGGGCCACCTTCCGCGATCCCTTCACGATGGCGGCGCTCGTGTGCGTGCCCCTCGCGGCGCTCATCGTGTTCGGCTTCGTGCTCTCGACCGAGGTGCAGGAGCTCCCGCTCGGCGTGTACGACGGGAGCCGCAGCATCGCCTCGCGGCGCTTCCTCGCCGACCTCGCGGCGAACGGCACGTTCGACGTGCGTCCCTTCGAGACGCGCGAGGCCCTCGACGAGGCGCTGGTCGTCGGGAAGGTGAGCGTGGCCGTGCTCGTGCCGCCGGACTTCGCGCGCGATCTCACGAGCGAGTCGGCCTCGAGCGACGCCGAGGTGAAGGTCGTCTACGACGGCGCCGAGACGGTGCTCGCCGGGAACGCCGAGGGCTTCCTGCGCGCGCTCCTCACGAGCACCGCGCAGCAGGTCGGCGCAAGGGAGCGCGAGGCGCGCGCCGCTGCCGCGCGCGATCGCGCGTCCGCCGCAGCTTCCGACGACGCGACGGCCGGCCGGGCCGCGAGCACGAGCGCGGCGAGCCTCTCGGCCCCCGCGAGCGACGGCGTCGACGTGCGCGTGCGGGCGCTCTTCAATCCGCGCCTCGACGGCAAGCGCTTCATGGTGTCGGGCACCTTCGGCTTCGTGCTCTCGTTCCTGACGACGCTCATCACCGCCGTCTCGATCGTGAACGAGCGCCTGGCCGGCACCTTCGAGCAGCTCCAGGTGACGCCCGCGACCTCCTTCGAGATCCTGCTCGGAAAGATGCTCCCGCTCGGCGCCGTGTTCGCGGTGGACGTGGTGCTCATGGTGCTCGCCGGAGGCTTCCTGCTCGGCGTCTGGCCCCTGGGCAACGTCTTCTTCTTCGTCGCGGTCTCGAGCTTCTACGTGCTCACGTCCCTCGCCCTCGGGCTCGTCGTCTCGGCCACCTCCGCGACGGCCGCGGAGGCGGTGCAGAAGAGCGTGATGCTCAGCATCCCGCTCGTGCAGCTCTCCGGGTTCGCGTTCCCACTGCGCAACATGCCGCGGCTCGTGCAGTGGATCGCCGAGGCGTTCCCCGCGACGCACTACATCCGCATCAGCCGGGCGATCTACCTGCGCGGCGAGGGGCCCGGCTCGCTCCTGCCGGAGCTCGGCCTCCTCTTCGTGTTCGCGGCGCTGCTGATCGCCCTCGCGCTGCGCTCGATGGAGCGGCGCGCATGAGCTTCCTCTCGAACGTGCGCGCCATCGCCTACAAGGAGACGGCCATCGTGCGCCACGACAAGGCGCTCGTGGGCATGGTCGTGGCGCAGCCGATCATCATGCTGCTCCTGTTCGGCCTCGCGCTCTCGAACGAGCCCGCGAACGTGGCCTGGGCCGTCCTCGACCGCGACGGGAGCGCCCTCTCGCGCCGCTTCGTGCAGGACGCCCAGAGCACCGGCTACTTCCAGCCGTGGCAACGGGTCCACAGCTACGACGAGGGCTACGCGAAGCTCGCGACGGGCGACGTGCTCGCCTTCGTCGTGGTCCCCGAGGATTTCGCCCGGGACGCGCGGCGCAGTCGTCCCGAGGTGCAGGTGCTGCTCGACGGCGCAGACCCGGTGTCGGCCGCGCGCATCGGCGCCTATCTCTCGCAGGTGGGCGCGCGCTTCGAGACGGGCCGCAGCGTCCCCGTGCGCGATGCGCCCGGGCCGGGCCTCGTCGTGCGCCAGGAGTTCCGCTTCAACCGCACGCTGAGCGATCGCCGATTCTTCCTTGCGGCGATCGCCGGAATGCTGCTCACGAACCTCTGCATGTCGGCCACGAGCCTGGGCCTCGTGGCCGAGCGCGAGAACGGCACCTACGAGCAGATGCTCTCGCTCCCGACGCGGCCCCTCGAGCTCGTGATCGGGAAGCTCGTGCCCTACGTGGGCCTCGCCTACCTCGTGCTCGCGATCGCGACCCTCGGCGCGGGCTTCGGCTTCGGCGTCTGGCCGAGCGGGAGCTGGCTCGGCCTCGCCGTCGTGACGCTGCCCTTCGTGCTGGCCTCGCTCTCGATCGGCGTCTTCGTGTCCGCGATCGCGCGCACCTCGGCCCAGGCCGTGTTCATCACCGTCTTCGCGATCCTGCCGTCGATGGTGCTCTCGGGCGTGATGTTCCCGTACCAGCTCATGCCGGAGGGCGTGCGGCAGCTCGGCGCCATCTTCCCGCTGCGCTGGTACCAGATCGCCCTGCGCCGGGTCACCCTGCGCGGCGCCGGCCTCGACGAGATCGTGGTGCCGGTCGCGATGCTCTCGCTGATCTTCGTGGGCCTCCTGCTGCTCATCCGGCGGAGGCTCAAGCCGAGGCTGGGCTAGGCGGGGCCCCGGACGTCCGCGTGGGAACCACCCGGCACGCCGCGGCATCCGACTGACAAGCTGCCTCTCTGCCTCTCCGGGAAACCCCCGTCCGACCCCCCGGCGAAGCCGCCGCCGAAGGCGGCCGGCGACCGAGCGAGAACGGCTGAGCCGCGGCCGAAGGCCGCCGGCTCCAGCCGCACCTCCAAGGCCCCGCCTCGAACCCCGAGGATTTAGACGAGGGGGGGAGCGCCCGATAGAATGGATCACGATGTCCTCCCATCTCTCGTCCTTCCTCCGGTCCCGCTGCTCCCGCTTCCTGGCCGCCGCCGCCTTCGTGGCCCTCGTCCTCCCGGCCGGTGCCGCGCGCGCCGCGACCGGGCTCTCGTGCGAGGCCATCCCGGGGCTCGTGGCCGCCTACCTCCAGCACCACGTGCTCTATCACACGCTCGACGAGCCGCTGAAGACGCGCGTCGTCGACGCCTACATGCTGCGCATCGACCCGACGCGCACGCTCTACCTCGACTCCGAGGCGAAGGCGCTCGAGGCCGACCTGCGCGACGGCATGGACGCGTTCCTGCGCTCCGACTGCAGCCGCCTCGCGACGATCCACAAGGACGTCACGGCGCGCACGAAGAAGATGGAGGAGTTCGTGCGGGCGGAGGTCGCGAAGCCCGACTTCGCCCTCGACCCCTCGATCAAGCTCCAGGCCGATCCCACGAAGCGCGGCTTCCCGAAGACCGCGGCCGAGCGCGACGCCCTCTACCGCGCGCTCGTCGAGTTCCAGATCGCGAACTACCTGAACGCCGGCCTCTCGATGGACGAAGCCAAGCAGCAGCTCGTGCACCGCTACGAGGTGCTGACGAAGCAGACGGCCGAGCAAGACCCCCAGGACCTCCGCGCGAGCTTCCTCGACGCCTTCGCCACGGGCCTCGACCCGCACTCGAACTACCTCTCGCCGGACGACGCCGAGGAGTTCGACATCCAGATGGGTCTCTCGCTCGAGGGCATCGGCCTCGCCCTCTCCTCGCGCGACGGCTACGCCGTGGTCGAGGAGGTGATCCGCGGCGGCGCGGCCGACCGCCAGGGCAGCGTGAAGCGCAAGGACAAGATCGTCGCCGTCACCCAGGAGGGCGGCGAGCCGGTGAAGGTGGTCGACTACAAGCTGCGCGACGTCGTGCGCATGATCCGCGGGCCGAAGGGCACGCCGGTGACGCTCACGGTGCTCCGCCCGGGCGACCCGCCGAAGCGCTTCCAGGTGACGATCGTGCGCGACAAGATCGATCTCGAGGAGCAGGCCGCGAAGCTCCACTTCGAGGACGTCGACGCGGGCGGCCACAAGCTGAAGCTCGCGGTGCTCGAGCTCCCGAGCTTCTACGGCGACCGCGACAGCTCGAAGCGTCAGGCCGAGCGCGACGTGCGGAACCTCTTGAAGCAGGTGCGTGAGGCGAAGGCCGATGGCCTCCTGCTCGACCTCTCCCGCAACGGCGGCGGCCTCCTCGACTACGCGATCTCGATCTCGGGCTTCTTCGTGCGCGACGGCGGCATCGTCGCCGTGCGTCCCGGCAAGGAATCGCCGCGCATCTTCAGCGACCCCGACGACGGGATCCTCTACTCCGGCCCGATGGTGGTGCTGACCTCGCGCGTCACCGCGTCGGCGAGCGAGATCCTGGCCGGCGCGCTGCAGGACTACCACCGCGCCGTCGTGGTGGGCGACGACCAGACCTTCGGCAAGGGCACCGTGCAGAGCGTGATGCCGCTCAGCGAAGACCTGGGCAAGCTCAAGGTGACGACCGCGATGTTCTTCCGGCCGGGCGGCCACAGCACGCAGCTCGAGGGCGTGCACAGCGACATCGTCGTGCCCTCGCTCTCGAACAACGAGGAGTATGCCGAGGGCGCCCAGCCCGGCGCGCTGCCCAGCCAGACGATCCCGCCCTACCTCCCGCCGCGCACCGAGGACGGCGGCTTCACCACCTGGCAGCCCGTCACGCCCGACATCGTCACGGCGCTCACCGCCAAGTCGAAGGAGCGCGTCGCCAAGAGCGAAGAGTTCGCGAAGGTGAACGAGGACATCGCGAAGGTGAAGAAGAGCGCGGGCGTGGTCGAGCTCGGCGAGGTCATGAAGGCCGAAGACAAGGGCAAGGCCGACGACGATCTCGCGGAGGCCGACGACAAGAAGCCGACGCCCCAGCTCCAGGAAGCCGTCCGCATCCTCGCGGACTACGTGAACCTCCAGCAGGAGAAGCTCGCCTCGACGGTGAAGCCGTAGCTTCGCGCGCCGGGGATCCACGACCGCGCCGCGGCCTTCGCCCCGCGTGCGCGGCGCTCCGCGTGGCGCCTGTGTGACGCACCCCTTCTTCCGTTCCCCGTGACGAACGCGTGGCCCGCGCGGCGCAGGGTGGTCTCGAGCTTCCCGGGGTGCGCGATGCCGCTTGCCCCCGTTCTGCCCCGGGATGCCCCGAGTGTGCGTCGTGGTTGCGCCCCCTCTCGCGCGCGGCTCTCCCCCACTCTCCCGCGCGCACCCGCGCCGCGACGCCGCGAGGAGCCTGCCGGACCGGTCGCGGGCAGGGCGCCATGTCGCGCCCAGCCCACACTCCCCTCCCGGGATGGCAGGCTCCTCGCCCCCTCGCGGCGTGTCAGGGCTGGAAGGGCGGCGCGACGGCGTCGAACTGCTCGTGCTCCTGCAACGTGACGGTTCCACTCGGGCCGCACAGCATGCGGATCTCCTGCTGGCGCTGGCCTGCGAGAGAGAAGTCGCCGCCCGCCTGAACGGTGCCGGTCACGTCGAACTCGCTACGGCACGCCTTCGTGGCCGGCGTGCAGGAGACGTTGCAGTCGAGGGTGAAGCGTGGGTTGCTGCAGCGGAGGTGACACGCGCCCGGCGCGGGGCAGGAGACGGTGCAGCCGTCGCCTGCGAGCTCGTTCGCGCCGCCGTCGCCCGCGAAGCGCCCGGCGAGGCTCGGCCCCGTCTGCGACATGAGGAAGCGTCGCACCGAGATCCCGTCGGAGTCGTGGGCACAGCCGTAGGCCATCTGCCCGCCGCGCCAGACCCCGCTCAGGTCCTGGAGAGGCGGCGCGGGGGGCGTCGCCGACCCGCTCTCCTCGAGCTGGAGATCGAGGGGACCGCTGCTCGGGCAGGAAAGCGTGCACGGCGAGAGCGCCGCGAAGACCAGCCCGGAGCCGCTGCACGTGGATGTGTAGGTGAGCGAGTACTGCGCGGTGCTGCGGCGCGTGCGGCCGGCGAACGCCGTGTAGGGGCAATCGACGCGCTGCCACGCGCCGCCCTCGAGCCAGCGCAGGCGCGCGCGCACCGGCCGGCCGTCGCGCGGGAGACCCGTCGCGACCACCGAGCGCGCCGCGGCGCCGAGCGAGCCGCTGTCGAAGAGCACGGCGCCGGCCGCGGCGTCGGAGACCGAGAGCCGCCAGTCCTGGGCCGCGCGCCCGCCATCGTCCCACGCGAAGGCGGTGGACGTGCCGGTGAGGCTCCCGCCGCAGGCCGGCCCGGTGAGCATGGGCTTCGGAAGGCTCTGCGCCGTGACACTGCAATCGGTGGAGAGCCACTTCGGGAAGCCGTAGGGCTGGTACTTGAGGCGCACGTAGAGCGTCTCGCCGTCGGCCGGGAGACCGGTCACGGCGGCGTCGGTCACGCCGGCCGGGAGCTTGCCCGTGTCGAGGACGTCGTTTCCGCCTTGTGTCGTCCCGATGCGCAGGCGCCAGCCTGCGATCGCCCAGCCGTTGTCGCCCCACGAGAACGCGACGTCGGGCCCGGCGAGCGTGCTGCCGCAGGCCGGGAGCACGAGGGCCGGCGCGGTGAGCGTCGCCGCCGTGAAGCTGCAGTCGGCGTTGGCCCAGCCGCCGAGGCGTGTGCGGTATCTCAAGCGCGCGTAGACCGGGCTGCCGTCGCCGGGGAGCGTCGCCACGTCGGCTGCGAGCGTGGCCGTGCCGACGACGCCGCTATCGAAGTACTCGGCGCTCCCCTTCGTCGCGCCGATCTTGAGCCGCCAGCCCGTCACCGGCCAGCCGTTCGCGGCCCACGCGAACTGGGCGCCGGCGCCCGCGAGAGTCGCGCCACAGGTCGGTGACACGAGCGCGGGACGCGGGAGGCTCGCGGCGGTGGCGTAGCACCCGCGCGCTCGCCAGGCGCCGGTCAGGAAGCGCCACCCCAGGCTCACGAAGAGCTTTCGGCCGTCGGTCGGAAGATCGGGGACGTCGACGCTGCTGGCCGCGGCGTCGAGCGGGCCGCTGTCGAAGACGTCGTTCGTCCGGCTGGGGCTGGTGCCGACCGCCAGGCGGTAGCCGCTCGCCGGTCCGGTCCATTCGAAGTGCTGGGCGGGCCCGAGGAGGGTCGTGCCACAGAGCGGGGACACGAGAGTCGGCTCCGTGACGACGCTTCCCACGACAGGCGGAGAAGAAATGTCTACGCCGCCCGCACTGATGATGGCTCCGCCCGCCACGATCTCCCCGGCCGGAGGGGCGGAGCTCGATGAAGGTGGCCGCCCCACGGAGATGACTCCCGCAGGCGCGGCGACCCCAGCGGCTTGGGAGAGCTGCCCGTACTTCGAGGTGATGGCCGCGGGCTCGTCGGTGAGGGTCTGGGCACGAACCGGTGACGAAGCGGCTGCCCCGGCGGCGAGCGCGAGCACGGCGAGCATCTTCCACGTGGCGCGTCGGAGGAGCCGCATCGGTGCGGCATCCTACACGCGCGAGCGCCGGCGACACAAGAAATCACGGCCGTCTGGGCGAGCGGGCGGTCTTCGCCTTCTTTTTGCCCGCCCGCGCCGCCGCCAGTGCGCTCCTCGCCCACCCCACGAACGCATCCTCGTCGTCGAGGTCGGCCTGCGGCACCGACCAGTAGCTCGCCACGCGCACGATGCGTGCGCGAGTCCGGTACGTGAACGGCTTCGATCCGCGTTCCGCCAGGCGGGCAGCCAGCGCGTCGTCGGCCCGCAGATACACCTCCCCCTTGATCACCATCGCGAGCTGGACACCGCCGAGGCTCAGGCCGTGGCCGCCGAAGAAGCGATTCGCCTCGACGTCGCCGAGCGGTGCGAGCACGTCGACGAGGTGCTCCGCGAGATCGTCGCCGGGCCGGGCCTTCCTCATCGCAGGAGCTCCTCGACGTCGCCGAAGAAGCCGTGGAGGCTGCGGAAGCGTCCGTCGTCGTCGCAGAGCGCGAAGCTGATGCCCGGCGACGCGACCGCGCCCTTCCCATCGACCAGATCCCAGCGCGCGACGCTCCTGCCGTGGTGCGCGCGGACCGCTCGGATGCGGAACGAGTGCCCCGGGAAGCTCCGCTGGAAGCCGGCCATGTACTGCGAGAACGCGTCGAGGCCGGCGAGGGAGACGTTCGGGTCGGCGTAGGTCACCTCGGGCGCGAGGCAGGCCGCCATCTCGGCGGCGCGATCGGCGGCGTCGAGGGACCAGATGCGCGCGTAGCGTTGCCAGAGATCGTGGGTCATGACGAGCCTCCATCGAACACGTCGGCGAGGAGATCGTCGACGAGCGTTTCGAGCTCGGCGCGCTCGTGGCCGAAGCGCACGAGCACGAGGAGCCCCTGGTACGCGTGAAGGAGGCGCAGCGCGGTGCGGCGATGCGTGCGTCCCGTCTTCGCGCCAATGCCGAGGGCGCGCGCGCGGCGCGACTGCGCCTCGAAGGCGTCTTCGAGCCGCGCGAAGCCCTCGCGCACCTTGGCCGAGATCGCCCTCGATCCGCCCGCGAACTCGACTGCGGTGTTGGTGAGGAGGCAGCCGAAGCTTCCGCCCCCCGGCTCGTCGAGCACCGAGCGGAAGAGCGCGCGCAGCTCCTTCACGGGATCGTCCCCGTGCAGGTACGTCGCGATGCGCCCGCCCACGACGTGCTCGTTGTAGTGGTCGAGGGCTGCGAGGAAGAGCGCGCGCTTGCCGCCGAAGGCGTGGTGCAGGCTGCCCGAGCGCAGGCCCGTCGCGCGCTCGAGATCCTTCACCGACGTCGCCTCGTAGCCCTTGCGGCGGAAGGTGCGCATGGCGGCGCGGAGCGCGTCGTCGACCTCGACGGTCCTCGGTCTTCCCACCCTGGGCTCTTTATTGGTCACATGGCCAACAATACCACCCGGCCGCGGTGCGCCACAAGCCCGGAGCGAGGGTCAATCGAGATCCGGCCCGTCGCCGTCGTAGCGAGGGAGCCCGTCCTCGAGCGCGAGCCACGGTACCCGGCTCGACGTCCAGATGTGGTACTCGGGCCGGACCGCGGCCGGATCGTCGAGGGAGCCCAGGTTCACGTCGACGAGACGCGGCGCGCCCGGGCGTCGGAAGCGGATCTGCGTGCCGCAGTGCGCGCAGAACTCGCGGATGCCGCGCTCCGACGAGCGATGCTCGCGCGGCGCACCGCGCTCCCAGGCGAAGCCCGCCGCCGGCACCGACGCCCACGCCAGCACCGGCGCGCCGCTCGAGCGCTGGCAGAGCCGGCAGTGGCAGTAGCCCGCGCTCTCGGGCGCGGCCGTGATCCGGTAGCGGAGCTCGCCGCAGAGGCAGCCGCCGGAGAGATCGGTCATCGCGCGCACCTCCGCTCCGTTGGATGCCGGAGCGGCGGACGCGGCGCGCGCCGCCTCAGACCCTCCGCGCGAGCACCGCGATCGCCCGGTGGCTGAAGCGCAGCCGCCCGTCTTCGCGCCGCACGTCGAGCCCGCAGCGATCGGTCTCGAGCGAGGCCTCCAGGAGCGAGACGATCTCGCGCGTTGCGGCCTCGCCCGGCCCGCCGTGGGCGAGCCACTCGTCGAGGTCGTAGTGCAGGGTCGAGCGCGGCTGTGCGACGACCTCGAGCCCGGCCTCGGCGAAGAGGCGCAGCAGCTCCGACGCCGGGAGCGCCCGCTCGTGGGTCGGGTCGCACAGGCGTTCGATGCGGTCGTGACAGGCCGCCTTCTCCGCCTCTTCCGAGCCGAGCATGTCGGCCACGAGCACGCGCCCGCCAGGCTTTGCCACGCGCGCCATCTCGCGGAGCACGCGCCCCGGCTCGGGGAAGTGATGGAACGCCGCGCGACAGGAGACGACGTCGAAGCTCGCGGCGTCGAAGGGCAGCGCCGCCGCATCGCCCGAGCGGAACTCCACGTTCCCGAGGCCGCGGCGCGCGGCCTCCTCGCGCGCCCGCGCCGTGAAGATCTCCGTCGCATCGAGCCCGACCGCCTGCCCGCAGCGCGAGGCGAAGGCCATCGTCAGGAAGCCCGGGCCGCAGGCGACGTCGAGCACCCGGTCGCCGGCCCGCGTGCCCGCGAGGCTCACCAAACCTAGGAGCCCGGCCTCGTCGGTCGTCTGGCGCATGCGGGCGTAGGCATCGGCCTGGCGGGTGAACTGGGCGCGGATTCGGTCGAGCTGGGGGGTGGGGTCGGGCACGGCGGTAGCCTCCGATCGGGCCATTCTAGGCGGAGGCTGCCGGCATCGGCGGCCACAAGTGGCGAAACGCTCGGTTCAGTCCTTCGGGATCAGATGTTCGAGGCCGAGGAGCATGACGCGGTAGCGGAGGGTGGAGCGGGCGAGGCCGAGGCGGCGGGAGGCGCGGGCGAGGTTGCCGCCCGTCTCGACGAGGACGCGGTGGATCTCTTCGATCTCGCCGGAGTCGAGCTTTACAGGCTTTTCGGTACGCCGGGGCCCGGGCGGCGGCATGGCGGTCGGCGGCGGCCCCCCCGCCATGATCTCCGCGTGGCGCGCGGCGGTGTCGAGTACCGATCCCACCGAGGCCGCGTCGAGCACGCCCGCGCGGTCGCGCACGAGGACGCGCTCGAGAACGTTCATGAGCTCCCGGACGTTCCCCGGCCACCAGTAGTCGGAGAGGCGAACAAAGAACGAATCCTCGACATCGGGCGGGTGGATCTCGAGGCGCGCAGACAGGATCTCGATACCGGCGCGGGCCAAGAGCGGGATGTCCTCCGGCCGCGAGCGCAGCGGAGGTACTTCGAGGTGGATCACGTTGAGCCGAAACAGGAGGTCAGCCCGGAACTCGCCGCGCGACACCGCGGCGTGGAGGTCGCGATGGGTGGCGGCGATGACGCGGGCCGTCATGGGAAGCGTGCGCTGTCCGCCGACCCGCTCGAACTGGCGATCCTGGAGTGCTCGCAAGAGCTTGCGCTGCAGCAGGGCGTCGAGATCGCCGATCTCGTCGAGGAAGAGCGTCCCGCCCGCCGCCTGTTCGAACCGGCCGACCCGCTGGCCCACGGCACCGGTGAACGCTCCTCGCTCGTGGCCGAAGAGCTCACTCTCGACCACCGTCGGGGCGAAGGCCGAACAATCCACGTGGACGAAGGGCCCCGACGAGCGCAGCGAGAGCGCATGGAGACACCGCGCGACGACTCCCTTCCCGACGCCGGTCTCACCCGTCACAAGGACCGTGGAGTGTGTCGGAGCGGCGCGCTCCAGCTGCCGGCGCAGCTCTTGCATCGCGGCGCTCTGACCGACGAGCTCGCCCGCAACGCCCGACTCCGAGCCGCGAGACCCCAGGAGCGCGACGCGGGCCACGACCTCGTGCGGTGGCGCCGGGAGGCCAATGACGTCCGAGATCCCGCTCCTGAGGAGCCTGACGACGCCGTCCACCGTCAGGTCCCCCGCGAGCACGACCATCGGGCACCCGCGAAGCTGCTTGCGGAGGGCACGGAGGCGCTCCGGCAAGTCCTCGGCCTCGACCGGGCATCGGACGACGCACAAGCCGACGGATCGGGACTCCGCCTGCAGCGCCGCGCTGAGGGAAGCAACCACCAGCCGACGCCGCTCTCCCTCTGCCCACGACCGGAAGGCGGCGACGTACTCTTCCTCGAGATCGAGCAGCAGGAGGACCAGCGATGACACCCGACACTTTCTCGCGTTTGAATTGGCGAACGTGCACGGACATTGCACACTGGGAAACGGCGGTGTGTCAACAGGAAAAACCGTTCACGACACCCAAACGCTGCGCTTCCTTCCTGCGCTCGAACGACGATGCGCCTGAACGAGAGGGGGACCGGAACCGCGGCGACGAATCGCCTTTGCGCCCCTAGGATCGAGCCGCGGATGACGGGCATCGCCGTGCAGGCGTCGGAGCTTCGAGTCACGTACAAGGTCGGGAGCGGCCTCGTCCACGCTCTCGCTGGGATCGATCTCCTCGTCCCGGAGGGGCAGTTCCTCCTGGTCAGAGGACGCTCCGGCAGCGGAAAGACCACCCTCCTTCACGTCATCTCCGGTCTCCTGAAGCCAACCTTCGGCACCGTGCGCGTGGGGCCCTTCGACGTCCACTCTCTGGAGGGTCGGGAAGCCGACGTGTTCCGGCGCAGGAACGTCGGGCTGATCTTCCAATTCTTCAATCTGATCCCCACGCTGACCGTCGAGATGAACGTTGCCTTGCCATTGCTCCTCGACGGCCAGAAGCTGCCACGGCTTCGTGGTCGCATCCGCGAGATCCTGGAGTCTCTGGGTCTGGGGCATCGGCTCGGCCACGCTCCCAACCAGCTGTCCGGCGGCGAGATGCAGCGCGTCGCCATCGCCCGAGCGTTGATCATCGAGCCGAAGATCATCCTCGCCGATGAGCCGACGGGGAACCTCGACAGCCGCACGGCGCACGACGTCTTGGCGCTGCTTCGCCAACAGGTCACGGAACGGCGAGTGACGATGGTCGTGATGACGCACGAGGTGAACGCTACGACCTACGCCGACCGCGTGATCGAGATGAGCGACGGACGGATCCTGACGGACACGTGGGTCGCGTCTCGATCCCCCAAGGCCCTCGATGCTCGCTGAGCGGATCATCGGAAATCGGTCCAGGCTGCCTCTCGTCCTCCTGATCGCGTTGCGCTCGCAGATCCTCTTCCGGCGAACGCCGACGATTCTCACGACGCTGGCCCTGTCGATGAGCGTCGCGTTGGCGGCAAGCGTCGAGATGGCCTCGCGGAGCGTTAGAACCGCCGTGAACCGGACCGCCGACGCGCTCGTCGGCCGTTCGGATATCGAGGTCTCGGCGGGCGGACAGGGGATATCCGAGGATCTGGTCGAGCCGCTTCGGCGACTCGACGGCGTCGAGCGCGCCTCCCCTTCGATCCAACAGACCTTTCGAATCGCAGAAGGACCGGGAGCCGGCGAAGCGATCCGCGTGATCGGGATCGACTTCCTCCAGGAATCGGACGTTCGGGACTTCGCAGTCTCCGAGGGCGGGCTCGTCGTCTCCGACCCCTTGCGACTCGTGGCGCAGCCGAACGCGATCCTGCTCGCCAAGTCACTCGCGGACCGCCTGGGAATCGGAGAAGGCGGAACGATCCGCCTCAGAGGGCCCCTCAACACCGACGTTTTCGTGGTACGCGGGCTGCTGACAGGCGAGCTCGCGGAAGCCTTCAGCGGGCAGATCGCAGTGATGGACATCTACGCCGTACAGCCCCTTACCGGCCTCCACCGACGCGTGCACCGAATCGACATCACCCTGACTCAAGGCGCCGACATGGCGACAGTGCAGCGCGCCGTCGAGGCGACGGTCGGTGGGGGCATCGCAGTGCGTCCGCCTTCGATGCGCCAGGATCTGCGACACTCGACCATGGTCGTGATCGACGTCTCGATCTGGGCGCTCGTGCTGATCGCCAGCCTTCTGGCATTGCTCTCGACCTATGCGGTGGTGTCGCTCTCGGTCGAACGGCGACTTGAGGAGCTGGCTCTCCTGCGGATCGCTGGGATGGAAGGTCCACGTCTTTCACGGCTGATCGTCGCAGATGCCGTCGTCTTCGCAGTCGTGAGCACGGCCCTCGGCCTCGCCATCTCTCACTTCGTCGCGGACCCTCTCGTGGGCCTGCTGTCGCGAGCCTCGGAGAATCTTCAGCGTCTGAAGATCGAGCCACTTGGCGTACGAAGCTCGACCCTCGCGGTCTCACTCCTCGTGGGCCTTCCCGTCGCGGTCATCGCCAGCATCGAGCCCGCCCTACGTGTCAATCGCGGCGCTCCGTTCGAGGTGCTCGCAGGCCAGCGGTTTGCAGCGTCGCGCTCGAGTGTTCGCTGGCCACTCATCGCCACGAGCCTCGCCTTCGCAGCCATCGCCATCGCCGCGTGGACCGCGCCAAAGGTGATGACGCCCGCAATTCGTCTCGCAGCGATCCTTGGATCATCGATCCTGTCTCTCGGCTTCGGGACTGGCCAGCTCTTTGCCGTCGCGATGCCTCGGCTGCGAAACGCCTTCGGGATCGTCATTCCGCGCGTCGGACATCTCGTCGCCGCGATGCTGATGGAGAGGACGCTGGAGACCGGCATGACCGTGGCCGTCTGGGCCGCTCTGGTGGGCGGGGTCGTTTCGATGATCACGACCGTCGACAGCATCACGAGGAGTATGGATGCGTACTTCTC
>DATKKW010000003.1:0-2686 GCA_035542715.1 Myxococcota bacterium
GAAGGCGAAGCCGCCCGAGGGTAAGGGCAAGGGGCTGAACGCGAAGGTCGGCGGGATCCCGGTCTGGGTGATCGCGGTCGGCGTCGTCGCCGCGATCGGGGTCGGCCTCTACATTCGGAGCAGGAGTGCGACGGCGGCTACTCAGGCGGCGGCTACGCCTGCGAGCGGCACCGACACGACGGGCGGGGCGGGTAGCGCGGCTGCTTCCCCGCCCGACCTGACTCCGGTGGAGGATCTCGCGTCCTCGATCAACGGCCTGACCGGCATCCTCGGCGCCGGCATCGCGAGCGGCGGCGGCGGCATCGTCGGCGGATCGGGCCTCGACCTCTCGAGCCTCGGCACGGACACCACCGTCGCCCCGACCACGGTCGCGGGCACCAACGGCGCGGTGACTCCGATCGGCGCTGCGACCGGGGCGCCCGCTGTCAAGACCATCCCGTACGTGGCGCCGAGCAAGCTTCCGAGTCCCGGCAAGGGCGCCATCGCAACGAGCTACAACCTCACCCCGGCGCCTGCGATCATCCCGAACCAGAACGCCTTCGGCGGCATCGTCTCCGACACCAAGAACGCCGCCGGTGTCCGGATCATCAAGTACGCGAGCGGGCGCGTCGTCGAGCAGGCGCCCGGGAAGTCCGCCTACGTCGCGCACAAGTAGATGGGCCTCTTCAACCGCACCCACACGAACGCCGCCACCCCGGAAACCTCTCCGGGGTCGCCCACCTATGACGCCCGGATCGACCCCGCGAACGCGGGCGAGCAGGCCGTCGTCGCGGAACGCCTCCAGTACCAGTCCGCGTTCCATCTCGTCGGCAACAAGAGCGCCGCAGCCATCGCGTTCTCGCACTACTGGGAAGGCACCCCGTCGCAGACGACCGTGGCGATGATGGGCCTCGCCCGGCAGCGCGACCTGATCGAGTGGCAGACCTCGCGCAAGGCGGCGCAGCCGTACCCCGGCGTCGAGCTCGGGCATATCCCGTCGTTCCAGGCGTCGCCTTCGACGAACCCGGTGATCGGGAATCCGCAGCATCTGCGCCATCACGCGCACCAGATCGAGAGTCGGAGGGCCACGCGCGCCCGGTTCGGGGCGTAAGTGGGCGCCGAGACTCCGTACCTCGACCTATGGGCGAACGAGGAGTTCGTCGCCCGCCTCGACCGGCAGGCTGTCGCGCTCGAGGCCATCGCGCTCCGCACGTCCCGGCCGTGGGAGCCGTTCCGCTACCTCCAGGGCGGCGCCACCGACGGCAGCGGCAACGCGACCGTCAGCTTCGCACCCTGCCCGGTCGGATGGGAATGGCAGCTCGGACGGATCGCCGTCAGCGTCGATGGCGCCTCGAGCGCAGCCACCCTCGGCGCGTTCATCAACAGCGCCGACGACTCCACGCTCGTGGACTGGGCCGCCGGCCTGTTCGGGTCGAACCCGTCGCGGAACATCAGCGACAACCCGGCCCCGATCTATCTCGCGGACGGCGAGCAGTTCGTGATCCAGGTCGTCGGCGCGGTCGCGGCGCAGAACGTGCTGGTGCGGATCCAGGGGTTCGCAAGGGAGCTCGAGGGCGGGTGGGGTTGCTGATGCCGTTCTTGCAGCCTTCTTCTGTGACGGTGCCTGCGTTCCCGAACCCGGTCGGGGTGACGCAGAGCACGACCCCCTGGGCGGTGTCGGGGACGGTGGGTGTGTCCAACTTCCCGGCGGGCTTCTCCGTGACGCAGGGCACGTCGCCGTGGGTGGTGGACGGCTCCGGGGTGACGCAGCCGGTCAGCATCGCCGGCACGGTCGCCGTCTCCGCCGCTTCGCTGCCGCTGCCCGCGGGCGCGGCGACCGACGCGACGCTCGAGCAGGTACGCGACGACACGGGCGAGCTCGGCTGGTTCGCGCTACTTCACCGTAAGGAGCATCCGGCATGGCTGAGGTAACCGTACGCGGACAGGTCGGCCCTTCGACTCTGGCGGATGGTGCGGAGCAGGCGTTCCGTCAGGGCAAGACCGGCGAGCAGGTCATCACCGAGCTGCACGGCCGCTTCTACGAGCAGAACTATCGCGGCGCCGTGTACTCGGACGGGATGGGCCTGACCGCGATCAACAACGCGACGTACACGGTGGCGACGACGGATGCGACGATCACGCCGGTCGTCGGTATCTGGAACCCTGCGACGAGTTCGGTCAACGTGTCGATCATCCGTGTCACGGTCGGGCTGGTCATGACGGCGCTGGCGTCTACCGGGCCGGGCGGGTTCTCGTGGAGCGTCAGCCTCGGGAACAGCGCGATCACGACCGGGAACACGCCGCTGAACCGGAAGACGCTTGCTCTCGGCGGCGCGCAGGCGAAGGGCTACTGCAACGTCGCGCCGACCGGGAAGACCAACGCGAACGTGACCCGGTTCGGCTCCGCGATCGGCGGCGGCTCCGCAGAGAACACGTCGTTCACGGCGACGGCGGTGGCGATGCAGACGCAGGCGCTCGCGTTCAACGAGCAGTTCGAGGGCGACTTCATCGTCCCTCCGGGCGCGTTCGTCGCGCTGCTCGCGAACACGACGCCGGTCGCGAACTCCGCCTACTCGTCGATCGTCTGGGAGGAAGTGCCGCTCTAATGCCCGGCAAGAAGTACAGGAGCCTGAAGCGGCCCAGGGTGTACGAGGGGTTGCGCGCGAAGGGCTACTCGAAGCAGAAGGCTGCCCGGATCTCGAACGCG
>DATKKW010000004.1:0-8769 GCA_035542715.1 Myxococcota bacterium
CCGGCCCGGGCGCACGTCGAGCACGGCAACCTCGAGGATCACGCGCGGCGCCTCAACCCGTCGGCATCACGCCGCGGCGGGGCGTGTCGGTGCCGTAGGTCTCGGCGAGGATCGGCGCGCCCATCTCCGCGAGCACCGCGCGCTGGCGGGCGATCGGCGTGCGCAGCATGCGGTCCTCGAAGGGCGCGAGGCGCGCGAACGGCTCCATCGCGAGCACGCGGTCGACGAAGGATGCCGTGCGCGGCCAGCGCGCCGGGTCCACCCGGAAGCGGGCGAAGGCGGCGTTGCGGAAGAAGGCGGCGATCGCGACGTCGGCGATCGAGAGCGCACCGCCGCACGCGAAGCCCTCCGAGGGGAGCTGCGACTCCAGGTAGCCCAGCACGTCCGGCACGTCGTGCTCGAGCGTGCGCGCGACGACCGCCTCATCGGTCTTCCCGCCGAACACGACCGGGTCGATCACGCGCTGGTTGAAGAGCTTCCAGATGAAGACGTCGCCCATGCGGGTGTCGGCGTACTCCTCGAGCCAGCGTGCCCGGGCGCGATCGGCCACGTCGGCTGGATAGAGCGCCGGCTCCGGATGACGGTCCTCGAGGTACTGGCAGATCACGGAGGAGTCGGCGAGGGTGACGCGATCGTCGATCAGCACCGGAATGCGTCGCAGCGGGGAGAGCCGAGAGAACCGTTCGTCGCCGAAGAAGGGCACGATCGGATCGATCTCGTAGCGCAGGCCCTTCATGTCGAGCACGACGAGCACCTTGCGCACGTACGGAGAGAGGTAGCTGCCGATGATCTTCACCGGGGCCGTCATCGGCTACGAGCTCGACTCGTGGACGAAGATCCTCTCCTTCGCCGCCCAGACGGAGGAGCGCGAGAAGTCGATGAAGCGCTTCTCGTCCTCGAGGAAGAGCTGGAAGGCGCGGGCGCCTTCGCCGTTCGGGTCGGCGAAGATCGCGACGAGATCGCCGCGATCGAACCAGGCCTCCGTCAGCCCGGCGTAGGCCGGGAGCGCCTTGCGCGAGGCGCGCAGCTCCGCGTTCAGCGGATCGTCGAGAGTGTGGCTCTGGACGTAGCGCGCGAAGCGGCTCGCGCCGCTGTGGCGCCGCAGCAGGGAGCCGTGGTCCATGTTCCAGGTCTCGTGGCAGTCGGCCCAGCTCATCGTGGCCGGCGGGTTCAGCAGGTAGCAGAACTTGATCCACGAGCTCTCCGGGGTGGCGACGATCGAGTTCTCGTGCATCGGATTGATCTGGGCGTGCTCCGCGGAGAGCCAGATCGAGGAGCGCTCGAGGTCGATGAAGCGCGCCTCGTCCTCGAGCAGCATCGCGCCCGCCTTGCGCCCGGCCTCGCCCTGCATCGCGGCCACGAGCTCGTCGCGCGTATCCCACCACAGGCTCGCGATGCCGTCGTGCGGCTCCTCCATCCCGACGCGCGCCGCGCGGAGCCCGTCGTAGAGGGGATCGTCGACGGTGTGGGACTGGACGTAGCGGCGAATGCGAAGCACGCGTCCCACGCTCGCGACGAGGGGCCCGTGGACGTCGCGCCAGTAGCGCTGGAACTCCTCGCGCGAGAGACGGCGCTGCCGGCGGAGCGGGAAGTTCAGACGGATCATCGGCACCTCCGGGCGCGGCCGGGCGGCCCGCGCCTCAGCGCGGCGGCGGGAAGATCTGCGTCAGGGAGAACGCGTCGGCGCTCGGTCCCTCGTCGCGCAGGCGCTGCAGCCGCTTCTTCGCCTCGTCGAGGCTCGGCAGCTCGCCGGCGGGAACCCACCAGAGCACGGTCGTCGGCGCGCCGCCCCGCTCGAACCAGCGCGAGCGGGCGCGGAGGGCCCGCACGTGATCGGTCCGGTACATGAACGCGTGGAGCGCCTCGAAGGACCGCCACAGCGACATGTTCACGAGCAGCAGGGGATCGTCGAACGCGCGGATCGCCGTCGAGTCGCCCTCGTCGGTCTGCAGCCTCCAGACGAAGCCCGGGCTCGTGTCGGCGAGGGCATTGATGGGCTCGAGCCACGCGACGAACTCGCGCATGAGCGGGTCGTCGAGGGGGGCCCGCATCCGGGCGACGTTGAGCTGCGCGAGATGGGGGTCCAGCGGAGTTCCTCCCGGCGCGTGCGTGGTGGCCGCGAGCCCCCGCTCACGGCGGATCCGTCGCGCCGCGCGCGGGCGCGCCGCCCTGGAGGGCGGAGAGGCGATCGAGGAAGGCCTGCGGCGCCGCGAGGCTCAGGAGGAGCGAGTAGCCCTCGCGCGTCGGGACGTAGGCCACGTGGCGCCAGTCGGTCAGGTAGACGAGCGCCCGCTCTCCGTTCGCGAGCCGGAACCAGCCGGAGGCGTAGCCCGGGAGCCCGGTGCCGAAGCGGCGCCCGACGGGCCGAAGCTGCCCCGCGGAGCCCAGGTCGAGGACGCGCGCGCCGGCGAGATCGAGGGAGCGCAGGGGCACCCGCCGGCCCCACAGGTCTCCGACCAGCCGGATCGAGTCGGGCCCCACCTCCACCCGGGAGTGTCGGGACGAGTAGGCCAGGTAGACCAGGAGCACGAGGGTGACGAGCAGCACCAGCGCGACGACTGCGAGGAAGATCGGCGCCCGGCTCGCCGCCGGCGTGATCGGGAAGATCTCGGTCAAGGGAGGCGCCTCCTCATGGGCGAGGCAGGAGCTCGAACGCCGGGTAGCGTCCGGCGAGCGGAACGAAGCCCTCGACGGGAGAGCCTGCCGGGAGCGGGAAGAAGCGCTGCACCTCGCGCGAGAAGCCGTCGAGGTACGCCTTCAGGATGGGCGGCTTCTCGGCGGCCGGGAGCGCCCGCAGGCCGAAGCGCTCGCGCCGGCGCCCCCGGCGCAGCGTGACCTCGCCGCTCGCCTCCGCGTTCCGCACCCACTGCGTGTAGCCGCGTGGCGCCACGAGGTAGAGCCGGCCCTCGCGGGCGAGGAGGTCGACCGGCAGCGAGAAGAGCTTCCCGCTCTTGCGACCGCGGACCTCGAGCACCCGCATGTGCGCGAGACCGATCCCGATGCCGACGAGACCCGCCACCGCGCGATTGAAGAGACGCTCGAGCGCGTTGGGCCGATCGAAGGACGCGGGCTCCTCGGTCACGAAGGGCTCTCCCATGGCGCGGCAGGCGCCGTTCGACCCCTGCGCCTCGCAGCCTACCACGCGGCGCCGACGGAAGGCGTCCTCCGTGCTTCCTCAGGCATCCCACGAGCCGACACCGGGAAGCGCGCCGTAGAGGAGGCGGATGAAGAAGAACGCCGCGCCGAGGAAGTGGACGAACAGGGCGACGAGGTACGCGCCCGGCTCGCGGCCCGGCAGCAGGCCCGCCGCATCGGCACCGAGCAGCGACGCCTGGAGCGCCAGCGTGACGAAGAGGATCGCGGTGGTCGCGCCGGCCACGAGCACGCGGCCCATTCTCCGGCGGTTCCGCCGCACGCTGTGCGCGGCGAAGACGGCGCTCGCGGCCGCATACACGCCGCTCGAGAGCCGCCACGACGCGGGCTCGTCGAGCCCGATCGGACCGGGCAGGAACGGGAAGAGGGCGAACGCCGCGAGGAGGAGGCTCAGCTCGACCATGCTGCGGAAGCGGATCTGGTTGAGCTCCTCGCCGCCGCGCGCGCTCGGGCGGCCGAGCAGGGTGACGAGGCCCGAGAATCCGGCGAGCGCCAGGGCGATCTGCGCGATCGTGAGCAAGACGTCGGCCCGCTCCACGAGCGCCTCCAGCCTCGTCCCGGGACGGTCGACGACCTAGCTCCGCCTCGCGCCCCCGTCCACACCGCGGGGTGTGAGGGCGGCGAGAACGGCCGCCACGAGGAAGAGCGCCGGGACGTCTCCCGCCAGGTGGCCGTGCTCCATCGGATCGACGACCGCCTGCACCGCCATGATCCCGCCGTGCACCACGCTCGACACGATCGTGAACCAGATCAGGCTCCGGTGCGCCTCGGGGTCGGACGCCGCCCAGAGCAGGAACACCCCGAGGGTGGCGTAGATGCCGACGATCATCTGCTCGTACTCGTGCTGCTCCGGCTGCCACGCCCAGCCCGACGGCCAGACGTGCATCAGCGGGTAGACGAGCAGGAACGCGAGGCCCACGAGGCGAAGCGCCAGGGCCAGTCTCTTGCGACGCGTCTCGTCCATGCGAGCTCCTCCCGGCCGCGAGGATGCCGAGCCCGCAGGGGGTCGGCCACAGGCGGCGGCGGCAGGCCGCCTGCGCGAAGAGCGAGGCGAACTCCTCGCGCGTCCGCTCCCGGCCGCTTGGCGACACCATCGTGTCGGTGTCGAGCAGCTTGCAGTCTCGTCTTCCTCCTTGGGGCCGCGCGGCGGGCCGCGGCGCGCGGATCCTGGCTCACGCGCCGCGGCGCCGCTCGTCGATCACGCGCGCGGCCTTGCCATCGCTTCGGGGCAGCGTGCCCGCAGCGACGAGCTCGACCCGGACCGAGATCCCGAGGGCGCCGTGCAGCACCTCGCGCGTGCGCGCCTCGAGGGCCGCCCGCTCGGCGTGCTCGGCCGCGCTGCCCTTCGCCACCTCGACCCGCACCCGGAGCTCGTCCTGCCGATCGGCGCGGGTCGAGAGGACGATCTGGTAGTGGGGGTCGAGGCCGGGAATTCCGACGAGCGCATGCTCGACCTGCGCCGGGAAGAGGTTCACCCCGCGCACGATCAGCATGTCGTCCGTGCGACCGAGGATCTTCTCGATGCGCAGCGACGTACGGCCACAGGGGCAGGGCTCGCGCAGCAGCCGGCAGCGGTCGCGCGTGCGATAGCGCAGGAGGGGAAGCGCCTCCTTGGTCGGCGCCGTCAGCACGAGCTCGCCCACCTCGCCCTCGGCCAGCGCGTCGCCGCTCGCGGGGTCGACGACCTCGGGCAGGAAGTGGTCCTCGGCGAGGTGCATGCCCGGTGCGATGGCGCACGCTGCGGCGACGCCGGGCCCGATGATCTCCGACAGTCCGTACTGCTCGTAGACCGTGACGCCGAGCCGCGTCTCGATCTCGTGGCGCATCGGCTCCGCCATCGGCTCGGCCCCGAGGAAGGCGGCGCGCAAGGGCAGCGCGTGCGGGTCGATGCCCTCGGAGAGCGCCACCTCGGCGATCGCGAGCGAGTAGGAGGGCGTCGCGCCGTAGGCGGTGACGCCGAGATCGCGCATCAGCATCACCTGGCGCGACGTGTTCCCGGCGCCGGCGGGCACCACCGTCGCGCCGACGAGTGACGCTCCCTGATGGAAGCCGAGCCCGCCGGTGAAGAGCCCGTAGCCGTAGGCGTTCTGGAAGACGTCCTCGCGCGTGAGGCCGCCCGCGACGAGGCCTCGCGCCACGAGCTCCGCCCAGAGCTCGAGGTCGCGCTTCGTGTAGGCCACGACCGTGGGCTTGCCGGTCGAGCCGCTCGACGCGTGGATCCGGGCGACGTCCCGGGGCAGAGCCGCGAGCAGGCCTGCCGGGTAGTGATCGCGCAGGTCGGCCTTGGTCGTGAACGGCAGGCGGGCGAGGTCGCGGAGCGAGCGCAGATCGGCAGGTCGGATGCCGGCGAGCCGCTCGCGATGGAAGGGAACGGACGAGGCGGCGAGGCGCTCGACGCACGCGCGAAGGCGGGCGAGCTGGAGCGCCTCGAGCTCCCGGCGCGGCAGCGTCTCGGCCTTCGCGTCGAAGTAGCGCTCGCCGCCCGTCATCGGATCCCCGGAAGCCGCGCGTCACCGTCGCGCACCGGTCGAGGATCGCATCGGCGGGGCCGCAGGGCACGCCGCGAGCTCGACGCGGGGCACGCTAGGTTGTCGCCGGGAGGAATCCATGGCCGAACCGAAGGAACGTCTGCGACCCCACACCGAGGTGCTCACGCGCGGCTTCGATCCGACGCTCTCGGTCGGGTCCGCCCGGCCCGCCGTCTTCCGCAGCTCGACGTACGTGTTCACGAGCCCCGAGGCCGCGGAGCACGCGTTCGACGTGATGGGCGGTCGGGCGCAGCTCGCGCCCGGCCAACGCCTCGACCTCGTCTACTCGCGCTTCAACCATCCGAATGCCGAGATCACCGAGGACCACATCGTTCCGCTCGAGCAGGACGCGCGCGCGGCGCTGGTCTTCAACTCGGGCATGGCCGCGATCATGACGACGATCCTCGCCCACGCTGCGCCGGGCGACGCGATCCTCTACACCGTGCCGATCTACGGTGGCACGCAGCACCTGATCGAGGACTTCCTCGAGCCCTGGGGCATCCACGGCGTTCCGGTGCGCGCCGGCGCGAGCGCGCGCATCGAGGAGGCGATCCGCGACACCGAGAAGCTGCGGATCGTGCTGATCGAGACGCCGGCCAACCCGACGCTCGTCATGACCGACATCCGCCGCGCGGCCGAGGCGGCGAAGGCGCGGCCCGGCCGCGCGCCGCTCGTGCTGGTCGACAACACGTTCCTCGGCCCGACGTTCCAGCATCCCCTGAGCCTCGGCGCGGACGTCGCGCTCTACTCGGCGACGAAGTACCTCGGCGGCTTCAGCGACCTGCTCGCGGGCGTCGCGATCTCGGCGGATCCGGGGGTGCTGGCGCCCGTGCGGAGCAAGCGCGGCCTGTTCGGCAACATCCTGGCGCCCGACGAGAGCTGGATCCTCGACGGACGCCTGCCCACCGTCGCGCTGCGCATGAATCGACAGTCGAAGAACGCGCAGCGCATCGCGGAGCGCCTGGTCGGCCATCGCCACGTGGCGCGCGTCTACTACCCGACCTTGTTCGAGGACCCGGACCAGATGCGGATCCGGCTCGCCCAGTGCGACTACCCGGGCGCGATGCTGGCCCTCGAGCTGAAGGGCGGCAAGCTCGCGGCGTTCGACTTCCTGCGCCGGCTCCGGGTGGCACGCAATGCGGTGTCGCTCGGTGGCGTCGAGACCCTCGTCTGCCACCCGAAGTCGACCACCCACTCGGGCTTCAGCGAGGAGGCCTGCGCCCAGGCCGGCGTGACGGACGGCCTGGTCCGCATCTCGATCGGGATCGAGGACTGGCGCGACCTGCTCGACGACTTCAGCCAGGCGCTGGAGGCGCTCTGAGGGACGTCAGCTCCGGACGGAGGAGGGTCGCGTGGAACGTGCGCGACGGAGCGTGACGCCGACCTGGAGCTTCAGGATCTCCCAGAGCCACGCGTAGTAGCTGTCGTTCGGCCGCGCCGCGGCCGGTCGCGTGCACGACACCTCTCGGCGTCCGTGGAGGAGGAAGTACGGCTTCTCCTCCGCGCGCACGATGCGCAGCTCCGCATTGAGCCCGTCGGCCGTGTCGCTGCGCTCGCTGCAGATCACGACGACCTCGTCGATCCCGTCGAGCCTGCGACGGAACGCGCTCTCCCAGCGCGGCGTCTCGGCGTACGCGCCGGACCAGTCGACCACGTCGAACGGCGAGTCGGGACGGTGGGAGTCGCGTACGAGCCGCGCCAGGAGGTCGGCGTCGTGGAGGGGATCGAAGCAGACGTAGACGCGGAGGGCAGGGATGATCCACCTCGGAAGTCGGACCGCGGCGACCGCCCCGGTCCGACTTCGTGGGGTGCGCTAGCGCTGTCCGCCGGCGAAGCCGCTGCGGCTCGTGGCGGAGCGGTCGTTGGCCTCGTTCACGCGCAGTGCGCGGCCTTCGAGCGAATGACCGTCGAGGCGCGAGATCGCCTCGCTCGCGCCGCTGGCGTCGCTCATCTCGACGAAGGCGAAGCCGCGCGGGCGCCCGGTCTCGCGGTCCATCACGACACTGACCGAGTCGACGCCGCCATGGGGCTCGAACAGTCGCCGCAGCTCGGCCTCGCTCGTGGTGAAGGGAAGGTTTCCGACGTAAAGCTTCTTGCTCAAGATCACGTACCTCGGTGGCTGCCGGCGCCGTCGTCTCGACGGCACGCGCGCCACGATCGCCCGAGACGTCCATGGGGATGTCCGACGGCTCGCCCCGGGCTGCATTGCACCGCTTCGATGTCGTGCGCGTTCGTGGCGCAGCATCGCGGGTGACCAGCAGACTCGATTGGAATCACGTAAGAGAGGGGGACTCGCCCGAACGCTGTGCGTGGTCCAAAGAAGAAGGTGGCGCCGTCTGTGTAGCCCACTTCTCCTGGACCACAAGGCTTGACGGTCTTCACGCCCGCTCCCACCGTCCCGTCTCGTGCTCGGCGTCGACTTCTTCGATCGTCCGCCGCTCGTCGTGGCGAAGGACCTCATCGGCAAGGTGCTGCGGCGCCGCGCGGGCACGCTCTGGCTCGCGGCACAGATCGTCGAGGTCGAGGCCTACTACCGGCGCGAGCGCGGCAGCCACGCCTCGCTCGGGCGCACACCGAGCCGCGAGGCCCTCTTCATGCCGCCCGGGACGATCTACATGTACTACGCGCGCGGCGGTCCCTCGCTCAACGTGAGCTGTCGCGGCGCCGGGAACGCCGTGCTCGTGAAGGCGGGGCGCCCGTGGCTCGACCGTACGTCGACGGCGCAGAGCCTCGAGCGGATGCGCGCCGCGATGCCGCGCCTGGCGTCACCGCGCCGCGACGAGCGCCTCTGCGCGGGGCAGACGCTGCTCTGCCGGGCCCTCGACCTCTCCGTCCCGGACTGGAACCGACGGACCTTCGACCCGTCGCGCTTCTTCGTCGAGGACGTCGGCTACCGGCCCGAGCGGCTGATCCAGGCGCGGCGTCTCGGCATCCCGCACGGCCGGGACGAGCACCTGCTCTACCGCTTCGTCGACTACGACGCGGCGGGCTCGGCCACCGCGAACCCGCTCACCGCGCGCCGCGCGGCCGACGGGCGCGAGTACCGCGTCCTGCGGCCTCGGGCTCCCGCGAGCCCGCTCGGCTAGGG
>DATKKW010000005.1:0-104133 GCA_035542715.1 Myxococcota bacterium
GCGGGTCGCGTGGAGCGCGTCCTCGACGCGCGCCTTCTTCTCCTTCATCTCGGTCTCGGTGGCCGCGCCGACCTTGATCACGGCCACGCCGCCCACGAGCTTCGCGAGCCGCTCCTGCAGCTTCTCGCGGTCGTAGTCGGAGGTCGTGTCCTCGATCTGCTTGCGGATCTCGTTGACGCGGCCCTCGATGTCCTTCTTCGCGCCGGCACCGTCGATGATCGTGGTGTTGTCCTTGTCGATCTTGACCCGCTTCGCCTTGCCGAGGTCCTTCAGCGTCACGTTCTCGAGCTTGAGCCCCAGCTCCTCGGCGATGACCTGGCCGCCCGTGAGCACCGCCATGTCCTGCAGCATCGCCTTGCGGCGGTCGCCGAAGCCGGGGGCCTTCACCGCGCATGCCGAGAGCGTGCCGCGGATCTTGTTCACGACGAGCGTGGCGAGCGCCTCGCCCTCGATGTCCTCGGCGACGATCAGCAGCGGCCGGCCCTGGCGCGCGACCTGCTCGAGCAGGGGGAGCAGGTCCTTCATGTTCGAGATCTTCTTCTCGTGGAGCAGGATGAGCGGGTCCTCGAGGGACGCCTCCATCTTCTCCGGGTCGGTCACGAAGTAGGGCGAGAGGTAGCCGCGGTCGAACTGCATGCCCTCGACGACGTCGAGGACGGTCTCCATCGACTTCGCCTCCTCGACCGTGATCACGCCTTCCTTGCCGACCTTCTCCATCGCCTCGGCGATGATCTTGCCGATCGTGGTGTCGCCGTTGGCCGAGATCGTGCCTACCTGGGCGATCTCGCCGGAGTCGCGCGTCGGCTTGCTCATCTTCTTGAGCTCTTCGGTGAGCGCGACGACGGACTTGTCGATGCCGCGCTTGAGCTCCATGGGGTTCATGCCGGCGACCACCATCTTGCTGCCCTCGCGGAAGATCGCCTGGGCGAGCACGGTGGCGGTGGTGGTGCCGTCGCCCGCGACGTCGGAGGTCTTGCTCGCGACCTCGCGCACCATCTGGGCGCCCATGTTCTCGAACTTGTCCTCGAACTCGATCTCCTTGGCGACCGTCACCCCGTCCTTCGTCACGGTCGGCGAGCCGAAGCTCTTCTCGATGACGACGTTCCGGCCCTTGGGCCCGAGCGTGACGCGCACGGCGTTGGCGAGCCCGTTGACGCCGGCGAGCAGCTTTGCGCGCGCGTCCTGATCGAACTTGATTTCCTTGGCCATTGCTTGGGACTCCTTACTCGAGGATGCCGAGGACGTCGTCCTCGCGGATGATCAGGTGCTCTTCGCCCTCGATGTTCACTTCGCTGCCGGAGTACTTCGAGAAGAGCACGCGATCGCCCTTCTTCACCTCCATGGGCTGCAGCTTGCCGTCGTCGGTCACCTTGCCCTTCCCGACGGCGATCACCTTGCCTTCCTGGGGCTTCTCCTTGGCGGTGTCGGGGATGATGATCCCCCCCTTGCTCTTCTCCTCGCCCTCCACGCGCTTCACGATGATGCGGTCCTGGAGCGGACGGATCTTCATGGCAGAGCCAGACCTCCGGTTCTTCTAGGTCGCCGGCCGCTCGCACGACCGGCCTCGGTTTCGGATGGGTGCCGCCGGCGACCTGCGCGGGGCCGGCTGGGCCACCTTGGCAATCGACCTCGCCGACTGCCAAAGCGCCCGCAAGGTACGAGCCGGGATTCCGTCCTGCAAGGCGAAGGGGCCCCTGGCCAAGGCCGCCCGGACCTCGGGCGCCCGCTCGGTGCCGACCCCCGCGTTCCGGCGGATTGACGCACCCCGGCCAGGGTGGGACCTTGGGGGCGAAAGAAGGGCGAATCCGGATGGCGCTGACCCGACGCCAGCACGAGATCCTCGAGTACATCCGCTCCCACGTGGCCCAGCGGGGGTACGGCCCGACCCTTCACGACATCGGCGCCCACTTCGGTCTGTCCTCGCCCGCCACCGTGCACAAGCACGTGAAGCGATTGGTGGAGCGGGGCGCCCTCCGGAAGTCCGCCCATCGCGCCCGCTCGGTCGAGCCGGACGACGCCGCGCCGGCGGCCTGCCGCCTCCGGCTCCTGGGCGTGGTGGCGGCCGGGGTGCCGATCGAGGTCAGCGAGGTCCCGGAGGAGATCGCGGTCCCCCTGGACCTCGTGCGGCGGCCCGACGAGACGTTCGCGCTCCGCGTCCGCGGCGACTCGATGATCGAGGACGGCATCCTCTCGGGCGACCTCGTGATCGTCGAGGCACGCAAGGAGGCCGCGGACGGCGACACCGTCGTGGCGCTCGTCCGCGGGAGCGAGGTCACCCTGAAGAAGCTCCGTCGGCGCGGAGGGATGGTCGAGCTCCTGCCGGCGAATGCGCGGCTCGAGCCCATCGTGCTCCCCGCCGACGAGGTGGAGATCCAGGGCGTCGTGCGCGGTCTCGTGCGGCGGTTCGCACACTCCGAGGCGAGTTGACCCTTCGGGCGCTCCGGCTAGGTTGCGGAGACCGCCCGATCCCACGGGAGCCGCCTCTTGGTTCGCATCACGCGCGCGATCGAATTCTCCTCGTCCCTCCGCTACCGCGTGCCCGGCCTTTCGAGGGAGGAGAACGAGCGTCTCTTCGGGCGCGCCGCGGCGCCCCACGGCCACAACTACCGCCTCGAGGTGAGCCTCCGCGGGGAGCCCGATCCCGTGACGGGGATGGTGATGGACCTCAAGGACCTGAAGGAGCTCCTCGAGCGCGAGATCGAGGCCCGCTTCGACCATCGCGATCTCGTGGCCGACACGCCCTACTTCGAGAAGCGCGTGGCCACGCCCGAGAACTTCGCGCTCTTGCTCCACGGCCTGCTCGCCGACGCGCTTCCGGCCGGCCGGCTCGACCGGGTGCGCCTCTATCAGGACGCCGATTGCTTCGTCGACGTGACGAGCCCGGAGGCGCTCCCGTGATCGCTCTCACGCGGCGCTACCGCTTCCCGGCGGCCCACGTGCTGCGCCATCCCGCGCTGCCCGACGCCGAGAACGAGCGCATCTACGGGAAGTGCGCGAATCCGGCGGGCCACGGGCACGACTACGGGATCGAGGTCACCGTGTCGGGCGCGCCCGATCCGCGCACTGGCTTCCTCGTGCCGCCGGAGGTGCTCGACGCGATCGTCGCGGAGCGCGTGCTCGCGCGCTTCGACCATCGCCTGCTGAACGACGATCCGCTGTTCGCGGGCGCTCGGGTGCCGACGGCGGAGAACATCGCGATCGCGATCCACGGCGAGCTCGCGGACGAGATCGCCCGGCGCAGCGCCGCCCGCCTCGCGCGCGTTCGGGTGGTCGAGACGCCGCGCAACTTCTTCGACTACGAGGAGCGACGATGAGCGCACCGGACGATCCGATCGAGGGGCTCGTCGCCCGGATGCTGAAGGAGCTCGGCGAGGATCCGAGCCGCAACGGGCTCGAGCGTACGCCGGCGCGTGTCGCGCGCGCTCTCCGCTTCCTGACGGGCGGCCACGCCGAGGACCCGCGCGCCATCCTGAACGACGCGCTGTTCGAGGTCTCCTACGACGAGATGGTGCTCGTGAAGGACATCGACTTCTACAGCCTGTGCGAGCACCACATGCTCCCCTTCTTCGGTCGCGCGCACATCGCGTACCTGCCGAACGGCAAGGTCGTGGGCCTCTCCAAGCTCCCGCGGCTCGTCGACATGTTCTCGCGTCGCCTGCAGGTGCAGGAGCGCCTCACCACCGAGCTCGCCGAGGTGATCGAGTCGGTGCTCCAGCCGCGGGGCGTGGGCATCGTGGTCGAGGCGATCCATCTCTGCATGAAGATGCGCGGCGTCGAGAAGCAGAACAGCTTCGCGATCACGAGCTCGATGCGGGGCAGCTTCGCGAGCGATCCCAAGACGCGCTCCGAGTTCATGGAGCTGATCCGGCATCGCAAGGAGAGCTTCGCGTAGCGCGCCATCGCGGGGCGGCCGCGTGCGACAGATCGGCCGCCGTGCTACTCGGGAGACAGGAGGTGCGCAGCATGCCGAGCCTCGCCTCCGTCCCCGCTCCCGCCTCGTCCCGAGCCGACTCCGAGCCCGCGAGCTCCTGGGTGGTCCACGGGGCCATCGCCGGCCTCCTCGGCGCGCTCGTGATCGCGGTCTTCTTCCTGATCCTCGATCTCGACGATGGGCGTCCGCTCTGGACGCCCCACGCCCTGGGCGCCTGGCTGTTCCGAGGCAGAGTGCCCGCACCCGGCGCGCCGATCGAGCCCGCCCTCGTGCTCGGCTACACCGCGATCCACGGCGTCGTGTTCCTGGGCTTCGGGCTCGCGGCCGCCTTCGAGGCCCTGAGCGGCATCCGCCGCCTGCGCCACGAGTTCACGGCCGGGCTCCTGGCCGCGGGGATCCTGTTCGCGAGCTTCGAGCTCGTGTTCGTGCTCCTGGGAGCGCTGTTCACGCCGATCGTGAGCCTGCTCGGCGGCGGACGGATCGCCGCGGCGAACCTGCTCGCCGCCGTCGCGATGGCGGGCTACCTCGCGCGCGCGCGCTCGCGGGTGGTCGCGCGCACCACCTAGGCGAGCGTCTACTGCGCGGCGTGGCGCGGGCCGAGCTGCGCCAGGTCGATGTGGATCCGCCCGGCGGCCTCCAGCTCCTTGCGGCGCGCCTCGACCCATCCCTGCTGGGCGAGCTGGCGCTTCTCGGACGCGAGCCGGCGCTTCTCCGCCGGCAGCTCCTTCGCGATCTCGTCGTCGGTCGGACGCGTGTGCTCCAGCACCTGCACCAGCACGAGCTTCTGCCCGACGTCGAAGATCCGCGCCGAGCTCGGCGCCTCGCTCGGCAGGGCGAACGCGACGTCGAGCAGCTCGGGCACGGCCCCGAGCCCCGCCACGAATCCGTCGGGCCTTCGGTGGAGCGCGTCGGTGCGCTCGAGCGTCAGGCGCTCCTCGCGCGCCGCCTGCTCGACCGACTTCCCCGCCCTCACGGCCGCGGAGATCGCGTCGGCGCGCTTGCGCGCCTCGGTCTTCGCGACGTCGAGCGTCACGAGCTCGCGCGCGATCTCGCGCTTCGCGTCCTCGTAGCTCCGATCCGAAGCCGGCGCCTTCTCCTCCACGCGAATCACGTGGAAGCCGAAGTCGGTGCGCACCACCGGCGAGAGCCCGCCGGGCTCGAGCGCGAAGGCCGCGGCCTCGAACGCCGGCACCATCTGCCCGCGTCCGAAGAATCCGAGATCGCCGCCGCGATCCTTCGAGCCCGGATCCTCCGACGTCTCCGCGGCGACCTTCGCGAAGTCCTCGCCCTTCTCGAGGCGCGCGCGCACGTCGGCCATCCTCTTCTCGATCGCCGCGGTCTGCTCGGGCGTCGCATCCTTCGGCACGCGGAGCAGCACGTGACGGGCCCGCACCCGCTCGGGCGTGTGGAAGCGCTGCGGGTTGTCATCGTAGAACTTCTTCACGCGCGGCTCGTCGCTCGCGAGGAGCCCGTCCACCTGGGCGTCGGCGATCTCGTAGCCCGGCGGGAGCTGGGTGGTGTCGACGGCGACGTAGGCGAGCTTCACGGTCTCGAGGCGCTGGCGCAGCGAGTCCTTCGCCTCGGTGTCGGACACGCTCGCGCCTTCTCCGAGCAGGGCCAGGGTCTTCTGGGCGAGGATCTGCATCCGAAGGTCCTGGAGGAACAGGCGCTCGGTCCCGTACTCGTACTCGTAGTAGCGCTTGTACTGCTCGAGGGAGACCTTGCCCTGCTCGTCCTGGAAGTTGCGGCGGACGATGTCGCGCAGCTCGTCGTCGGTCGCGCGCAGGCCGAGGCGCTCGCCCTCCTGGGCGAGGAGCGAGAGCTGGACGAGCTGGCTCGCCGCGATCGCGTCGAGGTCGACGCGCTCCTCGAGCAGCTTGGGATCGTACTGGGCGCCGAGCTGGCGCTTCAGCTGCTCCTCCTGGCGCGCGCGGACGCGCTCGACCTCGCGTCGTCCGAACTGCTGTTCCTCGACCTGCACCACCACGTCGTGCTCGGCGCGGGCGCCGCGGCGCAGCGGCGCGCCCACGCCGATGAAGAAGACGAAGACACCGCCCACGATCAGGATCACGATGCCCATGATCCAGCGTTGGCCTTCGCGAAGGATTCGAAGCATGGAACTCCCCGGGGCTGTCTCGTTCTGCGGAGGTCCGCGCGCTGCGGAGGCCGACGGAGCGAGCCTCCGAGTGTCCGCGACCGCGCGCCCCGGCTCAACCCCGTGCCGCTTCCTGCCGCTAGGGAGGGCTGGGTCGCCTTGGGCGGGTTTCGCCTGTCTTGAACGGCCGAAGCCTTCCCGGTAGGATCGCGCCGGTCCCAGCCTTCGTTTGAAATCTTCCAGAACCGTGCGCAGTTGCGCGCATTCGTCCGCCGTCCCGGTCACCCCCGACGCGAGGGGCCGGCGTGTGGGAGGCAGCCTCTTGCTGCTCGATTCGATCCTCGGCTGGTTCTCGAGCGACCTGGCCATCGACCTCGGCACCGCCAATACCTTGGTCTACTCGAAGGGCCGGGGGATCGTCGTCTCCGAGCCGAGCGTGGTGGCCGTGCTGAAGGATGGCCGCGGGCCGGACAAGGTCCGCGCCGTCGGCCGCGAGGCGAAGGAGATGCTGGGCCGCACGCCGGGGAACATCGTCGCCATCCGGCCGATGAAGGACGGCGTCATCGCCGACTTCGAGATCACCGAGGCGATGCTCCGGTACTTCATCCACCGCGTGCACAACCGCACGCGCCTGGTCCGGCCGCGCATCGTGATCGCGGTGCCCTCGGGCATCACCGAGGTGGAGAAGCGCGCCGTGCGCGACTCGGCGATCTCGGCCGGCGCCCGGGAGGTCTACCTGATCGAGGAGCCGATGGCGGCCGCGATCGGGGCCGGGCTCCCGGTGACCGAGCCGTCGGGCAACATGATCGTCGACATCGGGGGCGGCACGACCGAGGTCGCCGTGATCTCCCTCTCCGGCATCGTCTACTCGAACTCGACGCGCGTCGGCGGCGACAAGATGGACGACGCGATCATCAACTACGTGAAGCGCAAGTACAACCTGCTGATCGGCGAGCGCACCGCGGAGCTGATCAAGATCAACATCGGCACGGCGTATCCCACCGAGGAGATCCGGGCGATGGAGATCAAGGGCCGCGATCTCGTGGCCGGCGTGCCGAAGACCCTCGAGCTCAAGAGCGAGGAGGTGCGCGAAGCCCTCGCGGAGCCCGTGAACGCGGTCGTCGAGTCCGTCCGGGTCGCCCTCGAGCGCACGCCCCCCGAGCTCGCCGCCGACATCGTCGACAAGGGAATCGTGATGGTCGGCGGAGGCTCGCTGCTCGCCAACCTCGACATCCTGCTCCGGGAGGCCACCGGCCTGCCCGTGATGCTCGCGGAAGACCCCCTGACCGCCGTCGCGCTCGGAACGGGCCGCTGCCTCGACGAGCTGCGATTGCTGAGGGAGGTCACGATCCGGTCGTAGCCCGCGCGCACCCCCCAGCGTGGGGCCGGGGCGGCGCTGCGCGCCGCCAGGGCCGGTTCCCCGGGATCCCATGCGCGATTTCCTCTACCGCTTCAGACTCCTCCTGCTGCTCGTGGTGCTCGTCGTCCTCGGCGTGCTGACCTGGGTCGGGAACACCCGTTCGCCGGCGACGGGCGAGCGGCGCGGCTCGGCCTGGTCGTCGGCGCTGCTCGAGCTCGCGGTCCCCGTGCAGCGCGCCGTGACCGCGCCGGTCGGCTACGTGCGCGGGCTCTTCGACCGCTACGTGGCGCTCGTCGGGGTGCGCGAGCGGAACGAGAGCCTCCAGCACGACATCGACCTGCTCCGCGACGAGAACCTGAAGCTGCGGGAGGCGTTGCTCGCGACCGAGCGGCTCGACGCGATCGCCGAGACCCAGGAGAGCGTCGGCCTGCCCATGCTCCCGGCCGAGGTCGCGGGCCTCGGCCCCTCCCTGTGGTACCAGAGCGTCCTGCTCGACCGCGGAACGCGGCAGGGCGTCGAGCCCGGGATGCCGACGGTGACCGACGCCGGCATCGTGGGCCTCGTCACGGCGTCGAGCCCGAACGCGGCGAAGGCGATGCTGCTGCTCGACCGCCAGAGCGCCGTCGACGGCCTGGTCGAGCGCAATCGCGCCCGCGGGATCGTGCGCGGGCAGGGCACCGGGGAGCTCGTGTTCGAGTACGACGCCCGGGAGCCGGACGTGCAGGTAGGCGACGTGCTGATCACCTCCGGGCTGGGCGGTGTCTATCCGCGAGGGCTGCGAATCGGCGAGATCGTGGCGCTCTCGCCCGCCGGGAGCGGGCTCCTGGCCCAGGCGCGCGTGCGCCCCGCGGTCGATTTCGGCCGTCTCGAGCAGGTCTACGTCGTCCTCTGGAGGAGCCCGGCCCTGGAGCTCTTGAATCAGGATCCCGAGATGGGGTACGCGCCGAAGCCGCCCTCCGTCTCCGCGGCGCCCCGATGATCACGACGCTGGTCGTGGCGGTTGCGGGCGTGCTCTGTCTGGCGCTCCAGGGCGCGCTGGCGACCTTCCTGCCCCGACTCGTGGTGCCCGACGTCGCGCCGCTGTTCGCCATCGCCCTCGCGCTCCAGATCGGCGGCGCCCGCGGCCTCCTCGGCGCGGCGATCGTCGGAATGGCGGCCGACACGCTCTCGGGCGCTCCGCTCGGCCACCTCACGCTCCTGAACGTGGTCTGCTATCTGGGCGCGCGCGCCGCGAACGCGTCCCTCGAGCTGCGGAGCCGCGTCGCCCAGGCGGCGCTGGCGGCGATCTGGACGCCGCTCGCCGCCGGGCTCACCCTCTTCCTCGCGTGGTGGGGAGGCGAGACCGCGCGGGCGAGCCTGCGTCTGCTGCAGCTCGTCGCCGCGCAGACCGCGGTCGCGGCGGCGACGGCGCCCCTCGTGGGCGCGCTCGTCGAGACGCTCGTCGGCCTGACGCGGATCGACGAGATGGGCCGCCGTGGCGCACCCGTAGGCGCCCCGCGGCGGAGCGGCTGAGCGTTGGCGCGCGGCCTGCGGAGCGTGACGAACGTCGAGGCGCTGTCCGGCGGCCGCCTGGCGCTCCTCGCGATCGCGATCTTCGCGACGTTCGCGATCTTCCTCTCGCGCCTCTTCCAGCTCCAGATCGCCGAGGGCGACGACCTGCGACGCCAGTCCGAGCGCAACTCGATCCGGACGGTGCGGATCGACGCGCCTCGCGGAGAGCTCCTCGACCGGGAAGGGCGCGTGATCGCGACGACTCGGCCGGCCTTCCAGCTCGAGGTCATCCCGAGCGAGCTCCGCCGACCGGCGACGACGTTCGAGGCGCTGGGGCGGCTCCTCCAGCGCGACTCCGGGGAGCTGCGCGCGCGCGTCGGCCAGCCGCGGGGCAGGGCGCGCTTCCAGCCCATCAGCCTCGCAGGCGACATGAGCTTCGAGGAGCTCGCGCGCGTGGAGACCCACCGCTTCGCGTTGCCGGGCGTCGTGACCGAGGCGCGCCCGCGCCGCGAGTACCCCGACGGCGATCTCGCCGGCCACGTCGTCGGCGCCCTCGGCGAGATCCGCGCCGACCAGCTCGAGGCGCCGCGCTTCGAGGGCTACCAGCAGGGCGACGTGATCGGACAGTCCGGCATCGAGGCGGTCGCCGAGCAATGGCTCCGCGGCGTCGCCGGCGGCCGCAACGTGATCGTGAACGTCGCGGGTCGCGAGGTGGACCGTCTCGACGAAGTGGAGCCCGTTCCAGGCGACGCCGTGGTGCTCTCCCTCGACCTCGATCTCCAGCGGGAGGCGGTCGCCGCGTTCCAGCTCTCGCCGGCGGAGGCCAAGGCCGAGGTGGCGGAGCCGGGAATCACGGAGAAGCTCGGTGCGCTCGTCGCCCTCGATCCGCGGACGGGCGAGATCCTGGCCCTCGTGTCGCGGCCCTCGTACGACCCGAGCGCCTTCGCGGGCGGCGGGATCGATCCGAAGGTGTGGCGGGAGCTCACGCACGGAGAGTGGAAGCCGCTCCAGGACCGCGCGATCTCGGGCCAATTCCCGCCCGGCTCCACGTACAAGGCGTTCGTCGCCGCGGCCGCGCTCCAGGAGGGCATCATCACGCCGCAGACGCGCTTCTTCTGCCCGGGGTCGTTCGCGTACGGAAACCGCGTCTATCGCTGCTGGCGGAAGGAAGGCCACGGCTCCGTCGATCTCCACACCGCCCTCGTGAGATCGTGCGACGTCTACTTCTACGAGGTCGGCAAGCGTCTCGGCGTCGACCGCATCGCGCACTTCGCGAAGATGTTCGGCCTCGGCCGCACGACGGGAATCGATCTGCCCGAGGAGAAGCCCGGCCTGATCCCGACCTCCGACTGGAAGAAGCAGCGCTTCGGCGAGCCGTGGATGGGCGGCGAGACGATCTCGATCTCGATCGGGCAGGGCTACGACCTCGTGACACCGCTCCAGCTCGCCGTGTCGTACGGCGCGATCGCCACCGGACGCGCGATGCAGCCGCACCTCCTGAAACGCGTGGAGAAGCCGGACGGAACCGTCGTGTCCGAGACGCAGCCGAAGGTCTTGAGCGAGGTCGGCGTGAAGCCGGAGTTCCTGGCGGCCGTCCAGAGCGGGCTGCGTGGCGTCGTCGAGGAGCCGGGCGGAACGGGCGGGCGGGCGCGCGTGCCGGGTGTCTCGGTCGCCGGCAAGACCGGCACGGCGCAGGTGATCCGCCTCGACGCCAACAAGAACGTGCCCGAGGAGAAGATCCCGCTGCGCTATCGCGACCACGCCTGGTTCGTGTCGTGGGCGCCGGTCGAGGCGCCCGAGATCGTGGTCGCCGTGCTCGCGGAGCACGGCGGGCACGGCGGCGCCGCGGCGGCGCCGATCGCGCAGCGCGTGCTCGCGAAGTACTTCGAGAAGAAGAAGCTCGCGGTACCGGCCACCGAGACGGCGGGCGTCGACGGAGGCTCCATCACCGCGCAGGTGCACCCGGCCGCGGCGACCCCCGCGCCGAAGGCCGCGGCGGCGGCTCCGGCGCCGAAGGCCGCGGCGGCGCCGCAGCCGGCAGCGGGAGCGGCGGACGAGCCGGAGGCGGGCGATGGAGCAGATTGAGCGCCGCGTCTGGCGCGACTTCGACTGGCCGCTCTTCTGCCTGATGGCGACGCTCGTGGCCTTGGGCCTCGGCAACCTCGTGTCGGCGACGCATGCGGGCTCGGTCGGCCTGCTGTCCTCGGAGGTCGAGCGCCAGCTCGTGGCGCTCGGGATCGGCGTCGTCGGGCTCGTGCTCGCGCTCGTGGTCGACCTGCGCCGGCTCGAGCGCCTCGCGATCCCGATCTACCTCGCGACGTGCGCTCTCGTGGCGTCGACGCTGGTGCTCGCGCCGATGCATCGCGGCAGCCGGAGCTGGCTCATGTACGGGCCGATCCGCCTCCAGCCCTCGGAGTTCACGAAGGTCGGGCTCGTGCTCGCGATGTCGTGGCTGTTCCAGCGCTGGCCCCCGACCGCGCTCACGCGCCTGCGCGATCTCTGGCGGCCCGGCCTCGTGATGGCGCTGCCCGTCGGCCTGATCGTCGCGCAGCGCGACATGGGCGTGGCCGTGCTCACCCTGCTCGTCGGCGCGACGTATCTGCCGTTCGTGCGGATCCCATGGCGCGCATGGGCGCTCGTCGCGGGCACCGGGATCGCGACGGTCACCGGGATGTGGTTCTTCGTGCTGGCGGACTACCAGCGCAGCCGCGTGCTCGACTTCCTGGAGCCGGGCCGGGATCCGCTCGCTTCGGGCTACCAGGTGATCCAGTCGCGGATCGCCATCGGCTCGGGCGGCGTGTTCGGCAAGGGCTGGATGGAGGGCACGCAGACCCAGCTCCGCTTCCTGCCGACCCAGCACACCGACTTCATCTTCTCGGTCATCGCCGAGGAGTGGGGCTTCGTCGGGAGCGCCGTCGTGCTCGGCCTCTACCTGACGCTCCTGCTCTGGGGCATCCAGGTCGCGCGGCGCTCACGCGATCCGTTCGGCGCGTACCTGGCCCTGGGCGTGGTGGGGATCTTCTTCTGGCCCGCGGCGATCAACGTGGCCATGGTGATCGGCCTCTTCCCCGTGATCGGCGTCGCGCTGCCCCTGTTCTCGTACGGCGGCTCGGCGATGATCGCGAGCCTCATCGGTCTGGGCTTCCTGCTCAACATCTCCATGCGCCGCTTCCGCTCCTGATCCGCGTCGGCTCCGCTGGCTGGTAGACTGGGCCCATGTCCGGCAAGCCCGCCCGCTCGAGGCCGCGCGTCGGCGCGTTCTTCGACATGGACAAGACGCTGATCGCCGAGAACTCGGGCACGCTGTACATGAAGTATCGCTACGAGCGGGGCGAGATCTCCGCCTTCGATCTCGTGAAGGGCCTCGGCGCCTACCTCCGCTACAAGGCTGGCGTGCTCGACATCGGCGCCTGGACGCGCAAGGCGATGCTCGAGTTCCAGGGCCAGAGCGAGCGGGCGCTCACGCGCGAGGCGCGCAAGTGGTTCGACGAGATGGTGGAGAAGAAGATCTATCCGGAGGCGGAGGAGATCGTGCGCCGCCACCACGCCGAGGGCCACGTCGTGGCGATCGTCTCGGGAGCGACGAAGTTCGTGGTGCGGCCCCTGGCCGAGCGCCTGGGGATCAAGCACTTCCTGTACACGCGGCTCGAGGTCGAGCACGGACGCTTCACGGGGCGCGTCGTCGAGCCGATCTGCTTCGAGGAGGGGAAGATCTACTGGCTCCAGCAGTTCATCGAGGAGCAGGACATCGACCTCGCGAAGAGCTGGTTCTACACCGACTCGATCACCGATCTGCCGCTGCTCGACCTCGTGGGACACCCGGTGGTGACGAACCCCGACCCCTTCCTCTACCGCGAGGCCGCGCGACGGCGCTGGCCGGTGCGCATCTTCGAGCCGCCGAGGGCGGCGGCTCGGCGGCAGGAGACGACGCTCCTCGACGAGCGCGCAGGTGAGGCCGAGTAGCGCGCCCGTCCTAGACGAGCTTCTTCACCATCTCCTCGAAGTGGGCCTTGGGGCGAGCCCCGAGGATCTGGTCGACGACGACGCCGTCCTTGATCGCGATCACGAGCGGGATCGAGCGGACCTGGTACTTGCCGGGCGTGGCCTGGTTCTCGTCGACGTTCATCTTCACGATCTTCACGCGCCCGTCGTACTGGGTCGCGAGGTCCTTGATGATCGGCGAGATCGCCCGGCAGGGGGCGCACCATTCGGCCCAGAAGTCGACGATCACCGGCTGCTTCGACTGGAGCACCTCGGCGTCGAAGCTCTGATCGGTCACGTCCGCGACGGCTGCCATGAAGCTCTTCCTCCTGGATTGTCGGGGCATGCTAGCAGCCGGCGCAGGCGCCGGGGCGTCTCGCGTTGACGCTCGAGACCCCCGGCGATAGCCTCGGCCTCGGTCGATCCCAGCGATTTCGCACCGTTTTCTCGCCCCGGGAAGCCCGGCAGAAGGGCGGCAGGGATCCCGCAGAGGTCCGATGCAGGATCCGGACGCGGCATGAGCGACACCTCCTCCGGCAGCGCGGGCGCCGTGGCCCGGGTGCGCGCGCTGCTCGAGGCGAGCGCGCAGGTCAAGCTCGACCTCGCCGTCGAGAGCGCCGCCGCCGTGGCGCGCGCGGCCGAGATCGTCGCCGCGTCGCTGCGTCGCGGCGGCAAGGTCCTGCTGTTCGGGAACGGCGGCTCGGCGGCCGACGCCCAGCACCTGGCCGCCGAGTGGACGGGCCGCCTGCGCGGCGAGCGCGCGGCGCTCCCCGCGATCGCCCTGACCGCCAACACCAGCGAGCTCACGGCGCTCGGGAACGACTACGGCTTCGAGCGCGTGTTCGCGCGGCTGGTCGAGGCCCACGGCCGCGAGGGAGACGTCGCGTGGGCGATCTCGACCTCGGGCAACTCTCCGAACGTGATCGCGGCCGTCGAGACCGCGCGGCAGCGCGGCCTCCACACGATCGGGCTGACCGGCCGCCGTGGCGGCAAGCTCGCGCCGCTCGTCGACCTGGCGCTCTGCGTGCCGTCCGACGACACGCAGCGCATCCAGGAGGCGCACATCACGCTCGCCCACGTCGTCGCGGAGCTCGTCGAGGAAGCGCTCCTCGATCGGCGCGCGTGAGCCCGAAGCCTCCGCAGATCGACCGCTCGAAGGTCCGCACGATCCCGGTGCGTCGCCGCAAGAGCAAGGTCCGGACGAGCGACGAAGCGCGGCCCCACACCGCCGGGGCGAGCTTCGCAGCGTTCCTCGACGGCCTGCCGAAGCTGCTCGGCGCGGCCGACCTTCGCGCCGCGAGCGACGCGGTGGTGCGAGCGCGACGCGACGGACGGACGATCCTCTGGGGCTTCGGCGCCCACGTGATCAAGGTGGGCCTCGCGCCGCTCGTGGTCGACCTGATGGAGCGCGGCTTCGTGAGCGGGCTCCTGCTGAACGGTGCCTGCTGCGTCCACGACCTCGAGCTCGCGCTGCTCGGCGAGACGAGCGAGGACGTCGCGCCGGCCCTCGACGACGGGACGTTCGGGATGGCGAAGGAGACGGCGGAGCGCCTGAACGGCGCGATCGCGGCGGGGGCGCGCGAGGGCCTCGGCATGGGCGCGGCCGTGGGACGCGAGCTCGCCCGAGGGCGCGCCGCAGGCTACTCCCACGCCGAGCGCTCGATCCTCGCGTCGGCGTTCCGCCTCGGCCTGCCCGTGACGGTGCACGCTGCGATCGGCACCGACATCCACCACATGCACCCGTCGGCCGACGGCGCGGCCCTGGGCGCCACGAGCTACCGCGACTTCGAGACGCTCACCGGTCTCGTGGCGACGCTCGAGCGCGGAGTCTTCCTGAACGTGGGCTCGGCGGTGATCCTGCCGGAGGTGTTCCTGAAGGCGCTCGCCCTCGCGCGCAACCTCGGGCACAAGGTCGAGCGGATCACCACCGTGAACCTCGACTTCATCCGTCAGTACCGGCCCAGCGTGAACGTCGTCGAGCGTCCGACGCGCCTCGGCGGTCGCGGGATCTCCCTCGTCGGCCATCACGAGATCCTGGTGCCGCTCCTCGCCGCGAGCCTCGTCGAGGCCCAGGCCTCCGACACGAGGAAGCGGCGGACGGCGCGGAGGTCTGCGCGATGATCGGCCGGATCGTGCTGCTCGAGGGCGATCTCACGCAGCAGGCGGTGGACGCGATCGTGAACGCGGCGAACAGCGCGCTCGTGCTCGGGGCGGGCGTGGCCGGGGCGATCCGCGAGAAGGGCGGGCCCGCGATCCAGGCGGAGTGCGACGCGATCGGGCCGATCGCGGTGGGCGAGGCCGCGATCACGGGCGCGGGCGCGCTGCCCGCGCGCTTCGTGATCCACGCGGCGAGCATGCCTCCGGGCGGCGTCGCGAGCGAGGACAGCGTCCGCGCGTCGTTCCGTGCGAGCCTCGCGCTCGCGCGCCAGCGCGGCTGTCGCACCCTCGCCGTGCCCGCGATCGGCGCCGGCATCGCCGGATTCCCGCTCCAGCGCTGCGCCGAGATCCTGCTCGAGGAGGCGCGCGCTCACCTCGCCGGCGAGACCTCCCTCGAGGAGATCCGTTTCGTGCTGTTCGGCGAGCCGGCCTATCGTGTGTTCGAGATGACGAACGACGCCGCGCGGGTCGCAGCGACCCTGGCGCGGCTGCAGAAGAGGTGAGCCGTGGGCGCGCTGCTCCACCAGCTCGCCGCGCTGCTCTACCTGGGCGCCGGTGCGGCCGCCGCCGTGGGGCTCTCGTGGCCCTCTCGCAGGCTGCTCCGCGCAGGAACCGGAATGCTCGCGATCGGCGTCGTCGTCCACGGCTCGGCGTTCGCGGTGTTCCACCTCGAAGGCGCGCCGCCGCCGCTCACGGACCTCTCGGCCACGGTCTCGTTCATGGCGTTCGTCGGCGTGCTCTTCTTCCTCGCGCTCGAATGGCGGATGCGGATCGGCGCCCTCGTCGCGGGCATCGCCCCCGTCGCGGCGGTCTCCACCCTGTTCGCGGCGCTGCGCCTGCCGCACGTGGTGCGCGAGGACTTCGGCGCCGGCGCCTACTGGCCCCACGCCCACGTGCTCCTGGCGAGCGCCGGCCTGTCGTTCCTCGGCGTGGCCTGTCTCGCGGGCCTCGCCTTCCTGTACGAGGACCGCCGCCTCAAGGCGAAGCGGCCGGCTCGCGGCGTGCGCCTGCCGTCCCTCGAGGCGCTCGACCGGGTGAACGGCGCGGCCCTCGCCGCGGGCTTCCCGCTCCTCACGGTCGGCGTGCTCACGGGGCTCATGTGGAATCACGCGGCCCAGGGGCGGCTCTTCACGGGCCACGCCCACGAGACGCTCTCCTTCCTGGCCTGGATCGTCTACGGCGCGCTCGTGGTCATGCGCTTCCGCTCGTACCAGGTGATGCGCCAGGCCGCGCTCTCGGCGGTCGGCGGGTTCGCGCTCCTCCTGGTCGCCGTGATCGGCGTCGAGCTCCTGACGTGAGGATCCTGCTCGCGGGGCTCAGCCATCGCACGGCGCCGCTCGAGCTGCGCGAACGCTTCGCCGTGTCGGATCCGGCGCCGCTCCTCGGCAAGCTCGTGGCCTGCGACGAGATCGACGAGGCGTTCCTGGTCTCGACCTGCAACCGGGTCGAGGTGGCCGTGCTGACGCGCGCCCCCGACGCCGCGCGGGCGCGCCTGCGCCAGCTCTTCCGGCGCGACCTGCCCGAGGGCGGCGCCCTCCCGCCCGGCGTCGAGCTCGACGCGGTGCTCGTCGAGCGGGAGGACGCCGATGCCGTGCGACACGTCTTCCGTGTCGCGGCGAGCCTCGACTCGATGGTCGTCGGCGAGCCGCAGATCCTCGGCCAGCTGAAGGACGCCCACCGCGCCGCCGTGGCCTGCGGCGCCTGCGGCCCGATCCTCTCCCGCCTGCTCCAGAGCGCCTTCGCCACGGCGAAGCGGGTCCGGCGCGACACGCGGATCGGGGAGCGGCCCGTCTCCGTGGCGCGTGTCGCCGTCGACCTCGCGCGCCAGATCTTCGAGGACTTCGACGACAAGACGGCGCTCCTCGTGGGCGCCGGGGAGATGATCGAGGCCGCCCTGGAGGCGCTGCGCGGCGAGGGCCTCGCCGCGGTCCACGTCGCGAACCGCACGCCCGCCCACGCCGCGAGCCTGGCCGTCCGCTTCGGCGCCGCCGCCCACGCGCTCGAGGCGGTCCCCGAGCTCCTGCTGCGCTGCGACGTCGTGCTCACCTGCATCGCGGCCGATGCGCCCGTGATCGACCTCGCGCGCGCGAGCGAGGCGCAGCGCGTGCGCCGGGGACGGCCGCTCTTCGTGATCGACATCGGCGTGCCGCGCAACGTGGACCCCGACGTGAACCGTCTCGATGGCGTGTACCTCTACGACATCGACGACCTGGCGGGCGTCGCCGCGGCGAACGCCGAGGAGCGCCGGCGCGAGACGGCCCAGGGCGAGGCGATCGTCGCCGAGGAGGAGCGGCGCTTCGCGGCCTGGCTCTCGACGCTCCAGGCGGTGCCCACGATCCGCCACCTGCGGTCGCGCATGGAGTCGATCCGCGGCCGGGAGCTCGAGCGCGGCCTCGCGCGGCTCGGGCTCGACGAGGCCCAGCGCGCGGGTGTGGACGCGCTCACGCGCTCGCTCGTGAACAAGATGCTCCACGCGCCGCTCACCCGCCTGCGCGAGGAGGCGGAGCGCGAGGAAGGCTTCGCCTACCTCGAGGCCGCGCGCGTGCTGTTCGGCCTCGACGCGCCGGAAGGAGGCGAAGACGGCGGCGCGGGCGGGGCGCACGGGTCGAACGAGTCGAGCCCGAGGGACGGGAGGGGCGGACGCGGCGGCGCGGGCGGACCCGGCGGGCCGAGCGCGTGAGCCGCATTCGGATCGCGACGCGGGGCAGCGAGCTCGCGCTCGCCCAGGCCCGCGCCATCGCCGCGCGCATCGAGGCCGCGCTCGACGCCGAGACGGAGCTCGTGATCGTGACCACCGCCGGCGATCGGATCCAGGACCGGCCCCTCGCCTCGCTGGGCGGGAAGGGACTCTTCGTGAAGGAGATCGAGGACGCGCTGCTCGAGGGGCGCGCGGATCTTGCGGTGCACAGCGCGAAGGATCTGCCGGCCCGCACGCCCGCGGGCCTCGCGCTCGTCGCGTGGCCGGCGCGCGAGGATCCGCGCGACGCCCTCGTGGCACGCGCGCGTGGCGCCCGCCTCGCGACGCTCCCGCGCGGCGCGCGGATCGGCACGGGGAGCGTGCGTCGTGCGGCGCAGCTGCGAGCGCTCCGCTCGGACCTCGAGATCGTCCCGCTCCGCGGGAACGTTCCCACGCGCCTGCGCAAGCTCGAGGAGCAGGGGCTCGACGCCGTCGTCCTCGCTTGCGCGGGACTCACGCGCCTCGACCTCGCCGATCGCATCGACGAGCGCATCGCGACGGACGTGCTCCTCCCCGCGGTCGCCCAGGGAACGCTCGCCCTGGAAGCGCGCGCGGACGATCCGCTCGCCGCGAGGCTCGCCGCGCTCTCGGACGCGCGGGCCGCGCGCAGCGCCGCCGCCGAGCGCGCCTTCCTCGCGCGCCTCGAGGGCGACTGCAACGTGCCGCTCGCCGCCTTCGCGGAGGAAGAGGCGGACGGCGCGCTGCGCGTGCGCGGGCTCGTCGCGAGCCTCGACGGCAGCGTGATCGTGCGGGGCGAGGCGCGGGGGACGGAGGCTGCGTCCACCGGATTCGCCGCCGCGGAGCGCGTGCTCGCGACGGGCGGCGCGGCCGTGCTCGCGCGCGCCCGCCAGGCGCTCGCGTGAGCGGCGGGAGCGGCGAGGCGGCGGGCGCGAGCGGGCGCGTGATCCTCGTCGGCGCAGGACCCGGCGATCCGGGCCTCCTCACGCTGCGCGGCGCCGCCGCGCTGCGCGAGGCGGACGTGGTGGTCTACGACGCCCTGGTGTCGCCCGAGGTGCTCGCCCTCGCGCCGGAGAAGGCCGAGCTCGTGAACGTCGGCAAGCGCGGCCACGAGGAGCCGACGGTCGCCCAGGCCGAGACGAGCGCGCTCCTGGTGCGCCTCGCGCGGGCCGGGCGGACGGTGGTGCGGCTCAAGGGCGGCGATCCCTTCGTGTTCGGGCGTGGCGGCGAAGAGGCCTCCGCGTGCAGCGAGGCGGGCGTGCCGTTCGAGGTCGTCCCCGGCGTGACGGCGGCGATCGGCGCCCCGGCCTACGCCGGCATTCCCGTCACCGATCGGCGTCACGCCGCGTCGTTCGCCGTCGTGACCGGCCACCGCGATCCGACGGAGCCGACCGTGGCGCTGCGCTGGGGCGAGCTCGCCCGCGGCGGCGACACGCTCGTCGTGCTGATGGGCATGAAGCATCTCGCGGCGATCTGCGAGCGGCTGATCGCCGAGGGGCGCGCGCCCGCGACGCCGGCGGCGGCGATCGAGTGGGGCACGACGGCGCGCCAGCGCGTCCTCGAGGCGCCCCTCGCGGAGCTCGCGGCGCGGGTCGCAGCCGCGGGCTTCGGCACCCCGACGACGGTCGTGATCGGCGACGTGGTCGCTCTCCGGCGATCCCTCGCCTGGCGCGAGGCGCTGCCGCTCTACGGCTGGCGAGTCCTCGTGACGCGCGCCGAGGAGCAGGCGGGCGCGCTCGCCGAGGCGCTGCGCCGCGCCGGGGCCGAGCCCATCGTGCTGCCGACGATCCGGATCGTGCCGGTGGTCGCCGCCGAGCTCGAGGAGCGGCTCGCGGCGCTCGACCGCTACGACCTCGTCGTCCTCACGAGCGCGAACGCCGTGCGCCATCTCGCTCGGGCCGCAGCCGCGCGGGGCGTCGGGCTCGACGGTGGGCGGCTGCGGGCGGTCTGCGTCGGGCCCGTGACGGCGGCCGCTGCGCAGGAGGCCGGCCTCGCCGTGGAGCTCGTCCCGCCCCGCTTCGACGCCGAGGGCGTGCTCGAGGCCCTCGCCCAGCGCTACCCGCTCGCGGGCCGCAGGATCCTCCTGCCGAGAGCCGAGCGCGCGCGAGAGGTCCTGCCGGAAGGGCTGCGCCGCGCGGGCGCGACGGTGGACACGCTCGTGGTCTACCGCACGGAGCCGGCCGCCCTCGACGCGCCCGCGCTGCGCGATCGCCTGGGTCGCGGCGAGCTCCACGCCCTCACCTTCACGAGCCCGAGCACCGTGCGACACTTCTTCGCGGCCCTGGACGAGCCCGCCCGGGCCGCGACGCGACGCTGCGTGGTCGCCGCGATCGGGCCCGTCACGGCCGGCGCCCTGGCCGAGATCGGCCGCCCGGCCGACGTGGTGGCGGAGGCGTCCGGGGCATCGGCGCTCGTCGAGGCCCTCGTCCGGGCGCGGGCCGCCCGGGCGGAGCGCGAGATCGGCGACGAGCCGGCGGCGCCGGATCGGTCGGAAGGAGGTGCCTCGTGAAGTTCCCCATCGTGCGGCCGCGCAGGCTGCGTCGCTCGGAGACGCTGCGGCGGATGGTGCGCGAGACCCGGGTCTCCCCGGACGATCTCGTCCTGCCGCTGTTCGTGGTCGAGGGGAAGGGCGTGCGGCAGCCCGTGGCCTCGATGCCCGGCGTCTTCCGACACTCGGTCGATGCGCTCGCCGACGAGGCGAAGGCGGTGGCCGATCTCGGGATCCCGGCCGTGATCCTGTTCGGCATCCCGTCCCACAAGGACGCGCGGGGCTCGGGCGCCGACGACGCGCGTGGGATCGTGCAGCGCGCGATCGACACGGCGAAGAAGGCCGCGCCGGCGCTGTGCGTGATCACCGACGTCTGCCTGTGCGAGTACACCGATCACGGACACTGCGGGATCGTCGAGGGCGCGGAGGTCGCGAACGATCCGTCCCTCGAGCGGATCGCGGCGACGGCGCTCTCTCACGCGCGCGCCGGGGCGGACCTCGTCGCGCCGTCCGACATGATGGACGGTCGGGTCGGGGCGATCCGGGCCTCTCTCGACGCGAACGGCTTCGAGGAGGTTCCGATCCTGTCCTACGCCGCGAAGTACGCGAGCGCGTACTACGGGCCGTTCCGCGAGGCGGCGGAGAGCGCGCCCGCCTTCGGCGATCGGCGCGCCTACCAGATGGACCCGCCGAACCGGCGCGAGGCCTTGCGCGAGATGCGCCTCGACCTCGAGGAAGGCGCCGACGCGCTGATGGTGAAGCCCGCGCTGCCCTACCTCGACGTCCTCGCGGAGGCGCGGCGCGAGTTCGACGTGCCCCTCGCCGCCTATCACGTCTCCGGCGAGTACGCGATGATCAAGGCCGCCGCCGAGCGGGGCTTCCTCGACGGCGCGCGCGCGATGGACGAGGCGCTGGTCGCGATCAAGCGCGCCGGGGCGGACCTGATCCTGACGTACGCGGCGAAGGAAGTGGCCGCGCGGCTCGTTCGCTAGAGAGGAGACGGCGTGGCGCTCACCTGGAAGGTCGTCGAGTCGAGCAACGTCACCGACGAGGAGCTCGAGCGGATCCTGAACGAGACGACGCAGGAGGGTTGGCACTTCGACGCCTTCCACTTCGCGATGCGCGAGAGCTCGAAGCGGCCGAGCATGGCGTTCGTCACGTTCACCCGCGACGACGAGGAAGAGGAAGCGTTCGAGGACGACGAGGCCTGAGCCGCGCTTCAGCCGAGCGCCGGGAGGACGCGCGTCGCGAGCGCCTCCAGGGAGCGCCGTTGCGCCGGCTCGTCGAGGCCGGAGACCTCGCTCCGCACGACCAGGAGGTCGAGGCCCAGGCGCTCCCGGTAGCGCGCCAAGGCGTCGGCGACCGCCGATGCCTCGCCCACGATCGCCCGCGCCGACGCCGGCCCCGCGGCCGCCCGCACGAGGGCAGGAGGCAGCGCGCCCGCGGTGGCCGCCGCCTCGGCGTCGAGGCGATCGAGCACTGCACGCGCCTCCGCCGCGTCCGCGGCGACGTGGAGCGTGCGCATCACGGGCGCGGCGAAGGGCGCGAGCGACACCCCGGGCGCGAGGCTCTCGCGGTGGAAGGCGTAGTTCTCCGCGAGCAGATCGAGGGGCTCGAGGGGCGACGCGAGATACGGCAGGCCGTGGCGCGCCGCCTGCAGCAGTCCCTTCCTCCCGAAGGCGGCGACCAGGAGCGGCGGATGGGGGCGCTGCACCGGACGCAGCGCCGCGGCGTGCTCGCCTCGCGTCGCGAAGTGGACACCGTCGAGCGTCAGGGGCGCGCCGCTCCAGGCGGCGCGGATCGCGTCGAGCGCCTCGTCGAAGCGGTCGCGCTTCGTCGCCGACTGCACGCGAAAGGCTTGGAAGATCGGAGCGGCGAAGCCGCGCCCGAGCCCGAGCAGGACGCGCCCGTCGGACAGGGCGTCGAGCGCCGCCACCTCCTCGGCGACGCGCAGCGGGTGGTGGATCGGAAGCAAGAGCGAGGTCGTGCCGAGGCCGATCCGTCGCGTGCGGGCGGCGACGGCCGAGAGCGCCACGAGCGGTGAGGCCATCGCGCCGCGGCGGAAGTGGCCCTCGGGAACCCACACGGAGTGGAAGCCCAGCTCCTCCGCGAAGGCGGCGCGCTCGAGGAGCCTCGCCCAGCCTGCGCGCACGGCGTCGCGCCCCGTCGGGCCTCCGAGGGCGAGGCCCAGGCGGAGCGGCGCCTTCATGCCTTCCCCAGGGCGTAGGGCAGGATGGTGCGCAGGAGATCGACGCGAGAGTCGAGGGAGCGCGAGACGCCGGAGAGAAGCCCGAGCACGCGTCCGAGCAGCACGACGTGGCTCGGGACGCGCACGATCGGGTTCTTCCGGATCATCTCCGGGATCTCTTCGTTGAGCTCCTCGATCATCCTCGGATCGGCGTGGGGCTGCTCGCGGAAGCGCTTCGCGAAGTCGAGGAAGAAGCGCGCGATCGTGGTCAGCGACTCGCTGCGCCCGTCCTTCGTCTCGAAGCCGAGATCGACCAGGGCCTTGCCGAGGCGATCGGCGTCGTCCGCGAGCATCGCCAGCGCGAAGGCGACGATGCCCTCGCGGAAGTGCGGCGGCAGGTCCTTCGTGAGGCCGAAGTCGAGCAGCACGAGCCGGGCGCCTTCGGGCTGGACGAGCAGGTTCCCCGGGTGCGGATCGGCGTGGAAGAAACCGTGGGTCAGGATCTGGCGACAGAACGCCTCCACCAGCGTCTGCGTCACGCGGTTCGGGTCGACGCCCGCGGCGCGGAGCGCGTCGACGTCCGTGATCTTGATCCCGGGCATGAACTCCATCACGAGCACGCGGCGGGTCGTGAGCTCGTGGTGGATGCGCGGCACGACGACGTCCTCGCGGCCGGCGAAGAAGCGGGCGACGGTCTCGGCGTTGCGCCCCTCGCTCTGGAAGTCGAGCTCGCGAGGCAGGTACTCGCCCAGCTCGTCGAGGAGCGGCATCAGGTCGAAGTCGCGCTCGAACACGCCCACCGCGCGGAACAGCATGCGGAGGTTCGCGAGGTCGCTCCGTACCAGCGACTCGATCTCCGGGTACTGCACCTTCACCGCGACGCGCTCGCCGGACAGGAGCTCCGCCTCGTGGACCTGCGCCAGGGACGCCGAGGCGATGGGCCGGGGCTCGAAGCGACGGAACACCTCGTCGAGTCGGCGGTCGAGCTCCCGCTCCACCGTGCGTCGCACCACGCCGAAGGGCTTCGGCGGAACCCGGTCCTGGAGCTTCGACAGCACCTCGACGTACTCGCGCGGCAGCACGTCGGAGCGCGAGCCCAGGAACTGGCACCCCTTGAGGATCAGGCCGCGCAGGTCGATCGCCGCCTCGTAGATCGACTCCGCGCTCTGGCGGTTGAAGCGCGACCAACGCTCTCGCATGTCGGGCGGCCGGAGGCGTCGCTGGATGAACTGCTGCGCCTTGATCCCGAGGTAGACGCGGCCGAAGGTCGTGCCGATGCGGCGCGCGCGCTGCAGCCGCTCGACCGGACCGAGCGACGTGCTTCCCGCTCCCGGGCTCACCAGAGCTCCGGGGGCTTGCGCGGGCACGACCAGGCGCCGGGCATCGACGTGCCGTCCGCGCCCCCGTCGTGCGCCGCGCCGCCGTCGCCGGAGGCGTCGTCGTCGTCCGAGTCTGCCGGAGCCGAGGCCGCGGCGTGCGCCCCGGCCGCGTGCTCTCCGTCGTCGCCCGCTTCGTCCGACCACGGCGGGTTGTACGCGCACTGCACCCAGCGCGGCGCCGAGAACTCGAGGATGTAGCTCGTGCCGAAGTTCTCGTAGGTGAAGGTCGCGGCGCCGTCGACGCCGAAGCCCACCTGAGGCACCGGGACCGCCGGCAGGTCCTTCGCCTCCACGAGCTCCTCGAGCGTGTCGGGGTACGCCTGCTCCCTCGCGAAGTAGCGCTGGAGCGCATCGTTGATCTGCTTCGCCGCGCCTTCGCGCGTGGCGACGTAGTCGTGGTTCACCCAGGTGAGCCCGACGACGATGGGGAGCGTCACCAGGAGCGTGCCGACCGCGAGCGCGCGTGCCGCGCCGGCCAGGCGGCCCGGTGCGGCCAGGAGCCGGGCCACCACGAGCGCGGCCCCGGCGATCCCGCCGGCGAGGAGCGCGAGCGAGAGGCCCGGCTGGGGCCGGATCAGCGCCGGGACGCCGACGATTCCGACGAGCGCGCCGGCGCCGGCGAGGGCGCGGCTCGCCGGCGCGAGTCGGCTCGCGCCGGCGACGGCCAGGACGAGCGCCGCGACCCCGAGCAGCGCGGCGACGACCGAGGCGCCGATCTCGACTCCGAACATCGTGACGACCGGCCAGGGCGAGATCGCGAACTGGAGACGCGGGTTCGTGCCCGTGACGTCGCGCAGCGCGACGACCACGAGGGCGGCGACCGGCACGAACAGCGCGAGGCGCGCCGGCCAGCCGCGCCGCAGCCAGCTCGTGGCGAGGAACGGAGCGCACACGGCCGCCGCGAGCACGAGCGCGAAGAGCGTCATCACCGCCGAGCCGCGCCAGCGGAAGAACGTCCAGATCTGGGCCCGATCTCCGTCGAGGCCGTAGAACAGGAAGAGCGCAGTCGCGAGGAGCGACGCCACGGCGAGGGTGCGGGCGAGCGAAGAGCGCGTCGTCGCGAAGACCGCCGTGGCGAGGGCGGCAGAGGGGAGCGTGAAGGCCACGAGCCCGCGAAGGGGCGTGTCGAGCCAGGCCCCGAGGCTCGTGGCGGCCAGTGTGTCGAGCAGCCAGCCGCGAGAGTCGTACCAGGCTCGCGGGCCGCCCGGGGGCACCGGGCCGACGCCGTGATGCACGGCGAACGCCCATCCGAGGGCAGCCAGCGTCAGGATCGAGCCGAGAGGAGCTGCGAGGCGGGACGTACCGGGCCGGGTGGGCCCTTGGGTCAAGGTCACTCTTTTTCGTCTCCATCCACCACCAGGAATCGAAGCGGCCCACGTTCGCCCCGCTTGCCGGGCTCGCGCGGCGCGAGGCGGATGTTCGCACGCACCTCGATGGTGCGGCCTTCGAGCACCCGCTCCGCGACCTGCACGAGGTCCATCGACTCGAGCGTGCGCGCGAGCTCCGCCGCGAGACGCTCGAGGAACTGGGAGCGCGTGCGGTCGCTCTGCTCCGTGGCGAAGTCGATCCAGTCTCGGGGCATCGCTTCGCCGACGGCGCGCCGCACCGCCTCGGTGGGCCCGAACACGCTCGTGAGGCCGGCCGCGACGGCCTTTCGGAGCAGCTCCCCGAGCGCCGGGCCCCGTTCGCCGCCCTTCGCGCCCTCGTCGTCGGCGTGCTCGGCCTCCGGAACGTCGAGGTCGTGCGCATGCGCGCGCGCCTCGTCCCGGCCCTCCGTCCGCTCGGCCTCTCCGGAGCGTTGATCCGGCGTCAGCCTGCCTCCGGACCGGCCGGATTTGCCCCCTCGCTCGCGGGCCATGGGGTAGACTCCGTTCGTGTCGAAGGTGCGCGTACGAGACGTCATGCAGGAGAAGATCGTCACGATCTCCGCGGGCGAACGTCTCTCGACCGTGCAAGATATCATGACGCTGGGTCGCGTGCGCCACATGCCGGTGGTGCACGGCGGGAAGCTCGTCGGCGTGGTCTCCGAGCGCGACCTCCTGCGCGCCTCGCTCTCCAGCCTGACCTCCTTCGCGGACGACGAGCGGCGCGCGTTCCTGCACGTGGTGGAGATCGCGCGGGTGATGTCGTCGCCCCCGATCGTGATCGAGCCGGACGCGCCGGTCGAAGAGGCCGCGCTGGTGATGGCCGAGCGCAAGATCGGCTGCCTGCCCGTGCTCGACGGCGACGAGCTCCTCGGCATGATCACCGAGACGGACCTGCTGCGATACTTCGCGGGCGTCTGGGCCGAGGCGCGGCGGGCGTCTCGCGCCGCCCAGTCCGAAGAGGCCGCCGCCGCCCCCGACCCCGACCGCGACGCCTGAGACCCGCCCCTACACCCGCACGTGCCGCCAGCGTCCGGAGCGGAAGCGGCCGGCGAGGAGCAGCGCCTTCACGAGATAGTCGGCGAGGAGGCACGACCAGACGGCGACGACCCCGCCCCCCAGCACGTGGCTCACGAAGAACGCCCCACCGAGCCGGAAGACGAACAGCCCCGAGAGGATCGATACCAGCGGGAAGCGCGTGTCGCCGGCGCCCCGAAGCGCGCCACCGAGCGCGAACTCGACGGCCATGAGGGGCTGCGCCGCGCCGAGGATCCAGATGAACTTCACCGTGAGCTCGACCGTGCGATCGCCGGTGGCGCCGAAGTAGCCGGCGATCCAAGGCGCGGCCGCGATGATGAGCGCGCCGACCACGGCCATCACCCCCATCGCGAGCGCGTTCGCGCGCCAGCCGGAGCGCGCGGCGAGATCGGGCTCTCCGGCGCCGAGATGCTGACCCACGAGCGTCGCCGCGGCGGTCGAGAAGCCCAGCCCCGGCACGAACGAGAAGGAGAGGATGCGCACGCCGATCACGTAGGCCGACACCGGCTCCGTGCCGTGGTGGGCGACGAGTCGGAGGAAGAGGAACAGGCCCGCCTGCCACGCGCCCTGCTCGAGCGCGGTGGGCAGGCCGATCCGCAGCACGCGGCGCGCGCGCGCACGGGCCGCGCCGTCCCGCGGCGGTCGCGGCCCGAGCACCAGTGCGCCCCGCCGCCAGAGCCAGAGGGACGCGACCATGCTCGTGCAGAAGGCGATGCCCGAGGCCAGCGCCGAGCCGTCGGTGCCGAGGCGCGGGAGTCCGAACGCGCCGTAGACGAGACCGTAGTTCCCGATCACGTTCACGACGTTCATCACGACGCCGATCAGGAGCGGCGTGCGCACGTCGCCCGCGCCGCGCAGCGCGCTCCCGATCACGAAGGCGATCGCGAAGGGCAGCGTGAAGCAGAGCTGGATCCGGACGTAGGAGCCGCCGAGGCGCACCACCTCCGCGTTCACGCCGAACGCCGCGACGATCGCGTCCGCGAAGGGCAGCAGGCACGAGACGGCGAGCGCGAACACGGCGCCGAGGCCGAGGGAGATGCGCAGGATGCGCTCGGCCTCGGCCCTTTCGCCGGCGCCGATCGCTCGCGCGACGAGCGCGACGGTCCCCGTCGTCACCGCCGCGAGGACCGCGAAGAGCACGTTGAAGAACTGGACGGCGACGCCGACCGCCGCCACGGCCTCGGTGCCGAGGGATCCGACGATCACGAAGTCGACGAGGCCGACCAGGGACTGCAGGGCGAACATCGCCATCGACGGCCAGGCGAGCTGCCAGATGCCGGGCCGTGGGCCGCCGCCCGCGGCGCGCGCCGCGAGGGCGGCGCCGGTCTCGATCGTTCCCTCCTCGTCGAGCTCGTCGACGCTCGGCGCGCTCACGCGCCGAGCTCCGGCCAGCGCGCGAGGATGTGGTGCGCGGTCCGGTCGGCGAGGGCCGCGGTGGTGATCTGCGGCGGCGCGCCGAGCGAGGTCGGGAACACGCTCATGTCGGCCACGAACAGGCCCGGGACCTCGTGGCACTCGCCGAACGCGTTCACGACCGAGGCGCGCGGGTCGGCGCCCATCCGGCACGTCGACTGCGGATGCGTCGAGGCGAGGCCGATCTCGCCCTCGCGCACGCCACGCCGCGCCAGCACGGAGAGATCGTCGCCGGGCCGGAGCTCCACCGGATCGATCCAGTACGGCGCCACGACGCGGCGGGCGCCGCCCGCGAGCAACACCTCGGCGCAGCGCACGAGCCCCTCGCCGAGGAGCGCGCGGTCCGCCGGCGTGAGCGCGTAGTCGATCCGGGGCTTCGCCGGCGAGCTCCCGCTCGTCACGCGACCGGCGCTCCGGTCGTGCAGCAGGGCGAGGAGCCCGACCATCTTCGAGTAGTCGCGGAGGCCCCGGAAGTGCGCCCGCCCGAAGCCCGGCATGTTCGCCGCCGTGAGCACCGGGAAGCCCGTGATGGGCATCAGGATGAAGCCCGTGTGGGGGTCCTTCTCGAGGTCGATGAACTGGTCGACGTAGTAGCTCTGGGGGATGCCGCGATAGGCGTGCACGGGCTCGTCGAAGAACCCCGCTACCAACACCGACGGGTGGAGATGGAGGTTCCGGCCGACCTGTCCGCCGCCGTTCGCGAGGCCGCTCCGGAGCAGGAGGTCCGGCGAGGCGACGGCGCCCGCCGAGAGCACGATGACCTTGGCCGTGACCTCCACCGAGCCGAGGACCGTGCCGTCGTGGCCGACCACGCTCCCGAGCACGCGGCGCGCGCGGCCGCCGACGGCCTCGATCCGCTCGGCCCGCGCGTTCGCGTAGATCCTCGCGCCGGCAGCCGAGGCGCGCGGGACGTAGGTCACGAGCATCGACTGCTTGGCGTCGTAGGAGCAGCCGAGGATGCAGTAGCCCGCCCCGATGCATCCCTCGCGGTTGTGCTTCGCGACGAAGCCCCGGTAGCCGAGCTTCTCGGCGCCGGCGCGGACGATCCGATTGAGCGCGTTGAGCTGCGACTCCTCGATCTGCTTCACCTTGAGGGTCTGCTCGACACGCGCGAAGGACGGGGCGAGGGCTGCGCTCGTGAGCTCGGAGAGCCCGTGCTCGTCGCGCCAGAGGCGAAGGATCGGCTCGGGCGTGCGGAACGCGTAGCAGAGGTTGTGCACGGTCGAGCCGCCGACGTTGCGACCCTGGAGCACCACGACGGCGCCGTCCGCGGTCTGCCGCATGCCGGCCTCCTCGAACAGGCGCGGCAGCATGTCGTCCTCGCGCTGCGTGAAGTCCTTCGCGGTCCAGTGGTGGCCCTGCTCGAGTACGACGACCGAGCGGCCGCCCGCCGCGAGCTCCGCCGCGGCGACGGCTCCCCCGGCGCCGGTTCCGACCACGCAGACGTCCGCCTGCTCGACGAGGTCGCCGCCGCGCTCGAGGAGCGACGTGATCATCCGAGGTCTCCCGTGCGCGGCAGGAGCGGTCCCGCGTACCCGATCAGCGGCCAGGTCGCGTCCTGGCTCCAGTAGCCGAGGAGCGAGAGGTTGCGGAGCGCGTAGAAGGCGAGACGTCGCGTGGCGAAGCGGCTCGTCATCCAGCCCGCGAGCGACGCGTCCTTGTCGGCGTCGGAGAGCTGCGTGAAGCGCGCGAGCTTCCAGTCGAACACGTAGGGCCCCCACTCGAAGAGCCGGAGCGCGAGCGGAAGCGGCGTGGTCAGGGCCGGGTCGAGGCCGCGACACAGGCGATCGATGGTCTCGACCGCGCCGGTCGCGCGCAGGGGAGGCGCCTCCGGCATGCCGGTGTCGACCATGCGCTCGGCGATCTGGGTCAGGATCTCGGTCTCCCGGGCGTCGAAGAAGCGCCCCGGATCCGTCGCCGCGAGGGAGGGCAGGGTGCCGGCCGCCGCGCGCGGCGGCACCACCCGGAGCCTCGCCAGGGCCGCGAAGGAGACCTCGGCCCCGGCCAGGGCGAGGAATCCCCGGCGCGTGGTGCGAAGCGGGGAGGAGGGCGGCGCGGGCATGGGTCGCGCGTAGATATCACCGCGCCGCCGGAGGCTCAAACGCCGGCGGGCGGCCCGGGCGCCGGCGCCGGCGCGCCCGCACGGCGCGACGCGGCGGAGCTCGCGGACGCGCCGAGCAGGCGGCGGATCGGCCCCGGGAGATCGGCCTCGCTCGCCCGGCGCGGCGCGCGGGACGCGACGTCGACCGCGTTGAAGGTGTTCCAGAACAAGACCGGCCCCTCGCGCAGCGTCCCGCGTGCTGCGCGCGCGCGCAGCGCCGCCAGGCACTTTCCGGTGTAGGTCGTGTCGAGGCGCAGGCCGCGCTCCGCCGCGTAGCGCACTGCGGCCTCCGCCTCCGGCGTCGGCGCGCCGTAGCCTGCACCGAGCTGGTCGCGCAGCAGCGGGAAGTCGTCGCGCTCGAGGGCGATCTCGGGCACGGAGGGGTCCGCGCGCCGCAGGAGCCGCAGCGTGCGGCGCGCGGCGCCGAGCAGGCGCGCCGGGCTCGGCGGCAAGATGTCCGTCACGAGCACGCCCGTCGCGCGCGTGCGCAGGCCCGCGAGCCGCAGGCCGAGGACGAGGCCGGCCAGCGTGCCGCCGCTCCCCACCGCGACGAAGAGCTCTCGCGGCTCGGGGAGGAGCCCCGCGCGCACCTGCTCCGCGAGCTCGAACGCGGCGGACACGAAGCCGAGATCGCCCCGCGCGGAAGATCCGCCCGTCGGAACCAGGTAGGGCCGCTCGCCCCGCGCCGCGGAGCGCACGAGCACCCGCAGCACGTGGGCCGCGCACGCCGCGATGCTCGCGCCGAAGACGTGCTCCGCGCCGTAGGATGCGTGCAGGAGCAGCGTACGTCGGACTTCCTCGGTGACGGGCTGGCGCACGAGCACGAGCGTCGTCGCGAGACCCGCTTCGCGGCCGAGGATCGTGGTGGCGAGGCCGTGATTCGTCCCGAGCCCGCCCGTCGTGACGAGCCTGCGCGCGCCCCGGGAGAGGGCGTGGCCGATCACGAACTCGAGCTTGCGCGGCTTGTTCCCGCCGTAGCTCGGGCAGCTCCGCTCGTCGTGCTTCACGTGGAGCACGCCGCCGTGCAGCGCGTCCACCGGCAGCGCGGAGACCGGCGTCGGGGTCCCCACGAAGCGGCGCCAGGCGAGGCGCTCGCGCGCGGCCGGGAACGCGCGGAACAGGGGAAGCTCGGGCAACTCCATGCTTCCCGGCATGATACGCGCGTGCGGCGCGTCCGAGCGGCGGGCGCGCGTCGCCGAGCTCCCGACCTTGATTGACACCTCCGCTCGGGCTCTCGTACCCTCGGCCCACCCATCGATCCCGCGGAGGTCTTCCCATGGCCGTCGTCGAGCCGGTCGAGACGCCCGTCGGCGCGCGCCGCCGCCTTCGCCTGCGCAATCCCGCCACGCTCGAGGAGATCGGGGAGATCGAGGTCCAGACGGCGTCGGACGTGCGCGCGGCCATCGAGCGCGCGCGAAAGGCACAGCCCGGCTGGGCATCGCTCCGCTTCGACGAGCGCGCGCGCTATCTCGAGCGCGCCGTGCGGGTGCTGCTCGAGCGGCAGGACGAATTCCTCGACGTGATCGTGCGCGAGACGGGCAAGCCGCGCGCCGAGGCGCTCGCCGTCGAGCTGCTGGCCGCCTGCGACGCCCTGACCTTCTACGCGCGCCGCGCGAAGCGCATCCTCGCCGACCGCACGCTTCCAGTGCACCTCATGAAGACGAAGAAGCTGCGGATCTCGTACCGGCCGCTCGGCGTGGCCGGGATCATCACGCCCTGGAACTTCCCCTTCCTGCTCTCGCTCAACCCCACGGCCCAGGCCCTCATGGCGGGCAACACCGTCGTGTTGAAGCCCTCCGAGATCACGCCGTTCTCGGGGCAGCTCGTGGAGAAGCTGCTCGAGGAGGCCGGCCTGCCGGAGGGCGTGTTCAGCCTCGTGCTCGGCGACGGCGAGACCGGCGCGGCGCTGGTCGAGGCCGGCGTGAACAAGATCTCGTTCACCGGGAGCGTCCGCACGGGCCGCCGGGTGGGCGAGGCGTGCGGGCGGAACCTCGTCCCGTGCACGCTCGAGCTCGGCGGCAAGGACCCGATGATCGTCTGCGCCGATGCCGACCTCGAGCGCGCCGCGAACGGCGCCGTGTACGGGGCCTTCAGCAACGCGGGCCAGGTCTGCGTCTCGACCGAGCGCGTGTACGTCGTGGAGGAGATCCACGACGCCTTCGTGGAGAAGGTCGTCGCGAAGACGGCGCAGCTCCGGCAGGGAGCCGACGGGGAGTTCGAGATCGGTCCCATGATCTCGCGCGACCAGCTCGCGATCGTCGAGCGCCACGTCGAGGACGCGCGCGCGCGCGGCGCGGCGATCCGCACGGGCGGTCGCCGCAATCCCGCCCAGTCCGGTCTGTTCTTCGAGCCGACCGTCCTGACGGGCGTCAGCCACGAGATGGCGATCATGCGGGAGGAGACCTTCGGGCCGGTGCTGCCGATCATGCGCGTCCGCGACGAGGAGGAGGCCCTCCGGCTCGCGAACGACTCCCCCTACGGCCTCAACGCCAACGTCTGGACCCGCGACAAGCGCAAGGGCGAACGAATGGCGAAAGCGCTCGAGTCGGGCTCGGCGGTGGTGAACGACTGCATGCTCACCTATGGAGTCACGGAGTCGCCCTTCGGCGGGGTGAAGGAGAGCGGTGTCGGCCAGGTGAACGGAGAGATCGGCCTTCGGAGCTTCTGCCACGCCCAGTCGATCCTGATCGACCGCTTCGGCGCGAAGAGCGAGATCCTCTGGTATCCCTACACCTCGAAGAAGCTCGGGCTCCTGCGGCGCGCGATGCGGCTCCTGTGGGGCACGCCGCTCGGACGCCTCCTCTCCTGAACGCGGGCCGAGCCCGAAGCGGGGCCGTCGATGATCGAGAGCATCCTCGTCGCGACCGACGGATCGAGCGCCGCCCTCTCCGCCGAGGCCGTCGCGATCGATCTCGCGAAGCGCCTGGGCGCGCGCCTGCGTGGCCTGACGGTGATCGACGACCGCCTGCGCGCGGCGCTCACGACGCCGGACGTCGGCGCGTCGTTCCCCGGCGCCGCGGGCCTCGACGCCTTCTTGAAGGCGCGCGCCGACGTGATCGCCGAGCGCTTCGCCGAACGCACCCGCGCCGCGGGCCTCGCCGCGAGCTGCGAGAGCGCCCAGGGCCGACCCGACGACCGGATCGTGGAGAGCGGCGCCGGCGACGATCTCGTCGTGCTCGGTCGCCACGGTCAGAGCGCCGGCCTGCCGACCGCGCTCCCGGGCTCGGTGACGGAGGCAGTGCTGCGCAAGGCGACCCGCTCGGTGCTGGTCGTGCCGAGCGGCGCCTCGCTGCGAGGGCCCCTCCTCCTCGCCTACGACGCCTCGCCCGGCGCGCGCCGCGCAGCGGCGTGCGCGATCGAGCTGGCGCGGCGTCTCGGCGAGCCCGTGCATCTCTTCGTCGACTCGAAGGACAAGGGTCGCTCGCGGGCCCGCTTCGACGACGTGCGGAAGCTCCTGGCCGAGCTGCCCCACCGCGGCAGCGAGATCTCGTCGACCCTCGGCCGGCCCGACGCGAAGATCGTCGAGGCCGCGGAGGCCCTCGGCTGCGGGCTCGTGGTGATGGGCGCCTTCGGTCGAAACCGCATCAGCGACCATTTCCTCGGCAGCAATGCCTCGGCGGTGATGCGCACCTCGGCCCGACCGGTGCTGCTCGTCCGGTGACGAGCGCCTCGCGGATCATGCGCCTCGGAGAGATCGCGGAGCGCCTGGGCCGCGAGGTCGTGGGCGACGGAGACCTGCGCATCGCGGGCGTCGCCGCGCTCGACCTGGCCGGCCCCGCGGACCTCTCGTTCGTGCGCTCGCTCCGCTGGGCGAAGGGGATCGACGCGAGCCGCGCCGGGGCGTTGATCGTTCCGAGCGGCGTCGACGCGAAGGGCCGCCCTTCGATCCCGTCCCCGAACCCCGGGCTCGACTTCGCGCGCGCCGTGGCGCTGCTCGTGCCCGGGCCGCGGCCCCCGCCCGGCATCGATCCGCGCGCCCACGTCGCGGGCGACGCCGTGGTCGACGCGACGGCGTGTCTCGGCCCCGGCGTCCTGGTCGGCGCGGGCTGCCGGATCGGTCCCCGGAGCGTGCTCTGGGGCAACGTGACCTTGTACCCCGACGCGAGCGTCGGCGCCGACTGTGCGATCCACGCCGGTGTCGTGCTGCGCGAGGGCACGCGGGTCGGAGACCGCGTGGTGATCCAGCCGAACGCGGTCCTGGGCGGCGACGGCTTCGGCTTCGCCCTGAACGAGCGCGGCGAGCCGGAGAAGATCCCGCAGGTGGGCCGCGTCGTGGTGGAGGACGACGTCGAGATCGGCGCGGGCACCACGATCGACCGCGCGGCCCTCGGCGAGACGCGCATCGGCCGCGGCACGAAGATCGACAACCTCGTGCAGATCGCCCACAACTGCGACGTCGGGGAGAACGTCGTGATCGTCGCCCAGGCGGGCCTCGCCGGGAGCACCGTCGTCGAGGACGGCGCGATGCTGATGGCGCGCGCCGCCTCCGCCGGCCACCTGCGGATCGGCGAGCGCGCGTTCGTCGGCGCCGCGGCGTCGCTGCATCGCGACGTCCGGCCCGGCGGCAGGGTCTGGGGCACGCCCCAGATGGAGGAGCGCCTGTTCCACCGTGTGGTGGCGGCGATGACCCGTCTGCCGGATGCGCTTCGTCGGCTCCGCGCCGTCGAGAAGAAGCTCGGCCTGCGCGGGCGCGACGCGGCGGCGACCGACGTCCCGCTGCCCGACGTCGGGGAGGCGGAGTGAGGCGCGCGAGCCCGCTTCCGCTCGCGGCATTGCGCGCACGCGCCGGCTCGGGCGACGCCGGCGAGCTCGCCTCCCTCGCGGAGCTCCTGGCCGGAGATCGGCGCGAGGGCGCGCGCGAGCTCGCGGCGATCGTCGCGCGGCGGCTCGCGCGCGAGCGCCGCGAGGCGGAGCGGCTGCGGCGGCTCTTCGCACCGACCGCGGCGCTCTGGGCGAGCGGCGCGCGCCGCGTCGCGGGCGTCGACGAGGTGGGCATGGGGCCGCTCGCGGGGCCCGTCGTCGCCGCGGCCGTGGTCCTCCGGCCCGGAGCGCGCCTCCCGGGCCTCGACGACTCGAAGCGCCTGGCGCCGCCCGCCCGCGCGAGGCTCGCGCGCGCGATCCGCGAGCAATCGCTCGCGCTCGCCGTCGCCGAGGTCGAGGCGGCGGAGGTCGACCGCCTGAACGTCTACCGGGCGGGCCTCGAGGCCATGCGCCGTGCGATCGCCGCGCTGCCCGAGGCGCCGGAGCACGTGCTCGTCGACGCGCGCACGATCCCGGCCCTCGCTCTGCCGCAGACCTCCCTCGTGCACGGCGACTCCCGCGATGCCTCGATCGCCGCGGCGTCGATCGTCGCGAAGGTGCACCGCGACGCACTGATGGATCGGCTCGACGCGCTCCATCCGGGCTACGGATTCGCGGCGCACAAGGGCTACGCGACGGCGGACCACGTCGCGGCGCTTCGCCGCCTCGGGCCCTGCCGGGAGCACCGGCGCTCCTTCGCGCCCGTGGGGCGAGCGTGATCGGTCGCCTCCCCGCGCCGCTGCGCACGGCCCTGGCGATGGGCGCCATCGCCGCCGACACGCTCTGGGCCGCGCCTGCGGCGATGATCCTCGGGGCGACGCTCGGGTCCACCCACCGGGCCGTGTCGGGCGTGTATCGCGACTACGCGCGCCTCATGCTCGCGGTGTGCGGCGCGGAGCTGCGCGTCCGAGGCGAGGACCGCCTCGACCCCGACACGCGCTACGTGTTCGTCTCGAACCACTCGAGCCACCTCGACGCGCTCGCGATCCTCGCGGCGCTGCCCCGACACGGGCTGCGGTTCGTGGCGAAGAAGGAGCTCGGCCGGATCCCGCTGTTCGGCACCGCGCTGCGGACCACGGGCAACGTGATGGTCGAGCGCACCGACGCCCGGCGCGATCTCGCCACGCTCGACGCCGCGCAGCGGGACCTCCTCCGGCACATCTCGGTGCTGTTCTTCGCCGAGGGGACGCGCAGCGAGGACGGCAAGCTCCACGCCTTCAAGAAGGGCGCGGCCGCGTTCGCGTTGAAGGCGCAGCTTCCCCTGGTGCCGATCGGCGTCGCCGGCACCCACGCCATCCTGCCGCGCGGCCTCGCGGTCGGGGCCGGGGGGCCGGTCGGCGTGTGCTTCGGCGCGCCGATCCCGACCGACGGGCGCGGCTTCGAGGAGCGCGACGTCCTGACCGACGAGCTGCGCGCCTCGGTCGCCCGGGAGATGGCGCGGGCCGACGCGCTCCGCCGGAAGAAGGGCTGATTGGCCCGCCTGCGCGCCTCTGCCGACGACTTCGTGGTCGAGGAGATCCCGCTCTACGAGCCGTCGGGCGTGGGAGGCCACACGTTCGTGTGGCTTGAGAAGCGCGGCCGGACGACGGAGGACGTCGCGCGGGAGCTCGCCCGTGCCGCCGGCGTCGGGCCCCGCGACGTGGGCTATGCCGGTCGCAAGGACCGTCACGCCGTCACACGGCAGTGGCTGTCCGTGCCCGGGCTCGACCCGGAGCGCGCGCTCGCGCTCTCGCTGCGCGACGCGCGGGTGCTGCGCGCCGCGCGACACCCGCACAAGCTCCGAACGGCGCAGCTCGCGGGCAACCGCTTCGAGCTCGTGGTGCGGGACGTGGACGAGCCGACGGCGGCCATCGCACAAGCCCGTCTCGCGCGCCTCGTCGCCCACGGCCTGCCGAACCGCTTCGGCCCGCAGCGCTTCGGGAGCGCGGGCGACAACGCCGAGCGGGGGCGCGCCCTGCTCCAGGGCGGCCTCTCGCGCTGCGACCGCCGCGAAGCACGCTTCCTCGCCTCGGCGCTCCAGGCGGCGGTGTTCAACGAGGCGTTGCGCGCACGGCCGCTGCCGCTCGACTGCGTCGAGGCGGGTGACGTCGCCGTGGTTCACGCGTCGGGAGGGCTCTTCCGGGTGGAGGACGAGGCGCGGGAGGGCCCGCGCGCCGCGGCGTTCGAGATCAGCGCCACGGGGCCGATCTTCGGCCCCGGGTCCTTCGGGCCGCTCCGCGAGGGCGCGTTCCGGGAGCCGTCGGGGCCCGTGCGGGAGCGTGAGTCGCGGGCGCTCGCGGCGCTCGGCCTCGATCCGGACGCCCCGCTCGCGCCGCCGCCGGGGATCCGCCTGGCGGGCGCGCGTCGCGCGCTGCGCGTCCAGCCTCGCGACGCGCGGCTTGCACGCTCCGACGATCCGGGCAGCGTCCTTCTGCGGTTCACGCTCCCGGCCGGGAGCTACGCCACCGTTCTCGTCGAAGAGCTCTTCGGGGCGGAGCGCGCCGGAGAGTTCGGCTGACGGGCCTCCGGCCCTCCTGCTAGGCTGGCTCCGTCGAGGAGGACTCCCGCATGAACATCGCACGCGACGTGACGCAGCTCATCGGCCGAACCCCGCTCGTGCGGCTCAATCGTGTGACGGACGGGGTGAACGCCCAGATCGTGGCCAAGCTCGAGGGCCGCAACCCGGCGAACAGCGTGAAGGACCGGATCGGCCTCGCGATGATCGAGGCGGCCGAGCGGGAGGGCCTGATCCAGCCCGGAAAGACCGTCCTGGTCGAGCCCACGAGCGGCAACACCGGGATCGCGCTCGCCTTCGTCGCTGCGGTGAGGGGCTACAAGTGCATCCTCACCATGCCCGAGACGATGAGCCAGGAGCGGCGCGTGGTGCTGCGCGGGTTCGGCGCGAAGCTCGTGCTGACCGAGGGCGCGAAGGGGATGCGCGGCGCGATCGACAAGGCGAACCAGATCTGCGCGGAGACACCGAACTCTTTCATGCCGCAGCAGTTCCGCAATCCCGCGAACCCCGAGATCCACCGCAAGACGACGGCCGAGGAGATCTGGGCCGACACCGACGGGAAGGTCGACGCGCTGATCTCGGGCGTCGGAACGGGCGGCACCATCACGGGCGTGGCGAGCGTGATCAAGGCCCGCCGTCCGAGCTTCCAGGCGATCGCGGTCGAGCCGGAGGCGAGCGCGGTGCTCTCGGGCGGCGCGCCCGGACCGCACAAGATCCAGGGCATCGGGGCGGGCTTCGTGCCCGACGTGCTCGACCGCAGCCTGGTCGACGCCGTGATCCAGGTGAGCAACGACGAGTCCTTCGAGATGGCGCGGCGCCTCGCGAAGGAGGAGGGCTTGCTCTCGGGCATCTCCTCCGGCGCGGCGGTCGCCGCGGCGATCAAGTACGCGAAGCAGCCGGGCAACGACGGCAAGCTCATCGTGGCGATCCTGCCGAGCTTCGGCGAGCGCTACCTCGCGACCGACCTGTTCGCGCCCTATCGCTACGAGGGCAGCGACGACGTCGGCGTGTAGCGGCCGCGCCGTGCGCGACGCGCCCGGTCGCTCCGAGCCGGCGCTCGTGCTGCCGTTCGGCGAGATCCGGCCGCGGATCGACGCCAGCGCCTGGCTGGCCCCGGGGGCCGTGGTGGTGGGCGACGTCGAGATCGGTCCCGACTCGAGCGTGTGGTTCGGCTGCGTGCTGCGCGGAGACGTCCACTCGATCCGGATCGGCGCGCGCACGAACGTCCAGGACGGATCCGTGCTCCACGTGACGAAGGAGCGCTTCGCCACCCGGCTCGGCGACGAGGTCACCGTCGGACACCGCGCGGTGGTGCACGGCTGCCGCGTCGGCGACGGCGCCCTGATCGGGATCGGCGCGATCGTGCTCGATGGCGCAGAGATCGGCGACGAGGCGCTGGTCGGCGCCGGCGCGGTGGTGACGCCCGGCACGCGCGTGCCCGACGGCGCGCTCGCGCTGGGAACGCCCGCGCGGGTCGTGCGCACGCTCTCCGACGACGAGCGCAGGGCGCAGCGCGAGCGCGCGCTCCACTACGTCTCGGTGGCGCGCCAGCACCGCGCGCGCGGAAGCGCATGACGGCGCCGCGCGGTCGCGGCGCCGGCGCCGGGACAGGCGCGGGAAGCGCGCTGCCCGCCGAGGGCGCCGCGACCGCGATCGCGCCGGCGAAGGCGGCGCCTTCCGCGACGCGCCTGCGCCGGGCCGAGCGCAAGGAGGCCTGCCGCGCGGCGATCCTCGAGGCGGCGCGTCTCGTCTTCTTCCGCGACGGCTTCATGCCCGCCAATCTCGACGAAGTCGCGGAGCGCGCGCAGGTCGCGAAGGGCACCCTGTACCGGTACTTCGACAGCAAGGCCGAGCTCTACGTGGCGGTGCTCGCGCGCGACGGGCGCCTGTTCGAGCAGAAGATGCGCGCCACGATCGATCCCGCGCTCGATCCCCTCGACCAGATCCGACGGACCGCGCGCTTCTACTACCAGCACTGGACCGACAATCCCGAGTACTTCGCCATCTTCTGGGCCCTCGACAACCAGAGCGTGATCGGCGAGCTGCCGGACGCCGTGGTCGAGGAGGTGACGAAGCTCTGGGAAGGCTGTCTGCGCGTGCTGGCGGACGTGATCGCGCGCGGCGTGAAGGAGGGGCGCTTCGCGCCCTGCGACAGCTGGGAGATCGCGAACGTGCTCTGGACCCTCGCGAACGGCCTGCTCCAGAGCGATCTCGCGCCGTCGCGCCGGCGACTGCGCCGGCGCCGTCTCGATCGCGTGTTCGAGCACGCGATCGAGATCGTGCTCCGCGGCCTCGCCGCGCCGACCGCGTCGACGGCCTAGCGGCGGCGCCCCCGGAATCCCGGCAGCACGCCCGCGCGGATCCCGAGGGCGGTCGTGGCGAGCGCCGCGACGAAGGCGATCGGGAGCCTCGGCCGCGCCGCGTCGCGCGCGGCCACCCGCGCGAGCTCCTGCTTCTCCGGGCCCGGTGCGTCGAGGCGCGCGACCGTCCACAGCGTCGGCGAGAGCAGGAGCAGCATGTAGAGCAGGAAGAACGCGGCGACGTAGGCGAGTCCCAGCGTCGCGAGCGGGCGGGGCGGAGGAGGCGACGAGCGACGAGGCGAGTCCACGCGAGGAGGCTAGGTGGCGGTCTCCGCGCGGGCAACGCGCTTGACCCGCCGGGGGCTTCCCTCCATCGTGTCGCGAAGCGTGACCTCCTCCGCGAAGACTCCTTCCCGATCGGGGCACCTGCTCGTCGTCGACGCGGCGAACACGCTCTACCGCGCGTTCTTTGCCTTGCCGCCGTTGCGGAGCTCGAAGGGCGTGCCCACCCACGCCGCGCTCGGCTTCGTGACCCAGCTCCTGAAGGTGCTGCGCGAGCAGTCGCCGGACCACGTCGTCGTCGTGATGGACGCGCCCGGCCGGAGCTTCCGCGCCGGGATCTATCCGGCGTACAAGGCCACGCGGGACAAGCAGCCGGAGGACCTGTCCGCCCAGATCCCGCTCGTGCGGGAGCTCGTCGCGGCCCTCGGCCTGCCCTTGCTCGAGGTCCCCGGCGTCGAGGCCGACGACGTGATCGCGACGCTCGTCGCGAAGGCGCCCCCGGAGATGGCGGTCACGATCGTCTCCACCGACAAGGACCTGATGCAGCTCGTGTCCGAGCGGGTCCATCTCCTCGACACCATGAAGGATCGGCGCTTCGGGCCGGCGGAGGTGGAGGAGCGCTTCGGCGTTCCGGTGGAGCTCGTGCTCGACCTGCGGGCCCTGGTCGGCGATCCGAGCGACAACATCCCCGGCGTCCACGGCATCGGCGAGAAGGGCGCGGCGCAGCTCCTGCGGGAGTGGGGAAGCCTCGACGCGCTGCTCGCCCACGCGAGCGAGGTGCCGGCGAAGCGCGCGCGCGAGGCGCTGCTCGCCCACGCCGAGGAGGCGCGGCTCTCGCGCCGGCTGGCGACGCTCGAGCGCGACGTGGCCCTCCCGCTGTCGCTCGATGCGCTGCACCGTGGCGCTCCCGACAGCGGAAAGCTTCGGGAGCTCTATCGCGAGCTCGAGTTCACGCGCCTCCTGCAGGGTCTCGAGGCCGGCGAGCCGTCCGCGTCGCCCGCGGCCGCCGCGCCGACGACCGCCGTCGCCCCGGTCGCGGCGCCCGGCGAGGCGACCGCTCCGCGCGCCACGATCGTGGCGACGCCGGACGACCTCTCCGCTCTGGCGCGGGAGCTCGCCGGCGAGGAGAGCCTCCTCGTCACGGCGCTTCCGCCCGAGGGCGACGCCATGCGCGACCCGGTGGTCGGTCTCGGCATCGCGCTCTCCGACGAGCGCGCCGCGTGGCTCCCCCTCGGTCGTCATAGCCTCGTGTCGGGCCCGACCCTCGCGCCGGACGTCGTGTGCGAGGCGCTGCGCCCGCTGCTCTCGGGCAAGGGCGCGAAGCCCTGGGGCGGCCTGCGCTGCCAGCGCACGCTCGTCGCCCTGGGCGAGGCGGGCCTCGAGATGGCCGCGCCGCGCTTCGACGTCGAGGTCGCCGCGTTCCTGCTCGATCCCGCGGCGCAGCGCGGGCTCCCGGCGATCGCCGCGCGCTTCCTCGGTGCGCGCGCCGCGGGCTTCGAGGAGGTCGCCGGTCGCGGGGCGAAGAGCGTCGCGGCGGTGGACCTCCCGGGCGAGACGCTCGCCGCCTTCGCTGCGGGCGAGGTGTGCCTCGCGCGTCGGCTCGAGCCCGTGCTCCGCGCGAAGCTCGAGGCCGACGGCCTGGTCGAGCTCTTCGACGCCGTGGAGATGCCCCTTGCCGGCGTGCTCGCGCGCATGGAGCGCACCGGCGTCCGGATCGACGAGCGGAAGCTCGCCGAGCTCTCGAAGCTCTACGAGTCGGAGCTCGCGCGGATCGAGGGCGAGATCTTCCAGCTCGCCGGCGAGCGCTTCGCGATCGCCTCGCCGAAGCAGCTCCAGCGCGTGCTGTTCGAGAAGCTCATGCTCCCGGCCGTGAGGAAGACGAAGACCGGCTTCTCGACCGACGAGTCCGTGCTCGAGCAGCTCGCGTCGCAGCACCCGCTGCCCGAGCGCATCCTCGCGCATCGGCGCCTGGCGAAGCTGAAGGGCACGTACGTCGACGCGCTTCCGCCGCTCGTCAATCCTCGCACCGGTCGCGTGCACCCGACGTTCGTGCAGACCGGCGCCGCCACGGGTCGTCTCGCGTGCGTCAACCCGAACGTGCAGAACATCCCGATCCGCACGGCGGAGGGCGTGCGGATCCGCGAGGCCTTCGTGCCCGCCGAGGGCATGCGCCTCCTCTCGGCGGACTACTCGCAGGTGGAGCTGCGGATCCTCGCCCACTTCTCCGGCGACGAGAGCCTGATCGACGCGTTCCGGCACGGCGAGGACATCCATCGCAGGACCTGGGCCGAGGTCGCGGGCAAGAAGCCGGAGGAGGTGACCGCCGACGAGCGCGCGCGCGCGAAGGCCGTGAACTTCGGCATCGTCTACGGCTCGAGCGCCTTCGGCCTCGCCCAGCAGCTCGGCATCGCGACGGCCGAGGCCCAGGCGACGATCGACGCCTACTTCGCCCGCTACCGCGGGGTGCGGCGCTTCCTCGACGAGACCGTCCGCGAGGCCCGGGAGCGCGGCTTCGTGCGCACCCTGTACGGCCGCCGCCGCTACCTCCCGGATCTCGCGTCGGCCAACCGCGTGCTGCGAAACGCGGCAGAGCGGATGGCGGTGAACAGCGTCATCCAGGGCACCGCCGCCGACCTGATCAAGCGCGCGATGGTGGCGATCGACGCTGCGCTCCGTGCCGGCGGACCGGCGGCGAGCCTGATCCTCCAGGTGCACGACGAGCTCGTGTTCGAGGTCGGGGAGGCGGACGAGGCCTCGCTCCGCGCCCTCGTGGTCGATCGGATGCGGGGCGCCGGCGCGCTAAGGGTTCCCCTGGACGTGGAGGTCGGCGCAGGCCTGACCTGGCGCGAGGCGCACTAGGACCGGGGTCCGCCCGAGCGCGCGCCGTTCGCCGAGGAACTCCGCGCGGGGCCTGGGTTCCCACGTACGGGCGGGGATCGGGTGGCGGGCCGAAAGCTCGGCCCGCATCGAATACTTCCGAGAGGCCGCCGTCGGAACGAGGGCGAGAGGAGACCGTGGGAGGCTCCGCGCGGGACGAGCCGGCCGCAGACCCGGCCGCACGAGAGGTCGGGGCGGGGTTGGCCGATCGCCGCGAGCGGGATCGCCTCGCCGACGATGCGGACATCGCTCGCGCGCGCGCCGGCGACCACGAGGCGTTCCGCTCCCTCGTGGAGCGGCACGAGCGACGGGCCTACGGCCTCGCGCTGCGCGTCCTGCGGAGCGAGGAGGCCGCGCGCGACGCCGTCCAGGAGGCGTTCCTGCGGGTCTACTCGGCCCTTCGGCGCTTCGAGGGGCGGTCGGCGTTCGGGACGTGGCTGCATCGCGTGGTGCTGAACGTCTGCCTCGACGCGAAGCGACGCGACCGCTCGTCGCGCGAGCTCGCTTGGGAGGAGGAGACCACGTCGGACGTCGTCGACACCGAGCTGGGTCTGCCCGTCGCGGCGACGGGGAGCGGCGGGGCCGAGCCCGAGCGCGCCCTCGAGCGGACCGAGCTGCGGGCGCGCCTGGCCGACGCGATCGGCTCCCTTCCCGAGGCGGCCCGTGCAACGCTCCTGCTGCGCGAGGTCGACGGCCTGAGCTATGCGGAGATCGCCCAGGCACTGGGTGTTCCGAAGGGGACGGTGATGAGCCGCCTCCACTACGCCCGACGGCGAGTGCAGGACTCGCTCGCCGCTTCGGGCGTGGTCGACGAAGCGCCGGCGCGAGGGACCGGCCGTACGGACCTGGCCGGCCGACCGGTCGACGAGGGAGGAGACGATGCGTGACTTCCTGCCAGCTCTTCGAGACGGATCTCGAGGCGCTCCACGACGGTGAGCTCTCGCGCGACGGGGCGGCCGCCCTCAGACGTCACGTCGCGGAGTGCACGCGCTGCGCGGCCGCGCTCGCGCGTCTCGAAGCCATCGGCTCGGCGCTTCGCGAGCGTGCGGACCCCGCGCCCGCCACCGATCTGTGGAGGGGGCTCGCACCCCGGCTGGCCGCGATCGACCAGCAGCTCGAGGAAGTGCGGCGAGTCCGCCGTCCGATGGGCGCCGCGGTCGTGCGCCCCTCGCGCTGGCGCCGTTTCGGCCCGCCCCTGGCCGCCGCTGCCGCGCTCGGCGGCCTGACGCTGCTCGTCTTCGGCCGGACCCCGGCGGCCCGGGCGCAGGACGTGGTGCGCTCCCTCGATACCTTCGGAGCGCCGGTGGTCGTCCTGCCGGACGATGGGGACAGGGGATCGACGGTGATCTGGCTCCTCGACGGAGCGGAGGGGGACGCGGAGGAAGGGCCCGACGCGCGCGGGGACGGGCATGCGACGGCGCCCTAAGATCGAGCTCGCGGCCGCCCTGATCCTGGCCGTCACCCTCGGGCTCACCGCGGCCCCGGCGGCGCCCGCCGGCGAGACGGTCGAGGTGCACGTGACCGTGGCCGAGGTCTCGGACCGGCCGGGCGCGGTCGAGCCGGGCGCCGCGAGCCTCTATCAGGCCCTGAGCCGGGACTTCCGCTATCGCAGCGTCCGCCTGGTCGAGAGTCGCGACTTTCGTCTCGGCCTGAACGAGACCGGGAGCCTTCGCCTGCCGACGGGGCGCTGGCTCACGGTGAAGCCGCGGAAGATGGGGCCATCCGGAGTGCTGATGGCCGTCGAGATCGAAGGCCGGCTCCGCACGACCCTGCGCATGCCGAGTCATCACGAGGTGCTGATCGGCGCCGAGCCCTTCGGCGACGGGAAGCTCGTCGTGACGCTCGAGCCCCGGTTCTGAGGGCGCCCGGCCTGCCCGACCAGAAAAATGCGGCCTTCCCGCGACACTTTCTCCGCGCCAAGGCCACCTACTCGATAGAAAAGCCAAATATCCCCTTCCCAGGGAGGCCCGGAGTCGCCGCAAGGTGACTCCGGGTCTTAATTTGGCGGCGGCCGTTCGTCTTCGGACGGCTGGCGGCCGTCCTGCCTGCGCCCGATGCGGCGTTCAGTCCGGCACGCGCCAGCGCTCGCCGATCGCCATCACCCGGACGCGCTCGGCGTCGGTTGCGGCCTCGGCCACGGCCTTGGCCAGGACCTTGGGCGGCTCGTCCAGGGGCTCGTCGGTCAGATCGAAGGTCCCCCAGTGCATGCCGACCATGTAGCGCGCGCCGAGGTCGTGGAATGCGCGCAGGGCCTCCTCGGGTCCCATGTGCTGGTAGCGCATGAACCAGCGCGGCTCGTACGCGCCGATCGGCAGCAGGGCGACGTCGATCGGGCCGAAGCGTCGCCCGATCTCCGCGAAGCCGTGGAAGTAGCCCGTGTCGCCCGCGAAGAAGTACCGGCGCTTCTCGTTCTCGACGAGCCAGGCGCACCAGAGCGTCGAGTCCCGCGGATGCTCGACCCGCAGCGACCAGTGCTGGGCGGGAAGGCACGTCACGGTCCACCGACCGTGGCGCGCGCTCTGCCACCAGCCGAGCTCGACCACGCGATCGCGTCCGCGCTGCCGGAACCACTTCGCGAGGCCGAGCGGCACGAACCACGGCAGCTCGGCCGGGAGGCGATCGACGGTGTAGGCATCGAGATGGTCGTAGTGGTTGTGGGAGAGCACCGCGAAGGCGTGGGAAGGCACCGCCGAGAGCGGCACGCCGGGCGGCGAATGCCGGCTCGGAAGGAAGGCGCGCGGTCCGAAGTGCGGATCGGTCAGGAAGACGTCGTCGTCGTCGTGCACCGCGAAGGTCGCGTGCCCGACCCACGTGAGAGAGCCCGAGTGCTCGCGCCCGGCGAGGCTTCGGCCGTCGTTCTCCACACGCGCCACGCGCGCGGGGCGACGCTTGTCGTAGGGGTTCCGGGAGAGCTGCCAGCGCAGCAGGTCGAGGAACGAGCTCTGGAACGGAGACCAGGGATTGGCGAATCCTCGCCCTCGCTGCGGGGAGCAGTAGAGGCTCTCGGCGTCGAACGGGGCGCTCATCGAGTGGGTCTCCGAGGTCGGAGGAGCGCAGGCCAGGAGCGCGAGCGCCCGATCGTCGTCTCCCAAGGAGGCAAGCCCGCCGCGGCCTCTCCGTCAACCGGCCGCCACCCGCCGCGGGACGATCGGTAGCAGCGGGCGGGCAGGCGGAGTAGGTAGCCGGGATGTCGCGAATCCGATCCCTCGGGCGCGTCCGGCGGATGCTCTTCGCCTCCGCGGTCCTGGCCTGCGCCTGCGACTCGCGAAAGCCCGCCACGGTCGCACCGCCGGCCGCCGTCCCCGCGACCTTCGTCGGGAGCGCCGCCTGCGGCGGGTGTCATGCCGAAGAGGCCGAGCGCTGGCGCCGCTCGCACCACGCACGGGCGATGCAGCCGGCCGACGGCTCGACGGTGCTCGGCGACTTCAGCGCGCCCCCCGTGTCGCACGGGGGTGTCGTCTCGAGCTTCGCGATGCGCGAGGGGGTCTACGTCCTTCGCACGGACGGTCCGGAGGGAGAGCTCCACGACTACCCGATCGCCTACACGTTCGGCGTCGATCCGCTGCAGCAGTACCTGGTCGCGTTCCCGGGCGGGAGGCTCCAGGCCACGAGCCTCGCCTGGGATGCCCGACCGAGGACGGAGGGCGGCCAGCGCTGGATCGATCTGCACGGGGAGGCGAAGATCGGCCCCGGCGATCCCCTCCACTGGACGGGCGCGGCCGGCGCCTGGAACTTCCAGTGCGCCGAGTGCCACTCGACGGACGTGCGGAAGGGCTGGCAGGCCGCCGACGCGCGCTACGACACACGCTGGGCCGAGGTCTCCGTCGGCTGCGAGGCCTGTCACGGGCCCGGCTCGGCGCACGTGGCCTGGGCGAACGGCGGACCAGCGACACGTTCGAGTGACGCAGGGGAAGCGGCGGACGGCCTCGTGGTGCGCTTCCGGGAGCGCACGCCGGCGACCTGGTCCTTCGACGGGGACGCTCCGATCGCGAAGCGGAGCGCGCCCCGCACCTCCCACGCCGAGCTCGACGCGTGCGGCCGCTGCCACGCGCGCCGCTCCGTGATCGCGGACCCCTACGAGTACGGCCGCCCGCTGCTCGATGGCCATCTGCCGGCGCTCCTCGACCAGGACCTCTACTACGACGACGGGCAGATCCGGGAAGAGGTCTACGAGTGGGGCTCCTTCCTGCAGAGCCGCATGTACGCCGCGGGCGTCACGTGCGGCGATTGCCACGATCCGCACGACGGAGCGCTGCGCAGGGGCGGCGGGAACGCGACCTGCTCGGGCTGCCACCGACCCGAGCACTTCGACACACCGTCGCATCACCATCATGCGTCGGGCTCGCCGGGCGCGCGCTGCGTCTCCTGTCACATGCCGCCCCGGACCTACATGCAGGTCGACGCGCGGCACGATCACTCCCTGCGCCTGCCGCGGCCCGACCTCACGGAGACCCTCGGTACGCCCGACGCGTGCCAGCCCTGCCACACGGAGCGGACGGCGAAGTGGGCCGCGCAGACCGTCGCACGCTGGCGGGGGCCCGGGCCCGGGCCGCGGCCCCACTTCGGCGAGGCCCTCGCGGCGGCGCGGCGCGGGCAGGTCAGGGGCACCGAGAAGCTCCTCGCGCTCGCGGGCGACGCGAGCCAGCCCGCGATCGCACGCGCCACCGCCTTGGTCGAGCTCGAGCGCAGCCCCGGCGACGCGAGCTTCGGCGCGCTCCGCCGCGCGGCGGGCGAGAACGATCCGCTGCTCCGCCTGGCCGCGGCCCAGGCCTCGCGCTCCCTCTCGTCGGAGGCGCGGCTCGCGGCGGCCGGCCCCCTGCTGCGCGACCCGATCCGCGCCGTCCGGATCGAGGCGGCTCGCGCCCTGGCCTCCCTGCCTCCAGGGCTCTTCGCCGCGGGGCAACGGGCCGAGCTCGCGCGCGGTCTCGGCGAATGGCGGGCCGCACAGGAGGCCAACGCCGACCGCCCCGAGGCGTGGGTGAACCTCGGAACGCTCGAGGCCGAGCGCGGCGACGGCGCCGCGGCGCGCGATCGCTACCAGCGCGCGCTCGCGCTGGCCCCGTACTTCGTACCGGCCTACCTGAACCTCGCCGACCTCGAGCGCGCCGAGGGACGCGACGACGAGGCGGCGCGTCTGCTCGAGCGCGCACGCGCCCTCGCGCCGCAGAGCGCCGAGGTCCACTACGCGCTCGGGCTCCTGCGGGTCCGGCAGAAGCGGCTTCCCGACGCCGTCGCCGAGCTCGAAGAGGCCGCGAATCTCGCGCCGGAGTCGGATCGCTTCACGCAGGTGTATGCGATGGCGCTCGGCGAGTCGGGCGCTCCCGAGCGCGCGTTCGCGGTCCTGGAAGCCGCCCATCGCCGCCGCCCCGGCGAGCCCGAGATCCTCGCGACGCTCGCGTCGCTCGCGGCGGAGAGAGGCGACGTCGCGCGCACTCGGAGCGCCCTCGAGGCCCTCCGGGCGATCGCGCCGGATCACCCGATGCTGCGCGACGACCGCTCCGCGGAGACCGACGGCAAATAGACCGAGCCCGCTCCAGGCTTCAGGCGTCTCGACGGTCGGCCGATCTCTCCCGTGAAACCCCGGGCAGGAGGGCCGATGTCGCCCAGGACCCTTCTCGCGTTCGCTCTCGCGCTCGCCGTCGCGGTGTCGCCGGCCGCCGCCGTCCGCGCCGACGAGGACGCCGGGAGCTCCGACGACCAGCAGCGATCGTCCGCTGGGCCCGACGCCGACCTGGGCCACGCGCACGCGCCGAAGGACGACCCCGACGCCTCGGAGGGCCCCGATGCGGACGTCGGAGACGCGAGCGATCCGACGGCCGGGCGATCCCACGACTCGGACAAGCAGGTCGCGCCGGCCGGAGAGCCCACGGCCGTGACCGAGACGCCCGACGTCGATCCCGACGCCGTGCCCGCCTCGAAGCGTGATCTCCCGGCGCCCGCGCTGTGCAAGGATCCGACCGGCGACGACGCCTGGGCCGCGTGCCTGCGCGACGCCCGCGCACAGCTCGATCGTGCGCAAGGCGAGCTCGGCCGCGCGGACGCCGCCTACTCCCGGTCGATCACCGACGGATGGCCGAGGGGCGCCGAGCGCGAGAAGATCGTCGAGGCGCGCGAGATCGCCGCCGCCCATCTCGAGCAGGCGCAGCAGCGCCTGCCCGAGCTGGTGGAGGCGGCGCGACGCGCCGGCGTGTCGCCGCGGGTGCTCGACCCGTACGAGGACTGAGCGCGCGCGCCGGCTACGGCGCGGGCTTGGTCGCGCCCGAGCTCCAGCCGGAGAGGCGCTCGGCCGCGAGCGACGCCCACGCCTCCATGGCGTTCTTCACGTCCCCCCACTGCCACTGGGCCCCGGCGGTGGGCGCGTTGCCGCCCATGCGTCGGTCCACCCACTCGCCCAGGAGCTGGCCGGTGGACGCGTCGATGAGCCGCGCCTCGACCTGTGCGGAGCCCGCGAAGGCGTAGCTTCCCGTCGCGAGGCTCTGGAGGTTGTTCAGCAGGGCGGCCTGCGGCACGAGGACCGAGATCGTCCGCAGGACCGGCGTGGCCGTCGTCGCGTCGGTGATCGCGACCTGCAGGCGCATGACGCCCGGGCCGGGGCGATCCACCAGCGTGTACTTCTCGCCGAGCTTCTCTCGCAAGGCCTGGTCCATGTAGTCGCACAGGGTCTGCTGGTCGGCGGCCGGGACCTTCGTCGCGTCGGAGCCCCAGAACGTGACCGGGTCGATCATCACCTTGTCGTAGCCCGTCCAGCGCGCGTCGGGGTTCACGTAGCGGAGCGCTGCCTCGCCCTTCTCTCCGGGCTCGAGCTTGGAGTAGTCGCCCAGGAAGCCCGAGTTGCTCGTCCCCTCGAGGGGCTCCTGGTAGGTGGACGCGCAGCCGGTGGCGGCGACCGCGAGACAGACGAGGAGGCAGAGACGCGAGGCGGACATGGGTGCGTTCCTTTCGTGCGTGTGCGGCGCGCGTGCGCGCGGATCAGCGTGCGGCGTCGTGGGATGTGACGCCGTGGAGAGTAACGCCACGAACGAAGGCGTCGACCCGGTGCTTCGCGTTCTCGCGCAGGTTCATGTAGAAGAGGTCGTAGTCGTAGGCGTGGTAGTTCCCGTCGGCGTGGACGAGCCAGAAGCCGAAGCCCGAGGGCGGCTCGATCCGCAGCACGCCGTCCACGCAGCGCGCGCCGACACGCCCGGGCTGCGGCTCGTCCGGCCCGCCCAGCATCACGAGAGGGACCGACCCGAGGTTCGCGGAGGCCGGCGCGGGTGCATCGTCCTGCCTCCAGGTGAGCGGATTCACGCAGACGCTCGCGCGGTCCTCGGCCTCGTTGCGGTCTTCGAGGCGCCGCGGAGCGCCGTCGGCGTAGCTTCGCCAGGTGACCAGGCAGCCGGTCTCCTCGGCGCTCCGACACACGGGGATGACGGCCCCGTCGGGGCCGTCGGCGACGCGCGTGCCGATCGGATAGGCGGCCACGAGCTGCGCGCGCAGAGGGCCGCTCGCGAAGAACTCGCGCAGGAGGCGCATCACGAGGCGGCTCCCCTGGCTGTGACCGGCGAGCAGGATCGGACGCCCGCGGTTGTCGTGCTCGAGGTAATAGAGGAAGGCACGCCGCACGTCCTGGTAGGCGACGTCGAGGGCCTTGTCGCGGATCTCCGGCACGTCGAACGCGGCGAGCGTGACCTGGCGGAAGCGCGGCGCGTAGATCCTCGCGGCGCCGTTGAAGCTGCTGGCCTGCCCGGCGAGCGTCGCGCCCGTCACCCAACGGCTCAGCAGGTCGTCGATCGGGCCGTTCCAGCCCGGGCCCCCGAAGTAGGTCGTCGGATGCACGTAGAAGACGTCGGCCAGGGCCGTCGCCTGCGCGTCCTCGGCGCCGGAGCCTCGCGGGACCTCGTCGGCCTTCGACCAGCGTCCCGGACGGGCGGCCCAGCTCTCCGGGTCTGCGTAGTCCGGGGCGGGCGGCGGGACGGTGCTCTCGAACGGGGCCCTCGGCGCAGTCGCGAAGCGGAGCACGCTCGCGCATCCGGTCGGCCCGAGCAGCGCAAGCGCGACCCCCGCCCACACCGCCGCGCGACACATGGCCTACGGCCCTCCGAAGAGCGGGCTCTTCACCAGCGACGGAAGGACCGGAGAGACGATGAGCTGGGCGTTCAGGCGCTGCCCGTCGTCCGGATGGACCGGCATGTACTGGAGCTGCACCCCGAACCGGACGGGGAGCTTCCCCCCGACCTTCACGACCTTGTCGACGGAGAGCCCGACCGGGAATGTGACGCGGTCGCCGGAGTCCGCCTTCCAGTCGACGAGGAGGTTGGGAGAGGTTCCGATGCTCCGGCCGTGCTCGAGGAAGTAGGAGAAGAAGTACTGCGCGTTCAGCTGCTCGGTCTGGCGGGGGCCCGAGCCCCCGGTCGACCACCACTGCTGCGGGAACACGCCGACGATCCACTTCTCGGAGAGGTAGCCGAGCACGGCGGCGGCCCCGCTCTGCCACTTGCCCTGGCCCGTCGCGTCGGAGCTCGCGGTGGGGAACACGAAGCTCGGCCCGACGCCGATCAGGAGGTGGGGATCGTTCGACGCGAGCAGGCTCGCGAAGATCGTGTCGCCGAAGGCCGTGGTGCGCTCGAGCTCGCCGCGACCCGACACCCTCGGCGTCGAGTTCACGACGTTGAACACGGCGCGCGAGATCAGGTTGAGCCGCCTCGTGAGCGGGAGCGGGATCACGGGCTGGAAGTTCAGGCTGTCCTGCCAGCGATTCGTGTGGAACGTGTCGAGGCGGAGGTAGTAGAGGTTGTTCTGGAACGTGAGGGACCAGATGTCGCTGATCGGGTTCGTGAGCTTCTTGTTGACGTCCGTCTCGGACATCTCGCCGGCCCCTGCCGCGGGCTCCGCGGCGGTCGCCGCATGCGCGGAGAGCGCCGGCGACGCGCCGAGCAGCGCGACGAGAGCGAGAGCGAGCCGCCCGGCCGACATCGACACCTCCGAGACCACGGTCCTCGTCGAGACTGGCAGATCGACGAGGTCCGGACCATCGGAATCTTGTGCGTTCGCGCCAGCGAGCCAACATGCGCAGCGGCGTGGCGAGACGTCGCGCTGGTACGGCGCGGCGCCTCACGACTCACTGCGGTCGCGCCCGCTGCGGAGGGAAGGGTCTTGAGCGGAAGCGAGCCCGGCGCTCCGGAGACGAGCCAGCGGAGGCGGGCCTACGCCACGCTGAGAAGCCAGGTGCAGCCCGGATCGTTCCCGCTGCTCCTGGCTGCGATCGGGGTGCTCTACACGCTGATCGCCCTCGAGATCACGTCGTTCCTCTCGGACGTCGCGCGCGCGGCGGTGCTCCTCGCGTGCGTCTACGTGCTGAGCGCTCACCGCGCGCTGAAGTGGCTGGCGGCGGTCCTCGCCGTCTTCGTCTTCATCGCCGATCACCTGTCCCGATCCGTCGACCCGGGCGCGCTGCTCGCGATACAGGACTCGTCGGTGATGATCTTCCTCGTCTGGGTGCTCGTCGCCGTGCTGCGCGAGGTCTTCCGACCGAGCACGGCGGAGCCGGACGCAGTGGTCGGAGCGCTCTGCGGCTTCTTGCTGATCCTCTTCGCGTTCGCCCGCATGCACGGCCTGCTCGAGGCGCTCCATCCCGGCTCGTATGGGATGCAGGCGAGCGCACCGGCGACCCACGGCTCCGCGCGTGTGATCGCGACCTTCCAGTACTTCAGCACGATCACGATGACGACCGTCGGATACGGCGACATCGTTCCCCTGACGCCCGCCGCGCGCTTCACGACGGGCGCGGAGGCGATCCTGGGCCAGCTCTACATCGCCGTCGTGATCGCGGCCCTCGTCGGCCGGGCGGCGAGCCGACGGACCTGACGCCCCGCTCGGCGGGCGGGCAAGCCGTGCCCGTCCCACGAGCGCGCTGGGCCCGGATCGGCACGATGCCGCGCGCGAAACCGCCTCCGGGCCGCTCGATGCGGAGCGGCACGCCGGTTGCAACACCGCGTCCTGTCGCATCGAGAGTCGTCCGGAGCACCCACCCGGGCCGGCGACGGGGGCGGGAGCGGGGTCCCCGAGCCCGATTCCGGCCCGGGTGGGGCAGCGGAAGACGGGGGAAGAGATGGCTGCCGTTGCCGAGTCGTTCTTCGGGACCCACCTGTACGCGCGCGAGCGTGGCGAGACGTCGCTCCTCGACGAGCCGGGCTTCGAGGTCCGCCGAGCTGGCGGGAGCGTCCACACGCTCCAGATGTGGGGGCGCCTGCGGCCCGGCTGGTCGGGAAGCCTGGCCGAAGGGCTGTCGGCGAACCGCGCGAGCCTGGTCCGCGGCTTCGCCCGAAAGTTCGGCGCGATGCGCTGGCTCGCCGAGTTCACGCTCGAGCGAACACCGGGCGGCTCCGACCTGCTCGGCCTCGACTACCTCGAGCTCGCCGCTCGACCCCTGCCGTCCGGGCGGCGCCGCCCGATCCGCCTCTCCGGGTTCAAGCTCGCGCCCTCGCCCAAGCACGGCGGATCGCTCCTGCTCGAGATCGAGGGCGAGGACGAGGTGGGATTCCTGGGCGCGCTCTTGATGCGGCTCGCGTTCCTCTCGCTGTTCCCGGAGGAGCTCCACATCGATACCCGCGACGGTCGGGCGCTGGATCGCCTCCATCTCGTCGGGATCGGGAGGAGCCAGCCGACGGCGGCGACCGCAGAGGCGCTCGAAGCGATGCTCGAGGGACTCGTCCGAGCGCGCTGACACGGGGCCCACGGCCCGGATACTCCCCCTCGCGAATCGGAAAACCTTTTCCCCCATTGGCGAACCGAGAGAACGCGGCTTCCGCGCGATCGCGCGACGGCGTCGCGGCACGGTGTGGCGGTGACACCTGCCGGTGACAGGACTTCCTTTGCAATTCCGAGACGTTCTTCCCGGGCCGGGAGGCCCGTGTGCCGCGCCGAAGGACAGCCGGACCGGTTGGTCCGTGGTTTGCACCCTCGCCGGGGCGCTGGGAAGGCGTCCAGGTGGACCTGGGACGATGGCCGCCTTCCGCGCGAAGGCGGCCTTCCCGTATCTGGAGGTCGTCGTCCGGGGTGGCTTTTCGCCGGGTCGCGAGCCCGGCTCTGGGAAGGGGCGACGGATGAAGCGTCTCCGCAGGAGCGTCCGCATCGCTGCGGTGCTGTCGGCCGCGGCCGTCAGCTTCGCGACGAACGCGAGTGCGATCGCGATCTCTGGGTTGACGATCACGAACACCGGTACGGCCGACGGCAAGACGGACACGCTGACCAACTACAACGAGAACCGATCGAGCACCACGATCCTCGACAGCGGCGGATCGGCGGCCGACACCATCGGCAGCAGCGTGAACGCGGCCACCCGCTACGCCGCGATCACGGTCGCCGACGCGGGCATCTACACGACGGCGTCGCGGAACGCGACCCACAGCTACACGATCAGCTTCACCGTCTCGGCTGGCGCCGGGATCGGCTACGACGTCAAGATCGACACCTCCCGCCTGGGCGCGCTCACGCGGGTCGACGACGGCAGCGTCGGCGCGAGCGCGAGCATCGGCGGCGTGGTCGGCACCCTGAACGCGGTCACGAACGCAAGCCTCGCGCTCTCCGCCGTGAGCCTGCCTTCGGGGAACAGCGCCGCGAACACGCCCTTCAGCCAGACCTCGAGCACGTTGACGATCTTCGGTCTCACGGGGACCCACGTCATCACGCTGGGGTTCAGCTGGAGCTCGAGCGTGAGCAGCTCGAGCGGCCTCACCGGCGGTGATGAGGTCGCGGTGCGCCTCGGCATGACGGGCACGGGCGGTGGCACGCCGGGCACGACGGCGGACGACTATCCCGGCGTCGGCGGCCGCACGCAGGCGAACGACGGACACTTCGTGAACGTGACGGCGATCGTGACCGTCCCGGAGCCGGGGACGGCGTTCCTGATCGGCGCCGGCCTGGCCGGCCTCGCGCTCCGCGGCCGCCGCCGCGCCTAGCCGCCAACCGTCCCGGCTGGGCGCCCCGTGCGCACACCCGGGATGCGCTCCGCCAGAGGCGCCGGGAAGGGGTGGTCGCGGGATCACCCCTTCCTCGTCCTGCGTCTGCCCCACCGGACGCGCCGCACGAGAGCGGAGTAGAGTTCCGCAGTGGACTCCGTCCTCGACCCGGCCGCCGCCTCGTCGCTCCAGCCGTTCCGCGCGCGGCGGCCGTGGTGGGGGCGCGATCTCCAGACGATCCGCAACGCGTTGCGCGGTCCGTTCGCGCGCCCCGACGACGGGATCGGCCGCGAGGTGCTGCTCCCGCTCGAGGATGGAACCGGCGACGCGCTCGTCGCGCACCTGCACACCCCGTCCACTGCGGCGCCCGCGCGACGCGCAGCGCGTCCCCTCGCCGTGCTCGTCCACGGCCTCGCCGGAAGCAGCGAGAGCGCCTACGTGTGGGGCAGCGCCGCCTACCTCCTCGCGCGGGGGTTCCCGGTGCTGCGGCTCAACCTGCGCGGGGCGGGCGTGTCGCGCCGCCACTGCCGTCTCCAGTACCACGCGGGCCGGAGCGAGGACCTGCGCGCTGCGCTCGCCATCCTCGGGCGGCGGGAGCCCGACGTGGTGCGCGGGGGCTTCGCCCTCGTCGGCTACTCGCTGGGCGGGAGCCTCGTCCTGAAGCTCCTCGCCGAGGCGGGGGAGGAGCTCGGGATCCGCGTCGCGGCCGCGATCTCGGCACCGATCGATCTCGCCGCCGCGTGCGCCCGCATGCACGCGCCGCGCAATCGGCTCTACGCGCGCCGCATGCTGCGCAGCATGAAGCAGGAGGCCACCGCGCCCGGCGCCGAGCTCTCGGCCGCGGAGCGTGCCGCGATCGAGGCGGCGCCCACGATCTTCGCCTTCGACGACCGGTTCGTCGCGCCGCGCAACGGGTGGCGCGGCGCCTTCGACTACTACGCCGCGGCGATGGCGCTGCGCGCGCTGCCGGAGGTGCGGGTGCCGACGCTCTTGCTCCACGCCCTCGACGACCCGTGGATCCCCCCGGACGCCTACCTTCGCTTCCCGTGGCGCGAGAATCGGCGGCTCCGGCCGGTCTTCACGACGGGCGGCGGCCACGTCGGGTTCCACGCGAGCGGAGACCGCGTTCCCTGGCACGACCGGCGAGTCGCCGGCTTCTTCGAGGAGGTGCTCCCATGAGCTTCGAGACGATCCGCACCGAGACGCACGACCGTGTCGCTCTGATCACGCTCCACCGGCCGGAGCGTCTGAACGCATGGACGCCGAAGATGGCGGTCGAACAGGCGCAGGCGATCGAGGCCGCCAACGCAGACCCCGACGTCGGCGCGATCGTGATGACCGGCGCGGGCCGCGGATTCTGCGCGGGCGCCGACATGGAGGACACCTTCCAGACCCGCATCTCCGGGACCGATCCCGGCGGCACGACGGCGATGGGGGAGGGCGGGCTCCCGGCGGGGCTCGATTGGGTCGCGCTGTGCCGGCGCTCGAAGCCGATGATCGCGGCGGTGAACGGCGCCGCGGTCGGCGTGGGCATGACGATGGTGCTCCCGTTCGACGTGATCGTCGCGTCCGAGAAGGCGCGCTTCGGCATGTTCTTCATCAAGGTCGGGATCGTGCCGGAGCTCGCGAGCACGAACTTCCTCGTGCAGCGCGTGGGCTTCGGCAAGGCGAGCGAGCTCTGCCTCTCGGGCCGCCTGGTCGAGGCGGAGGAGGCGGGACGGATCGGCCTCGCGGACCACGTCGTGGCGCCGGAGAAGCTCCTCGACCGCGCGCTCGAGATCGCGGCCCAGATCGCGGTGAACCCTCCGCCCCAGCTCCGCATGATCAAGGAGCTGCTCACGCGCAATGGCTGCGAGACCGATCTCGGCGCGGTGCAGCGACGCGAGAGCGAGTACCTGCGACGCTGCTGGGAGACGCCCGAGCACCACGAGGCCGTACGCGCGTTCCTCGAGAAGCGGCCGCCGAAGTTCCGCTGATCCGGGCCCGCGTCAGGCGGGCGCGGTGCCGGAGGGCTTGGGCGTCTCGTGCGCGGCGGGCTCCGTCGCCGCCGGCGCGCCGACCTTCCCGCGGCGCAGCGAGCGCGCGGCGGCGCTCCGGCCGCGCGCGGCGCCGCGGGCCACGAGCGCCTGCGCGTCGTCGACGATCGTGTAGATCACCGGCACGACGAGCAGCGTGAGCAGCGTCGAGCTCGTCATGCCGCCGATCGCGATCATGCCCATGCCGGAGCGCCACTCCGCACCGTCGGTCACCGCGAACGCCATCGGGATCATGCCGAAGATGGTCGAGATGGCGGTCATCAGCACCGGACGCAGGCGGATCGGGCCCGCGGCGAGCATGCCGTCGCGGGCAGAGGCCCCGCGCTCGCGCTCGGCGTTCGCGTACTCGACGAGCAGGATCCCGTTCTTCATCACGAGCCCCATCAGCATCAGGAATCCGATCTGGCCCATCATGTCGAGGTGGAAGCGGAAGAGCGCCATCGCCGCGAACGCGCCGACGAACGAGAGCGGCGCGGACATCATGATCGTGAAGGGGTGGACGAAGGAGTTGAACTGCGAGGCGAGGATCATGTAGAGCGCGGTCATCGCCAGGAAGAAGGCGAAGGCGATGGCATGCACGGTCTCGTCCATGCTCTCCGTCGCGCCCACGGGCACGAGGTGATAGTCGCCCGTGATGCCGACCTCCCTCGCGATGCGCTCGACGAGCGGTGCGGCCTCGCCGAGGGACCGCCCCTCGAGATTCGCGAAGACCGTGATCGCGCGGGACCGGTTCTCGCGGTTGATCTGCACGGGCCCGCTCGAGATCCGCGCGGTCGCGAGGTTGTCGAGGGGCACGAGGGCGCCGCTCGGCGCGCGCACCCGGAGCAGGGCGAGCTTCGCGGGATCGTCGCGATACTCGGGCAGCACCTGGACGCGCACGTCGTAGCGCTCGCCGGCCTCCTCGAAGGTCCCGACCTTGAGCCCCGCGAGCAGCGCGGCGATCGTGTTCCCGATCTGCGCGGCCGAGATGCCGAGCGTCGCCGCCCGCTCCCGTGACAGATCGAGGGCGATCTCGGGCTTCCCCGCCTCGTAGCTCGAGGCCACGTCGACGAAGCCCGGCTCGTCCCGCAGGCGCTGCATCAGCGTCTGGGAGAGGAAGTTCAGGCGCTCGATGTCGGGCCCGCGCAGCGAGTACATGAGCTCGGCCTGGCGCGCGCCGGCGAGGTTGAACCACTCGATGCGCTCGACCGCGAACTCGGTCAGCGGAAGGCCGAGGCCGGCGATCCGCTCGCGCATCTCGCCCATGATCTCGTCCTGGCGCTCGTGGCGCTTCGTCTTGTGGGTGAGCGCCACGTAGAGGTTCGCCTCGTTCACGCGCTTCTGGAGACCGCTCCCGATGGTGGTGAAGACCTCGCGCACCTCCGGGTGGCGTCTGATCTCCGCCTCCACGCGGGTGGTGAGGGCGACGGTCTGCTGGATCGTGCTCCCGAGGGGGAGCTTCAGGAAGACGTTGAACTCGCTCCGGTCCTCGCTCGTCACGAAGTCGAAGGGCACGAAGCGCGCCGCGAGCGCGCCGGTCGCGACCGCGCCGAGGAGGAGGCCGAGCACCGCCGGGCGGTGTCGCAACGCCCACGCGAGGGAGCGGCCATAGGCCCGCTCGAGCGCTCCGTAGGCGCGCTCGAGCGACTGGTACACGCGGCCGTGATCGCGCCTCACCCGGAGGTAGCGGCTGCAGAGCATCGGCGTCGTGGTGAGCGACACGAGGAGCGAGGCCATCACCGCACAACAGACGACGAGGCCGAACTCGCGGAAGAACTGCCCGACGAGCCCGCCCATGAACGCGATCGGCACGAACACGGCGCAGGTCGAGAGCGTGCTCGCCATCACCGCGAGACCGACCTCCCGCGTGCCGTTCGAGGCGGCGGCGAAGGGCTCCTCTCCCTCCTCTTCCATGCGGCGGAAGATGTTCTCGAGCACCACGATCGCGTCGTCGACCAGCATGCCGATCGAGAGCGAGAGCGCCATCAGCGTCATCACGTTCAGCGTGAAGCCGAAGAAGTAGAACAGGGAGAAGGCCGCGAGGAGCGACGCGGGGATCGCGATCGAGATGATGAGCGTCGAGCGGCCGCTGCGCAGGAAGGCGAGCACCACCAGCACTGCGAGAATCGATCCCGCGACGATGTCCTCGAAGACCGAGTCCACCGAGCTCTGGATGAAGCGCGCGGTGTCCTGCGACTCGACGAGCCGAACGCCCGCCGGAAGCTCGGAGCGAAGCCGCTCGACCTCGCGCCGGACGCCCTCGGCCACGGCCACCGTGTTCTCGCCGGATTGGCGCCGGATCTCGAGGCCCACGCCGCGCTCGCCGTTCATGCGCGCGATCGTGCGCTCCTCGGCCATGCCGTCCTCGACGCTTCCGAGGTCGTGCAGCCGCACCGCCCGTCCGTTCCGCTCGGCGACGACGATCTCGCCGATCGCGGCGACGCTCGCGAGCTTTCCCTTCGTCTTCACGGTGTACTCGACCCGCGGGCCCTCGATCCGGCCGCCCGGCATCTCGACGTGCTCGCGGTGGAGCGCCGCGATCACGTCGTCGACGGAGAGCGCGTAGCCGACGAGACGCAGCGGATCGATCCACACGCGCACCTCGCGGCCGCGGCTTCCCACGAGGGCGACGCTGCCCACGCCCGGGATGCGCTCGAGGCTCGGCTTCAGCTTCTTGTCCGCGAGCTCGGAGAGGGTCTTGATGGACTGGGGGCCCGAGAGGAGGAGCGCCAGGATCGGCGTCGCGTCGGGATCGACGCGGCCCACGACCGGAGGCTCGGTCTCGGCCGGGATGTCGCCGCGGGCGGACGCGACCTTGTCGCGCACGTCCTGCGCCTTGCGATGGACGTCCTCCTCGAGCTCGAACTGCACGAACACCTGCGAGACACCGTCGGACGACGTGCTCCGCAGGTTCTTGATGCCGTCGATCGTGTTGATGGCCTCCTCGAGCGGCTGCGTCACCTCGCGCTCGACGGTCTCGGGCGACGCCCCCTCGAGCACCGTGGTGACGGTGACCATGGGGAACTCGACCTTCGGGAAGAGATCGACCCCGAGGCGCGGAATCGACACGATCCCGAGCACCACCAGCGCGCCGACCACCATCACGGCGAAGACCGGGCGCTTGATCGACGCGTCGGCGATCCTCACGCGGCGGCACCCCCTCCGGTCTTGTCCTCGGCGGCCGCGGAGCGCGGGCGCACGCGCATGCCCGGCGCGATCGTGCGCGCCGACTCGCCCACGATGACCTCGGCGCCCGGCTCGACGCCCGACAGCACCTGGGCCGAGTCCTGCGTCACCACGCCCAGGCGGACGGGCATCGCGACCGCGATCCCGTCCTGCACGGCGTAGACGCGCGACTCTCCATCCTCGGTGCGCACGGCGTCGCGGGGCACGAGCACGGCGTCGGCCAGGGACTGGGCGACGATCTCGACCCGCGCGAAGACGCCGGCCTTGAGCGTGCGATCGGGGTTCGGCACGCGCATCCGGACGAGGTACGTGCGCGTCGTCGGATCGATCGAGTCCGAGACCGCGAAGACGTGCGTCTCGACGGCCTCGGGAAGCCCCTGCACGTAGAGCTGCGCGGCGTCGCCCGGCCGCACCAGCGAGAGCTGCGCCTCCGGGATCGCGACCCGCGCCTCGAGCGTCGCGGTCTCCTGCAGGACGATCACGACGGTCTGCGGCTGCGCGAGCGCCGTCGTGCCCTCGTCGGCCAGGCGCTGCGCCACGGAGCCCGCGAAGGGCGCGCGCACCAGGGTCCGCGAGAGCTGGAGCCGCGCCATCTCCACCTGCTCCTTCGCCTGCCGCTCCTGCGCCCGGGCCACCTCGAGCGCCGTCTCGAGCTTCTCGACCTGCTGCTTCGGCGCGTAGTCCCGCTCCTGCAGGAGGCGGAGGCGCGCGAGGTCCGACTCGGTGAGGGCGCGCTGCGCGGCGGCGAGGCGCAGGCCGGCCTCCGCCTGGGCGAGGGCGGCCTGGTAGCTCGCCGGGTCGATCTGGAACAGCGGCTGTCCTTCCTCCACGCGATCGCCGACCGACACGAAGACGTGCTCGAGGCGCCCCATGACCTCGGCGCCGATCTGGCTCTCGCGCATCGGGAAGAGGCTCCCGGGGGCGGTGACACGGGGCAGGATCGGGCCCCGGCGCACGAGGGCGGTGGTGACCTCGGTCGCCGTCGGCGCGGAGGCGGCCGAGACCGCCGCGCGGGGCCGCTCGGCGGCTTCCTCCCGCTTCGAGCACGCGCTCGCGGCGGCGGCTGCGACGAGGAGGAGGGGGAGGACGAGGCGTCGTGTTCCGTGCGTCACGAGGATTCTCCGAGGCCGAGGGCGCGACGCAGCAGCGCGAGCAGCGCGCGCGACTGCTTGCGCAGGTCCTCCGCCGTCCCGTCGTTCTGGATCCAGCGCACGATGAGCTGGTGGAACGCGCCGTTCACCATCGCCTGACACACCGCCGCGTCGCCCGCCGCGACCTCGCCCATCTCCATCGCGCGGGCGAGGCTTCGCGTCGCCTCCTCTTCGGTCTCGCGCTCCATGCGCAGCGCCTCGTCTCCGTAGCTCTCGATGTTCCAGCCGGCGCCGCCGGTCGTGCGCACGTAGATCGCGAAGAAGCTGCGGTGGGCGATGCAGAAGTCGATCAGGTGCTCGGTAGTGCGGAGGAGCCGCTCGCCGAAGGGCGCGGGCTCCCGCAGGATCGCGCGCTGCTCGCGGTGGAGCTGCTCCGATGCGTCCCGGCACACCTCGTGGAAGAGCGCCTCCTTGCTCGCGAAGACGTTGTAGAGGTTCCCGGCCGAGTAGCCGGCTCGGGCGGCGATCTCGGCCATCGTGGCGCCGGCGAAGCCCCGCTCGGCGAAGACCCGCTCCGCCGTCTCGAGCAGCGCCTGGCGGCGGGCCTCCCGGGCGCGTCCGCGCGGATCGCTCGCCTCGGGCCGTGCCTCCGCGATGCCAGTCGGGAGGGAGGGCGACGCATCGGGAGAGGATCGGGCCACGGGGCTCCTTCGAAGCCGGTGTCGGCCGGCCGGTCTCGCCGTCCGATGGCTCGGCGGGCTCAGGTGAACGACGGATCAGATTCCTGAATCCTGCCTCAGGATCCTGAATCGTCGATCAGCCTAGTGAACTTGAGTTCAGGTTCCAGCGTTCGGGGGCGCTTCGCCCCCGGACGGCGGGAAACGATCTCGGGTCCGTTACGTTGGGCCGGTCCCATGCGACGGCTCGAGAGCCGGCAGGGCAGCCGCAGATCGGTGTGGAGGCGAGGGGCGTGGGTCTGGCGCGCGAGCGGAGCGCAGGAGTCGACGGCGCGGCGGAGGAGGGCCGGACCGCGCGCGCGGGCCTCGTCGCGCGCACGATCGCCCTCGGAAGCTGGTGGCTCTCAGGGCCGCCGGCCCCCTGGATCGCCCTCGCCGGAGGGCTCTTCACCGCGTTCCTCTGGAGAGAGGGCTTCGACCACGTGCGCGGGATGATCGTGCTCGCCGCGCTGGGCGGCGTCGTGGTGCTGCTGCACGCCTTCCCGCCGGCGGGGGCGGCTCGCGAGGCGGTCCGCTCCGAGGGGGGCTGGCGCCACAGGCTCGACGTCGCCGCGTGGTGGACGACGGTCCGCCTCGCCCAGAACGCGCTCTGGTTCGTGATCCCGTTCTACGTCGTCTCCACGACCTGGCTCTCGGCCAACGCGGCGTTCACGGCGATCCTGCTCGGGCTCGGCGTGCTCTCGTGCTTCGACGCGCTGCTCCGCGAGCGCGTGCTCTCCCGGGCGCCGGTCGCCGCGGCCTTCGTCGGCCTTGCGCAGCTCGCGGCCCTGCAGCTCGTGCTCCCCGTTCTCACGGGCCTTCCCCCGCGACACACGATCTACGCTGCAGGCGGCCTCGCGGCGGCCCTCGGCGCGAGCCTCCTGCTCGCGGGTGGAGCGACACGACGCCGCGTCGCGCTCGAGCTCGGCGCCGTCGCGCTCTGCGGCGTCGTCGTCGCGCGGGTCGCCCTGCCGATGCTTCCGCCGGTGCCCCTGCGCTTCGTCTCGGGCACCTTCGCCGAGGGGCGCAGCGGCCTCGATCCGGTGTCGCCCGTCGACGCGCTTCCCGCCGGGAGCCCGGCTCCCGTCTACGTGTTCGTCGCGATCGAGGCGCCGCGCGGCGTCCGCGAGTCGGTGCAGCTCGAGATCGCCGGCCGGCGCGAGCGGGACTCGCGGCCTCTCGAGATCGTCGGCGGGAGGAAGCAGGGCTACCGGCTGTGGGCCGACGTGCTGCCGCCGGCGGAGCCCGGGCCCGTTGCCGTCACCGTGCGCACCTTGGGGGGCCAGATCGTCGGACGGGTGCGCGCCCAGGCGAGAGCGGCAGACGCCGGCGGCCCGGCGACCGCCGATCGGGCGGGGCCCTAGCCCTTGGCGGCCGCCGGGAGGTCGGCTGGGGAGGGCCGGCGACGCAGCGCGACCAAGGCGGCGATCCCGAGGCACGTCGCCACGACGGAGGCGTACATCCCGGGCGTCCAGCCGAGGTAGCGCGCGTCCTCCGTGCGCAGGCGGTCCATGAGGAAACGGACCGGCCCGTAGAGCGTGAAGAACGCGGCGAGCCAGAACCCCGTGGGGCGCGGCCGCCGGTCGAGCAACAGGAAGAGGCCGGCGATGCCGATCGTGAAGAGGAGCTCGAGCAGCCCGAGGTCGAGCCGAGGGCCGTCCGGGAAGCGCACCGCGAGCCAGTGGTCCGTGCGGATCCCGAGGTGGTCGTGGGCGAGGGCGCAGCCCGAGCGGCCGAAGACCCAGGCGAAGGGGAACGCGAAGGCGACGGTGTCTACGAAGGCGAAGATGTCACGGAGCGAGAGGCCGTGGCGACGCGCACACACGACGGCGGCGATCATGCCTCCGAAGATGCCGCCGAAAGAGGACATGCTGCCCCAGATCTTCAGCAGGACGAGCGGATCCTCCCGGACGGCCTCCGGGTGGTACGCGAGGACGTCGAAGACGTGGGAGGTCACGAAGCCGACGAAGATCGTCCATGCCGTGAGGCTCGAGGCCGTGTTCCGGTCGGTGACGCCGAGGCGCGCCGCGCGGCGCACCACGACCTCGTGTCCCACGATCACGGCCGCGCAGACGAAGAGCTGGAACGCGGCGATCGGATGGGAGCCCAGGTGGAAGACGGGCTGCTCGAAATAGGGGAACAACGGCGCGAACCTCCCCCCGCCGACCGGCGGAGGTGCACGGTTCGCGGCGAGCGCCACATTCTACCCCGGGGAGCGTGAGGGATGCGGTGGTGAAGCGCGTCGTCGTGCTCGGCCTCGCGGGCCAGTACCCCTTGGCGGGAATGGCCTGGCAGGTGGTGCACCATCTGGTCGGTCTCCGACGCCTCGGCTTCGAGCCGTTCTACGTCGAGAACTCGGGCGCTCCCCCCTACTCGCCGAGCGCCGAGGGCCTGGCCACCGACGCCCACGCGAACGTCCGCTTCCTGCGTGACGTGTTCCGCCGTTTCGACCTCGCGGAATCCTGGTCGTACCTCGACTGTCTCTCCGGCCGCTGGTTCGGGCGGGCGCGGACCGAGGTCCAGGATTGGCTCGAGCACGCCGACGTGATCCTGAATCTGTGCGGCGCGTCCGGGCCCGACGTGCTGCCGCGGCGCAAGGGCTGCCTCGTCTACCTGGAGACGGATCCGGTCCGCGAGCAGATGAAGCTCGCCCGCGGAGACGCCCGCGCACGCTCCTTCGTGGAGGCACACGACGTGCACTTCACCTATGGCTGGAACCTCGGCACGCCGAGCTGCCCGGTACCGACCGGAGGCATCGCGTGGCGCAAGACCCACCCCCCGGTCGTGGTGGACCTGTGGGACGCACCGCCGCCGCGGCCGCGCGCCGCCTGGCGCAGCATCGCCACCTATCGGAACGCGGGGAAGGACGTCGAGATCGACGGCAGGACGTACCGCTGGTCGAAGCACCCGAGCTTCGAGCGCATCATGTCGCTGCCGGGCGACACGAGGGAGCGTCTCGAGCTGGCGCTCGGGGCGGCGGACGGTGACACTCGGCGCCGCTTCGTGGAGCATGGCTGGAGCATCGTCGCCGCCACGTCGATCTCGCGCGGAACGTCCTCCTACCAGCGGTTCGTGCGTGGCGCGAAGGGTGAGTTCTCGGTGGAGAAGGAGGACCAGGTGCTGCTCTGCACCGGCTGGTTCAGCGACCGCAGCGTCTGCTTCCTGGCGGCGGGACGCCCGTGCGTGCTCGAGGACACGGGCTTCGGGGCCCGCGTGCCCACGGGTGAGGGCCTCCTCGGCTGGCGCACGCGCGAAGAGGCGCGCGACGCCCTCGAGCGCGTGGCCCGGGATCTTCCCCGCCACGCTCGCCGCGCGCGCGAGATCGCGCGCGAGCACTTCGAGGCGTCGGTGCTGCTCCCTCCGCTCCTCGCGGCGGCCGGGCTATGAGACGCCTTCTCCCGCTCGTCGTCCTCGCGGCGGCCCTGCTCGCGGGGCAGCCGGTGCGCGCCGCGCTCGCGCCCCGGGAGCCGGCGCGTCCGCTCCTCGTCGGCGACGGGGAGCGGCTGCTCGTCCTCGCGCCCCATCCCGACGACGAGTCCCTCGGCGCCGGCGGGCTCGTGCAGGCGGTGCTCTCGCGGGGCGGCACGGTGCGCGTGGTGACCTTCACCGCGGGCGACGGCTTCGCGCCGGCCGTCTGGCTGCTGGGCGACAATCCGTCGCGCCACGGCGCCTTCCTCGATCTCGGCGTGCGTCGTCTCGCGGAGGAGCGCGCTGCCCTGTGGGCGCTCGGCGGCGATGCCATCCGATTCGACGATCTCGGCTTCCCCGACGGCGGCCTCGGCGCGCTCCTCGACGCGCACTTCGAGCGCGGCGCGCCGCTCCGCTCCACCACGACCGGCGAGAGCCGCGTGCCCTATGCAGACGCCTTCCGACCGGGCACGCCCTACACCGGCCAGGATCTGCGCGACCTCCTCGTGGGCGTGCTGCGCGACATGCACCCGACCCTCGTGGCCCTGCCGGACCCCGCGGACCAGCATCCGGACCACGCGGCGACGGGTGAGTTCGGGCTGCTGGCGCTCGTCACCGCCGAGGCCGCGTCGCCCGCCGCCGGCCCCCAGGCGATCCATCCGCGGGTGCTCTCCTACGTCGTGCACTGGCACGACCACCCGGAGGGTTGGAAGACGGGGCACGACGAGAAGACCGCGGCCCGGCCCCTCGCGCTGCCGGCGGACTTCCCGACGCGCGGGCTCGCGCCCGTTGCCCTCGTGCTCACGCACGACCAGATCGCGCGCAAGCGCGCTGCGCTGGCCTGCCACGCGAGCGAGCGCCGCGTGATGGGCGCCTATCTCGACGGCTTCGTGCGCGCGACCGAGCCCTACCTCCTCTGGGACACCGGAGCGGTTCGCGCCGCCGTGGCGGCTCGTGCCAAGCAGAGGTCCATCACACCGAAGGCGTCGCTTCCGACGGCCCCGCCCGCGTCGGCCGCGCCTCCCCAGGCGCCCCGCAGGCCCGCGGGCGCGAAGGACGCCGCGCCTCGCGTCGAGCTTCCCTCGTCGTAGCGGCGCTTGTGGTCGGCCCGGGCCCATGGAAACCTCCGCGCCGGCGGAGGGTGGGAGATCCATGGGCAGCTTGTCGGGCAAGATCGCGATCGTGACCGGGGGCGCGTCGGGGATCGGAGAGGCCACGGCGCGGCTCTTCGCAGAGCGCGGCGCGACGGTGGTGATCGGTGACGTGCAGGACGGAGGCGCCGTCGCGAAGGAGATCGGCGCGAGCTTCGTTCGCACCGACGTGCGCGTGCCCGAGCAGGTGGCAGCCTTGGTGGAGCGCGCGACGTCGCAGCACGGCCGGCTCGACGTCTTCTTCAACAACGCCGGGATCGAGACCCACGCGCCGATCGCCGTCACCGACGAGGCGCAGCACCGCAACCAGATCGACGTCAATCTGAACGGCGTCTTCTACGGCCTGAAGTACGCGATCCAGGCCATGGCGAAGAACCCCGGGCCGGCGCGGGGCAGCATCGTCAACACCGCGAGCGTCGCGGGGCTCGTGGGGTCCCCGGTCCTCGGCTCCTACGCCGCTTCGAAGCACGCCGTGGTGGGCCTCACGAAGACCGCGGCGCTCGAGGTCGCTCCCCTCGGCATCCGCGTGAACGCCGTCTGTCCCGGCGTGATCCGGACGCCGATGCTCGGCGCCTTCGTCACCGACGCGAGCGTGCAGGACCAGATCGGGAGGTTCCATCCGCTCGGTCGGATGGGCGAGCCGATCGACGTCGCCCGCCTCGTGGCCTTCCTCGCGAGCGACGAGTCGTCCTTCATCACGGGCCAGGCGATCGCGATCGACGGCGGAATGACGGCCGGCATCATCGGGGCGCGGCCGCAGTAGCAAGCCCGCCGTCGGGCGGCGGCTAGGTCCCGATGCGCCGGAGGGCGATCAGCGGGCCTTCCGGCGCCGAGCCGGGCGGGAGGTCGAGCTCGCCCTCGAGGCTCCAGAAGTTCTCGCCCCCGGGATCGAGCAGCGTCTGCGACACCTCGAAGCGTCGCGCGCGACCGGGCTCGAGGGGCCGGATCCGAGTCCAGTGGGCCTGGCGCGCCGCCGGCGTGAAGACGAGCTCCGCGTGCTCCGCGAAGAAGGGGGCGAGGGCGGCCTCGAAGCGGGCGGCGTCCCACGGCTCTTCGGCGTCGCGACGGACGCAGAGCGCCGCCTCCTCGTAGTCGCGCCGCGCGAGGGCCTGCACGAGACGATGCAGCTCCGCGCGCACGCGCGCAGCCAGGGCACGCGGATGGGCGGCGAGGTCGAACGGCGCAGGCGCCGGCGGCTCCTCGCCGGCGCCGAGGCGCGCCGCGGCCACGGTGGCGAAGGCCGGGTCGCGCAGGCGCTCCCACTCCTCGACGAGGCTCGCGTCGACGCGCTCGAGGAGGAGGCGCAGGAAGGCGAGCACGTCCTCGAGCGTCTCCGTCCGCCGCTCCTCGGGGACCGTGCGGGCGAGAGCCGTGTAGACGTCGCCCAGGTAGCGCAGGAGCAGGCCCTCGCTGCGCGCGATGCCGAGCTCCTTCACGAAGTCGTGGAAGCCGCGGTATCCCTCGACCAGCTCGCGCGCGATGGACTTCGGGCGCACGAGCTCCTCGCTCGCCCACGGATGGTGCTCCGAGAAGGCGTGGAAGGTCGCGTACAGGAAGTCGGCCTTCGGCTTCGGCCACGTCACCGCCTCGAGCTCGCGCAGGCGCTCCTCGTAGGGCACGCCCGCCGCCTTGAGCTCGGCGATCACGCGGTCCTTCTCGCGTCGCTCCTGGGCGAGGAGGATCGGGCGCGGATTCTCGAGGATCGCCTCGACGCACGACAGCACGTCGAGGACGTAGTCCGGATGCGCCGGGTCGAGGGCGCCCACGACCTCGACCAGGTAGAGCGACAGCGTGTGGTGGAGCGAGAAGTTCCGCTGGAGGCCCGGGTCGAGGGCGACGCCCGTGCGTGTCCGCCCGTCCGGCGAGGGACGCCGCACGAGGCTCACGATTCCGGCCCGGCGGAGCGCCCGGAAGAGCGCCGCCGCCCGGCGTCGATGCCGCGCCTTCGCGCGCGCGTCCTCGTGGCAGACGTCGATCAGCTCGAGCAGGGCGCGGTAGCCCGAGCCCGGCGCGCCGCCGTCCTCCGTCTCGCGCTGCAGCACCTGGAGCAGCGCGCCGTGGCTCACCTCGAAGCGCGACTGGAGCGGCTCGGCCGGCCGCGTCGCGAGCCGCTCGAAGGTCTCGCGGCTCCAGGGCACGAAGCCCTGGCTCGGCGGCTTGCGCTTCGGCGGCGCCTTCTTCCCGGCGGCCGCCGCCTTCGCATCGGCACGCTGGTTCTCGATCACGTGCTCCGGCGCCTGGGCGACGACGTAGCCGCGCTCGTCGAAGCCCTTGCGACCCGCACGCCCCGCGATCTGGCGGAAGTCGCGCACCGTGAGGATCGCCGTCTTCTCGCCGTCCCACTTGCAGAGCTGCGTGAAGAGGACCGTGCGGATCGGCACGTTGATGCCGACGCCCAGGGTATCGGTGCCGCAGATCACCTGGAGCAGGCCCTGCTGCGCGAGCTGCTCCACGAGCAGCCGGTACTTCGGCAGGAGGCCCGCGTGGTGGATGCCGACTCCGTGGCGCAGGAAGCGCTGGACGTCCTTCCCGTAGCTGCTGTCGAAGCGGAAGCCCGCGATGGCGTCCGCGACGCGACGCTTCTCCTCGCGGTCGGCGACCTTTGCGCTGGTGAGCGCCTGGGCCCGCTCCGCGCACTCGCGCTGGGTGAAGCTCACGACGTAGATCGGCGCCCGTCCAGCCGACACGAGGCGCTCGACGGTCTCGTGGAGCGGCGTCTCCGCGTACTCGAACTCGAGCGGGACGGGGCGCAGGTCGGAGCTCACGTGGGCGACCGGCCGGCCGGTGCGCGCGGCGATCCGCTCCTCGAGCGGGGCGGTGTTCCCGAGCGTCGCCGACATCAAGAGGAACGTGGTGTGGGGCAGCGCGAGGAGCGGCACCTGCCACGCCATGCCGCGGTCGCGGTCGGCGTAGTAGTGGAACTCGTCCATCACGACGTAGGGCGCGTCGAGCGCCGCTCCGTGGCGCAGCGCCATGTTCGCGAGCACCTCCGCCGTGCAGCAGACGATCGGCGCGTCGCGGTTGATGCTCGCGTCGCCGGTCAGCATGCCGACGTTGCCAGGACCGAGATCGTCGCAGAGCGCGAAGAACTTCTCGGAGACCAGGGCCTTGATCGGACACGTGTAGAACGAGCGGCGCCCCTCGCAGAACGCCTTGAAGTGCAGGCCGAGGGCCACCAGGGACTTGCCCGAGCCCGTGGGCGTCGCGAGGATCACGTGCTTGCCGGCGTAGAGCTCGAGCAGCGCCTCCTCCTGCGCCGGATAGGCCACCACGCCCGAGTCCGCGACGAAGCCGAGGAAGCGATCGAGCACGAGGGATGCGTCGGCGCCGCCCGCGGCCGGCACGTGCGCGAGCAGGAACGGGCGTGCGGGAGCCGGTGTCGACACGGTGTGCGAGCGTACCCGCCCGCATGGGGCGCCGGTATGCTCCGGCGCGGGAGGCAGCCGGCGCATGTCCGAGCCGACCGACCGCAGGACGCGCGGCGGATCCACGGACGCCGTGGGTGCCGAGGAGCGCTGGCGCGCGATCTTCGAGAACGTGCCCGACGCCGTCACCGAGATCGACGCCGAGGGCCGGGTGCTCGCCACGAATCGCTGGGCGGCGCCGCTTCCTGCGAGCCGGATCCTCGGGTCGATCCTCTACGAGCAGGTGCCCGAGCGCCTTCGCCGCGGACTGCGCGAAGCCGTGGAAGAGGTCGTGAGGACCGGCCAGCCTGCCTTCCGGGAGACCCGCTACGAAGGGCCCGACGGCAAGCCGACCTGGTGGATCACGCGCTTCATTCCGATCCGATCCGAGGGCCGCGTGGTCCGGGTGCTCCTGATCTCGTCGGAGATCACGCCGATCCGCATGGCCGAACGCGCGCTGCGCGCGAGCGAGGAGCGCCTCGCCCTGGCGCTCGACGCCGCCGAGTACGGCGTCTGGGACTGGGACATGACGACGGGCGGCGTCGTCTACAGCGACCGCTGGATCTCGATGCTGGGCTACGCGCGGAGCGACGTCGCGCCGGACATCTCGGCGTGGCGCTCGCTCGTCCATCCGGAGGATCTCCCGCGCACCGAGGTCGCGCTGGTGGCCCACCTTCGCGGCGAGACCGAAGCCTACGCCGCGGAGTACCGCCTGCGCTGCAAGAGCGGCGAATGGCTCTGGGTGCTGACGCGCGGGAAGGTGGTGGCCCGAGCGCCCGACGGTCGTCCGCTGCGCATGGCGGGAACGCATCGCGACATCTCGGAGCGCAAGCGCGCCGACGCCGAGCGCGAGCGGCTGATCGCGGAGCTGCAGCACGCCCTGGCCGAGGTGAAGACGCTCTCCGGCTTGCTCCCGATCTGTGGCTCCTGCAAGAAGATCCGCGACGACCGGGGCTACTGGCAGCGGATCGAGCAGTTCCTGGCCGACCACTCCGGCGCGCAGTTCAGCCACGGGCTGTGTCCGGCCTGCGCCGAGGAGCTGAAGGCGGCCCTGGACACACGTCCCAGCGTCAAGCCGGGCATCTGAGACACCGGAGCCAGAGTCGGAAGGGGTCGCGATGAAGCTCTTGCGGGTCGGGATGGACGAGGTCGAGCTCGTCGTGCCGCTGTTCGACGCCTATCGCCAGTTCTACGAGCAGCCCTCCGACCCGACGGGCGGCCGGAGCTTCCTCTTCGCGCGGGTCGCGCGGGAGGAGTCGGTGATCTTCCTCGCGCGCGACGAAGACGGCCGCGCGCGCGGCTTCGTGCAGCTCTATCCCACGTTCTCCTCGGTCTCGCTCGGTGCCCGCTGGATCCTGAACGATCTCTACGTGAGCCCCGAGGCACGACGGAGCGGCGTCGGAAGCGCGCTCCTGCAGAAGGCCGCGGACCACGCGCGCCACGCGGGCGCGAACGCGCTCGTCCTCGCCACCGCCGAGGACAACCTCCCGGCCCAGCGCCTCTACGAGGCGCGCGGCTGGAAGCGCGACGGCTTCTTCCACTACGTGCTGGCGCTCTGACGGCTCGCGCCGGGCCTATCCGCGGGGCTCGCCCTCCGCGCGCACGAGGCGCAGCGTCACGAAGGCCAGCACGCCCACCGCGCCGACCAGGGCGGCCCACACGGCCGCGCGTCGCGCGAGCGCCCCGGGCGCGTCGCCCGCGGTGAGCCGCGCGCGCGCCGAGAACTCGGGGTTCGCGGCGGGCGGGCCCAGGTCCGCCGTCACCGAGGAGACGGCGAGGACGACGTCGCGCACGTGCGCGAGCTCGTAGCGCGGCGCCGCCGCGCCGGGATCGCCCAGGAGCAGCGCGTACCGCCCGGGCGGTGCCACGAGGTAGAGCTCGGGCAGGACGAGCCGCGCCCCGGCATGGCGGAGCGCGAGGGGCGCCTCGTCGCCGTCGTCGACCACGAGCGCGAGCGAGTCGACGCGCGCAGGCGCGAAGGCGATGGTGATCGGCTGGGGCCGCTCGTCGCGGGCGTCGAGAGCGCCGGACGCGAGCGTGACGCTCCGCTCACCGCTTCGCGCCTCGAGGCGGAACGCGCGATGCAGGAATCCGGTGCCGGGCAGGAGCTCGAGCCGATCGATCACGACCGGAGACGCCGGCAGCGCGAACGTGAAGCGGGATCGCTGGCGGGGGCCCTCGGCGACGGGGCCCATCACGTCGAGGTCCGCCCAGGCGCGCGCGGCCTCGGCGTCGAGCAGGTAGGGCCACTGCCGCCCGTCGCCGTCGACCACGCGCAGGTCCGCGAGATCGTCCCGCGCATGGGCGACGTCGTCGGCCGCGAGGCGCAGCCGCACGAGGCCGTCGAAGGACGCGGGCACCGTCACGCTTCGGCGTCGCTCGAAGAGACGCCGATCCACCGTCGCGCCCGGCTGCCGTGCGAAGGCGAGGGCGGGCGCCGCGTCGAATGCCCGGTTCGCACGCACGGGGCCGAGCCGGACCACGCTCCGGGCGAGGCCGGCGAGGCCGTCGACGTCGGCGAGGGCCCGCCGCGTCTCGTCGTGGGTCGAGAGCTCCTGCCAGAGGTCGATCAGGTCGTAGCGCGGCCGCAGGGCGCGCCCTCCCCCGAAGCGAAGCGTGGCCGCCGGCGCGGCGGCGTCCGCCGGCGGCGAGAGGGCGAACACGAGGGTCGGCCGTCGCACCAGCGCCAGCAGCGAGGGCGCCTCGAGGGGCGGGCTGTCGCCGTCCTCGACGGCGATCCGCAGCCGGTCGCCGAGGGCGGGAGCGAGCGGGATCTCGAGCGCCTCGACGGGCGGATCGAGGGCCGCCCGGAACAGCGTCCGCGCGCCGATCCGTCGCTCCGCGGCGCCCGCCTGCACGTCGTACACCGAGACGCGGCGGGAGAAGCTCTGCGTCGAGCTGCCCAGGCGGAGCCCGTCGGGCACGAGGCCCGGAGGGCGGGCGAGCTCGAGCCAGCTCGTGCCGTCGCGCGACTCTGCGCCGAGCAGGACGAGCGGGACCTCCGCCTGGGCCGTCGGCGCGGACTCGCGGCTCCGCTCGAGATGGAACGCCGGCTCGAGGTACGCAGCCTCGTGTCCGGTGATCTCGAGGCGCACGGGGAAGGCGGCGCGAGGCAGCGCGATCCGCAGCCGCGCCGTCTCCGCGTCGAGCCGGAAGAGCGGCGCCGATGCGAGCGCCGCTCCCCCGCCTCCGGGAGCGGCTTCCGACACGAGGGCGTGACGGACGAAGCGCGGCAGCGACGACTCGACCACGAGCTCGAGGGTCGCGCCGCCGTCGGCGACCTCGGGCGCCGTCGCCGGCGGTGTCACGGCGATCTCGTAGACCTCCCGCACCTCGGGGGCTCGGCCCTCGGGCGTCTCGAGCGTGCGCTCGACGGAGAGCACCTCCACGGCGATCCGCTCGGCACGCGGCGCGGGAGCCGCGGGCGCCCGGCCCGCGTCGACGAAGAACGGCACCTCGCGGCCCGCGGCGTCCGCGATGCGCACGTCGGAGAGGTCGGGCCGGCAGGCGGCGAGCACCTCGGGCGGGAGCACGAGGCGCACGAGGCCGGGCGGGCCGTCGAGGAAGAGGTCCGCCTCCTTCGGGAAGAGGCGCGCGAGCTCGTCGGCGCGTGCGGCGCTCGTGGCGGCAGCGAGCGCGAGCGCCGTCGCGACCGTGCGGACCGCCTTCACGGTGCGTCGCTCCGCGCGTCGCGGAGCACGAAGCGCTGGTAGGCGAGGGAGACACCGATCAGCGACACGGCGAGCCCGAGCAGCGAGCCCACGCGATACAGGTCGCGCAGCTCGCCCAGGTCGTAGAGGAAGACCTTCACGGCGGTCACCAGGAGGAGCACGAGGGAGGCCCAGCGCAGGCCGCGGCTCTGCCGCCGCACGCCCAGGGCGAGGAGCACGACCGCGTAGACGGCCCAGGCGAGCGACATCGTGAGGTCCCGGGCCGGCGCCCGCTCGAGGGAGAGGGTGAGCTCCCGCCCGACCGCGAACGCGTCGACGATCGCGAGGTCGATCCACGCGAACACGACGACGAGCCCCGCGATGCCCGCGCCGATCGAGAGGAGCGGCCTGCCCGCGGCGTAGAGCGGCGCCTCGAAGGGCCGCGCGCGCACGACCTCGTCGGGCGCGTAGAGCGCCGACGCCGTGAAGAGACAGGCCGCGGGCACGAGGTAGGTGTAGAGGAGCCAGTTCAGGATCGGCCAGCCCGACCCGACGTGGTACGAGAGCAGCGCCGGGTTCGCGACCAGCCGGACCGACACCGCCGCGAGGAGCGCCGCGCCGGCCCACTTGAGCCCGGGATGGTCGAGCCGCCGCCAGAGCCAGGCGAGGGCCGCTCCCTCGAGGGCCCAGCCGAGCGTGATCCACTCCTTCTCGAGCTGGAGCGGGATCGCGACCGTCGCGAAGCCGAGCGCGACCGCGAGGTGCCACACGAGGGCTCGGCCGCGGGCCGTGTCGTCGTCGCGCAGGCGCCGACGCGCCTCGGCCGCCGCGCCGAGCGCGAGGGCCGCCAGGGCCACGGGCAGGAGGCCGATCGTGCCGTCACCGAAACGCGTCTCGTAGAGCGCGCGCAACGACGGGAAGAGCGCCGGACCGGCGAGCGCAGACGCCCACACCGCCGCGCGCTCGACGAGGAGGCGGCGCCCGGCGAGGAATGGCCATGCGGTGAGGAGCGCCGCGGCCCCGGCCTGGAGGACGAGGGCCCTCGAGGCCTCGCCCGGGTCGCCGCCGGGAGGGCCGAGGCCGAAGGCCGAGAGCACGAAGGAGAGGAGGCACGTCGTCGCGAGCGCCCAGGCGCCGTCGCAGAGGCGTGTCGCCACGAGGAGCAGGAGCACGCCCAGCGCGAGCGCCGCGGCGTGGAAGACGAGCGGCGGGAGCAGGAGGAGGACGGCCCGCTGGGAGAGGGCGGCGAGAGGGAGGGCGACCGCGAGGCCGGCGCCGCGTTCCATCCAGGCGGCCGCGGGCTCGCGTCGCGCGAGGGCCATGCCCTGGAAGGCGACGCCCACCGCGACACAGACTGCGACGCTCTCCGGGACTCCCGGCGCGCCGTCGCGCAGGGCCCGCAGCAGGAGGAAGCGTGCGAGCCCGAGCCCGACGCCCGCGCCGGCGACGGCGTGGAGGCCGACGCGCTCCGGCGCGCGCCCGAGGCGTGCGAGCAGGGCGGCGAGGCCGAGCCAGCCCGCGAGCCACGGCCAGAGCGACACGAGAGGTTGTCGGTCGGGGGCGGCGACGAGCAGCAGGAAGAGGCCGATCACACCGACCAGCGCCGCGGGCGCGAGGCGTCGCTCCTGCTCCTCGTCGCTTGCGAGCTCGACGCCGGCCGCGGGCACCGCGGCGAGCAGGACTGCGAGCCCTGCCGTCTCGTAGGCGAGTCGACCGTCGAGCGCGTGCGAGCCCAGCCACGCCGCGAATACGCCGGCGCTGCCCGCCGCGGCGCCGAGCGCGATGGCCGGCGCGTCCTGGGTCCGGGCGACGAAGCCCGCCGCGGCGCCGACGAACGCGAGCAGGAGCGCCACGGGCCACAGGTGCGCTCCGAAGTCGGCGCGCAGCGCGAAGTAGAGGGCGAAGGCGAAGGGCAGGAGGACGCCGCCGGCCTGGGCGAGCAGCCAGTCGCGCCGGCCTTCGGGCGCGACGCGCCGTGCCGACGCCGCGAACACCGCAGCGAAGAGCGCGAGGATGACGAGGCCCAGCGGCAGGCGCTCCGGCCCCATCCTGACGCCGACCCAGAGAACCTCGTACGCCGTGGTGGCGACGAGGGCGACGGCCGCGAGGACCGGCCATCCGCGGCGACGCGCGAGGACGATCATCCCGAGATCGAGGAGCAGCAGGTAGCCGAACAGGCCGATCGGCCGGTCGGCGCCGCTCGAGAGCAGGAGCGGCGTCGCGAAGCCGCCGACGAGGCCGATCCCGGCCACCACCAGCGACGCGTGGCGCCACGACACCGCGCAACACGCCACGGTGACGGCCGCCATCGCGGCGAAGGCCGGGCCCGCCCCGACCAGACCGTAGAGCACGTGGGCCGCGAAGAAGGCGGCGTAGAGGATCACCACGCCCGCGCCGGCGAGGGCGTTCGCGGTGCCGGGATAGGCGCGCCGAAGGCGCGCCTCCGAGCCCGCGAGGCAGCCCGTGCCGACGACGGCGCCGAGCACCACGCGCAGCCACGGCGGGAGGAGGCCGTGCTCGATCGAGTATCGGAAGAAGAACACGCCGGCGAGCGAGAGCACGATGCCGCCCAGCACGGCGGCGCCGCGCACGCCGAGCCAGCTCTCCCAGTCGATGCCCCCGCCTCCCGGCTCCGCGGCGACCGGTGCCGGAGCCGTCGAGGGCGTGGGTCGCGCGACGAGGGAGGGCGGCGGGGCGGGCGAGGGCGTCGGAGGAAGGGGGAGCACGCTCGGTGGGGTGACACCGGCCTCGGTCGGCTGCGTCGCGGGGGCCGGAGCGTCGATGGGAGGCGCGGCCGTCGCGAGCCGGTCGGGCGAATCGGTGGGCGTCCCCTCCGGACGACGCCCGCCCCTGGCCGCGAGCTCCGCGCGGAGGATCGAGAGCTGCTGCTCCAGGAGCGCGATGCGCTCTGCGAGCGCCGCCTGTCCGCGCGAGCGCGACCATGCGATGCCGGCTGCGACGAGCGCGACGAGCGCGACGACGCCTTCCATCGCTCCCCCTGGGCGCCCTGCACCGGCCGGCCCCCGTATGGCAGGAAGCGGGCGGCTCGGAGCCCCGGATCGTGTCGGACGGCCGGGAGATCGCCTGAAGCGGCAGCTTCCGCGCCCTCCCGTGCGCTTTCCCGACGTTTCCCATATCCGGCCGACGCACGAGAGGGTATCCCTGATGGACGTGCCGTCGTGCGGGTGCGTCGACCCGCCCCGGCCGACGGTTTGCGCGCGGTCGCGAAGACCCGCTTCGGCCGCGCGCGGGAACGCCGAGCGCTCTACCCCGTTCCTTGTCCCCCAGGCAGGGGCGGGATCGCGGCGTTCCCAACTCTTCGTCCAACCCCGCCAGGGGGCCGGCCCGCGCGCCTGGCGCGCGCGGGCCGCGCCCGGCCCGGCCCTCGAGAGCTCACCATGGATCCCGGCCGACCGCGGACTCCTCCTGTTCTTTCCCAGGGGATCGGAGCGCGTCGTGCGGCCAGGCGGTGCGGCTCCGGTGGTAAGCTGGTCGTCATGCCGGGGGAAGCCCAGCGCGCGCTCGCAGAGGCCCGTGTGCTGCTCGTCGACGACCGCGAGCTCGGTCGCGAGCTGCTCCGCGCTCGGCTCGCGCGCGCGGGCTACCACGTGACCGCCGCGGCGTCCGGCGAGGAGGCGTGGACCCGCTTCCAGGAGCGTCCGTTCGACCTCGTCGTGACCGACCTGCGCATGCCGGGCCTCGACGGGATCGGCCTCATCCGCCGGCTCCGCTCGGCGGCCTCGCGCGAGCCGCGCGTCCCGGTCCTGCTGGTGACCGCCTTCGGAACGCTGTCGAGCGCCGCCGCGGCGGGCCGCGCCGGCGTCACGGACTGCTTCGCGTTCGATCACGCCGGCATCGACGAGCTCGTCGCCCGCTGCGAGGAGCTCCTCGCGGCCGACGAGCCGACGCTCCCGCTCGAGCTCCTCGGGCAGGGCGCGGCCGTCGCCGCGGCGCGCGACCGGGTGCGCTCCGTCGCCACGCTCCATACGCCGGTGCTGGTCTCGGGAGAGCGCGGCACGGGCCACGCGGAGGTGATCGCGTACCTGCACGCCTTCGCGCAGCGGCCGGCGGAGACGCTCCGGCGCGTCGAATGCTCGGTCGATCCCGGCGCCACGCCGGACGCGGCCGACGGCGCGTGCCACCTGGCCGAGATCCAGGACCTCTCGCCCGACGCGCAGGCCGCGTGGCGACGCTTCCTGGTGGAGGCGCAGCTGCGAGAGGAGCCGAGCCGGAGCCGCGTCCTCGCGAGCACGACGAAGGATCTCCGCGTGCTCGCGGCGCAGCAGCGCTTCGCGCCGGACCTCGCGCGCGAGCTGTGCCAGTTCGAGATCTGGCTGCCGCCGTTGCGCGAGCGCCGTGACGACCTGCCCAAGCTCGTCGAGGCCATGATCGCCCGCGTCGCGGAGCGCATCGGCCGACCGGGCATCGGCATCGCGCAGCCGGCCCTCGAGCGGCTCTGCGCCTGCGCGTGGTGGGAGAACTTCCCCGAGCTCGAGGCGGTGCTCGAGTCCCTGGCCGCGTTCGCGCCCGGCCTCGAGATCACGGAGTCGCAGGCCGAGCTCGTCCTGCTCGATTCGGACCCCGTGGCGCGAGCGGCGCGGGAGCGCGCCCGCAGCGAGCGAGAGCAGCTCCTGAGCCTGCTCGACGAGTGCGGCGGAAACTTCACCCACATGGCCGACCGCTTGAAGGTCGATCGCGGAACGATCCGCTACCGGCTGCGCAAGCACGGGATCCTCGCGCGGCCGGGAGCGCGCGGGGGCGCGTAGGCGCCTCGGGGCCCATGCTGAAGCTCCCTCTCGTCGCGCCGCACTCCGTCGGCGGGCCCGCGGGCTCCGCGGCCATCGTGGCCACGCGCCTCGAGAAGCACTACCGGCGCGGCGGCGCGGCGGTGCGCGCGCTCGACGGTGTCGACGTCGCGGTCGCCGATGGAGAGTTCGTGTCCATCATGGGCCCGAGCGGGAGCGGCAAGAGCACGCTCCTGCACGTCCTCGGCGGCCTCGAGCGTCCGACCGCCGGCAGCGTGCTGATCGGCGATACCGACCTCCATCGCCTCTCCGACGACGACGCCGCGCGCTTCCGCCGCCGCACGATCGGCTTCGTGTTCCAGTTCTTCAACCTGATCCCCACGCTCACGGCGGCCGAGAACGTGGCCTTGCCGCTCCTGCTCGAGGGACGCCGGTTCGGCAGCGTGCGACACCGTGTCGAGCCGCTGCTCGAGCTGTTCGGGCTGGCGGCCCGGGCGCGCCACGCGCCGTCGGAGCTCTCGGGCGGCGAGATGCAGCGGATCGCCCTCGCGCGCGCGCTGATCGTCGCGCCGCGCGTGCTCCTGGCCGACGAGCCGACCGGAAACCTCGACAGCCGCACCGGGGCCGAGATCCTGGAGCTCCTGCGTCGCATCTGTGACGAGCGAGGCGTGACGGTCGTGCTGGTGACGCACGATCTGCGCGCCGCGTCCTTCGCCGATCGCGTCGTGATCCTGCGCGACGGGCGGATCGAGAGCGACTCCCCGTCGCAGCGCCTCGCGCGCCGCGACTGAGCGCGGAGCGGGTCTTGAGGACGATGCGCCTCCATCGGCACCTGCCGCTCCCCGTCGTGCTCGCGCTGCGCGCGCATCTCGGGAGGCATCGGGCGCTCTCCGCGGTGACGCTGCTCGCGATCGCGGCGAGCGTCACCCTCGCAACCGGTCTCGAGATGAGCTCGCGCAGCGTCGAGGCCGAGCTCGAACAGACCGCGCGCTCCGTCGCCGGCGCGGCGCAGCTCGAGGTGGTGGGGGGGAGCGCGGGAATCCCCGAATCGCTGCTCGACGAGGTCTCCGCGGCAAAGGGCGTGCGTGTCGCCGTGCCGGTCGTGCAGGCCGCCTTCCGGATCGACCGCCCGGACGCGCAGGGCGCCGCCGTCCAGGTGCTCGGCGTCGACCTCCTCACGGACCCCGGCGTCCGCGCCTACTCGGGCGAGGCGGCGGTCGAGGACCCCCTGCGGCTCCTCTCCGGGCGCGACGGCGTGATCGTCTCGCGCGTGCTCGCCGACCGTCTGCACCTCGCGGAGGGCGACGCGCTCGCCCTCCGCTTCGGGACGAGCCCCGTGCGGCTCACTGTGAGAGGTCTCCTCGCGCCGGAGGGGCTCGCCGCCGCGTACGGCGGCCAGATCGCGGTGATGGACGTCTACGCGCTGCAGGCGCTCGTGGGCCGGAGCGGCTGGCTCGATCGGATCGACGTCGTCCTCGCGGAGGGAGCGGAGCGCGGCGCCGTCGCGAGCGCGATCCGCGACGCGATCGGACCCCGCGCGACGGTGCGGCCCGCGTCGGCGCGCGACGCGTGGCTCGACAGCGCGCTCCTCACCGTCCGCCTCGTCGTCGCGACGCTGCTCCTCGTCGCGATCCTCGTCGCCTCGATCGTGTCGTACAGCGCGCTCTCGCTCTCCGTCGACCGGCGGATCCCCGAGATCGCGCTCCTGCGCACGGCCGGGCTCGAGCCGCGACGCGTGCGCCGCTTCCTCTACGTCGACGCAGCGCTCCTCGCCCTGGTCGGCGCCGGCGTCGGCGCGCTCCTCGGGCGCTTCCTCTCGGCCGGCCTCCTGGTCGCGCTCTCCTGGATCGCGGGCTTCCTCCAGGGCGTCGAGCTCCACGACCTCGAGGTGCACGCGTCGACCCTCGCGACCGCGGTGCTCGTGGGCGGGCTCGTGGCCTTCGCAGGCGTGCTCGAGCCGGCCCGGCGGGCGGCGCGCCACGCGCCCCTCGACGTGCTCCTCGGCGGAGCGGGGAACGACCCGCGCGGTACGACGCCGCCGCGGGCGGCGATCCTCGCGGCGTTCGTCGCCGTCGTGCTGGGTGCCGCGATCATGCTGCCCCGCCTCCCGCCGATCCTCCGCGTGGGGCTCGTGCTCGTGGCGGGGCTCTCCGCGCTCGGCCTGCTCGCGCGCGCCGGCCTGCCCACGCTGCTGCGCGCAGCGCGCCCGACCCTGGATCGCCTGCTCCCGGGGCTCGGGCGACTCGCCGGTGCGTCGCTCTCCGCGCGACCTCTCCAGACGACGCTCGCCGTGGTCTGCGTGGGCGGCGTCGTCGCCGGCATCACCCTCTCCCTCTGCGTCGCCGAGAGCGCGACCCGGACGCTCGACGGCTGGATGTCGGACCAGTTCCGTGGCGGCGTCTTCGTCACCGCCGGCCCGATCGCCGCGGCGCGGCCCGACGCGGTGATCCTGCCGGAGTCCCTGCGCGCGATCCGCGAGACGCCGGGCGTGCGCGGCGTCTTCGACCACGTCGGCGAGAAGGTCCTCTATCAGGGCGAGGAGGTGCTGCTCGCGGGCGGGAGCATGGACGTGATGGCCCGCTTCGGGCGGCTGCCGGTGCTCGAGGGCGACCCGCGTGCCGTCGCCGAGGCCGTCGCGGCGGGCGGCATCGTGGTGTCGGACCGCTTCGCCTGGCGCTTCGGCGTGCGCGAAGGCGACGTCCTGAGCCTCGACACACCGAAGGGTCTCCGCCGCTTCCCGATCGTCGGGCGGATCCGCGACTACGCGGGGCCCGCGGGCTCCCTCAACCTCGACATCCGCGTGTTCGACGATCTCTGGCCGCGCCGCGGCTCGCGCGACCTCGTGTTCTGGACCGAAGGCGATCCGGAGCCGGTGATCGCGGAGATCCGGCGTCGCGTGCCGCCGGAGCAGGCGCTCTTCTTCGCGCACGGCGAAGACCTGTCGCAGTTCGTGAGCCGGCTCTTGCGGCGGTTCCAGGCGATCCTCGCGAGCATCTCGTTGCTCACCGCGGCCCTCGGCGGGATCACGGTCTGGAACCTCATGCTGAGCTCGGTCACGGCGCGCACGCGCGAGTTCGCGCTGCTCCTCGCCACGGGCGCCACGCCGCGGCAGATCCGTGCGCTGACGCTGCTCGACGGGCTCCTGCTCGGCGTCTTCGGCGGCAGCGTCGGCGTCGGGCTCGGGCTCCTCGCGGGCTATCCCGTGGTGTCGCGCGTGATGTCCGACGCGCTCGGCTGGTCACTCGACTTCGCGATCCAGCCGCTCGATCTCGCCGTGCTGTCCCTCGGCCTGCTCGCGGCGTCGGCGCTCGCGAGCGTCTATCCGGCCCGGGTGGCGGCGCGAGTACCGATGCGGGAGGCTTCCGGCGCAGAGTGAGCGCTGCGCCCTGGGAGTGCCTTGGCCGCCACCGTCCTCGCTGTCTCGATCTTCGCGCTCGCGCTGCTCGCGACGCTCCTCGCGCTGCGCGCCCACCGCGCTGCGACGGTGCCGCCGGCCGCGCCCGGCGAAGGCGTCGCGCCGCTCTCCGTGGTCGTCGCGGCCCACGACGAGGCCATGCGCATCCCCGCGCTCGTCGCGTCGCTGCTCGCCCAGGACCATCCGGAGTTCGAGGTGATCGTCGTCGACGACCGATCGACCGACGGCACCCTCGCCGCCGCCCGCGCCGCCGCGGCGGGAGATCCGCGGATGCGTTTCGTGCGGATCGACGAGCGCCCGCCGGGCTGGCAGGGCCGTCTCTACGCCCAAGGCGTCGGCGTCGCGGCCGCGCGGCTCGAGTGGCTGCTCTTCCTGAGCGCGGACCAGCGCCTCGTCGGCCGTGACTTCCTGCGCTCCCTGCTCGCGGTCTACGCGCGGCGCGGTCTCGACGCGGCCTCGGTGCTCGGCCCGTTTCCGGGCCAGCGCTGGTGGCAGACGTGGTGGTTCCGGCCGATCGCGGACAACCCGGTGGTGCTCGGCTGCGTCTTCCTGCTGCAGCGTGCGCGCCGTCACGGGAGCTGGCTGATCGGCGCGCTCGCCATGCGACGGGCGACATACGAGCAGGTCGGCGGCGCTTCGGCGGCAGCGGCCTTCGGCGCGGGCGCCTTCGACGACTGGGGCTGGACGCGCGTGTTCGAGCAGCACGATCTCGAGGCCGCCATGCTCTACCACCCCGGGCTCCACGACGTCTCGAACTGGGAGAGCCTGGTCGATGGATGGGACGGGCTCTCGCGCTGGGCCGCGGGGATCCTGACGTCGCGGCCCGGCGCCGGGCTCGCTGCGCTCGTGCTCACGGCGGCGGTCCTCGGCTGCGCGGCCGCGACGGCCGTGGTGGTCCTCGACCTGCTCGCGCTGCGGGCGCCCCCCCCACTGTCGCTGGCCTTCGCCGGCGTGCCGCTCCTCGTCGGCGCCGCGCACTGCCGCGCCCACGGACACCGTCTCGTGTGGGCTGCGCTCAGCGCGCCGCTCTCGCTGTTCCTGCTGCTGCCCCTCGTGGGCGGCGCGATCGCGAGGCTCCGCAACCGCGTGCGCTGGCGCGACGAGCAGGTCCGCGTCGTCGCCGCGCGCCCGTCCGCGGCCGCGCCCGCGCCGGGCGTCTCCGCTCCCTCCGCCTTCGGCTCCTCGCAGCGTCCGGAGCCCGCGGCGGCGCAGGCTCCGACTCCGTCCGGCGATTCGCCGCACGCTCCGCCTCGCGCGGGCTAGGTTCGAGCCAGGCTCGCGGCGGAGCCTCGGAGGGGCCCGATGCGCTGGAGGGACCTGCGACGGAGCGAGAACGTGGAGGACCTGCGGGGCCGCACCGGCGGGCTCGGGAGGGGCGGCGTGCGCGTCGGGGGCGTAGGCCTCCTCGTGATGCTCCTCGTGGCATGGTTCCTCGGCGCGAATCCACTGCAGCTCCTCGCGCTGCTGGCGGGCGGAGGCGGCAGCGGCACACCGTCCGACGCGGGCTACGAGCCGCCGAGCCCGGCGCCGGGTGGCCCGCCCGACGAGGGGGCGGACTTCGTCTCGGCGATCCTCGCCGACACCGAGGACACCTGGAGCGCGATCTTCCAGGCGAACGGCAGGAGCTACGAGGTACCGCGCCTCGTGCTGTTCACGGACGTCGTGCGCTCCGCGTGCGGCACGGCGCAGAGCGCGATGGGGCCCTTCTACTGCCCGCTCGATCGGAAGGTCTACATCGACCTCGGCTTCTACCGCGACCTGCGCGAGCGGTTCGGCGCGCCGGGCGACTTCGCGCAGGCCTATGTGATCGCGCACGAGATCGGCCACCACGTGCAGAACCTGCTCGGGATCGCGGACCGCGTGCAGGCCCAGCGCGAGCAGGCGCCGCGGGACCGGGCGAACGCGCTCTCCGTCTCCTTGGAGCTCCAGGCCGACTGCCTGGCCGGGGTATGGGCGAACCACGCGCAGCGCTCGCGCCAGCTCCTCGAGGAAGGCGACGTCGAGGAGGGCCTCCGCGCGGCGGCGGCGATCGGCGACGACCGCATCCAGCGGCAGACGCAGGGCTACGTCGTGCCCGAGGCGTTCACCCACGGGAGCTCGGAGCAGCGCGTGCGCTGGTTCCGACGCGGCATCGAGTCGGGCGACGTCGACGCCTGCGACACCTTCGGCGACGACCGCTCCTAGAACGTGTAGCGGACGCGCAGGAACACCTCGTCGCGCTGACGGATCGGGGCGATGCCCTGCTCCGTCACGGTGTGATACGGGCCGGGCGAGCTGAACTGCGCCTGGTTCAGGAGCGAGGCGGGCTCGAGGTACATCTTCCGGTTCTGGAACCGCCCCATGAACGTCGAGACGCCGACGGTCGTCGAGAAGCTCTGCGTGAAGCGGTACTCGATCTGGGGCAGCGCCGCGCCGGAGTTCGACTTGACGTCGTAGACGAAGGTCACCGCCGGCAGCAGCCGGTCCTGGAAGTAGCCGGTCTGGATGTTGAAGGTCGCGAGGAAGTTCCAGGGGCCGAGCGTGTCGACGAAGCTCGTGCTGTAGCCGGGGATGTACTGGAAGAAGAGCTGGGTGTTGAAGAAGAACGTGTGGTTCGGGTTCAGGAAGTTGATGAACGTCGGGCGGTCGATCGAGACCGTGAGGTTGAAGGTCGAGGCCTTCGTGATCCCGTCGACCTTGTCGGCGTCCGAGAAGAAATTGCCCTCGACCCAGGCCGACTCGAGGCTCCAGTTCGACTTCGTCACGTCCTCGGCGAAGTCCATCGAGAAGCCGAGAATGTTGCGCTTGTCGTAGCGCAGCAGGATCTCCTCGCCGCCGGCCCAGACGAAGTCGCGGCGGCCGAATCGGCCGTTGCCCCCGGCGTCGATCGTCTGGCGGCGGTTGCCCGTCACCGTGTAGAAGTCGAAGAGGTTCGAGCAGAACTGCGGCACGGCGAAGGAGCATCCGTCGGTCCGGAACTGGTTCGCGGAGTCGAACCGGTTGCGTCCCGCGGGCTGACCCGCGGGCGGCGCCGACAGCGCCACGAGGAGCTGCAGGAAGTTCCAGCTCACCTCCGCCATCTCCGAGCGGAAGGGCTGCCCCGTGAAGGGCTGCACCTGGTCCGGGATGCCGTCGATCGCCGGGTTGTAGCCGGGATCGCCGGGGCCGCGCGCGCCGGGGAGGATGACGATCCTGCCGTTCACGTAGCGCGTGGCGATCGGCCCGCCGTGGAAGCCGACGGTGCCAGGCTGGGGCTGGTTCGGATCGTTCGAGCGGAACCCGTTGAGGGGCGTGCCGTCGAAGCCGGGCCACGATTGCGCGACCACGCTCGCCTCCGCGTTCAGGAGGTCGAGGCCCTGGCTGTCGCAACTCGTGGCGTAGAAGGCGCCGCAGCCGAGGAGCGCCTGCTGCTGCACCGAGAGGGCGGTGCTCATCGTCGTGCCGCCGTTCAAGGGCACGAGGTGGTTGCCCGCGCCGGCGAGCACGGACAGCACGACCCCGCCGAGGGCGCTCCCGCCGAGCACGTTGGTGATGGCCGTCGTGACCGGGATCAGGCCGTTCGCGAGCACCTGGCTGTTGAAGGCGCTCTGGGCGCACGAGGTGGGATCGAGGGCCGAGAAGCCGATGCTCGACGAGCAGATCATCGCGAACAGCTGCTGGTTGAGCGACTGCTTGTTGATCGCCTCTTTTTGCGTGAGGCACGCCGGCTCGTTCCCGGTGTTGCAGGGGCCGTGCGCCGCCATCTCGCGCGGGCGGCCCGTCGAGGGATCGACGTTCCGCTCGTAGATCGACACGACGTGCTGGTAGGGGAGCGCGTTGTAGTTGTAGATGTCCGCGATCGCGAAGCTGTAGCGGTCCCAGCGGAACTCGAGGCGCGCGCCGCCCTGGAGGCCCTTCCAGCCCTGCCACCAGTTCTCCGGCCGGTCCTCGCCCATGACCCCGTAGCCCGCGATACCGTGGGCGAACAGGCCTGCGGTCTTGTTGCAGACCGGGTTCGGCGTGTAGGGCTCGCCGCAGCGGCCGAGGTCGTTGGGCTCGAAGTCGTCGAGGTTGATCGCCGTCTCGAGACGCACGTCCTCGAGGGGGCCCACGTTGTAGAACGAGTAGATGAGGCGCGCCGCCCAGAGCGGGATGCGCGACTCCTCGAGGGTCGGGAGAGAGGCGAGCGCGAGGTCACGCGGATTGAACTGGTCGGTCGTCGCGAAGAGCTCCGTCTTGCCCCACACGATCGTCTGCTTGCCGAGGCGCGCGAGGAGCCGGCTGTCGAACAGCTCGAGGTCGAGGTAGGCCTCCTTCAGCTCCTTCTCGTCGTTCTGGCTCCCGCCGTGGTTCCACTCGAGCTGAGTCTGCGAGAAGTTCTGGTCGAAGCTGTCGAGCATCGTGCTGCGGTGCTCGAGGACGTGCTGGGCGTTTGCGCTCACGTAGTAGACGCCCCGGGCCTGCAGCGGATCGCCGCCGGAGGCGAACGGAGCGTCCGGCGCGGGCCGGTACGGCAGCGCGAGCGAGCCCTGCACCGGAAGGCCGGTGGCGACGACGGTCGTGCCCGGGACGGCGTCTCCGGGGCGGAACGGGTTGGGCACGCCGGCGAGCGCGGCGAACGGCCGGATCTTGTTCTTCGGCAGCCAGGGGCCGAGGGTCTGGATCTCCATCCCGTTCTCGCTGCCCTGGACGCCGCGCAGCGCGAAGCGGTAGTTGCCGATCGGAGCGAACGTCGTGTCGAAGGCGGGCGCGTAGGGGTGTCCATTGAACGTCACGGCGCTGGAGACCGTGTTGAAGAGGACTTCGAGCCCGGGGACCGTCTGCACGCCGCCCACGTGCCGGTCGTCGCCGAGCGCGAGGCTCGGCTTCGACACGAAGTTCTGGCTCCTGCGCGGATCGGCGCCGAGCCCCTGGCTCGTGCCGACGAGGTTCGAGTAGCGCCCGTCGCCGAGGCGCACGGGCAGCTTCTCCGCGCGGTTGCCGAACACGTCCGCCGAGGCGGCGAGCCCGCAGGCCCGCGTCCAGACACAGTCGTACCGCACCTCCACGCGCGTGTACGCCGACAGCTTGCTGATCGGCCCCCAGCCGTCGGGCAGGATGTCCGCCTCGCCCTCGAGGTCGAGCACGTGGTACCACTGCGTCAGGTCCATGTTCTCCTTGAAGTCCCAGTCGATGGCACGGACCTGCTCTTCGAAGAAGCCATGGAGCTGGAGCCGGCCGTCCAGGGCCTCGATGGCCCGGGCCGGCGACGCGATCGCAAGCGTGACGAGCGCGACGAGTGCCGCGCATACGCCACGTCGAGTCGACGTGGTGACCACGGATGCCCCCTCCTACGAGCGCGCGACGCGCACTCCGCCGCGCGACAGCTCGACCCTCGCCGTCGATTCTACGCGCTGGGAACGCGAGAGGAGAAGAAAGAAGGACGGGGAAACGGCGGGGAAGGCCGAGCGCCGTGTCGACTCGGGCGAGGCGAGGCGCCTCGCTAGCCGCGGCTCGCGCCGAGCTCCCGCACCTGGTCGCGCGCGCGCTCCAGGCTTCCGAAGCCGTCTCCGCGGGCGTCGGGCCGCACGAGCTCGATCGGGTCGCGCAGGTCGTCGACGTAGCCCAGCGCGTAGGCGCCGCGGGCGTAGCCCATCACGCGGAGCAGCTCGACCGGAAGGGTGCGGGCGACCTCGAGCGGCACCGAGAGGTACTGGTTCTCCTCCTGGCGGAGCCACGAGCGCGCGTAGGTGAGGTTGATCCCGATGCGCGTCGCGGCCGATCGGTTCGCGCCGCCGCCGTGGTAGATGCTCCCGGTGTAGAACACGACGGAGCCCTGCTCCATCTCGGCCGCGACGGTGTCGGCCTCGGAGTACTGCAGCCCGTCCGCGGCGCGGTGGCTGCCCGGGACGAGGCGCGTGGCGCCGTTCTCCGCCGTGAAGTCCGTCATCGCCCAGATCGTGTTGCACTGGACCTCGTAGCCCCTGGGAAAGGGGAAGAAGTCGAAGGCCCACTGATCGCGGTGGACCGCCTGGGCCGGCTCGCCCGCTCCGATCGCGATCACCTGCGTGAGATGGAGGTGGAAGCCCGTGGCTCCCTTGAGCAGCCCGCGCGCGGCGCCGAGCGCGAGCGGATGCATCACGAGCTCGCGGCAGAGCGGCGAGCGTGCGACGAGGCCGCCGGTACGGCGCGTGCGGCGTCCGCTGAAGTCGTCGGGGCCCGGGCGCGTGGCGTCGAGCCACGGCGCGAGCTCCGCGCGGATCTCGTCCATGCGCGAGGCGGGCACGAGCCGGTCGACGATCACGGCTCCATCGCGCTCGAGGGCGGCGGCGATCTCCTCGGCGGTGGTCGTCGGGGGCAGATGCTCGACCTTCATGGCTTCCTCCTGCGGGCAGCGGCGCGGCGGACGCGCGGGGAACGTTCCGTCCTGCGCCTCGCGCCGGAATCCGCGGGCGCGAGAGCCGCGATCACCGCCCGGAGGCGACGGCGCAGGAGGTCGACGTCGAGCCCCGGGCGCACGAGCCCCTCGAGCTCGAAGCCTCGCACCAGGGCGATCAGCGTGCGTGCGGCCTCGAACGCCTGCGGCGCGGCGAGCGCCTCGAGGGCCTCCGCGAGGCGCGACGCGAGGCCGTGCTCGTAGGCATCGAACTCGCGCGCGAGCAGCGGGTCGCGCGATGCCTGCAGGATCAGCTCGTACTCGAGACGCAGGAGCCGGGGGTCGGAGAACTCCCGGCGCGCGACCTCGACCAGGAACTCGACCACGTCGTCGCGCTTGCGAAGGGGCTTCTCCCGCGCGATCGCGGCGACGAGCGCGAACACCTCGGTCGCGTACTGGCCGAAGGCCGCGCGCACCAGCTCGTCGCGGGACTCGAAGTAGTAGGTCGTCGAGCCGAGCGGCACGTCGGCCTCGGCCGCGACGCGCCGGTGCGTCACCGCATCGATCCCGCCCTCGGCGATCACGCGCAGCGCGGCCGACAGGATCCCGCGCCGGCGCAGCTCGGCCTGGGGGAGGGACGGCGCGGGGAGCGCTGCGTGCCGGGTCATATTGGACGTTTGTACTACTCTTCGGCGCAGCTGTCCATGGCCGCGAAGACGCTCCCGGACCGGACCGCCGTGGCCGTCGCGCGGGCTACGTTCGAAGCGATGTCCCGCGGCCCCGCGATCGGAGCGGCTTCCTGAGCCGGGACGACGAGCGCAGGCGCGTCCTCGTCCGGGAAGCGCTGCGGCGCCTCGACGTGCGCACGCTGAGCCTCGGCGTGCACGACGCGAGCTTCCCCGGCGACGACGACGAGGACCTCGGACGCGGCTCGCCGTACTCCCGCGGCGGCCTCGCGTTCGTGCGCTTCGCCCACGGCGAGGGCTTCGACGCGCTGCAGCTCGGGCCCCAGGGCCAGACGCCGGCGGACGATCCCTCGCCGTATCGCGGCTCGATGCTGCCGAAGGAGCCGCTCTCGATCGCGCTCGCGCGCCTCGCGTCGGCGGACGAGTGGGGCGGCCTCGTGTCGCCGGCTTCCTTCGCGGCGCGGCTCGCGGAGAGGCCGCCCGGGGCGCGGGAGCGAGTCGCCTACGAGTTCGCGCGGGGGGCGCAGGGCGCGCTCCTCGACGAGGCCTTCGCCACGTTCGAGTCGACGCGTGACGCGGGCGAGGCGCGCGAAGCCGCGCCACGGCTCCGGGTACGCGCGGCGCTCGCGGAGGAGCTCCGGCGCTTCTGCGAGGAGGAGCGCTGGTGGCTCGCCCGCTACGAGCTCTACGAGGCGCTCCGCGCGGAGTCACGCGGCGCGCCGCCCGGCGGGCTCGACGCGCGACTCCTCGCGCCGCGCTCCGACGAGGCCTCCGCGGCGGACGCGCGCATCGCCGCCCTGCGCGCGCGCTGGAGCGCGCTGATCGCGCGCTTCCGGTTCGTGCAGTTCGTGGTGCAGCGACAGCACGCGGCGTTGCGAACGCTCGCCCGCGAGCTCGAGCTGCGCCTGTTCGCCGATCTCCAGATCGGGATGTCGGAGGAGGACGCCTGGTGTCACGCCTCCCTGCTGCTCGAAGGACATCGCATGGGCGCGCCGCCGAGCCGCACGAACCCCGAGGGCCAGCCCTGGGGCTACCCCGTCCTCGATCCCGACCAGTACGACGACTCGGGCGCAGCGCACGCTCCCGGCGCCGTTCGCCGGTTCCTCGCCGCGCGCCTCGGGCGGCTCCTCCGCGACTTCGACGGCGTGCGCGTCGATCACCCGCACGGCCTCGTCGATCCGTGGGTCTACGACGCCGAGGATCCCGACCCGCTGCGCGCCGTGGCGCGCGGCGCGCGCCTCTTCTCGTCGCCCGACGTGCCGGGCCACGAGGCGCTCGCACGCTTCGCGATCGCGCGCCCCGACCAGCTGCGACACGACGCCGGCGCCCCGCGCTACGCGGACGACTGGGTGCGCTGGCTCGACGACGAGCAGGTGGGGCGCTACGCACGGCTCTTCGACGAGGTCGTCCGGGCCTCGGGCTCGAACGCGCGCGGGGAGCTCGACCTCCCGTGCGAGGTGCTCTCGACGCTTCCGTTTCCCCTCGAGCGGGTGCTCGCGCGCGCCGGTCTGGGACGCTTCCGAGTGACGCAGAAGGCGTCCCTCGCCGACCCGCGCGACGTCTATCGCAGCGAGAACGCGCATCCCGAGGACTGGATCATGGTCGGCAACCACGACACGCCGCCCCTCTGGCGGGCGCTCCGCTCCTACGCCGCGCGAGGCGAGGTTCCGGCCCGGGCGGCCTACCTCGCTTCGCGCCTCGTGCCGCGCGGCGGCGACGCGACGACCCTCGCGGCGCGCCTCGCCGCAGACCCCGGCCGCCTCGCCCACGCGTTCTTCGCGGACCTGTTCGCAAGCCCGGCCCAACATGTCATGGTGTTCTTCTCGGACCTCCTCGGCCTCGAGGACCTCTACAACGATCCCGGCACGAGCGGGCCTTCGAACTGGCGCCTGCGCGTGCCGCCGGACTACCTCGCGCGACACCGCCGGGCGGCGGCAGCGGGACGCGCGCTCGACCTTCCCGCGGCGCTCGCCCTGGCCCTGCGCGCGCGGGACGACTCGGCGGACGGCCGCCTTCTCGCCGCGACGCTCGAGCGCGAGGCGGCACGCTACGTGGTCTGAACGGCGCCCGGGCCGACACCGTGACACGTCGGGACGGCCGCGTTGCAGGGGTCCGTCGGGTCGCTACGGTCGAAGGCTGCGTCGAGGGGCGGTACTCGCCCGCCGCTCGCGCCGTCGGAGAGGGAACGCGCAGCGATGCAGGACGTCGAGCGAGCGCGCCGCGAGCGCGGCGCTCTGGCCGGCCCTCGCGGGCCCGGAGCCGGTCCCCGGGTGCCCGCGCGAGCGCCCCGCACCGCGCTCGCCGCCGATCCGCTCTGGTACAAGGACGCCGTCTTCTACGAGGTGCGCGTCGGCGCCTTCCAGGACAGCGACGGCGACGGCCTCGGCGACTTCCGCGGCCTCGCCTCCCGGCTCGACTACCTTACGGACCTCGGCGTCACGACCCTCTGGCTGCTGCCGTTCTGTCCGTCGCCGCTCCGCGACGACGGCTACGACATCTCGGACTACACCGGCGTCCATCCGGACTGCGGCACGCTCGAGGACTTCCGCCACCTCCTCGGGCAGGCGCATCGGCGGGGGCTCCGGGTCGTCACCGAGCTCGTGATCAACCACACGTCGGACCAGCACCCGTGGTTCCAGCGCGCGCGCCGAGCGCCGCCGGGGAGCCGCTGGCGGAAGTTCTACGTCTGGAGCGACACGCCGGAGCGCTACCCCGAGGCGCGCGTGATCTTCAAGGACTTCGAGCCGGCGAACTGGGCCTGGGACCCGGTCGCGAAGGCCTACTACTGGCATCGCTTCTACGCGCACCAGCCGGACCTCAACTTCGAGAGCGCCGACGTCCGAAAGGCCGTGGTGCGCGCCCTCGACTTCTGGCTCCGGCTCGGGGTCGACGGCCTTCGTCTCGACGCGGTCCCCTACCTGTTCGAGCGCGAGGGCACGAACTGCGAGAACCTGCCGGAGACCCATGCCTTCCTGAAGGAGCTCCGGGCGCACGTCGACGCGCGCTACCGCGATCGCATGCTCCTCGCCGAGGCGAACCAGTGGCCCGAGGACGCCGTCGCCTACTTCGGCCAGGGCGACGAGTGCCACATGGCCTTCCACTTCCCGGTGATGCCGCGGCTCTTCATGGCACTCCACATGGAGGACCGCTTCCCGATCATCGACATCCTCCAGCAGACGCCGAGCATTCCCGAGAGCTGCCAGTGGGCGCTCTTCCTGCGGAACCACGACGAGCTCACGCTCGAGATGGTGACCGACGAGGAGCGCGACTACATGTACCGGGTCTACGCGAACGACACGCGGGCGCGGATCAACCTCGGCATCCGCCGGCGCCTCGCCCCTCTCCTCGGCAACGACCGGCGTCGGATCGAGCTCATGAACGCGCTGCTGTTCTCGTTGCCGGGCACGCCGGTGATCTACTACGGCGACGAGATCGGGATGGGAGACAACTTCTACCTCGGCGATCGAAACGGCGTACGCACGCCGATGCAATGGAGCTCGGACCGCAACGCGGGCTTCTCCCGAGCGAACCCCCAGAAGCTCCAGCTCCCCGTGATCATCGATCCCGAGTACCACTACGAGAGCGTCAACGTCGAGGCGCAGCACGCGAACACGCACTCGCTCTTCTTCTGGACCAAGCGGTTGATCGCCCTGCGCAAGCGTCATCGCGCCTTCGGCCGGGGCTCGATCGAGTTCCTGTCGCCGAGCAATCGCAAGGTGCTCGCGTTCCTGCGCTGCCACGAAGGCGAGACGATCCTCGTGGTGGCGAACCTCTCGCGCTTCGTCGAGTACGCGGAGCTCGAGCTCTCGGCGTGGCGGGGGGCGACGCCGGTCGAGCTGTTCGGCCACAAGCCCTTCCCGCCGATCGGCGACGCGCCCTATCTCCTGACCCTCGGGCCCCACTCCTTCTACTGGTTCTCGATCGATCGGGGACCGGGCGCGGGCGCCGGCTCGGGGCCGGTCGAGGCCCCGATCCCGTTCCTGCGGATCGGCGAGGACGGGCTCGAATCGCTGCTCGGCGAGGCCGGCCGTGGCGAGCTCGAGGCCGCGCTGCCGCGCATCCTCGCGACACGACGCTGGTTCGGCGGGCGATCGCCCGGGCCGAAGGCGGTCGCCCTGGCCGACGCGATCGAGGTCCCGAGCGACGGAGAGGGAGCCCGGATCGCGCTCGTGCGGGTCGAGCTCGCCGACGGCGGGAGCGACCTCTACGCGATGCCCCTCGCGATCGCCACGAATGGGGGTGCGGAGGAAGTGCGCGCCCACCGCGCCCACGCGGTGCTCGCCGAGATCGAGCTCGCGACGGAGGGCGGGCGTCGCCAGGGCGTGCTCTACGACGCGACGGAGAGCGAGGCGTTCGCGAACGCGGTCGTCGAGACGATGCGACGCCGGCGCACGCTGCGCGGGCCGTCGGGCGCGCTCGCCGTCAGCACGACGCGACTCTTCCGCGAGATCGCAGGAGCGACGTCGCTCCCGGCGCCGACGCCGCTGCGGGGGGACCAGAGCAACACGTCGATCGTGTTCGGCCAGCGCCTCGTGCTGAAGGTGCTCCGCCGCCTCGGAGACGGCGTCAACCCCGAGCTCGAGATCGGGCGCTTCCTGACCGAGCGCACCGAGTTCGCGCACATCGCGCCGCTCGCCGGTGCGCTCGAGTACCGGCCGCCGAAGGGCGAGCCGCGCACCGTCGCGATCCTCCAGCGGTTCGTGCCGAACGAGGGTGACGCGTGGCAGCACGCCCTCGACCGTATCGAGCACTACTTCGAGCGTACGCGCGCGCAGCCGCGCGAAGGGCCGAGGCCGCCTGCCGGTGCCGCCCTGAGCTCGAGCCTGCCGCCGCTCGAGCCGCCGCCGCTCGTCGGCGAGACCGTCGGCAGCGACCTCGAGACGGCGCGCCTGCTCGGGCAGCGGACCGCGGAGCTTCACGCGGCCCTCGCGAGCGATCGGGAGGATCCCGCCTTCGCGCCCGAGCCGTTCAGCTCCCTCTACCAGCGCTCCCTCTACCAATCCACGCGCAACCTGACGCGCGGCGCCTTCCGGCTGCTCGCGGAGCGGATTCCTTCCCTCGATGCCGACACCGCGCCGCTCGCGCGAGAAGCGCAGGGGCTCGAGGAGCGCGTGCTCCAGGTCTTCCACGGGCTCGTGGGCGGCCGCCTCTCGGGGTTCCGCATCCGTTGCCACGGCGACCTCCACCTCGGGCAGGTGCTCCACACCGGGAACGACGTCGTGTTCACCGATTTCGAGGGCGAGCCGGCGCGCTCGATCGCGGATCGGCGAGGAAAGCGCTCGCCGCTGCGCGACGTCGCCGGCATGCTGCGTTCCTTCGACTACGCCGTGCGCACGGTGCTCGCGGAGGGCGTGCGCGACGGGCGCTTCGAGCGGACGGAGCTGCCCCAGCTCGACGCCTGGGCGCGGTTCTGGCGGCAGTGGGTGAGCTTCGCCTTCCTCCGCTCCTACTTCGGTCGCGCGGAAGCGGACGGGCTCGTGCCGCGCGAGGCGGACCAGCGCGCGCGACTCCTCCGGATCCTGCTGCTGGAGAAGTGCGTGTACGAGGTGGGCTACGAGCTCGACCACCGGCCGGAGCGGGTCGCGATCCCGCTGCGCGGTCTGCTCGAGCTCGCGGGGACGGAGGGCTGAGGCGCGCGGCGCTACGCCCGCTCCGTGCTCCCGCCCGTCGGATCGGTCAGGCGCGCCAGGCGCTCGAAGGGCGACGGCGCCTCGTACGGCCGGCGCGCGATGTCGGCGACGGCGGCTGCGACCGAGAGCCTCGGCACCGCCTGGGGCTCGAGGCAGTACACGTACGAGGTGGCGCAATAGTCGTCGACGCGCTCGGCGATTCCCCAGGCGAGGAGGCCGGGACCGAGGTTCCGGTGCCAGCCCCGCCCGGCGGGCGGATTGGTGCGCGAGTAGGCCTCGAGCTCCGCCTCCTGCCCGGCCGCGAAGAAGGCGGCGCCGATCTGCTGGATCGTGACGCGGAGCTCGCTCGCGAACACGATCGGGTCGGGCACGTGCCAGCGGTAGAAGCCGACGAAGTCGGGATTGCCTGCTGCCTGCGCCCCGTCCCCCGGAGCGGGGGGCCGCAGGACGAGCGGCGCGCCGCCATACGCCGTTGCGTGTGGGCCCATGCCCCAGGCGCTCCCGACGTAGTCCTCGAGGCCCGTCCCGCAGATCGTCGGGAGGTCCCGGTCCCCGTCGCGATAGACCTTGACCTCGCCCTCGCCGTACCACGCGCCGGGGTCGATCACGCGTACGCCGACGTTGCAGCCGAGGAAGCGCCCCGGCCCGCGCAGGCCCTCGGCGATCACGAAGTCGCGCTTCTGCACCGTCGGGTTCTCGCGGCGGAACGCGACGTGGAGGAATCCGAGGTCGGCAGGCAGGTCCGGCTGGAGCGTGTAGTCGACCTGGTAGTAGAGCTCGGTGCTGCGTGAGCCTGCGTTCGAGAGCTCGATCCGCACGGCGCGGCGGAACGGCATCGGGAAGTAGCCGTTGAAGCCGCGGCCCTCGTGGGCGGAGGCGAGGAGCGAGTGGTAGGCGACGGGCCGTCCGTGGGGCAGGCCGAAGAAGTCGAGGCAGGGCACCGAGACGCTGGGCTCGTCGGCGTCGTCGTAGAAGACCTCGAGCACGAGGGCCCGCACCTCCTCGGGAGGCGCCGGCAGGAACGTCATCCAGACGTGTCGGATCACGCCGGGGCCGACCAGGTCGGCGAGCACGACGCGCTCTCCGGCGCGGATGCGCCGGCTCGGAGCGCCCTTGCGGCCGCCGCACGCCTGACCGCCCGCGCCGCGTGCGCCGGTCGGGTTCTCGAACGTCGCGGCGCGCGAGTCGAGCCGGACGTCGATTCGCGCGGGGCCGAGGGGATCGGACGCGTCGGTCATCGCACCGCCGATGAGCGTCGAAGCCAGGAGACGCGGCTCGGTCCCGTGATGCACGCGATGCGCTTCGCGCCGCGGGAGATCAGATGCTCGACCGCCTGCTCGGCGCCGAGGCGGTTGTCGACCGCCACGAAGTCGATGCCGGCCGCGCGCGGTCCGCTCGGTCGGACCTCGCGGCGGGGCCGCCGGTCGACCGCGACGACCGGAATGCCGCGCGAGAGCAGGGGCTCGAGGGAGGAACCGCTCTCCGACGCGACGGCGATGATCACGCCGGCCATCCGTTCGGCGAGGGCGACGTCGATGTACGCCGCCTCCTTCGCGACGTCCCCGTCGGTGTTGCAGAGCACGAGCCGACGGCCTTCCGCGACCGCGACGTCCTCGATGCCCCGCACCATCGCCGTGAAGAAGGGGTTCTCGATGTCGGCGATGATCGCGGCCCAGACCTGGGTGCGACGCTGGCGCAGGGCCCGCGCCGGACCGAAGGGCTCGTAGCCGAGCCGCGCCGCGACCTCGCGCACCCGCGCCGCCTTGTCGGCGGCGACGTGGCTCGTGCCGTTCAGCACGCGCGAGACCGTCGCCGCCGAGACGCCGGCCATGCGCGCCACGTCCCCGATCTTCGTCGCGGCGCCGGTCCGCCGGTTCGCCTTCGTCCGCGAGCTCGCCACGGATGCGATGGTACGGCCCGCCGCGTCGCGGCGCCGGCCAGACGCTGAAATCGTTTTCCGCGCGCACGGCTGGATCGCCGTTCCCGGCGCCGTCGCTCCCGCGGACTTCGCGGAGCTCGAGGCGCGCTGCGAGAGCCCGCAGGACGACCGGGAACACCAGCGCGCGTTGGCGGCGCATCCTCACGCAGCGGCGGCGGGAGGCCGGCCCGGGCGAGGGCCGCCGCGACCCGTGGAAGGTGATCGCGAACCAGCTCACGGGGAGCGGCGGAGGCCCGAGGGTCGGTAGCCGGCCCGGCCTGTAGCGACTGGTCCCGCTCAAGTGGACGGTGCCGCCTACCGACCCAGCGACCGGGAGGACCGCGGATGTCCGAGGCCTACGACGAGTTCTGTCGCCAGATCGAGGTCTGCGCCTCGCTCACGGACCTCCAGGCCATGGGCACGGCGCGGATCCTCGTGAAGGAGGCCGGGCTCGATGCCAAGACGGCCACCGCGGCGCAGCTCGCCGTGGTCGCGTCGAAGCTCCTGCCGCGGCAGCTCGAGTTCCTGGGGGTGAAGCGCGGGGACGGCGTGGCCGCGAAGATCGGCGCGGCCCTCTCCGCGGCCGCGCCGGCTGCCGGTGCAAAGAGCGCGCCGGAGGCGGTCTTCCGGCGCCTCGGAGGAAATGCGTGATGAGCGTGGCGGCATTCGAGGCCTGCGCGACGGCGGTCTTCATCCTGACGGGCTTCGCGGTGGGCTTGCGGCTCCTGCTGCTCGCGCGCCGCACGCGGGAGATCCCCGAGCTCGCGCTCGGCGGCGGCCTCTTCCTGATCGTCGGCATCGGCTATCCGATCTACCTCGTCGCGGCCACGGCGCCGGGCCTCTCCCTGGAGGGCGCGAGGCGCCTCGCGATCCTCTCGACCGTGTGTCTCAACCCCGGGATGCTCGCGGTCTTCGTCTTCACCTGGCGCGTGTTCCGGCCCGAGGCGCGCTGGGCGGCTCTCCTCGCGGCATGCGTGGGCGTCGCGCTCGCGCTCCTCACGGTGGTGCGAGTCCAGGAGCTCGCCTCGCTGCAGGATCGGACGACGCTGCTCCAGCCGACCGACGTCCTCCTGATCATCTACACGCTCGCGGGTATGTCGTACCTGTGGAGCAGCGTCGAGGCCTTCCTCTGCCACGGGCGCCTGCGCCGCCAGCTCGCCCTCGGCCTGATCGAGCCGGTGGTCGCGAATCGCGTGCTGCTCTGGGCGACAGGATCCATGTTCGCCTTGCTGAGCGACGCCCCGGTCCTCGTGGCCGGGCTGCTCCGGGTGCCCTTCGAGGACCTCGTCACGGTCCGCCTCATGAGCTCCCTCGCGGGCCTCGGCTGCGGGGCCGCCCTCTACCTCGCCTTCTTCCCCCCGCGCTTCTACCTGCGTCGCCTGGCGGGCAGGGAGGCGACCGCGTAGCGCGACCCGGTCCCGGCTCACCGACACCGATTCGGCTCAAGATGCAGGCCAGGTGCGCCGACCCAGCGACGGGGGAGGAACGCCCGTGTCGGAGGCCTACGACGAGTTCTGTCGCCAGATCGAGGTTTGCGCCTCGCTCACCGACCTCCAGGCCATGGGGACGGCGCGCATCCTCGTGAAGGAGGCCGGGCTCGACGCGAAGACGGCGACCGCGGCGCAGCTCGCCGTGGTCGCGTCGAAGCTCCTGCCGCGGCAGCTCGAGTTCCTCGGGGTGAAGGGCGGGGAGGCCGTGGCGGCGAAGATCGGCGTGGCCCTCACCGCGCATGCGCCGACGGCCGGCGCGAAGAGCGCGCCGGAGGCGGTCTTCCGGCGCCTCGGAGGTGGCGCGTGACGAGCCTGATGGCGTTCGAGGGCGTCGCGACCGCGACCTTCATCCTCATGGGCTTCGTCGTGGGGCTGCGGCTCCTGCTGCTCGCCCATCGCACGCGGCAGCTTCCGGAGACGGCGCTCGGCTGTGGACTCTTCCTGATCGTCGGCATCGCCTATCCGCTCTACCTCGTCGCGATCGCGGCACCCGGCCTCTCGCTCGCCACCGCGCGCCTCCTCGCGGCGCTCTCGGTCGTCTGCATGAATCCGGGATGGCTCGCGATCTGCGTCTTCACGTGGCGCGTGTTCCGGCCCGACGCGGGCTGGGCGCGGATCGTCGTGGCGTGCGTGGGCGTCCTGCTCGGCGCGATCGTCGTCGCGCGCCTGGCCGAGCTCTGGAGCATGTCCGATCGGCTCTACCTCGTGCAGAACTCGCCCGCGCTGCTCTCGATCCAGGCCACGGCGGTCGCGATGTACGTGTGGACCGGGGTGGAGGCGCTGCTCTGCCACCGGCGCCTGCGCCGCCAGCTCGCGCTCGGCCTGATCGAGCCGGTGGTGGTGAATCGCGTGGCGCTCTGGGCGTGCATCGCGGGCTTCGGCCTGCTGACCGTCGCACCGGCTTGCATCGCGGGCCTGGTCGGGCAGCGCATGGATCAGATCATCCTGATCCGCCTCGTGAGCGCCCTCGCGGGGCTCGCCGTCGGAGGGCTCCTCTACCTGGCCTTCTTCCCGCCGCGCTTCTACCTCCGCCACGTCGCGGGCGGCGCGACGGCCTAGCGGCTGCGCTCCGGGAGCTCGCCCAGGAGCTCCTCCGGCGGGACGAAGAACGGGTTCTCCTGCAGGACGCCGCCGACCAGGATCATCGGATGCGTCCGCATCACGTCGATCACGACGTCCGCGCCGAATCGGGAGAGGTCGTAGGCGCAGATGATCCAGTCGCGGCAGTGCGGGTGCGCGAGATTGAATCTCGTCTCGTACGCGGCGATCTCGCTCGCGCCCGTCGCGTCCTCCTTCGACCACTCCATGTGGGAGACGAGACGCGTGCGAGGGAATCCCTGCCGTCGCGCGCCCTCGAGCATCTGCTCGAGGAGCGCGAGCATCTTCGTCGCGTCGAAGCGCCCGTCGCCGAGCCAGTAGCTCTCGTTCCAGTCGCGGAGCTCGAACCGACCTTCCCGCTCCGCGCGCGCCACGTCGATGCCGCTCCCGCGGAGGCGCTGCACGTACTCGTGTCGCAGGCGCGGGTCGACGATGTGAAGCGCCTTCTCGCCCTGCTCGAGGCCCTCGCGGATGAACGGGAGCAGGACGCGGTGCTCCTCGTCCGGGCCGTGGAAGAACGCGCAGGCGTGTCGGCTCCGGGCGTCCCGGGCTTCGAGCGCCCCGCCCGGGGCGGGCCGTTCGGATCCAGCGTCGCGGTCGTCGCTCGCGGCCATGTGCCTCCCCCGCCTTCCCGGACGGGCCAAGAGTCTACCCTCGGCCCCCGGGCCGAACGCAGGAATTCTCCGTGGCGCGGTGCGCCGTGGCCCCGCGCTCAGTCGGTCCTCGTCCGCGGCTCGGCCCGGAGGCCTTCCGCGGCCCCGCCGGGTCGCTCGTCGGGGCTGCCGTCGCCGGCACGGAGCCAGCGCGGCGCCCACCAGTTCCACTCGCCGAGGAGCTGCATCGTCGCGGGCATCAGGAACGCCCGCACGAGCGTCACGTCGAGGGCGATCGCCGCCGAGATCCCGATCCCCATCTCCTTCACGTAGATCAGATCGCCCGCGACGAAGGCGCCGACGACGACGAGCAGGATCAGGGCCGCGCTCGTCACGATGCGGCCCGTGCGCGCAATGCCCTGGATGACGCTCGTCTCGTTGTCACGCGTGCGTCGCCACTCCTCCTGGATCCGGCTCAGGATGAAGACCTCGTAGTCCATCGACAGGCCGAACATGACCGCGAACATGATGAGCGGGATGGTCGGGTCGATCCCGTCGAGGGGCTCGAAGCCGAGGACGTGCGCGAAGTGACCTTCCTGGAACAGGAAGACGAGGAGGCCGTAGCTCGCGACGAGCGAGACCAGGTTCATGAGCACGGCCTTGATCGGGAGCACGACGGAGCGGAACGCGCCGAGCAGGATCAGGAAGTTCCAGCCCGCGACGAGGAGCACGGCCACGAGGCCATAAGCGCGCAACGCGTGCATCGTGTCGGCCATGAGCGCCGTCGCGCCTCCGACCTTCACGTCGAGCCCTGCGTGGGGCACGCGCCGGATGGCCTCGACCATCGCCACCGACTCGGGCGCTCGCCACGAGCGCGGATTCTCGGCGACGAGGAGCGACACGCGACCGTCGACGGTCCGCCCGAGGAACGTGGCCGTGGGCTCCTTCGCGGATGCGCGGGCGAGCTCCTCGGAAGAGAGGACGTCGGGGTCGAGCTCCCGGAACGGGTTCCGGACGCCCGAGACGCCAGGGACGCGGGCCACGGCGTCGGCGTACGCCCGCAACGTACGCAGGTTCGCCGGCTCGAGGGCCGCGCCGGGCGTCGTGACCACGATCGGGATCGCCGAGGCACCGCCCGGGTCGAAGCGCGCCGGATCCGAGAGCGCCTCGTCGACGCGCCGCACCTCGGAGCCGCGCGGGAAGGCGCGCGAGTCCGGCATCGCGCTGCGCATTCGCAGCGCCGGGCTCGCGAGCGCGAACAGGAGCCCCGTGCAGCCCGCCGCGGCGAGCACGGGATGGCGCATCGAGACCTTGCCCACGCGCAGCCAGAAGGCGCTCGGGCCGGGGTCGGGCCGTTCGCGGCCGAGCCGCCAGCGATCGACGTTCGCTCCGAGGAGGGCGAGGAGCGCCGGAAGCAGGACGAGCGACGCGAGGAGAGCGCTCGCGACCGCGAGCACGCCCCCGATCGCGACACTGCGCAGGATCGGGAGCGGCACCGGCACGAGGGCCGCGAGGCTGATCGCGACGGTGATGCCCGACACCCAGACGGCGCGCCCGGCCGTATCGGCCGTCACGGACGCCGCCTCTTCGGCGCCGAGCCCCCGCGCGATCTCCTCGCGGAAGCGCTGGACGAGCAGCAGCGCGTAGTCGATCGAGAGGCCGAGCCCGAGGAAGGCACCGACGTTCATCGCGAAGATCGAGATTTCGGTGACGTGCGTTCCGAGCCGGGTGAGCGCCGCCGTGGCGGAAAGCGCGAAGGCGCCCATCAGGATGGGGAGCAGCGCGGCGACGGCGCTCCGGAAGAAGATCAGGGTGAGCACCAGCGCGATCGGAAGCGCGACCGCCTCGGCGGTCGCGACGTCCTGCTGCGCGATGTCCTGCACGACGGTCGTGAACGCCAGCAGGCCGCCGATCCGCACCTCGAGGGGTGGTCCGACCGCGCGCAGCAGCGGCTCGATGCGCCGGAACGTGAGGAGCTTCTCCTGGGATTCGCCCTTCAAGGAGAGGATCGCGAGCGTCTCGTGCTCGTCTCGGGAGATCAGGCTCTTCTGGCCGGAGTCGTAGACCGTGGTGGCGGAGAGCACGCCTCGGTCGCCGAGCACGGGCTCGAGGGCGTCGAGCACCGCGAAGCTCACGGCCGGGTCGCGCACGCTGCCGGAAGCGTTGCGATAGAGCACGAGGACGTCGGCGGAGCCCACGCCGAAGTGCTGCCCGGCCTCTCGCGTGGCGAGATCGGACTCGCTCCCCGGCACCTGGAGGCCCGCCCCGGCGAGGAAGCGGGAGACGGACGCGCCATATGCCGCCGCCACTGCGAGAAGCGCTCCGAAGAGCAGCACCACGAGCCTCGCGTGTCGCGCGAGGGCGCGCCCGAGGTGCGCGAGGGGCGAGGTCGGGTGTGATCCGGCGCCGAGCCTTCCGGGCGGAGCGTCCATGGTCCCGCGAAAGTACGTCGTGCCGGCTTCTGCGCCCCTGAAGGACCGTCAGATCGGAGGGCCGACGCCGCGCGGCTCGCTCGCGCGGAGCGCCGTCGCGCACGTCAGCGGCAGAGGGACGCGTCGTCGCACTTCGTGCCGTAGACCACGTACACGCACTGGTGCTCTTCCATCTTCTGGTAGACGCAGCTCGAGCCCTGCCCGCAGCCGGTGCAGCCTTCCGGCGTGTCGATCAGGCAGCAGACGACGGCCTTGCTCCCGGGCTCCGAGGCAGCGAGCACGAGCGGCGGTGCGGAGGGACACGCCTCGAGGGGTCGTGCCGCGTCGTCGGCCGCTGCGCCTCGCGTGAGTGCGGCGAGCGCGAGCACGACGGTGAGGGTCAGGTGTCTCATCGCGTCCTCCTGCGGGCCATCCCTCCGGAGCCCGCTCCGAAGGGAGCCCTCTCCGACTGGAGAGTACGCCGCAGTGGAGCGGTCGGGGACGATCGGCGACGGATCGGGGCGCGGGCGGCCGCCGGGAAGCGGCTACGCTGCCCGGACCCGGGAGGGGGAGACGATGTTCCCGATCCGCGACGAGAATCCGCACTTCCTCCAGCCGTACCTCACATGGGCGATCATCGGGCTGAACGTCGCGGCGTGGGTCTTCGTGCAGCAGCTCGGCGCCGAGAAGGGGCTCGTCCGCTCGCTCTGCAATCTGGGCCTCGTGCCCGGAGAGCTCTTGCACACCGTCGCACCCGGCACGACCGTTCCACTCGGCGAGCACTACGCCTGCGTCGTCGGCAAGCGCGGCGACTGGCTCACGCTCTTCACCCACATGTTCCTGCACGGAAGCTGGCTCCACCTGATCGGCAACATGTGGTTCCTCTGGATCTTCGGGAACAACGTCGAGGACTCGATGGGACACGCGCGCTTCGCCGTGTTCTACCTCTTGTGCGGGCTCGCAGCCGCGGCGCTCCAGATCGCGTTCAGCTCCCACTCCGCGATCCCCATGGTCGGCGCCTCCGGCGCGATCGGCGGCGTGATGGGCGCGTACGTGATGCTCTATCCCCGTGTACGCGTGCACCTCCTCGTGGTGTTCGGCTTCTACATCAACACCATCGCGGTTCCGGCGGCCTTCATGCTGCTCTACTGGCTCGCGCTCCAGCTGATCGGCGGCTTCACCGCCATCGGGCACGAGGCGGGGGGCGTCGCGTTCTGGGCCCACGTGGGCGGCTTCGTCGCGGGCATGCTGCTCGTGCTCGTCTTCCGCGACCCCGCGCTGGTGGAGCGACATCGCCTCTACGGATGGTCGACGCGCCGCGGCTGAGGCGGCGCCGCCGATCGAGCTCTCCCGTCTCCGGGGCCGCGGGCCACGCCTCCGCGGCACCGCGCCCCAGAGCGGCCGCGGCGGCTGCGGCAGAGTGGCGCGGCCCACGCGGCGCGAGGTCACGCCGCGCTCCCCGGCTTGGCACGGTGCCTGCTCCGGTACGGTGCAGGAGGGAACGAGCGCGTGTCGGGCAGGCTGCTGCGCATCGCGTATCTCGTCGCGTTCCTCGGGATGGCGGTCGGGTACTACTACGCCCTCGGTGCCGCGCCGACGCCGTCGGAGCGGCGCGAGGAGATCGCGTGGTGGCGGCCGCGCGGGCTCGTCCTCGAGACCGAGTCCGCCTGGCTCGCGCCGCTCCAATCCATCGCGAGCGATGCCGAGCAGGCCCGGCACGAGGGGCGCTCCGCGCCGCGGGGCATGATTCCCGTCGCGCTCTTCGCGCTTCCGGCGATCGCGGCGACCGCCCTGGGCTTCCTCCTCTTTCGCTCTCCGGTGTCGCGCGCCGGGATCCTCGCGCTCGGGCTCACGCTCTGCGCGTTCAGCTACTACGGCTGGCTCGATCCCGAGACGTGGCGCGACTACGGCTGGCGTTGGCCCGCCGTCCTGCTCTCGACGTCGTTCTACGTCTCGCTCTTCGCCCTCGCGCCCTCCCTCGTCCGCGCTGCCGGCGCACGCTCCCGTGCCTTCCAGGTCTGCGCGGCGATCGCGTGGTTCGTCCCGATCTATCTCTTGAGCATCGAGGTCACGGGCACGAATCCCCGGCTGCAGTGGAACCTCTCGCCGTGGCCCACGCTCACGCTCTACGGCTTCCTGCTCGTGGGGCTCGTGCTCGGCGTGGTGCACTTCGCGACCGGCGCCGGGCTCCTGGCCCTCGCGCTCCGCGTCGGACCCGGTCGCGGCCTCGTGGCGGCGGCCGTGGCTGCGGGCACGGCGGCGGCCCTCTCCGGCGTGCCCTTCGCGTCCCGCGGCTGGCTGCAGATGGGCGCGGTCGCGCTCCCGGCCGCGCTGCTCGCCGTCACCGCCGGGCGTACCGTCGTCGCGGAATCCCGGGCACGGGCGCGCGCCTTCGTGGCTGCGGGGCTCCTCGTGCTCCTCGCGATCAAGCTCGGCCAGTGGCAGGGCGAGCGCTTCCTCGCGCAATCGCGAGACGAGATCGCTCCGCGCGTGATCGCCGCGCTCGAGCGCTTCCGCGCGGACCACGGGTCCTATCCCGAATCCCTCGTCGAGCTGCGGCCGACGTACCTCGCCGCGATCCCCTTCCCGCGCGTGGGCTGGTTCGACTCGAACGACGAGACGTTCATCTACACGTATCTCGGCGATTCCTTCCTGCTCGAGTTCCCCGGCATCGTGTGGGTGCAGTGCGCCTACAGCCCGGCGTACGTCGAGGACACGCAGGAGCGTCAGGACAAGACGGCGGCGGTCTCGGCGGCGCCGCCGGGAGCGGAGGTGCCCGCGGAGGAGACGGGGCTCGGCGCCGCCTGGAGCTGCACGAGCAAGCCGCCGCGGCTGTGGTGAGG
>DATKKW010000006.1:0-36515 GCA_035542715.1 Myxococcota bacterium
GGCGCTGCTCGATGCCATCGACCGTATCGGGTGCCGGGATGCCGGTTGCTTCGAGGATCGTGGGCACGATGTCGATGACGTGGTGGAACTGGCGGCGGATGCCGCCTACGTCCGTGATGTGCCCAGGCCACGACATGGCCAAGCCCTGGGACGTCCCGCCGAAGTGCGACGCCACCTGCTTGACCCACTTGAACGGCGTATCGAACGCCCACGCCCAAGCGGCTGCATAGTGCGGGAACGTCCGCTCCGAGCCCCAGAATTCGTACCAGAGAAACTGGTCCTTCACCGGCACCGGAATGCCATTGAAGGTGGTGAACTCGTTCGGTGTGCCGTTGAGCATGCCTTCCGCGCTCGCGCCGTTGTCGCCGGCGATGTAGATGATCAACGTGTTGTTCAGCTCGCCGAGGTCGTCGACGGCCTGGATCACCCGGCCGATCTCGTGGTCGGTGTACGCGAGATACGCCCCGTAGACGTCGGCTTGCTTGATGAAGAGCTTCTTCTCATCGAAACTGAGGGAATCCCACTCGGGCAGCTCCTTCGGCCACGGCGTCAGCTTGGCATCGGCGGGCATGATGCCGAGCCGCTTCTGGTTGGCGAAAATGGTCTCGCGCAGCTTGTTCCAGCCGCCGTCGAACAGGTGCATGTCGCCGATCTTCTGGATCCACTCCGGCGTCGGATGATGCGGTGCGTGGGTCCCGCCCGGGACGTAATAGACGAAGAACGGTTTGCCTGGCGCGATCTCCTTGAGCTGCTTCATGTACTGGATCGCATCGTCGGCCATGGCCGTGGTCAGATTCCAGCCTGGATTGCCCTGGAACGGGTAGATGGCCGTCGTATTGCGGAACAGGTTCGGCTGCCACTGGCTGGTGTCTCCCCCGATGAAGCCGTAGAAATAGTCGAAGCCCATCCCGGTCGGCCATTGATCGAAAGGCCCGGCCTGGCTGGCCTGGTAGAAGGGCGTGTTGTGGTCCTTGCCGAACCACGAGGTCGCGTACCCGTTCTCCTTCAGGGTCGTCCCGATCGTGCCGGCGTCCTTCCCGATGACCGAGTCGTACCCTGGGAACCCCGTTGCCGCTTCGCCCACCACCCCGAAGCCCTCGGTGTGATGATTGCGCCCGGTGATCAACGCAGCGCGCGTCGGTGAGCACAGCGACGTAGAGTGGAACTGCGTATACCGCAGCCCGTTGTTCGCGATGCGATCCAAGGCCGGGGTCGGGACGACGCCGCCAAAGGTGCTGTGGGCGCCGAAGCCGACGTCGTCCATCATGATGAGCAGCACGTTGGGTGCGCCCTTCGGCGGCACGACGCGCGGCGGCCACCAAGCCTTCGAGTCCGAGGCCTTTTCCTCGATCACCCCGCCGAATGCCGGATCGGGCGGCGGAAGTTGTTTTCCGCTGATCGTGGTGGTGGCGCTTGGCGAACCCAGTGTGCCCGTGACTTCCTGCGCCGCGACCGGATCGCCTGCGAGGATGACAGCGAGTACTAGCGCGGCGATGCTCGCGACGACGCCAATCTTGCTCGGTTGCGGCTTCATACTTCTTGCTCCTGTGCGCTCTGGCTTGGCGATCTGGGCCAAGGCCGGACGTCTGGGCTGATCTCCGCGAGCACATCATCGAGCGACTGGAGCGGCGATGGCGGAGACGCGCCGCCCCAGGTCGGTGCGTGAGAAGAACGAGCGGGCATTGTAGGGGGCAATCCTCGGCTTGGCGCAACTCTCGCCCCCCCAGCGGCCGGGTGGAATCGACCCGGCTTCGTGGACACCTTCACACAGACGGAGAGGCTCACTCCTTCGACCCGTTCGAGGTGGCGCCGGTCGCGGAGCGCGCAGACTTCGCAGAACGCCTGCGCGCCTTCCTCGCTGCGCCCAACGTCACGCTCCTGCTCCCTGACAAGCTGGTCGTGATTCCGTCCGGGAGCATTCGCGAGTTCTCGATCACGCGAACCACGATCCCCGAGGATCAGCTCGCCGACATCCCCCGTGCATGGGGGGGCCTTTTGCCTCGGTTCATCCCGGCTTGACCGAACGCTACTTATCAGACCCGATCGAGGAAACGCACCCTGAATCCCCTATGCTCCGGCGCTCCTCGAGCCGTCGCTCTACGAGGAGGTCGAGGCCGATCGCGGCGCGACCGGCCAGGCTTGCGCCGTCGTCGTGCTCTCCGCGATCGCGGCCGGGATCGGCGGGCTCGAGCGCCACGGGTCGGAGCGCTCGTGCTCTACACCATCGCGGCGACCGTCGGCTGGGTGGCCTGGGCCTACGCCGCGTACCTCCTCGGGACGCGGCTCCTGCCGGGGGCGGGGACGCGCTCGGACCCGGGCGAGCTGCTGCGCACGCTCGGCTTCCCGGTCTACGCCGCGACGCTCGCGCTCTCGCTGCTGCTCCTCGGTCCCTGGCCGTCCTGAGCGCGAGCTCAGCGCCGGCGACGCGTGCCGAAGACGAGGAGGCGCTGGACGAGGGCCGCGGGAAGCCGCGAGAGCAGGTCGATCGCCTTCGCGTCGGGGCCGACGAGCGCGCGGCGGCGGTTGCGCTCGACCGCGCGCAGGATCTGCCGCGCGGCCTCCTCCGGCGTCGTGCGCGCGAGGCGGTCGAACTCGTTCACGTCGGTCGCGGAGCGGCCGAACTTCTCGACGCTCGGATCGATGCGCGCGCGCCGTGCAATGTTCGTCTTGATGCCGCCAGGGTGGATCGTCGTGGCCGAGACGCACGCGCCCTCGATCTCGAGCTCCATGCGCAGCGCGTCCGTGAACCCGCGCACCGCGAACTTCGCGGCGTTGTACGCCGACTGCGTGGGCACGCCGATCAGCCCGGAGACGCTCGACAGGTTCACGACGTGCCCTTCGCCCGAGGCCTTGAGGTGCGGGAGGAAGGCCTTCGTCCCATGCACACCCCCCAGAAGTTGATGGCCATGAGCCATTCGAAGTCGGCGTAGGACATGCCTTCCACCGTCGCGCCGAGGCCCACGCCCGCGTTGCTGACGATGAGGTGCACCCGGCCGTGATCCGCGACGACGCGCTCGGCCGCCGCGTACACCTGCTCGCGCTGCGCCACGTCCACGCGCTGCGCGGTGACGTTGACCGGGAAGCCGCGGCACGCGTCCGCCGTCTCGCCGAGGCCCTGTTCGTCCACGTCCGAGAGCGCGAGGTGCGCGTGGCGCCGCGCGAGCTCGAGGGCGAGCGCGCGGCCGATCCCGGAGCCCGCGACCGTGACGGCGGCGACGCGGCCGTCGAAGCGCCGCACACCTCCGCGTGTCTCTGAGCCCGTCGTCGCCATGCGGGGGCCGACGATAGGACGCGGCCGGGGCACGGGGCCAGCGATTCGACCGGGCGTGATCGCCGGACCTGGCTCAGGCGGCGGGGTGCGCCTCCGGCGGCACCGGGTCCGTCCGGGGCGGAGCGCAGCCGCGCGTCTCGCCATCCGCGGCATCGCCGCCGAGCCGGTTCCTGCCGGCACGAGTCCAGTTGCGGTGATGGGCGATGGCGGAGACGAAGCGCGCCAGGATCGCCTCGGACGGCGGCGATGCCGAGACCACGATCGCCGCGTCGCCGTCGCGCGGCGGCGGGGCCCCGTCGTCTCGGGCGGCCTCGACCGCGTCGACGAGCTCGGGGCAGCGTCGCAGCAGGGCGACGCCCTCCCCCGTCGCCGCGATCGGCTTGCAGTGACGGTACGTCTCGGCGATCCAGTCGACGGCGTCGCGTTCCGCCACGAGCGTGGCGACGCCGCCGCCACCGGGGACGTAGACCGCGTCGAACAGCACCGACGCCCCGGTGAGCAGGCTCTGCTCGACCCAGTGCTCGTCGCCGTTCGAGTCGCGCACCGGACCGAGCCGCGGCGCGACGAGGACCGGCGCCGCCTTCTCGGCGAGGAGCGCCGCGCGCATCGTCCGCAGCGAGACAGCGTCGACGCCGTCTGCGACGAGCAGCGCGATGCGGCGACTCCGGATCGAGTCCATCGGGCTCGCCGTCATGCTGAGCGCCGGGGACCGGTCGACCCGCGTCACGGCCGCACGCGGCGCGTACTCTTCGGGCGCTCCGTCGGCGGGCACGTGATGGTTGATCGGCGGCGCAACGCGCGGGATCGCGGTGAGCCCGAAGCCGGCGGCCACCCGGCTGGCGAGCGTCTCGCTGACGAAGCCGAGGAGCCCGATCACGCGCTGCCGGATGTGCGGGCGCTCGACCTTCCCCAGCTCGAAGCGCAGCGCCTCCACGATGTGGTCCTGCTCGGGCGGACTCTGGCTCTCGAAGAAGAGCGTCGCCTGGCTGAAGTGATCGTAGAACTTCTTCGAGCGCCGGGTGCGCAGCTTCGCACCGCGGAGCGGCTCCGGGAAGCTCACGAAGCCGCCCGCGCCCCGTCGCACCTGCATCGGACAGCCGCCGCCGATCGAGTTCGGCTCGTACGACGCCTTCCCGCGCTGGATCGACTGCCGCATGAACCCCTCGCGCTGGTGGTTGTGCACCGGGGCGACGGAGCGGTTGATCGGGATCTCGTGGAAGTTGGGCCCGCCGAGCCGGATCAGCTGCGTGTCGGTGTAGGAGAAGAGCCGGCCCTGGAGCAGGGGATCGTCCGTGAAGTCGATGCCGGGCACGAGGTGGCCGGGATGGAACGCCACCTGCTCCGTCTCGGCGAAGAAGTTCTCGGGATTGCGATTCAGCACGAGGCGTCCCACGCGCTCCACCGGCACGAGCTCCTCGGGGATGATCTTCGTCGGGTCCAGCAGATCGAACGGGAAGTCGTGCTCGCGCTCGGCCTCGACCACCTGGATCCCGAGCTCGTACTCCGCCGGGTTCCCCTGCTCGATCGCGTCCCAGAGATCGCGCCGGAGGAAGTCGGGATCCTTGCCGGAGATCCTCTGGGCCTCGTCCCAGGCGACCGCGTGCACGCCGAGCATGGGCTTCCAATGGAACTTCACGAAGCGCGAGGTCCCCGCCTCGTCCACGAACCGGAAGGTGTGGACGCCGAAGCCCTCCATCATCCGGAAGCTGCGGGGGATCGCCCGGTCCGACATCAGCCAGAGGATCATGTGCATCGACTCCGGCGTGAGCGAGACGAAGTCCCAGAACGTGTCGTGGGCCGAGGCCGCCTGGGGCATCTCGTTGTCCTGCTCGGGCTTCACCGCGTGGATCAGGTCCGGGAACTTGAGCGCGTCCTGGATGAAGAAGACCGGCATGTTGTTCCCGACGAGGTCGAACACGCCTTCCTCTGTGTAGAACTTGGTGGCGAAGCCGCGCACGTCGCGCGGCATGTCGGTCGAGCCGCGCGAGCCCGCGACGGTCGAGAAGCGGACGAAGACCGGCGTCCGCACCGACGGATCGCCGAGGAACCGCGCGCGCGTGTAGCGCGCGAGGCTCGCGTAGGGCTGGAAGTAGCCGTGGGCGCCCGCGCCGCGCGCGTGCACGACCCGTTCCGGGATCCGCTCGTGGTCGAAGTGGGTGATCTTCTCGCGGAAGTGGAAGTCCTCGAGCAGCGACGGACCCCGCTCCCCCGCGCGCAGCGTGTGCTGGTCGTCCTCGATCGGGACACCCTGGTTCGTCGTGAGGCGCTTCCCGGCGGGATCGTCGAGGAAGCGCGCGAGGTCGTCGGCCTTCGGCGCCGGCGACGCGGGCGGAACGGCGCGCGCGATCGGCCCGGGGTCGCCGCCGTTTCCGCCCCCCCGCGGATGCCGCGCGCGGCGTCGTTCGGATCCGTCGCGTCCGGTCGGTGCTTTGCGTCGGCCTTGCTCGTCTCGACCGGCCATGGGTGCTCCTTCGCGGCTGCTCCGAGCGTTCGAGTGCAAGGACGATGCCGCGGGGGCGGAGGCACGGCGCTTGCACCGTGTCGCGTGAGGGAGGACGTGCGATGCCGCGACGGAGCGACGTCAAGAACGTGGACGAGGCCGTGCAGGATCTGCTCTGCCAGGCGCTCGAGACCGAGCTCGGTGGGGTCGCGGTCTACGAGATGGCGGTGCTCTGCGCCGACCACGACGAGCTCCGGCGCGAGTGGCGCCGCTACCTCGAGCAGACCGTGCGCCACGTCGAGATCGTCCGCGGGATGCTCGATGCGCTGGGCCTCGATCCGGAGGCCACGACGCCCGGTCGTCCGATCGTCCGCGCGAAGGGCCAGGCGCTCGTGAACGTGATGCGGAAGGCCTTGAAGGACGCGCCGGCGAGCGCGGCCCTGGTCGCCGCCGAATGCGTCGTCGACGCCGAGACGAAGGATCACCAGAACTGGGAGCTGATCGGCGAGCTCGCGAAGGCCTCCGAGGGTGAGCTCGCACGGATCCTCACCGAAGCCTACGAAGAGGTCGAGCTCGAAGAGGACGAGCACCTCTATCACACCCGCGGCTGGTGTCGGGAGCTCGGGCTCGCCCAGCTCGGGCTCCCAGCGGTGATGCCGCCGCCCGAAGAGGAAGAGGACGTGCGCTCCGCCGCCGAGGCCGCGCGCGTCGAACGCGACCGCAAGGCCCCCGCGAAGGCGGACGGCGGGCGCAAGGCCTCGCGCACCGAGGCGCGGCGCGCGTGAGGCGCTGCGCTTCGTAGCCGCGCGGACGCGCAGCTCGAGGAAGAGCACGATGGGGCGTCGCGAAGTCGTCCGCCGGGAGGCTCGAGAGAGGCGCCGGGGGCGGCCCCGTCGGCCGCGCGAGCAGGGTCGGGGGCTCCGACGCCGCCTCCGCGACAACGGTCTCTCGCTCGTCGCGTTCGGCCTCTTCGCGCTGTTCCTCGGCGCACAGGCCGTCACCGGGCACCGCCACCGTAACGAGGAGCGACGCGACCACGACCAGCCGCCGATCGGCTTCGCCGCGTACCTCGCCTCCGGCGACTTCGTCGAAGCCACCACCGAGAACTGGGAGAGCGAGTTCCTGCAGATGGGCGCCTACGTCCTCCTGACGGCCGTCCTCTTCCAGCGCGGCTCCGGGGAATCGAAGAAGCTCGACGAGGCCGAGGCGGTGGATCGGGCGCCGCGTAGGCGCCGGCCCGACGCGCCCTGGCCCGTGAGACGCGGGGGCGTCGCGGGCCGGCTCTACGAGCATTCGCTCGGCCTCGCGTTCTTGGCGCTCTTCCTGCTGAGCTTCGGCCTGCACGCCGTCGGAGGCGCCCGGGCCTACTCCGACGATCAACGCGCCCACGGCGGAGAGCCCGTCGGCGTGACCGGGTACGTGACGACGCCACGGTTCTGGTTCGAGTCCTTCCAGAACTGGCAGAGCGAGTTCCTGGCGCTCGGCGCGATGGCGGTGCTCTCGGTCTTCCTGCGCGAGCGCGGCTCGCCGGAGTCGAAGCCCGTGGACGCGCCGCACGCGCAGACCGGCAGCGAATGAGCCGAGCGGGCTCGGCGGCGAGCCGGGCGATGGAACGGGTGGCCGGAGCGAGGGAGCGCGGATCGGCGTGCCCCCGCCCCGGCTCGGGCCGCTAGCGCAGCAGCTTCTTCAATCGCCCGAAGCTTCCGCCCTCGCCCATCAGGGTCGACTTGCGCTCGCGCATCGTGTCGGCGAGCGCCGCGAGGTCGAGGTCCGCCTTCCGTGCCTTCGGGAACATCTCGGACTGCTCTTCCTTCACGTGATGCTTCACGTACTCGCCCAGCACCGTGACCTTCGCGTCGTACAGCTCGTCCTCGGGGTCCATCCCCTCGAGCTGCCCGATCAGATCCTTCGCCGACTGGTGCTCGACCAGCGCTTCGTCCATCAGGTCCGCTTCGTCGATCGCCTCGCGCACGGCGGGATAGAAGATCTCTTCCTCGATTTGGGTGTGGACCTTGAGCTCCTCGCAGATCTCCGTCACGAGCTTCTGCTTCCGCTCCTCTCCCCGCGTCTTCTCGAAGCGATCGAACATCTCCTGGACGCGCGCGTGGTCTTCGCGCAACAGGGCGATCGCGTCGGGCTTCCGCCGCGCACCGGCCTTCTTCTGCCTCGTTCGGGACGATCGGGTCGCCATCGGCTCTCCTTCTCCGGCGTCGCCCGTGGATCTGCGACGCGTTCGACGCAACAGGAAGCAAGACGCGTACCGGTCGAGGCCCCGGCGCTGCGCCACGACGAGTCCGTCAGATCGACCCGGTGGATCGGGCCTTCCGGAGCGCGATCGGGGCATGCGCCTCCTCTCCTCCGGCGAGGCCGCCCGCCGGGCAGAAGGCTTGCGTGCAGGAATCGCCACTGTTTGTTCCATCGATCCCGGCGCCGGCCCCGGCGCAAGGCGCCAGCCGCCCGGACGAGCCCGCGAGCGGCGGACGCGCGCCCTCAGGGACGTGCGCCGATCTCGCGTCCTCGCGCACGGGCATACACCTGCGTGAGCTCGGCGCCGAAGAGCAGGATCAACGAGGAGTAGTAGACCCACGTCAACACGAGGACCAGCGCGCCGGCGGCACCGAAGGCCGACGCCGCCTCGCTCCGTCCGAGATAGAGCGCGAGCAGGAACTTGCCCACGGTGAACAGGGCCGCGGTCATCGCGGCGCCGGCCCAGACGTCGCGCCAGCGCACGCGAGCGTCCGGCAGGAACTTGAAGATCATGGCGAACAGGGACGTCACGACCCCGAAGGAGAGGAGGAAGCTCAGGGTCTGCCAGACGAAGCCGGGCACGGCCAGCCACCGCTCGAACGCGCCGGTGAAGGCGCTCACCACCGCCGAGAGGACGAGCGAGACGAGGAGCAGGAACCCCGTGCCGAGCACCATGGTGAGCGACAGGAAGCGCTTCAGGAGGAACGCCCGGAGGCCGCCCGACGCCCGCGGCTCGACCTCCCAGATGGTGTCGAGGGCATCCTGGAGCTGGCCGAAGACGCCCGACGCCGCGAGCAGCAGGAGCAGCACACCGACTCCGGCCATGATCCCGCTGCGGCCACTGTCGCGCGCGCTCGCGATCATCGCCTCGATCCCCGCGGCGGCGCGTTCGCCCATCGCCCCGGCGATCTGTCCCTGAACCGCGCCCCGCGCGGCCTCCTCCCCGAACACCGCTCCCGCGATCGAGATCGCGATCAGGAGGAGCGGTGCGAGGGAGAACGCCGAGTAGTACGCGAGCGCGGCGGCCAGGCGGAGAGCGTGATCGTCCCGGAAGTCCGTCGCGGCGTCGCGAAGCATGCGGAGGCAGGACAGGGCCATCGCGCGAGCCGCTCGGCCGCTCGCTTCCGGCTGCCGCCGCCGGGGGGCCTGATCTTCGCGTCGCTCCCGCCGCAGAGCGGGGGCGAGGTCGCGGGCCGCGTCGCGAGCCGGGTCCATGCCCCCCGGCGAAGCAAGCGTCGTGCCGCGCCACGCGCGTGGGGAGCCGGCGCGTCTACAGGTTCGGCTCCTCCCGGTCGTGGGCGTGGGCGATCGCGCGCAGCAGACGCTCGTCGAGCCCCCGCGCGTCGAGCACCACCTTGCCGTCGTGCACCGCGCGCACCGCGCTCGCCGGCACCACGAAGTCGCCGGCGTTCTCGACGTAGAAGGTGATCGCGGCACGATCCGGGTGGGTCGCGCGCACGGCGCCGACCTCGTCGCCGCCCTCCTTCAGGTAGACCTGGAAGCCGACCTATCGGCGTCGTCATCGCCGGATCCTCCGTCCGGGCCTCACGCCTCCCACCCTCCCCCCAGCGCCGTGTACAGCGCCACGACGCCGAGAGCCACGTCGGGCGCACTGGTCCGTGAGCCGCTTCGCGAACGAGAGGGCGTGGGACGGCGAGCGGAAGAGCAGCATGGTCGTGGAGACAGACACCATCGACCATTCGGGCAAGGCGCCGTTGGGCGGCGTCGTCGGGCGTCTGCACGGCTCGCAGTCGCGCTTCGTGTCGATGACCGGCGGTGGCGACGACTCCGCCGTGCAGACCATGATCGAGGCCGAGCCGCTAGGCGCGCGGGTCGAAGTGAAGCCCGACGAGAGCGGCCGCTCGATCATCCGCGCTATCACGCCCGCGTGACGCGGTTCTCTTGGCGCGGCCGTCGCGACACTCGGCCGTGACGAACCCGGCGACGTCCTCTTCGCGGAGATCCCGAAGATCGAGGCTGCCCAGGCGCGCGATCAGGCGCTCACCGAACCGGCCATGGCGCCGCGCAGTCGAGCCGCCGATTGCCTCGCTGTCGTGGTGGACGTAGCCGCGCAGCGTCCGGTCGAGCGGCAGGCCCTCCCCTGCGGCGTGCCAGGACAGGGAGCGCTCGCCGTGCTCTTCGGCCTGCCGTTCCATCTCCGCGGCGAGCGCCTGGGCGTCGCTTCCGGAGCCCGACGAGCTGGCGCAGTCCGCCGCCCTCGGCGGCGAGTGCGACCGGGACGCTGCACGCGAGCAGCGCGGATCCGAGCGCATCCGCGCGCGCGAGGGATCGAAGCGCGCGACCTGACCCGCTGCCGGCGTGGGAGTCTCGGCTCGCGGATCACGCGGGCCGAGCAGGACCGGCGCGTCGCAGTGTATGCGGTGCGCCCCGGCTGCGGCCCGGCGGCAGTCACTCGCGGCGCGGGAGCCGGCACGCGACGCCTGAAGCGGAGCGGCGGCCGGTCGCTCGCGCGGGCGCAGGCCGCGGGGCCCGCTGCGCCCGCGCGACGCGTCAGAGCGTCCCGCCTGCCGAGCCTCCGCTTCCGCTCGGATCCACGAACGGGCACCCCGCCCCGGTCCCTTTTGCCGGCAGCAGCCCCGATCACCAAGGCCGCAACCTGGGAATGGGCCAGTGCGCTACCGCCTCGCGGGTGCGCAGACCTGCTGGTCGCCGCCGCCAGCGCAAGGAGCGCTCGGCGGATGCTCGACCGCGTCTGCGAGCGTGCAGCCGACGCTCCCGCCGACGTCGCAAAGCTCGGGCCGGGTGAGCGACGTTGTCGGCGGGGTCCGCCAGGAACGTTGCAGAGCCGCCGCGTCAGCGATCGTCACGCGGCCATCGCCGTTCACGTCACCGCACTGGCAGGCGTCTCCGATCCCGTCAGGGTTCGAGCCCGCCCCCGCGCCGCCGACGTCGCGTTGATTCGGGCGGGCGGCTGGCGAGGGGGCCGGCCCGGTCGCGGGCGCCCCCCTTGGCGGCGTCGCGGTGGGCGGCCGCGGTGATGCAAGAAGGTGGAGTCGTGTCGGGCGGCGCGACGCCATCGTCAGCGGAGATCGCCGAACGCCTCGGCGAAGATCGGTCTGCCCGCATCGAGCAGGATCTCCTGCCAGTTCTGCGCAGGCGAGATCCTCGCGGGACGCCGCGCGCTCGAGGTCCACAGGATCCTCGCCGCACCGGGATCGACGAGCGCAAGGTCCAGCTGGATCTGGAGGAGATTCGTCTCGGTGACGTGGAGGCGGTGCAGGGTTCCGGTCAGCACCGGCCCCTCGAAGCCGGCCCTCCTTGCTGCGCGCGCCGCGTCGAGCGCGTCCGCCGGCGGGCGTGGCAACGCGGCGGCGACCTGCTCGGGCGGGACCACCGCGTAGCCGCGATGCACGAGCTCGGCGGCGGCGTGCTGCTGGAGCAGCAGCAGAGCGATCTCGGGCGACCCGCCCGCGTAGGGATCGTCGAGCGCACCAAGCGCGCCCCTCGCGAAACTCGGCGGCGGCCGGCGCAGGCTCGAGCCCGTCTCGTTCACGAACGGGAGCACGGCGATAGGGGCCTCGCGCGAGATCTCGAGCGTTCCACGGGAGACGCTCGGCGCGCACGCACCACCGAGCCCTGAAGCCAGGGCCAGCAAGAGGGCGAGGTACCTCCTGATCATCATTTCCTCCTCGCTCGCAACGGCTCGGCGAGCGTCTGAAGGGTAGGGCGGATCGATCCGCGCCTGTCCGTCAAGTCGGGCCGCTGAGTTGCCGACCACGGGTCTTCGAGCTTCTCGGCGCGTTTGCGTGGCTCGGGTCCCTGCAATACCGTGGCCCCGTCACGAAAGACTCGCGCGCTTCCCCGCGATCTCCCGACGCGCGGTGGGGTGAAGAGAATTGCGCAGCGGCCCGGCCAAGCGATCTCGGCAGCCCTGGGTCTTCGTCGCCCTGGCGGCGCTCGCGGCTCAGTTCGTCCTCCCGGCGATGCACGCGCTCTCGATCCATCGGGCGGACGCACCTCCGGCGCGCGCCGAACGGCGCCTTCCCCCTGCTCCAACGGCTCCGCAGCTCGCCGCGGACGCTCGTTTCCACGACGCAGCCTCTTGCGCCGTCTGTCAGAGCCTCCTCCACGCCAGCACGGCAGCGCCCCCGGCCGCCGCGGCAGAGCTGCATCGCCCCTCGTGGACCACCACGGCGTTCGCAGCGCAGACCCTCGCCCATCTCCGGGCGCAAGCGACGGGCCATTCGCCCCGCGCCCCTCCCGCGCCCACCCTCGCGCTCTAGTCCCCCTACACACGACGGATCCGAGAGCCACCGCCGCCTGCGCACGCACGGACGGAGGAAGGCCATTCGAGGAGCCGGCATGCACGCCATCCGCAGGGCGGCGCTTGGAGCCGTCGCGGTCGTCTTCGTCGCGGCGTCTCCATCGCACGCGGAGCACCGCCACGTGCCGCCCCACGGCGGAACGCTCGTGGAGCTGGGCCCCGAGCTCGCGCACGTCGAGCTGGTGCTCGATCCACACGCAGGGAAGCTCACCGCCTACGTGCTCGACGGCGAAGCGGAGAACGCCGTTCGCATCCGAGCGCGCCAGCTCGAGCTCTCGCTTCGCGACGTGAAGCGCGGGCCGGGGTTCCCGGTCCCGCCGCAGGGGTCGAAGGTCGTGCTGGAGGCGATCGGGAACGTGCTGACGGGCGAGACGCCGGGGGATACGTCCCAGTTCGAAGCGGAGACCCCGACGCTCACGGGGGTCCTCGCGTTCCAGGGCGCCCTGACACGCCTCGAGGTCAGGGGCGCCGCGTTCGAGCGCGTGACGTTCTCGTTCCCGGCCGGCAACGAGCCGGCGGGAGCAGGCTCGAGATGAGCGGATCCCAGACGGCCAGACGACCGCTCCTCACGCGGCGCTGGAAGCTCTTGCTCGTGTGCCTCTACGCCGTCGCCCTCGTGTCGATGCCCAATTGGCTTTCGAGCTTCGGCCCCGCGCCGGCGCTCGCGGGTCCGCCCGACATCCCGGCCGACCGCGCGGGCCAGTACCAGCCGGTGACCTTCCGCGAGCTTTCGAACTTCACGTACGAGGACAAGGGCCTGCCGATCGATTCGGAGGGGAGGACCTTGAAGGTCCCCGACGTGCCCTACCCGCCGGAGGTGCGCGCGCTCGACGGCAAGCGCGTCGCGCTGAAGGGCTTCCTGATGCCGATCACGTTCACCGAGGACCGCATCACGGAGTTCATGCTGATGTCGCGGCCCGACATGGGCTGCTGCTTCGGCATGGGCATGAACATGAACGAGTGGGTCGACGTGAAGTGGTCCGGCGCGACGCCGCACAGCCTGGACTTCAGCGTTCCCTTCACGGTGTTCGGAACGCTCACCGTCGCGCCCGAGGTGCAGGCCGGCATGGTCGGGAGCCTCTATCGCATGCAGGCGGACGATTTCCGCCGCTCGCCGTGACCGAAACCCACGCGCTCGAGATCGCCGGCCTGCAGAAGAGCTTCGTCGACCCGGAGGGCGGACGCAGGCCGGTGGTCGACGTCCCGGCTCTCCGTCTGGCGGCAGGAGAGCAGCTCGCGCTCTCGGGAAGCAGTGGGTCGGGCAAGACCACGTTCCTGCACCTCGTCGCGGGCATCCTGGCCTCTGATGCGGGACGCATCCTCGTGTCGGGGCAGGACATGTCCGCGGCGTCCGAGGCCCAGCGCGATCGGATCCGCGCGCGCCACGTGGGCTACGTCTTCCAGGCCTTCCATCTGCTGCCTGGGTACACGGCGCTCGAGAACGTCGCGCTGGCCATGAGGTTCGGGCGTGGCGTCGATCTCGAGCGCGCGCGGAGCTTGCTGGCGCGGGTCGGCCTGCGGGACCACGAGAGCTACCGGCCCCCTCAGCTCTCGGTGGGCCAGCAACAGCGCGTCGCGGTCGCGCGCGCGCTCGCGAACCGTCCGAGCCTCGTGCTCGCGGACGAGCCCACGGGCAGCCTCGACCCCGCGAACGCGCGCAGCGCCCTCGCGCTGATCCGCGAGACGTGTCGCGAGAACGGCGCCGCGCTTCTCCTCGTCAGCCACGACCGGGACATCCTGGGCGGTTTCGATCGCGTGCTGCCGCTCGCGGAGATCAACCGGGCGGCGCTCGCGGCGCCCGCGCGCATGATGGAGGGCGCCGCGTGAAGGGGCTCCTCGAGACCGCGGCCGCGGTGCTCCTCGTCGTGCGGCGCAGCCTGCGCCAGCACGCTCTGTCGACGGTCGTGACGGTCGGCTCGGTCGCTCTGGCGTCGGGTCTCGTGCTCGCCGTCGTCAGCCTCCAGGCGCAGACGTACGAGGCGTTCACCGCGGGGCCCGTCGGCTTCGACGCGGTGCTCGGGGCGCGCGGGAGCCAGCTCCAGCTCGTGCTCAACACGGTGTTCCATCTCGAGACTTCGCCGGGCAACCTCTCGTGGGAAACGTACGAGACGATCCGCAAGGACCCGCGGGTCGCGCTCGCGATCCCCTACGCCGTCGGGGACAACTACCAGGGCTTCCGCATCGTCGGCACCACGGCCGACCTGTTCCAGGCCTTCGAGCCGCGCCCCGGCGAGCGACTGTCCTTCGCCGGCGAGGGACGCGCCTTTGCGCCGAGCGCGCGTGAAGCGGTGGTCGGGAGCTACGCCGCCGCGCGCACGGGCCTGCGCGTCGGATCCAGGTTCAATCCCTATCACGGCGTGGTGTTCGACGAGAAGCAGAAGCATGACGACGAGTACGTCGTCGTGGGTGTGCTCCGGCCGACGAACACGCCCTCCGACCGCGTCGTCTGGATCCCGCTCGAGGGGGTCTACCGGATGTCGGGCCACGTGCTGCGTGGAACGGGCAGCGCCTACACGCCCCGGGCGGGCGAGGAGATCCCGGACGCGAGCAAGGAGGTGAGCGCCGTGATGCTGAAGCTCCGGACGCCCCAGGCCGGCTTCGCGCTCGACCAGACCATCAACAAGCAGGGCCGGGTCGCGACCCTGGCCTGGCCGATCGGCCGCGTGATGGCCGAGCTCTTCGACAAGCTCGGTTGGGCCAACCGGGTGCTCACGTTGATCGCGTATCTCACCTCGCTCGTCGCGTCGGGCTCGATCCTCGCCAGCCTCTACAACACCATGAACGAACGGCGGCGTGAGTTCGCGATCCTCCGCGCGCTCGGCGCGCGACGCGCGACGGTGTTCTCCGCGATCGTGGTCGAGGCCGCCACGATCGCGCTGTGCGGGACGCTCGTGGGCTATGCCGTCTACGCCGCGATCCTCTTGGTCGCGCGCGCGGTCGTCCGCGCGCAGACCGGGGTCGTGCTCGACCCGTTGTACCTCCATCCGGCGCTCTGGCTCGGACCGCTCGCGATGGTGGCGCTCGGCGCGCTGGCCGGGGTGCTGCCCGCGCTCAAGGCCTATTCCACCGACGTGGCGACGGGCCTGGCGTCCTCGTGATCGTGTTCCTGAACACGGCGCTGTGGGAGACGGCGCGGGTCGTCTACGAAGGCTCGTTCTACATCCTGATCGGCTTCGCGGTCGCGGGGCTCCTGCACGAGTTCCTGCCGACCTCGATCATCACGCGCCATCTCGGTCAGGAGCGACCGCGCTCGGTGGTGCTCGCGGCGCTCTTCGGCGCGCCGATCCCCCTGTGCTCGTGCGGGGTGCTGCCGGCCGCGGCCGCGCTGCGGCGCAAGGGAGCGAGCCGCTCCGCGCTCATGGCGTTCCTGATCGCGACGCCGGAGACGGGCGTCGACTCGGTCGCGCTGACGTGGGGTCTGCTCGGCCCGCTCATGGCCGTGGTCCGGCCCGTGGTCGCGATCGTGACCGGCATCGCCGCCGGCCTGCTCGGCCTGCTCCTTCGCGACGACCTCGCGGCGCCCGAGCCCGAGCTCCCGGCTTTCGAGGCTCACGATCACGCGGTCGCGGTCGAGCCCCGCTCCGCGAAGCCGGACGAGCCGCCGTGGCTCGCGCGCTCGCGCGCGGCGGTCGAGTACGGCTTCGGTCCACTGCTCGACGACATCGCGTTCTGGCTCGTGATCGGCCTCGCGCTCACGGGGCTGCTCGCGGCGATGCTCCCGAACGACTTCTTCTCGGCGGTGCTCGGCTGGGACCGCGGCCTCTTGCCGATGCTCGCGATGGCCGCCGCGAGCGTTCCGCTCTATCTGTGCGCGAGCGCGTCGACGCCGATCGCCGCCGCGCTGGTGCTGAAGGGGCTCTCGCCCGGCGCCGCGCTCGTGTTCCTGCTGGTCGGCCCCGCCACGAATGCGGCCACCGTCGCCGTGGCGCGACAGATCTTCGGGCCGCGGCGGCTGCGCATCTACCTGCTCACGGTCCTCGTCGTGTCGGTCGTGGCCGGCCTCGCGCTGGACGAGCTCGCGGCCGACGTCGTGCGCGCATCGACCCTGGGCGCGGGCCCGGCTCGAGACCCGGGCTTGTTCGTCCTGGTGAAGATGCTCTCGGCGGCCGCATTCACCGTGCTGCTCGTGTTGAGCTTCTCGCGCACGCGCTTCCGCGAAGGCCGGCGCGATGCGGCCCTGCAGGCCCGGCGGCTGCGCGAGGCGCTGGCCCGCTTCGAGCCGCGCGTCCTCCTGCGCCCGCCCGCGCTCGCCACGTTCGCCGCGCTCGCCCTCGCGCTCGCCGTGCCGCGCATGGTGCTGATCGTCGGGCCCGGCGAGCGCGGGATCGTCCAGCGCTTCGGTCGCCTGGTCGCGACCGACCTCGAGCCGGGCCTGCACCTTCACTGGCCCGCGCCGCTCGGCCGCGGTCTCGCCGTCGACGTCGCATGGGTGCGACAGCTCCCGGTCGGCTTCCGAGGCAATCCGTCGGAGACGCGCGTCAGCGTCGCCGACGAGGCCTACTACCTCACCGCCGACGAGAACCTGATCGACATCCGCTCGGTCGTGAACTACCGCGTCCGTGATCCCGCGCGCTTCGCGCTCGGCGTCGACGACGCCCAGGCGTGGATCGGTGCGATGGCCCGTGACGTGCTGCTGCGCATCGCGACGAGCCGCACCATCGACGAGATCTACGCGACGGGCCGCCGCGACGTCGAGAGGAGCTGGCGCGAAGCGCTCGGGCGGGAGGTGGACGAAGCGGGGATCGGCGTCGAGATGCTCGACGCGCGCCTGCTCGACGTCCACGCGCCCGAGCCCGCCCACGACGCCTTCCGCGACATCGCGAGCGCGCTGGAAGACCGTGAGCGCGAGATCCACGACGCGAACGGCTATGAAGCCGAGCGCCGCAACGAGGGCGCGGGCGAAGCGGCCACCCTGGTCGAGGCCGCGCGCGGCGAGGCGACGCGCGTCGCGAAGCAGGCCGGTGGCGACGCGGCCGCGTTCGCGGGGCTCGCCGCGATCGACGCCTCCTCCCCCGCAGTGACCGAGCAGCGGCTCTGGCTCGAGTCGCTCGAGCGCGCGCTCGAAGGGCCGCGCAAGTACATCCACGGCGCGGGCGCGACGCGGGGCGACGTCGATCTCTGGACGAGCAACCCACCGCTCTCCCCGCAGCTCCCTCCCGCCGCGGCGCGCCCGCCGCCCGCCATGAAGGAGCCCGCCACGCCATGAGATCCCTGCTTCTTCTGGTCGCGATCGCGCTCGGCATCGCGGCGGTCGCCTCGTCGGTCTTCGTCGTCGACGAGACCGAGCACGCCGTCATCACGCAGTTCGGTCGGCCGGTCGCCGTGGTGAGCGAAGCGGGCCTTCACGCCAAGCTGCCCGCGCCGTTCCAGCGCGTCGCGCTCCTCGACAAGCGCACGCTGTTCAGCCTGCTGCAGCCGACCGAACTTCTGACGGCCGACAAGAAGAACATCGTCGTGTCGAGCTACCTGACCTGGCGCATCGTCGATCCGCTGAAGTACCTCACCACGTTGCGCTCGCGCGAGTTCGCCGAGGCGCGCCTCGCGTCGCTCGTGCAATCGCTGCTCGGCTCCCAGCTCGGGAGCCAGGCGTTCTCGAGCATCGTTCCGGCGGCCGAGGGCGGGGCGAACCTGGTCGCCCTCGAGGACGAGGTCGAGCGCGCCGCGCAGGAGGTGGCGGCGCACGACTTCGGCATCGAGATCACGCGCCTGGGGCTCACGCGCCTCTCCTATCCCCCGCAGAACCTGCAGAGCGTGTTCGCGCGCATGCGCGCCGAGCGCGAGCGCATTGCACGCGCCTACCGCTCCGAGGGCAAGGCGGAAGCCCAGAAGATCCGCGCCGAGGCCGACCGCGAGCGCGCGACGTTGCTTGCGAACGCCGAGGCCGAGGCCGCCCGGCTGCAGGGCGAAGGCGAAGCGGAGGCCGCGCGCGTGTACGCCAACGCGTACCACGGCCACGAGGACTTCTACCGCTTCCTCCGCACCCTCCAGGCCTACGAGAAGGCGCTGAAGGACAACACCACCTTGGTGCTTCCGGCCGACTCGCCGTTCCTCGACCTCCTGCTCTCGCGGCTGCCGGGCGCGCGCAACGCGTCGGGCGGAGGTCGCTAGCCGATGAGCGACACCAGGGCGCCCGGCGCCCGCGCAAGAGCGGGGCTGCGCGCCTTCGTGCGCTTCGGCCTCGCGCCGCTCGTCGCGGCGGCGTATCTGGCCGCCGGGCTCTACAGCGTCCAGTCCGACGAGAGCGCCGTCGCGTTCGTCCTCGGCCGCGCGTCCGGCCGCGACGAGCTGCCGGGCATGCACTGGAACCCGCCCCGGCCGTTCGGTCGCGTGCTCGTCCAGAAGACCGCCACCAACTTCACGATGCCGATCGGCTACCGGATGATCGATCGCCCGGTCGAGTCGCCCATCTCGGACTCCTGGCTGACCGCCGACACCAACATGATCACGGGCCGCCTCGACATCCAGTTCAGCATTCGCAGCCTGACGCAGTTCGCGGTCGGCCAGGAGCAGCCGCTCGAGCTCGTGCGCCGCGCCGGCGAGCGGGCGCTCTCGCGCTTCCTGGCGAGCGAAGGTGTCGACGCCGCGATCACCACCAAGCGCGCCGCGCTCCAGGAGTTCGTGCGACGTACGGTCCAGGAGCTGCTGGACGCAGAGGGCGTCGGTATCCAGGTGCAGGCGGTCGGCGTTCAGGAGCTCGCGCCTCCGCTCGAGGGTCAGGTACGCGCCGCGTTCCAGGAGGTGCAGAACGCCAGCGCGGACCGCGAGCGCACGATCTCCGAGGCGCACGCGTACGAGGCGCAGGTCCTCGCGGAGGCGCAAGGCGAGGCGCAGCGGCGGCTCTCCGACGCGAAAGCAACGCGCTATCGGCGCATCGAGGTGGCGTCGGGCGAGGCGCAGCGCTTCCAGGCGCTGGCGCGCGAGCGCGACCGCGCGCCCGCCGTCACCGAGCAGCGGCTCTATCTGGAGACGCTCGAGCGACTGCTGCCGGGGATCGAGACCTACGTCGTCGAGCCGGCAAAGGACGGCAAGGTGAACCTGCGGATCATGCGGTGAGGCGCCTCCTCGCGGGCCTCGTGCTCGCGTGCAGCGTCGGCGCGACGGCGCGCGCAGCCGCCCCGCCGGACGTCGTCGTGACGATCCAGCCGATCGCCCTCCTCGTGCGCGCGCTGGCGGGCGAGCGGGCCTCGGTCACGAGCCTCGTCCCGCCCGGCGCGAGCACCCACACCTTCGAGGCGCAGCCGGGCGACATGGCCGTCGTCGGACGCGCGCAGCTCTTCGTCGAGGTCGGCGCGGGCGTCGACGCCTGGTCCGCGCGCCTGCGAAGCGCGGCGGCACGACCGCCGGAACGTCTCGTGCTGATCGAGCTTCCCGGCCTCGATCCGCTGCCGGCCGATCCGAACGAGCGCGACCCCGAGGCGAGCAGTGGATCGGCCCGCTTCGATCCCCACGTCTGGCTCGATCCGCTGCGCGTGCGCGACGTCATCGCTCCCGCGCTGGCCCGGGCGCTTCTTCGGCTCGATCCCGCCGGCCGCTCGCACTACGACGCGAGCCTCGCATCGCTCCAGGCGGAGATCAGCGACGTCGATGCCGAGGTTCGTCGCACCCTCGCCGGGCACGGCACGAAGTTCGTCGCGTTCCACGGCGCCTGGCACTACTTCGCCGCGCGCTACGGCCTCGAGCAGATCGGGGTGGTCGAGGAGGCGCCGGGCGAGGAGCCCACCCCGCGCGAGATCGCGAAGCTGGCCGTCGCGGTACGCGCTGCGGGCGTGCCGGCGATCCTGGTCGAGCCGCAGCTCAGCCCGCGCATCGCGCAGGCGATCGCCGCGGAGATCGGCGCTGCGACCGTCGCGGTCGACGAGAACGGCGACCCGAACGACCCGGAGCGTGCGACCTACCCCGCGCTCATGCGATGGAACGCGCGTGCCTTCGCGCGCGCGCTCGGGGGATCCCCGCCGTGAGCGAGGGCGTGGTGGTGCGCTTCGAGGACGTGTCGATCGAGCGCGGCGGGGTGCCTGTGCTCGAGGGCATCTCGTTCTCGCTGCGCGCCGGGCACTTCCTCGGCGTGGTCGGGCCGAACGGCGCGGGCAAGACCACCTTGCTGCGTGCCATGCTCGGGCTCGTTCCGATCACCGCGGGCCGCATCGAGGTATTCGGCGCGCGGCCCGGCATGGCGCCGACCGGAGTCGGCTACGTGCCGCAGCGTCAGGCGATCGCTCCGACCTTCCCGGCCACGGTGCGGGACATCGTGATGATGGGTCGGTTGCGGGGGCTCGGGCTGCTCCAGCGCGCGCGCGCCGAGGATCAGGAGGCGGTCGCGCGCAGCCTCGCCCGCGTCGGCATGCACGAGCACGCCGCGCGCCCCATCGGCCGGCTGTCGGGAGGCGAGCAGCGCCGGGCCCTCCTGGCGCAGGCGCTCTGCGCGAGCCAGCAGCTCCTCGTGCTCGACGAGCCCACGATCGGGCTCGACCTGCCCGCCGAGCAGGCGTTCTACGAGCTGCTGCGCTCGCTGGAGGACGAGCTGGGGCTCACCGTGATCGCGGTGTCGCACGACCTCGTGGCGCTCGCTGCCGAGGCCGACGAGCTGATCTGCATCAACCGGACCATGCACGTGCACGGCAACCCCGGGGAGGTGGTGCACAGCCACGCGCTGCGGGAGGCCTACCGCTGCGAGTTCAACTTCATCGCGGGAGAGCTGGCGCATCACGAGCGCATCGGAGGGGACCGCTAGGCGTGCTCGAGTTCGCCTTCATGCAGCGGGCCTTCGCCGCGGCGGTGGTCATCGGCGTGGTCTGCGGCGCGCTCGGCTTCTTCGTCGTGCTGCGCCGGCTGGCCTTCATCGGCGTCGGTATCTCGCACTCTGCCATCGGTGGCGTCGCGATCGGCATCGTGGCGGGGCTCCCTCCGCTCGCGACGGGCGCCGTCTTCGCGGTGGCCGTGGCGCTCGGCATCGCCGCCGTGCGCCGCCGCGGGGCGCTCTCCGAGGACGCCGTGATCGGCGTCTTCTTCTCGGGCTCGATGGCCCTCGGGGTCGTGCTGTTCAGCCTCCAGCGCGGCTATCAGCAGGACCTGTTCGGCTACCTGTTCGGCGACGTGCTCGCGATCTCGAACGGCGAGCTCCTCACGCTCGCCGCTGGTGGCGCCGCCGCGGTGACCGCCCTCGCGCTCGCCTTCCGCCCGCTGTTCTTCATCGCGTTCGACGAGGAGATCGCGCAGGCCTACGGCCAGCCCGTCGGCGCCTTGAACACCGCCTTGCTGGTGCTGCTCGCGGTCACGATCGTGATCGGCGTACGCCTGGTCGGGGCGATCCTGATCGAAGCGTTGCTCGTGATCCCCGCCGCCAGCGCGGCGCTCTGGGCGGCGGGCTGGCGCGCCCAGCTCGCGATCTCGACGGGCCTCGGAGCCGCCAGCGGGGTGCTCGGCCTCGCGCTGGCCTTCGCGCTCGACCTCGCCGCGGGCGCCAGCATCGTGCTGGTCTCGACCGGCCTCTTCTTCGTCTCGCTCGCGCTCCGCGGACGCGGCCCGACCTGACGGTCCGCGCCGTTCCCGACCCGGGCTTCGCGCGCCGCGTGCGCGCCTCGGGCCGCGGGTCGCCGAGCTCGAAGGGCTTCTTCGCGAGCGACACCTCCTCGTCACGGCTCGCGGCCCTCGACGATCCAGAAGCCGCCGACGACCTCCTTCGTCTCCGCGAAGGGGCCGTCGGTCACGACGGGCCTGCCATTGCGCACCTGGATGCGCGCGGCCTTGCGTCGGGCGCCAGGTCGCCGCGATCCGGCGGGTGCGGAGGGGCTCGTGGGCCGCGTCGCCTGCAGCGACGGTACCGACAACGACGGCGACGGCAGGGTCGACTGGGCCAGCGGCGCGCTGGGTGAGCCGGCGGACCCAGGCTGCTTCAGTCGGACGTGCACCAGTGAACGGTCGCCATCCTGCGGACGCCGCAATCGCTGGCTGCGAGGGGCTGCTGCGCGTGACCGAGGCATGCCTCGCGGATCTCGCTCCCGATGCGCGCATCCTCGTCGTCGGCTGTGGCACGGGCACCGAGCTGCTCCACCTCGCGAGCCACCATCCCGGCTGGCGCTTCGAGGCAGTCGAACCGGCGGCGCCGATGCTCGCCGTGGCGCGCAAGCGCATTGGCGAGGCCGGACTCTGCTCGCACGTCACGTTCCACGAGCGGCCGCTGGCCGGGCTGCGAGTCGCGCCCTGCGACGGAGCCACGGCCCTGCTCGTCTCCCAGCACCTGGTAGACGCGCGGGCCGCTGCGCACGCCCGCGGCGCGCATCGAGAGGGCGGGCTTCGATGCGCCGTGTGTGGTGCTCCAGTCGACGCTCAACCGGGCGTGGTGTGCGGCGCGGCGGGCCTGAGCGCCGCACGCTGAGGCACGAGCGCGCACTCGATTCGGCAGAACGACGCAGAGGCTCGGTCCGAGCTCATCAACGCATGGGCACGAGGTTTGCTTTGAATTCGAGGCAACGCTGCGCAATCACACCAGCGAAGCCGGGGCGAGCCTCGGAGATCGAGAGGACGGCCATGAGCGATCAATCCCACGTCAAGCACTCGCACGTCCATGGCAGCGGCTGCGGGCACACGGCCGTGCGGCACCAGGCCCACGTCGACTACCTGCACGATGGCCACCTGCACCACATGCACGGCGAGCGGGCCGAGGAGCACGAATTCGATGGGCCGGCGGACTGCACACCGAACCACGCCTGTGGTGGGCACGATGGTGCACACCATCACGGCCCTGGCTGCGGGCACGAGGCGGCCCCGCACGCCGGTCACGTCGACTACATCGTCGGTGACCATCTGCACCACGCCCACGGCGGTCACTGCGACGACCACGGCCCTGTGCGGCTCGCCTGATCGCAGGAGGGGACGTGAACCCACCCGCGGTATTGGAGCGGTGGTGCTGCTCCTGGGGTGGGTGCCGACGTGCCGAGGGGTGGAAGCAGCCGGCCCGCGCATGGGGGGCCTTTTGCCTCGGTTCATCCCGGCTTGACCGAACGCTACTTATCAGACCCGATCGAGGAAACGCACCCTGAATCCGCTATGCCCGACGAGCGGCTCAACGGAACCGCAAGGGTGGGGCTGGCTTGGCCGAGCCTCCTCGCGTTCCTCCGCCTCGTCACGAATCCGCGCGTCTTCGAGCGGCCTACGTCGATGCGCTCCGCCTGGCAGCAGGTCGAGGAGTGGCGCGACTGTGACGCCGCCTGGGTGCCCGCCCCGACCGATCGGCACCGCCACGTGTTGGGCCGGCTCCTCGGCGAGGCGGCGGTTCGGGCGAACCTGGTTCCGGACGCGCACCTCGCTGCGCTCGCGATCGAGCACGGGCTCGTGCTCGCTTCGACCGATGGCGACTTCGCGCGCTTCCCCGGGCTTCGCTTCGAGAATCCGCTCGCGGGTCCTGTCGAAGCGTGAGGGGAGGGCAGAGCTCGTGACCGTGCTCCGCTGCGAGGGCGGCGTGCGAGGCAAGCGACCTCGAAGGTGCGACGGTCGAGCTAGCTCGCGTTGCCCAGTACCATCTCGAGCGCGATCTGGCCGCTGTCCGCCCGCGCAGGTGCGAGCCGGCCGCCCCACCCGCGGCGGGGCGGCGGATCGGCCGTCGTCGGTCCGAGTTGGAAGGGGGCGGTCGAGCCCGAGAACAGGGAGAGTGCTCGAGTGGCAAAGAAGCCCGCGAAATCCGCTCGTACCCGCGACGAGGTTCAGGCGCGAATCCGGGCCGCAGGGCTGCGCTGTACTCCGGTCCGCGTCGCCCTTCTCGAGCTCCTCGCGAAGGCCCCAGCGCCGTCGAGCCACGCCGACGTCTTTCGGCTGCTTCGCCCACGCGGAGTGGATCGCACGACGGTGTTCCGGGCTCTCGCCGACCTCGCCGGCGCGGGTCTCCTCACGCGCTTCGACGCGGGCGACCACGTCTGGCGCTACGAGGTCGCCCCCGCTGGGCGCGGAGGAACGGCTCCTCACCCGCATTTTCTCTGCAGCGACTGCGGGGCCATCGAGTGCCTTCCCGATGAGAGCGTGAGCGTCCCGCGCGCCATTTCGGGCCCCCGCTCGATCGTCGCCGACATCTCCGAGGTGCTGCTGCGAGGTCACTGCCGCGACTGCCGCTGAGCATCCAGATGATACTCAGTTGCATTTGCGATCCAGACGCGTCAATATCCGCGCGCTGGAGGGCGCGTGCGAAGCGAGCGGGAGCGAAGCAGCATCGGGCCTGGCTCGCGAGGTGCTGCCGCCGCTGACGTAGTCCGCGTGACCGTGGTCGCCGGCCTGCCTTCGCCCGCGAAGTCCGATCTCGTCGAAGCGCTGGCCGCGCGAGCTCCGCACGCGGTGGTCGTGCACGAGCCGCGGGCCGCCGGCCCGGAAGGGCTCCTCGCACGGCTGTGCTCGGACCGGAAGCGTCGCGACGCGATCGCGGTGCTCCTGCCCGGCAGCGAGCCGCGCCTCTACGCCGCCCGCTGGTCGGAGATCGCAAAGACCCGGCCCTCGATCCGGATCGAGCGCATCGTGACCGCGGTCGAGGTCGCGACCTTGCGCGGCGAGCTCGCGTCCTCCGACTCGCTCGCGAGCCGAGGCTGGGCGACGGGGCCCTGCGACGGCCGCAGTGTCGCCGATCTGGCCGTCGAGCAGATCGAGTTTGCGGACGCGTTGCTCCTGAACTCCGGCCCCGGCGGCGCCGGACGAGATCGCACCTGGAGTGAGGAGCTCGCGGCGGCTCTCAACGCGCGCGCCGCGCGCATCGACGCGAGCGCGTGTCGCCTCGACCCGAGGCTCCTCGACGGCGCGCCCCACTTCGCATTCGAAGAGACCGTACGGGCGGCGCGCTGGTTTCGAGCGCTCGACAACCGCGGATCCGGGCTCGAAGACGCGCGCGTGCTTCGCTTCGACGCGAGAGCCCCGTTTCATCCGGGTCGACTGGGAGCCCTCCTCAGCGGTCGGCCCGGGCGCTTCGTTCGGGCCAAGGGGCTCTGCTGGATCTCGAACGAGCCCGAATACGCGCTCGGTCTCTCGGTCGCTGGCGCCGTCAGTCGGCTCTTTCGCGCGAGTCCCTGGTGGGCCGCACTGCCGGCCGAGTGCTGGCCGGCGAATCCGGAAGCGCGCGCCCGAATTTCCGCGGACTGGGACCCACGATTCGGAGACCGGCGGCAGCGACTCGCTTTCGTGGGTCCGGACCTCGATGCCGCCGTGCTGCGGCGAGCGCTCGAGGGCTGCCTGCAATGGGCGGGGGACGCACCGCTTTCTGCGGGCGGGCTCTCTTCCGAACTCGCGCGTTCCCCCGAGGCTTCCGAGCGCGCGCGGTGTGGCCGTTTCTCATCGGAGATGCTGGATTGATGAGCGGATCGATTCGATTGGCCGCTCGCCTCGACGCCCTCGGCATGACAGCGTCGACGCTCTGCGCAGTCCACTGCGCGCTCATGCCGCTCCTGGTCGGCGCGCTCTCGCTCGCCGGCATTGCGGGTCTCGCGTCGGAGGCGACCGAGTGGGCAGTTCTCCTCGTGAGCCTCTGCCTTGCGGGGACGAGCCTCAGCCTGGGTCACAGACAGCACGGGTCGTTGAGAGCCCTGTCGCTCGCGGGCCTTGGCGCCGCGCTGCTGGCCGCCGGGCGTGGGCTCGGTGCAGCCGGAAGCGAAGGCCCGAGCGGCGCCGTCCTTGCCGCCGGTGGGCTCAGCGTGGCAGCCGCCCACCTGTGGAACCGACGGCTCTGCCGCGCGTGCACGACGTGCGCGACCTCGCCCTTGTCGGCCAGCCCGACCCATTCGTCGATCCCCCCAACACTCGAGGAGTCCGCTTGATGTACGCAGCTCGAACGTTCCTCCTGCTCCTGCTGGTCGCCGCACTCTCGTCTCGCTCCGCTGCCGCCGGGGCCGACCGCACGCGCGCCACGACTCCGCGAATCTCTCCCGGCCCCATCTGCTGGGACTACCGGAATGCGATGGGCGAGGAGTTTCTCCTGAAGCTGCGCTCGCTGCGCCTCGGGCCGAGCTCGTTCCTCGTGAGCGGCGCGCTCCTTGGCGACGAGGGCAATTTCCCGTTGTTCGGGAACCTCGAGTCCCTCGACGGGAAGCTCAAGGGGAACCTCGAGCTCAACGCCAGCATTCCGAACGTCGCGAAGAGCGAGTTCATCTCGGCGGTCCACTTCGTGGTCGAGCTGGATCCGGAGTCGCTCGATGGGGATTTCGAGTGGATCTCTCCGACGCTGAGCGGCCCCGATCCCGCGACTCGCAGCTTCGCGGCGTACTCGATCGGCGGAGTGCTCGCCTACCGAAGCGCGGGAAGGCGCTGCGCGCTCGACGCTGGAGAGCCTTCCGGGCCAGGGGGAGCCGGTCAATGAGCTCGACGAGCGAAACACCGCTCTTCGATCGCAGCCCGGCGCTCACCTCGAATTACGAGCAAGCTCCGCGCTGGTTCATCCCCGGCTATGACCTGAGCCATGCGCTTGCGGCCGTGCTTCTGCGCGACCGGATCGGCGACCGCGGGCGGATCCTCGTCGTCGGGGCCGGGGGCGGGGTCGAGCTCTCCGTGTTCGCGCGCGAGCGCGCGGCTTGGACGTTCGTCGGTCTCGATCCGTCGGCGGTGATGCTCGGCCTCGCGCGTTCGAAGCTCGAATCCGTCGGCGCCGCCGATCGCGTCGAGCTCGTACAGGGGTACATCGAGGATGCGCCCGCCGGCCCCTTCGACGCGGCCACCGCCTTTCTGACGTTGCCGTTCATCCCCGACGATGGGCGCCGCCTGCGGGCGCTCCGCGAGATCCGCGCGCGGCTCGCCCCCGGCGCTCCCTTCCTGACGACGGCCGGCTGCACCGACACGAGATCCTCGCGCTTCGACGAGGACCTCCGCCTCTACGCGGCGTCTGCACGGCGCAATGGTGCGCCTCCGGCGGTGATCGAGGGCGCTGTGCGCATGCAGCGCGAGAGCCTCGCGTTCGTCACGCCCGAGCGCGAGGAATCACTCCTCGCCGAAGCCGGATTCAACGACGTCCACAGGTTCTACCAAGCGCTCTGGTTCTTCGGCTGGATGGCGGCCGCGTGATCGACACTTACCGAGGAGATCTCCCGTGACGTCGAGCAAATGCAATGTCTGGATCCTCCTTGCGGCGATGCTGCTCGCGGGTGCAGCGCAGGCGGGGGAAGGCGACCGGCACGTGTCGAACGGGCTCGCTTGCCTTGGTCGGCGCTGCGCGCTGCAGAATCAGATCCGCTATCTCGGCGAAGTGTGCTGGGCTGGGCAGACGGACGAGGGGCCGGCCGAGGTCCGGGTGGGCGCAACTCACCTTGGCGGCGGGCACATCACCCCGAACGGCGTCATTCGCCAGGGCGAGGAGGCGTTCGCTGTGACGGGGAATGCCGAGTCGATCGATGGGGCTTGGGTGTTGAACCTCTTGAGCTCGGGCGGCGTCGAGGGGCTCGCGCTGTCCGGAAGCCCGCCGCTCTCGGTCGATGTCGCGGGCTTCACGGTCTTCACCACGCGACTCGATCCGAGGACGCTCGCCGGCCGAGTGCTGCTGGTCGACACGCTGGGAGTTCGCGGAGACCCGCCGAGCTTCCCGAGTTGGGGGTGATGCGGGCGCTCTGCAGCATCTGGCCGCGGTCGGAGCAGCAGGCGCGCTGGATCGCCGCCGTACTCCGCGAAGAGTTCGCGTTGCCTGACGAGAGAAGGCGCCAGAGCGACGCCTACTTTATCCAGCAGGGTCCCGTCACCAACTGTCAGTTTCACACCATCGAGCTCGAACGGGCGGATGTTGAGGCTCGCACCGCACGCCGGCACGTAGTCGAGCGCGAGGTTGAGCAAGAGGGCAGGGCGCGCCGGCGCATACGGAGCGAGGCAAAGCGCGTGAACGACCGAGGGGACGATGCGGAGCGCGGCGAGGCGCCGATGGGGAGAAGGCAGCGACCGGCGGCCGAGCGGGAACCAGAGATGTCCTCGAACTCGACCGGGCGCTCCGCCGCACGCTGGCGCGCTCCGCACCAGTCTGATACAGACCGGACCATGCGTGCTGCTGTGGCCCCGGGGTGGTCGGGCGCGGTGCTGCGTCCGGCCGCGTTGCCGCTCGCGCTGATCGCGCTAGCCGCGCAGATCCTGATCGCGACTCCGCATCAGACGGTGCACCTGCTCCAGACCGTTCTCGCGTCGGGTCACCACGAGCGCGCGTCGTTCGAGCGCTCCGAGAGCAATCCGGTCCGCTCCGCCCACCTCGCGGCGGATTGTGAGGTCTGTCAGGCGGCCGCGCTCGCGCGCACCGCGATCGGCGCCGCGCTGCGCGACGCCGTGCCGATGGCGGCCCTGCGCTGCGGCGATACACGCCCTGATCCAGGACTGGTCCGAGATCTCCGCACCCCCGGCGCGATCGCCGCCCGCGCGCCTCCCGAGCCGATCGGTCTCTGACCCACGGTCGGCGCGTCGCGCGGGCCAGGCGCCCGCGGACGCGCCCGCTCGGGAGTGGTGCGCATCGCGCCGCTCCCTTGGAGTTCCTCCATTTCGAGGGGAGCAGGGTGGGATCGAGCGCAGGCTCGCAAGTCGCCCCGGTACTAGAGCACGTCGCGGCGAGCAAGGCATGGAAGCGCCAGCTCGTCTGGATCTCTTTTGCGTGGTTCGTGTGCGCGCCCGGCGCGGGTCGTGCCGGAGAAGGGATCGACCTCGCGTTGACCGTGACGCGCGGCGAAACCCTGATCGGCGCCCTGCAGCGCGCCGGTGTCGCGCGCGGCGATCCGGGCGACGCCCTGGCTGCGCTCCAGGGCCTGTTCGACCCCCGCGATTTGCGCGCCGGAGACCGCGTGACTCTGCGGCTCGAGACGTCCGGATCCGAGCGGGTTCGGCGGTTGCGCTCGCTCCATCTGGCGACGGGTCACCGTCAGGACCTGACCCTGGTCGCCGTCGGCGATGGTCGCTTCGCAGCGACGCCGCTGTCCGTGCGTCCGGGCGCGTCGGTGTCGCTTCGCAACGTATCGGGACAGGTCGACGGCGACTTCCGCGCGTCGCTCGCGGCCGCCGGCCTCCCGCGCCCCGTGGTCGGCGAAGTGATCGCTTCCTTCGCGCATGATCCCGATCTCGGCCCGGAGCCTGCCCGCGGAAGTCGCTTCAGCGTCGACTACGAGGCGATCGAGGGCTCGGGAGTTGCGCGGGAGCTCGCGTCGCTGCGCTCCGCGTCGCTCCGGGTGGGCGCGCGCGAGCACCGGATCTATCGCTATGGCTTGCGCTCCGGGGAGGTCGCCTTCGTCGACGCGAGCGGGCGCGGCGTGTCGCCGTTGAACCTCTCTCGCCCGATCACGAACGCCGCGATCACCTCGCCGTGGGGCTGGCGCATCCATCCGGTGCTCGGGGTGCCGAAGTTCCACCGCGGCGTCGACTTCGGCGCCCCGGCCGGCACCCCGGTCCGTGCCGCGGCGAACGGCACGGTCGAGATGCTCGGATGGGAGGGGAATTACGGGCGCTACGTACGCCTGCGTCACTCCGACCGCGTGGAGACCGCCTACGCCCACCTCTCTCGCTTCGCGCAGCGCCTGCGCTCGGGGAGCCGCGTCCGTCAGGGCGACGTGCTTGGCTACGTCGGCGCGTCGGGGCTCGCAACCGGTCCGCATCTCTATTTCGAGGTGTGGCTCGATCGCAGTCGCGTCGATCCGGAGTCTGATCGTCTCGCGCTCCCGATCCGGATCTCGGGTCGCGACCTGAGCCGTTTCCTTTCGTACCTCGCGCACGTCTCGACCACGGAGTCCGGATGACTCGTATGGCTCGGGCGCGCAAGGCCTCCGGCAAGGAGTAGGCCGATGACCCAGAACCTTGGGCAGTTCCTTCGCGATGTTCGCGCCCTCGCGGCGCCTTACTGGAGCTCGGAGGAGCGCTGGGCAGCGCGCGGGCTCGCAGCCGTCGTGATCGCGCTCAGCCTGGGAAGGGTCGGCTTGCTGGTCGCGCTGAACCGCTGGTACCAGGAGTTCTACGACGCACTCCAGCAGCTCGACCGGAGCGCCTTCTGGCGGCTGATCGGTTACTTCGCGGCGCTCGCGACAGTCTACATCGCGGTCGCCGCCTACCAGCTCTACCTGCAACGGCGCGCCTCGCGGGCGCGCGCTCCTCGGCCACGACCCGCCGACGCTCGCACTGCCCCGTTCCACGGCGCGTGCGTTCGGTCGTCATCGGAGAAGCGCGCATGACCGACGAATCATCGACCCCGGTCGCAGGCAGCGAGCCGGACGCGTATCGCGGAGTGCTCCGCGTCGTGCTGGCGGCTGCCGTGCTCGGAATGCTCCTGGCCGTCGCGGCCGCTCTCTGGCTCGGGAATCCGCTGTTCCTCGACGCCTACGTGTCGCTCCTGCTCGCGAGCGGCGTGCTCGCCGCGGTGATGCGCGCGCGCACCCCGTCGCAGCCGCCCGCCGCCGCACTCTCCCCTGCGGAGGCCGCCCTGCTCCCGCCCGGTCGGGAGGTGCGCCTCATGGACTGGGCGGCGATCGAGCCGAAGGGCCTCGTGCTAGCGATCGGAGTGGCTGGAGCCGTGAGCAACGTGATCGCGCTTGCGCTCTCGTGGCGCGCGAGCCCCCCGCTGCAAGCGGTCGTGACGGCCGTTCTCGGGGCGCTCGCTGCTGCGGGGCTCGCGGCGACCGCTGCCCGTTACTTTGCCCGCGCCGATGCTGATCGCTTCCGCGAAGCCGCGGGCCTCGCTCGCGGGGGGCGCGTCCTGGCGTGGGTCCTGATCGCGGCGGCCGCCGGTGCGCTTCTCTCGGGGACGGGCATGCTCCGCGCGGCCGTCGCGCTCCACGCCCCCGTGCTGCTCGTCAACAGCGCGGTGTGCATCGAGTTGCTCGTCGTGGCGCTTTCCTCCGACGCCACACGATTCCACGGCGATCTGCGCGTGCTCGCGCTGCTCGGCGATCGGGCGAACCCGCTGGCGAGTCTTCTCGACACGGCAGAGCGTCAGCTCGGAATCGACGTCCGCTCCACCTGGGCGCTCGACGTCGTCCGCCGCAGCGCGGAACCGCTTCTCGCGTCGTGCTTGCTGATCGGCTGGTTGACGACCGCACTCACCGTGATCCCGGTCGAAGAGGTCGGGATCGTGGAGAGACTGGGCGTCCCGCTCGCGAGTCCTCCGCTGGAGCCCGGCCTGCACGCCCACTGGCCCTGGCCGATCGATCGCGTGTTGCGCTTCCCGGTGCGGCGCGTGCAGACGCTGATGGTCGGCCACGAGGGTGATGAGGAGGAGTCCGGGCCCGAGGACGTCCTCTGGGCGCAGCAGCACGGCACGACTCCGGAATACACGCTGCTGCTGGGGGATGGCCGCGACCTGATCGCGGTGGATGCGGCGCTGAAATTTCGCATCTCGGATCCACGTGCCTGGTACTTCAACGCTCAGAATCCGGAGGACGCGCTCCGCGCGATCGCCTATCGCGCGGTGATGAAGGCGACCGTGGGCCACACGCTCGCGCAAACGCTTTCGGAGAACGTGGCCGTTCTCACCGCGCAGATGCGCGACCGGGTTCAGGCCGACGCGGACGCCCTCGCGCTCGGCGTCGAGGTGGTCGGCTTCACGGTGGGCGGGATGCACCCGCCGGTGGCGGTCGCGGCCGACTACCAGGCGGTGGTCTCTGCGGAGCTGGCGCGGACGACCGCGGCGATCGGGGCGAGTGCGTATCGAAACGAGATCGTGCCGGCGGCGGAAGCCGAGGCAGTCGCGAAGGAGAACGCGGCTCGCGCACGGGACGCAGAGGATCGCGCCCGAGCCGCGGGTGAAGCCTGGAGCTTTCGCACGCTGGAGTCGCAGTACCGGCCGGCGCCGGACGAGTTCCGTTTCCGGCGGCGGCTCGAAGCCCTGGAGAAGAACCTCGCGGGTCGACGCTTTACCCTGCTGGATACCCGCATCCAGCGCGACGGAGGGGAACTATGGCTGGTGAGGTGACGACTCAGCGCTGGCTGCGGGCGATCGTCGGAACGGCCGCATTGCTCGCGATCGCGTTCTACGCGACCGCGCTCGTGGTCCGGGAGGGAGAGGCGGTCCTGGTGACGCGCTTCGGACGTCCGGTGCGCGCGGCCACGACCGCGGGGCTGCACTGGAAGCTTCCGTGGCCGATCGACCAGGTGACCTGGTTCGACACGCGGCGCCGCGTCTACGAGGGCGGCCACACCGAGATGCTGACGCGTGACAAGCGCAACGTGATCGTGCGCACCTTCGTCGTGTGGCGGATCGCCGACGTGCTCGCCTTCGCCCAGGCGATCGGTGACCCGGGCCAGGCGGAGGGGAAGCTCGACGGTCTGCTGACCAACGCCGCGATCAGCACGCTCGGGCAGCACGATCTCTCGGCGGTCGTGTCTACCAACCCAGCGGACCTTCAAGTGGATCGCATCGAAGCCGATCTGCTCGCCGCGACGGCGCCTGCCGCCCGCGACAGCTACGGCGTCGCGATCGAGCAGATCCGGTTCGAGCGCATCGCGTTGCCCGAGGAGAACGTGAGAGCGGTCTTCGACCAAATGCGCGCCGAGCGCCGCCAGTTCGCCGCGAAGTTCCGGGCAGAGGGAGAGCGCGAAGCGAGCCGCATCCGCTCCGAGGCGGACCTCGAGGCCGCGCGAATTCGCGCCGAGGGCACGGAGCAGGAGGCGCGGATCCGAGGCGAGTCGGCTGCCGAGGTCGCGAAGACCTATGCCGACGCCCACCGAATCGATCCGGAGCTCTATCGCTTCACGCGCTCGCTCGAGTCGCTCGGCCAGCTCGTCACTGATCAGACGACGCTGATTCTGCGGACCGACGCCGAGCCCTTCTCGATGCTCCAGGCGCAGGACGGGAAGAAATGAGGCGAGCCCCTAGCGCTGCTTCGGAGCTCGGTCGGCTCGCTGCTCCGCTGGCCGGGTTGTTCGACGCCGCGTGGCGGCGCATGCACTGGTGGGTGGCGGCGATGGCGCTCCTCTACGCGGTGTCGGGGATCAGCGTGATTGGAGCCGACGAGGTCGCGATCGTGCTGCGCTGGGGACGCCTCGTCGGTGATACGCCGGCGACCCAGCAGCACGGGCCCGGTCTGCTGTTCGCATTCCCGCGTCCGGTCGACCGGGTGGTGCGCGTGAAGGCGAAACACGTCTCGGAGACGTCGATCCGGACACTGGCCGCGCCGGAAGGCTTCACGTTCGCGAGTACGCTGAACCCTGTTCGTGTCGGCTACGCGCTCACGGGCGACCAGAACGTGCTGCACGTCGCGATGACGGCCCGCTACCAGGTGCGGGATCCCGTCGACTGGGCCCTCTATGGACCCCCTGCGGCGGACATCCTTCGCGTCGAGGTCAGCGCGGCGATGGTCCGCTCGCTGGGCGAGATCGGTGTGGACCGCGTGCTCGCCGAGGGCCGCAAGCCGTTGATCGACACGGCCACCCGCCGTGCCCAGGCGGGCCTCGACGAGGCTCGCTCGGGGCTGGCGCTGATCTCGCTCGAGCTCACCGATCTCTCACCGCCCGGTGTGCTCTCGCCCGACTTCGACGCGGTGCAGAGCGCCTACATCGAGATGGAGACCAAGAAGAAGGAGGCGGAGGCCTACGCGCAGGACCTGATCCCCAAGGCTCGGGCGGCGGCCGATCAAGCGATCCAGACTGCGCGCGCGGACGCCGCCGGCGAGCACGCCCGCGCGTCGGGCGATGCGGACGCATTCCGAGCGCTCGAACGGCAGTACTGCGCGAATCCGGCGATCGTGCGCGAACGGTTGTACCGGGACGCGGTCGATCAGGCGGTTCGACGGGCGCGGGCCGTGCGTTGGGTACCGCCGCCCGCCGGCGGGCGCGATCAGCACCTCCGCATCCTCGTCTCCGAGGAGGAGGCGGGGGAGCAAGCGGCGCCGCCGCCCGAGCCCGCGGTGCCTCAGGAGTCGCCATGAGCATCGCAGCCACCGAAGCGCCCGTGAGTGTGAGGGAGTCTCGCGCGGCCGCGCTGTCCGTCGATGAGCGGCGGCGCATCAGCGCGCGCCTCGGTGCCGGCCTCGCCGGCACCGGGCTCCTGATCCTCGGCACACTGCTGATGCGCCTCGCGCCGGAGCAGTGGCAGATCGGGGAGCTGCTGCGGGCGCTCGCCGCGCTCGTGGTCGGGACGCCGATCCTCGTGTCGGGCGTGCGCGGGATCGTGACGAGTGACACGCGCCGCGCAACCGATCAGCTCGTCGCCATCGCGGCGCTCGCCGCAGCGGCCAGCGGGAGCTTCGTGAGCGCCACGCTGATTCCCCTCTGCCTCGAGATCGGCCGGCTGTTCGAGGAACGCAGCTCGCTCGGCGCGCGCGCGGCGATCGATGGGATCCTGGCGCTGGCGGCTCGCCAGGCGACACGCTGGCGCAACGGAACGGAGGAGCGAGTCGATCCGGCCAGCTTGGCGGTCGGCGACGAGATCCTCGTGCGGCCCGGAGAGCGCATCCCGGTGGACGGCACAGTGGTGGACGGGCGCGCCGCGGTGGACCAATCGGCGGTGACCGGAGAGTCCCGCCACGAGGATGTCGGTCAGGGTAGCCCCGTGTTCGCGGGGACGGTCGCGCTCGACGGATTGCTGCGCGTGCAGGTGCGCGGCACGGGATCCGACACCGTTCTCGGACGGGTCGTGGAGCTGCTCGCCGAGGTGGAGCGCGCCACCGTCCCCGTGCTGCGCCTCTTCGAGCGCCGAGCCGGCGTCTGGCTTCCGCTAGTCCTCACGCTGGGCGCCACCACGCTCTTCTTCAGCGAGGATCTCTCGCGCGCGATTGCCGTGCTGGTGGTCGCGACGCCGACGGCGCTGGTGGTGTCGGGGCCGGCCGCGATGGTCGCCGCCATGACCGCAGCGACGCGCGACCGCATCCTGATCAAGAGCACCGACTTCCTCGAGCGGGCCTCCGAGGTCGACACGCTGATCCTCGACAAGACGGGAACCGTCACCGTGGGCGCGCCCGCCATCGTTCAGGTGTCGCCCGCGCCCGGCGTTTCCGATCGGCGCCTGCTCGAGGTGGCAGCGGCTTGCGGATTCGGGTCGCTGCACCCGATCTCGCGCGCCGTGGTCGCGGAGGCGCGCGCACGGGGCTTCGACGTGTCGCCTCCGGGCGGCGTGCAGGAGCGGCCGGGGCTCGGAGTCGTGGCGGAGGTGGACGGCCAGCGGGCGGTACTGGGCCGCCGAGAGCTGCTCGAGGAGATCGGAATCGACTCCGACGCCGGGGAGGAACGCGATGCGGCCGAGGTCTGGGTCGGTCTGGGGGATCTTTGCCTTGGCCGCCTCCTGCTCCGCGACCAGCCCCGCGCCGATGCACGTGCTGCGCTGTCGCAGATGAGAGAGCTGGGGATCGACCGGCTGCTGCTCCTGACCGGCGACCGCGAGGGAATCGCGCGCGAGGTCGGCGAGGCGCTCGGGATGGACCAGGTCGTCGCGCAAGTTCTCCCGGAGCAGAAGCTCGAGGTGGTGCGCGCAGAGCAGGCGGCCGGGCGCGTCGTGATGATGGTCGGAGATGGCGTCAACGACGCGCTGGCGCTGGGCGGCGCGGATGTGGGCGTGGCGATCGGTGCCGAAGTGAACGAGGTGGCATTGGGCGGTGCGGATGTCGCGCTGCTCGGCGCGGACCTCGGCCGCCTGCCGCGTCTGGTGCGTTTGGCGGACAAGACGCGGCGCGTGATCGGCCAGAACGTGTGGCTGGCCTTCGGCTTCGCCGCCATCCTGATCGCGCTGGCGGCCGCGGGCGTGCTGAACCCGGTGACCGGTGCGCTGGCCCAAAGCGTCGCGGTGCTGGCGGTCGTCTCGAACAGCGCCCGGATCCTCCGCTTCGATGCGCCGAACCCGAACGGCTAGCCACCATGGCGGCGGCGAGCTTGGACCCCGTCCGCGCGAGGCCCCGTTCGTGACCGATTGACGCCTCGTCGATGTGCTTGGGTGCGTGCGCACACCATTCGCCTGGACGAGGCCCCTGACGGGCCGTCTCTCTCGCCTGACCTGGAGCGACGGCCGAAGGGGCCAGGCGCGCCGGCGCCCGCGGAGCGAGGAGCGAGGCAAAGCGCGTGGACGACCTGGAGTCCTTGAAGGGGAGGGCACGCGCCTCTGCCCGATGGGACGAAGAGCAGCGCGACGGTGCGCCGATGGGGAGAAGGAGACGATCGGGAGCCGGGTCAACGCGCGGACGGTGCTGCAGTGCCTGTGCCCCTCCCGGAGGAGTTCCGATGTCGGAACTCCTCTCTTCGCGCTCCGAGCAGCTCGTCCGTGTGCAGGCTGCCCTTCATCAGCAGCTCGGCCTCGCCCTGACGGACCAGCTCGACGGCGCAGGGGGCCGAGGCATGGCTGTGAGGCGCATCGACGATGCGGGTTCTCCCGAGATCTACGCCCGCCT
>DATKKW010000007.1:0-33374 GCA_035542715.1 Myxococcota bacterium
CCACGATGTCCCGAGCGACCATCATCGCGCTGCTCGTGCTCGGTGCCGCGCTCGTCGTGACCTCGCTCCTGCTGCGCACCCGCTCCGCGGGCAGGTACGAGGTGAAAACGATCGATCTCGTCTTCCTCGTGATCCCGCTCCTCGTGGTCGGCCTCGCCACGGGACGCTTGAAGGGCCTCGACCTCTTCGGCGTGAAGGCGGACCTCTCCTCGCTGTGGACCGAGGCGGCGGGGACCGACATCGCGAGCCAGGTCACGGCGGGCACGCCGGCGACCGTGCAGGACGCCGTGCAGGTGGTGGAGATGGCACAGAAGGGAGGGATGCAGGAGCTCCAGCGCATGATCGCGAAGAAGGTCGGCGCGCTCGAGTTCCGGCTCGGCCACGGAGGCTACTACGGCCCTGCCATCCAGACCTACTTCGAGGCCCTCTCCGGCACGTCGCAGCTGCGCGCGGTCGTCGTCGAGGAGGAGGACGGCAAGCTCTTCGCCATCTACAGCGCCCCGGATCTCGTGGGCTCGCTGCGCGTCGCCGGCGAGCAGGGCTATCGCCAGCTCCAGGACCTCTTGAACAGCGGCAGCGCGTCGGCGCGCGAGGAGCTGGCGAAGCTGCCGGGCTTCGTCGGCGCGGATGCCGCGGTGACAACCGACACCTCGAAGCGTGAGGCGCTCGGGCGCATGGAGAAGCAGAACGTCGACATCCTCCCGGTGGTCGACGCGCGGGGGCGATTCGTCGGCACCGTCGGCCGCGCCAAGGTGACGGCGGGGATGATCCTCGCCGTGAGCGAGAAGCTCGAAGGTCGTTGAGCGGAGCCGCGGCCGGAACCTACCAGCGCTTGAGCTTGCGCAGCATCGCGCTCTTCTTCACCTGGTGGTCCTGCATCCGCTGGAGGATGTCGTCGAGCGCGGCGACGGCGTCGCACAGGTGCGGACCCTTGTTGAGCATCACGCACTCGGCGCGCTCTCCCATCGCAGCGTCCGTGATCTCCGCCCGCGACGGCATGCCGGACTTCGCGAGCGTCTCCAGCACCTGGGTCGCCCAGACGACGGGAAGGTGCGCCGCCTCGCAGACCCAGAGGATCTCCTCCTGGACCTCGGCCATCCGCTCGAAGCCGCACTCCACCGCGAGGTCTCCGCGCGCGATCATCACGCCCGCCGCGCGCCTGCGCATCGCCGCGAGCACGAGGTCGGGAAGGTTGTCGAAGGCCTTGCGGGTCTCGAGCTTGAGCAGGATGCCCATGTCGGGACGCTCGAGACGCGCGAGGTGCGCCTCGAGCGCCTCCACGTCCTTGCGCGTGCGCACGAAGGACATACCGACGATGTCGGCCTGCGCGGCGACGACCTCGAGGTCCTCCAGGTCCTTGGGCGTGGGCGATGCGATGCGCAGGTTGCTGTCGGGGAGGTTGATGCCCTTGTTCGCACGGAGCTTCGCGCCGTCCGCGGCGGCGTGGGTGATCTCGATCGTGGCCTCGGAGCCGGCGATGCTCCGGATGCACCCGCCGATCTTTCCGTCGTCGAGCCAGATCGCCTCGCCCGGCGCGAGGTCGTCGAGCACCTCGGGAAGCGTGCACGGGATCGACGCCGGTCGCACCACGTGTCCGTCCTCGTGGAGCTCCACGTCCCGGCCGGGCGCCGGCTTGCTCGAGAGCGTGAGCACGTCGCCTCTCCGCAGCACGATCGCCTGCTCCCGCGCGGGGAGACGCCCCACGCGCAGGACGACCCGACCCTCGCCCTTCTTCTCGAGCTCCGTGCCCGTCGTCAGGTACGCGGTGCGACGGCTCTCCAGCTCGGCGCATTCGCCCCTGCGCCCGACCACCTCCATCCGGCGCTTCGAGCCACGGGCGTCGGTGAAGTCGAGCGTGTCGCCGACGCGGAGCGACGCCAGGCTCCCTGCGGCGATCGGAATCGCCACCACCCCGGGCTCCGGCAGCGCATCGGCACGCGCTTGCGGAACGAGGCGAACGCGCGCCGGCTCGAGCACGGCGCCGAGAGGGTCGCGTCGCGGGCGGATCTTGATCGCCTCGGGTCCGGGCTCGATCGGACCGACGCGCAGCTTCGGACCGGCGAGGTCCATCGCGATGCGGCAATCCTTCGCGAGCTCGTGCCGGGCCCGTGCGAGATGCCCCGCCATCGCCTTCCATTCCTGCGGGCCGTCATACGCACAGTTGATGCGCATGCAGTTCATGCCGCGGTCGAGGAGCTCGCGCACGAGGGCGTAGTCCGACGCCGCCTCGACCGGCATCGTCACCATGATCCGCACGGAGCGGTTCGCCGGGGCGGGGCCGAGCAGGGCCTCGGTGTGCTCCCGCAGCAGCTTGTTGCCCTCGCGGAACCCGAGCGCCTGCGAGGGGGCGTGCCACGGCCGCCCCGCGATGCCGTGGATCGCGGCGAGCACCGCGTCGAGGGTCGCCATCACGTGCGCTTCCGCGCGGCCGAGCGACGAGAGGCCCAGCTCGGCCAGCTCCTGCTGCAGCGAGCGCACGTCGCGACGACGCAGGGCGATGTAGTGGGCGAAGTTGCGAGCGCTCTCGCGATAGGTCGGATGGGTCTCGCCGCGCCGTGCCTCGAAGACCGCCTCGGACTCGGCGAGCGCCAGCCGGATCTCGGTCAGGCGGCGGATGAGATCGTCGAGGCGAGCCGACGTGGACGCGGCAGACGGCACTCCATCCCTCGCTCCGGAAGCCGGAGGGGATGGATGCTAGCGAGAGCGTGCCCGGCCTTTCTGACATTCTCGTGACGGCCGTTCGACCGTCGCGTGAAGCGACCGAGACCGGAGGCCACAGGCGGGTCGCCCTGCCTCCTGGGCGAGTCAGAACGTCCCGCCTCCCGATCCTCCGCTTCCGTCCGGCGGGACGAACGGGCAGCCCGGGTCGGTCGGCGATGCGTCGGGCGCGGTGGGAACCGGCGTGTCGAGCGACGGCGCGCGGGAGAAGTCGAACATGTCCTCGAGCGTGTCGGCGTGCGCGTCGCGCGCGGTGAGCGAGGGATGCGACTCCCGGTGCCGTTCCCCGGTCGTGCCCATGAATCGCTTCTCGATCAGCGCGAGCATCGACGTGTGATCCCCGACGGTGTGGGAGACGTAGTGCGGCTTCGAGAACGGGGAGACGGCGATGAACGGCACGCGGAAGCCGAGCTGATCGAAGTTCGGGCAGAAGAACGGATAGGGCCCCGTGGCCGTGAACCTCGGGCAGACCGCGAGCGCTTCGGCCTGGCTCACGCTGCACTGGGCGCCGCCGCCGGGAAGCAGGCTCGCCGGCGGATTCGAGAGATCGGCGCACTGCCCGGGCGCGATCCCGTCGGGATTGCGCGCTCCGCCCTGGGGCGCCCGCGCCGGTGCGACGTGATCGTAGAAGCCGCCGTGCTCGTCGTAGACGACGAAGACGATCGAGTCCTGCCAGTTCGGGCCGTTGCGGACCGCGTTCACCAGGTCCGACACGAACTTCTGTCCCTTGCGGATGTTCGTGGGCGGATGCTCGTCGTTCTCGGTGACCACGCCCCCGAAGAACCCGAAGTTCGGATCGACGAAGGCGACCTGCGGCAGCGTCCCGGCGGCCGCGGCCGCCATGAAGTCGGCGATCGTCCCGACGTGGCCGGTCGACGAAGACCCGAAGACGAGCGCGGTCGGAACCTCGCTGAAGTAGTCGACCCACGAGACCCCGTGCTGATCGAGCAGATCGAAGATGGTGCCGGTGATGGGCGCGTAGCCTCCCGCCGGCGGGAGGATCTCGGAGGTCGTCAGGTGACCGAAGGACGTCGCCGCGAGCTCGTACGCCCGGTTCGGGAACGTCTGGCCGATGACCGAGCAGAAGTAGCGGTCGTCGATCGCGAAGCGCTGCGCGAGGGCGTAGTAGAACGGGAGATCCTCCTGCGTGTAGAAGCCCATCGTGTCGTCGTCCGTCGGGGTCTCCGGTCCGACGTCGGGCTGGTCGCTGCGATCGTTCTGCTGCACGAAGCCGTCGTTCGGGCTGAACAAGAACGTGAGGGAGGGGAAGCGGAAGTTCGCCTCGAAGTGGCTGCCCTTCCAGGAGTGGTCGAGATCGGGGCCGGTGCAGAAGCGGGGCTCGTGGAAGGCATGCACCACGCTGCCGTCGTCCTCCCGGTTCGCGTTCGCGCACTCGAAGCTCCCGAGGGCGTCCACGCGGCAGCGGAGGCCGTCGACGCAGGCGTGGTCGTGCGGATCGCAGCCGCCGTCGTGCCCGTCCCGGTGCCAGTCCCTCTCGTGTGCGCGCGGCCCGTGGTAGGGCCCGCCGGGCACGTAGGGAAGCGCGCCGAAGTAGTTGTCGAAGGAGTGGTTCTCCTGCATGACGATGATGACGTGGTTCAGCTTGCGGAGGTCACCGTCGGCGCGGGCGCTCCCGGCGGAAAGCACGAGGGAAGCGAGCCAGCCGAGCGAGGCCACAGCGACGATCGTCTTGCGTGTCATGGTCCACCTTCCGGGTCGGGATCCGTCGGCTCCGCTGCGCCGAACCGATCGGGCGCAGGCGGGAGCCGCGAGGAGCGAGGCCGCGGAGGATTAGACGCGCGGCCCGTGCGGAAGGCAAGGCCCAATGCGTGTGGATCGTGTCGAGATCCCGGGACACCACGAGGATGCAGACGCTCGCCGCCGGGCGGCCTCCCGGTCATCCCCCTACCCTGCCGCGCGTGAGCCGATCCGCCGCCGCTGTGCTCCTCGTCGCCGTCGTGCTCGCTTGTCGCGCCCACGCTCCCGAGCCGAACGTCGGCGGCCCGGCCCTCGCGCGCGGCGAGCTCGCGGTCGGCGGACGCACGCGCACCTACGCCTTCTACCGCCCCGGCGGCGCCGGACCTTTTCCGCTCGTGCTCGCCCTGCACGGACGCTTCGGCGACGGCCAGGGCCAGGACCGGATGAGCGGCTTCGCGAAGCTCGGCGCCGCCGAGCGCTTCATCGTGATCTACCCCGACGGGTTCGAGCGCTCCTGGAACGACCTGCGCCACGCGGGCCCCGCGGCGGAGGCCGGCATCGACGACGTCGCGTACCTGACGGCGCTCGTCGACTCCTTCGTGCGCGAGCGTGGAGCCGATCCGGCCCGCGTCTACGCCGTGGGCCTCTCGAACGGCGGCTTCATGGCGCAGACCCTCGGCTGCGCCGAGAGCGCCCGGCTCGCGGCGATCGGCTCGGTGGCTGCGACCGTGTCGGAGGGCATGGTCGAGCACTGCCGGCCGACCGCGGCGCTCCCGGTGATGCTCGTGCTCGGCACGGACGACCCCCTCGTCCCGTGGCGTGGAGGCGCGATCGGTCAGGATCGCGGGAGCGCGCTCTCGGGCGAGGACAGCGCCGCCTGGTGGGCAGACACCGACGGCTGTCGCACGCCGCCCGAGCGCATGGAGCTTCCCGACGTCGACCCCAGGGACGGGACGCGCGTCTCGCGCGCGCTCTACGCCCCCTGCCGCGACGGCGTCGAGGTGCGGCTCTACGCCGTGGAAGGCGGCGGCCACACCTGGCCCCGGGGCTGGCGCTACCTCGGCGAATGGGCCGTCGGCCGCGTGAGCCAGGACCTCGACGCGACCGAGGAGCTCTGGCGCTTCTTCCAGGCCCATCACCGCTAGGCGACGAGGCGTAGCGCCTCCACGGGTTCCCCTTTTCCGCCGGCGCGTCGGTGGTGGCCGCGCATACGGCCGGCGCTCGCGCGGTGCTATGCCTTCGCGATCGATCGGGGGGGTGATGGACGATCTCCGGGGGAAGGTCGCCGTGATCACCGGCGCCGGGAGCGGCATCGGCCGTGCGCTGGCGATGGCGTTCGCGGACGAAGGCTGTCATCTCGCGCTCGTGGACCTCCACGAGCAAGGCCTGCAGGCGACGGCCGCGGCGCTCGCGGGCCGTGGGCTCCGCGTGAGCACGCATCTCGCGGACGTGGCGGACCGCGCGCGCATGAAGGCGCTCCCGGCCGAGATCGAGGCCGTACACGGCGCCGTGGACCTCCTCTTCAACAACGCCGGCGTGACGATCAACAAGAGCTTCGAGGACAGCCCGATCGAGGAGCTCGACTTCGTGGTGGGCGTGAACCTCTGGGGCGTGATCCACGGCTGCCACTACTTCCTGCCGTATCTCAAGAAGCGGCCCGAGGCGCACATCGTGAACACGTCGAGCCTCGCGGGCTTCCTCGGGCTCCCGCTCCAGGCGAGCTACTGCCTCACCAAGGCGGCGGTCAAGTCCCTGAGCGAGAGCCTGCGCGCGGAGCTCGCGGTCCATCGGATCGGTGTCACGAGCATTCACCCCGGCACGATCCGCACCAACATCCTGCGCGCCGCGGCTCCGAGGTCGGGCGCCAACCGGGCGGGCACCGAGCGCCTCGCGGGGCTGATGGAGCGCTTCGGCATGCCACCGGAGAAGCTCGCCCGCAGGGTCGTGAAGGCGACGAAGAGGAACCGCGCGCGCGTGCGGATCGGCTTCGATTCGTTCCTCGGCGACTGGCTCAAGCGCCTGCTCCCCCAGGCCGTGCACGCGCCCCTCGCGTGGGGCTTCCGCAAGACGATCCAGGCGAGCGGGCGAGATCTCTCGGGATGAGACCGCAAGCCGCGGGGCTTCCCGCGGCGCCGCTTCCGTCACGCTCCTCCGCGAAGAGGAGGAGATCGTGTCGTCAGCCATCCCCGGACCCCGCGGCATTCCCCTGCTTGGGAGCGCACCCGCGTTCCTGCGAGATCCCCTCGGATTCCTCTCCGCGACCGCGGCCGAGTTCGGTCCGGTGGCGGAGCTCCGTCTCGGCCCGCGCCGACTCGTCCTCGTGTCGCGCGCCGAGGAGATCGAGGACGTGCTGGTCCGCAAGGCCGACGCGTTCGCGAAGTCGGCGCTGCTCCGGAACGCGGGCGGGAACGTGCTGGGCCGCGCCCTCGACACGCTCGACGGAGCGGAGTGGAGCGAGCGGATCCAAAAGGTCGCGCCGGCGTTCCGTCGGGAGCACGCCGAGCGCGCCACGGCCTCGGCGTTCGAGCTCGCATCGGAGTGGGCGCGCGGCGCCACGCTCGGCGTCGCGCGCCGCGTAGACCACGACTTCCTGGCGTTGTGCATCCGCGTCGAGCTCCATGCGCTCCTCGGCGCGAGCGCGAGCCACGACGAGACGCTCGCCCTGGGCCTCGCCCTCCAGCGCGGTCTCGACGGCTGGAACGCGGAGGTCTCGGCGCTCGCACCGGCGTGGCTCCCGACGCCCGCGCGCCGCCGCGCGCGTCGCGCGATGGAGAGGGTGCGCGGATGGGTGCAGCGCGCGATCGCCGCGCGGCCGGCCTGCCGTGCGCCGGAGCTCCCGGTCGACGTCCTCCGCCGGGCCGGCCTCGACGAGCGGACGCTCTGCGACGAGCTCACGGTGCTCGCGATCCTCGGGGGTCACCAGCTCTCCCTCGCCCTCACGTGGACGGTCTACGAGCTCGCGGGCCACAGGGAGATCTGCTCCCATCGCTCCGCGCAGCACGATCCCGAGCACCTCGCCCGCGCCGTCGACGAGTCGTTGCGCCTCCATCCGCCGTTCTTCCTGCTGGTCCGCGATCCGGTGCGCGAGGTCGAGATTGGTGGTCACCCGCTTCGCCCGGGGCTCACCGTCGCGCTGAGCCCGTGGGTCACCCAGCGAAGCGAGCGGTACTGGACGGCGCCCGAGGCGTTCCGGCCGGAGCGCTGGACGAACGGCGAGACGAACGCGCTCCCCCAGTTCGCCTACTTCCCCTTCGGCGGCGGACGCCGCGCGTGCATCGCGAAGTCCATGGCGCGCGGCCAGCTCGTGGCCATGCTCCGCGGCCTGCTCCGGCACGCGCGCTTCGAGCTCGCTCCGGAAGCCCGCCCCGTGGCGCGGCCGGCGATCACGCTCCGCGTGAGGGGACCGCTCGAGATGCTGGTGCGCGCGCCCGGCGATTGGCACCAACCTCACGCCCGCAGGCGGCCCTTTCCCAGCCCCCCGCGTGACGCGAAGATGAGCCAGGCGTGGGCGGATGATCCGCAGCGGTAGCCGCGCGCTCCCCACGAGGGCGAGAAGGAGGCCGAGATGTCCGAAGTGATCCTTCACCACTATGCGCTGTCGCCCTTCGCCGAGAAGATCCGCGCGATCCTGGGCTACAAGGGGCTCGCCTGGCGCTCGGTGGACATCCCGATGGTGATGCCGAAGCCCGATCTCACCGCCCTCACCGGCGGCTATCGCAAGACGCCCGTCCTCCAGATCGGCTGCGACGTCTACTGCGACACGACGTCGATCGCCCGCGTGCTGGACGAGCTCGCTCCGGGCCGGCCCGTGTATCGCGCAGCCGTGCCGGCGGGGCGCTGGCTCGACCATCACCTCTTCTTCGCGGTCATCGCGCTCCAGTTCGATCCGTCCGCGGCCGCCGCGACCCAGAAGATGATGGGGGGTGCCGAGGGCCTCGCGACCCCCGGGACCGACAGCCGATGATGTCGGCCGCGCGCGTGAAGCCGCCTCGGCTCTCCGACGCGCGCGTGATCCTCGCAGACGTGCTTCTCGCCCTCGATGCGCAGCTCGCCGCGGGGGGACCCTTCCTGTTCGGCGAGGCGATCGGCTGGGCCGATTTCTGCGCGTACCACCCGCTCTGGATGATGCGCTCCAACTCGGCGCTCGCGCCGCAGGTCGAGGCGCACCGACACGTTCGCGCGTGGCTCGACCGCATCCGCGAGCTCGGACACGGCGAGTCGAAGCCTCTCTCGTCGCTGGAAGCCCTGGAGATCTCGCGCACGAGCGCGCCGCGGCCCCGCACCGACGAGACGGGCCCGGCCTTCGACGGGATCGCGCTCGGCGACTCGATCGAGGTCTCGGCCGACGACTACGCGTTCGAGCCGAGCGTCGGCCGCCTCGTCGCCGTGGGATCCCACGCGCTCGCGATCGAGCGGACCGATCCGCGCGCCGGCCGCGTCGTGGTGCACTTCCCGCGCGTCGGGTACCGGGTGAAGCGTGGAGCCGGCGATTCCGACGCAAAGGAGCGAACATGACGCGCACCGGCCTGCGCCTCGGACTGGCCGCCGTCCTCGTCCTGCTCGCGATTCCGGCCTCGGTCCCCGCGCAGGACGAACCTGAAGCCGCTCTTCGAGCAGCTCGACGGGCAGCTCGCCGCCCGCCCCGGCATGCAGGATCTCAAGGATCGTCTGCGGAGCGTCGCCCAGGACGTCGCACGCAGACAGGCCTTCCGGATGACGTTCCAGGAGGGCTTCGATTCGGGCGAGCGGTCGGTACACCGCGGCGAGACGCTGGGCTTCCCCCAATTCGGCGTCGAGGTCGACATCGGGGAGATCACGAAGGATGGCGCCAAGATCACGCTCAGACGCAGAGCGGCGAGATCGGCCCCTTCAGGGCGGGCTACTTCGACTCGCCCCTCGTGGACAACGCGAAGACCGACCCCCAGCACCGCGCTGCCGTCCTGCTGCTCGGCTCGACGGGCGACACCGCCCGAATCCGCTTCGTCGGCTTCCCGAGCGACCTCGCATCCGATCGCTTCGACGTCAAGGAGATCGCGCGAGAGCTCCAGACCCGCTGGACGCGAGGGAGTGGCGCCGCCCGATGAGGGTGGGTGCCTGGGACCCGCACCACGAGCAGCGGCGAGCACACGTCACTCGAGCCCGCTCCCTGACACAAGAGCCCTCTCGACGCCACATCACACCGGAAGGCGTCTCGGCGCGCGCGGCGGCGACGCGACCCTCGAGCCTGCGGGAGAAGATCGTTGCGATCGAGATTCCTCTTCGCCGTCTGCATCGTGGCGTGGCCGCTCTCGCAGGCGAGCGCCGCTCCGCTGCCGGCGGCCACGTACGAGATCAGCCTGGAGAACGGTCCCACGATCACCGTACCCGGGACCTTCACCACGGGAGGGGAGATCGGAGAGATCCAGAATGCCCCGGCGCCGCTCGCCCATGCGCACGTGGCCGGGCAGGGAACGAGCCGTGCGATCCTGCAGTACTGGTTCCGCGTCGTCGGACCGGCCGCGAACCTCCCCGTCCCGATCCAGATCTCTGGCGAGATCCAGATCGACGCCGGCGGCGCCGTCTTCCGCCAGAACATGGTCTGGGGAGTGACGGCGCAGCTGAACGCGCAGGCCCTCGACGGACCGCTCGCCCCTGGGGTCGGGGAAGTGGACAGCAAGTTCAGCACGGTCGACTGCAGTCCGACCAGCGTGGGACCCATTCCGGTGACGCCGCCGATCGGAAGCTGCCCTGCCACGAGCCAGGATCAAGCGGTCCTGCTGGCTCTGAACACGCTGAGCGGTGCGGACAACCGGGTCACCCTGGTCGCGGCTGCCAACAATCAGGAGTCGTTCTCGGCCAGCTTCGACGCGCTCGTCGACCCGCTGATCTCGTTCGCCCCGGGGTTCGACTCGACCGGCTACAGCATCCTCCTGAGCGACGACGTCGGCAATGCGGTGCCCGAGCCGAGCAGCGCGCTGCTCGTGACGCCGGCGATGGTCGTCCTCCTCCGCTTGCGCCGCAGCAAGAAGTCGCGACGATCGTCGTAGCGGCCCCGGCTCGACGGAGCGCGAAGCGATGTCGTCCCCCGCGCCGCGAGAGGAGGAGACGCATGGCCGCCTCGATCGAGATCGGCTTCCAGGTCTTCCTCACCGAAGGGGGAGAGGAGGTCGGCGCCGTCCACGCCCTGTCGCCGGCCCGCGGAGAGCTCGTCGTCTACGTCGAGAACGCTGGCGACTTCCAGGTGCCCATCGCGGCCGTCCGGAGCGTCCACGACGGCAAGGTCGTGCTCGACGCCTCCCGGCTGGACGAGGCGCTTCGCCGCGCGATCGCGCACGCGCACGATCGAGAGGATCCGGGCCTGTAGAGAGCGGGCCCTCGGAGCGCAAGAGCCGTCTGCTCGCCGGAGTCGAGGAGACGAGCGCGAGCCGACCCGCCCCTCGACCCCGGCGCGCTTGACTTCGACCGCGCCGTTGTCGTCGAATGGGGTCGCGGGCGCGCAGGTCGCGCGCCGAAGGAGATCGCCCGAGATCGTCCCGCCGCCGATCCGCACCGGCCGTCCGGGACCGGTCCCTCGGATCACCCCCAAAGACCCGCGCGGCAGCGGCGGCGGCCTGCGGCGCATCGCCGGCTTCCGCGAGCGCCGAGGAGTCCGTCGTGAGCCACCTCTCTTCCTGCCCCTCCGGTTCGAAGACCGCCTCGCTTCCCCTCGTCCGGGGATCTCTCCGGCGCAGCCTCGGAGCGGTCGCGCTCGGCGCGCTGCTGGCGCTTCCGGCCGGAGCCGCTCCGCTCGACCTGGGCAATCCGACCCCGCGCGGCGTCGACGTCGAGGTGGACCAGAGCGTCCGCGACTACACCGTGCAGGGAGGCGCCTACTCGACGCCGTTGCGTGGCACCTTCACCTCGGATGGCACCGTCGCCACCATCACCGTTCCCGCAGCCGTGGCCGCGGCCAAGCTCCAGGCGATCCTCGGCGGCGTCTTCACCATCGAGCCCGGCACCTTCAGCGACTACGTGATCCAGATCGACATCGCGACGCACGCGGTGCTCTCCGCGACCGCATCGGGCCGGATCGACACGGTGCTCGGCGCCTTCGATGTCGTGCAGCAGACCAGCTCCACGACCGTGGCCGGCTTCCAGATCGCCAACGTCGCCGGCTACAACCTCCCGGTGTTCTGCGACACGGGACCGATGTGCACGCTGGTGCCCGGTTCCGGCTACGATCCCGCGACCGGGCGGCTGAACGCGGTCGGCTCCATCTCCGGCGCGGTCGTCCCCTTCTTCACGCCCTTCGGCGACCTCCGGCTGAGCGAGGTGTCTCCCGTCTCGTGCGCCACCAGTCTGTTCAACGACCAGGTCACGAACGGCGACGTCATCTCGGTCGAGCTCGAGGTCCGGAACGATCTCCCGACGGACCGTGCGGTCGAGCTCAAGGTGTGGGCGACACTGCCGGGCACGGCGCCCGTCAACCTGGTGAACATCGGCAGCGAAGGCGGGGCGATCCTGCCCGCGGGCCAGGTGCTCGACTTCCCGGGCGGCTCGCTGGTGAACGTGGGGGCCAACACGGCACGCGGCACCTGGACCTTCGGCTGCCGCCTGGTCGATCCCGCCACGGGCGAGACGCTCTCCACCGACTCCGACGCGACGCAGGTGGTCGATCCGACGCCGTAGAACCGGCGGCTGAAGCAAGCGGTCGCCCAGCTCACGCTGGACGACCGCGCGCTCGAGGACGTCGTCAGCCGAAATGCTCGAGGAATGGGAGCGCTTCTACAACCTGCTCGTCCGCACGGCGCTCATGGCGGCAAGACTCCCTACGAGTCCTTCGCGAGCGGCGATCGTGATGCGATCAACCGCAAGGCGAACTCCCGACCTCACACCCGGCACTGCGCCGCTCGCCCCGCCGCTCTGGCCCCTCCTACTTGAACCGCCCCTTGAAGTCGATCTCCTGCAGGAACGGGATCAGGTTGTCGAGGAAGTCGTTCTGCGGGCTCGCGGCGCTGGGGTCGTTGTGGGCGTAGGTGGTGGCACGGTTGACCAGCGTGAGCTCCTCGTCCGGGATCCCCGACTGCTGCGCGAGGATGTGTGCGGCATCGAGGACGTTCTGGCCGCCGAGCGCCGCTCCGAAGGCGTAGATCGGCGTGTCCTTGGGAATGTCCGCCCCGTGGATCGCCTTCACGTCGAGGACGTCCTGGGCGGGGTTCGCATTCCCGTCGGCGACCGCGCCGGCGTCGATGGTGAGGCGCAGCGGGTGATACCAGGCGCTGCCGTCGACGCCGTGGAGCTTCTTCCCGCAGAGCATCGCTGCGTAGCGCTGGATCGGGGTGATCGCGTCGTCGCGCGCCCAGGGGCGCGGGTTCCCGCTGTCGGCGATGTGGCCGGCGTGGACCTGGGCGGCGATCAGGTTCGGCGGCGAGCTCGGCACGCTCACGCCGAAGCCGAACTCCGCCTCGTTGGTGGGAACGTCGGTGCCGATGCTCGGCTTCAGGTTCGGCGGCAGCAGCGGGAACGTGAAGCCGAGCGAGGGGCTGTCCGGATCGAAGGCGGCCCCGCAGGCGCCAGTTACGGAGAAGAGGCCGAGGAACGGGGTCGGGATCCCGCCGAAGGAGAGCCAGGGCGAGCCGCTCTCCAGCGCCTGGAGCGCCTGCGTCGCCTGATCGGCCGTGATCGGCGTGGGGCCGCTCCCCCCGTCGATGTAGACCAGGCCGGAGAGGTCCTTCGCGCCGGCCGCACCGTCGAAGTCCCAGGTGGCATAGGCCGTCGTGATCGAGCCGCCGAGCGAGTGGCCGCCGAGCGCCACGGTGCGGCCGAAGCGTCGCGCGGCCTCCACCACACGGTGTAGATCCTCGATCTCCACGTTCATGCCCCAGCCCCGGGCAAACGCCACCGACGCATCGGGGATGGTCTGGATGTGATCGGTGATCGCCGGATTGACGGTCCAGCCCAGGTAGTAGTCGAAGAACTGCTGCGAGGGGACCCGCCCCTGCTTGTACTGATCGACCGTCGACTGGTCCTCGAGCTGATTCTCGCGGCGCTCCACCGACCAGACCTGCCAGCGGCCGTGCGTCCGATTCACGATGTCCTCGGCCAGCGGCTCGAAGTAGCCCGCGCCCGCCGAGGTCCCGGGCACCAACACCAGGACGTTTCGCGCGAGCGGCGAGCCGACCTTCAGCACGCCGACGCGGTCCAGGGAGTCGGGCGTCGCGGGGTCGTCGAAGCCCTTCATCCAGCTGAACTGGATCAGGTTGCAGAAGGGGAACCAGGGGATCTTGCCACCGCCGAAGCAGCCGAAGAGGCCCTTGGGAGGGTGGGCCGCGGCCGGCCGGGTGGGAGCCACGAGCACCGCCGGAAGAGCCAGGGCGAGAGTCCCTACGAGTCGGCGAAGCCAGCTGCTGCGAAGCTGCATGACACCCTCCTCCGCGTTCCCCCCATCATCACTACGTCACTACGCCGTCGGCCGAGAGCCGGATACGAGGTCTATGACGCGCGCGGTCGGTGCTACCCGCGAGAAGCCTCGAATCCGACGGGGTCGGCTCGGGGCGCTCCGGCCGCCGCTCCTGCCGCTCTTCCGCTCCTACCAGAATTGCTTCCCCGGCGTCAAACGGCGGACGAGGTCCGATTCAAGTCAGCAAGGTGCTCAGCGCCTGCGTGTTCGAAGCCATCGACCAGGTGCAAAGGTCACAGACGACTGGCGGGTCGAGTACAACGAGGAGCGGCCGCACGACGCGCTCGGCCCCGTGCCGCCGCTCGCCTACTTGCCGAGGGAAACTACCGCTGGGGAGTCCAGCTTCGCGCTGTCCACTTGACGGGGGAGCTTACGCATCCCTACGAGCTGCTGCTGGCGCTCGAGGAGATCGAGCACCGGACGAGGTGCGCTCGCCGCGGACCAACGGCTCCCTCGAGCGCATGAACCGGACGCTCCTCGGCGCACTGCGCGGCGCGGGCGACACGCGGAACTCGTGGAACAGCGACGTGAACGTTCCGATTCGTGTTGCCGCCTGACCTGCTCGCCAAGTCTGGCCCAGTTCGAGTGAGCCTTCCTTCGAGCGTCAGGCCGCCGTCGGGGCGCTCCTACAGCGTGTCGGCGGCCGCCCCGGCCTTCACGGGGTCCCCGCCTGCAGCGTCCGCTCCAGCCGCCCCACGTCATATCCCTGCTCCGCTGCCCGCTGCAGCAGCTCTCGGTACGCCCCCTCGTCGAGGCTCGGAGTGCGCGACAGGATCCAGAGATACTTCCGCGACGGGTGTCCCACGACCGCGTAGCGGTACTCCGGATCGAGCTCGATGACCCAGTAGTCGCCACGGAAGGGCCAGAAGAACTGGACCTCGAGCTTCGCGTTGGTGCCTTCCCCTTCGTCGGCCACCCACGCGATGCCCTCGATCCGGCGGACCTTCCCCTCGAGAGAACCGTCGCGACACTGGTTCTCGACGCGGATCCGACCGTCTTCGCGGCGGCTGTAGCTGGCCGTGGTCGCGACACAGCCGCGCTGGAAGCGCTGCGGAAAGCTCGCGATCTCGTACCAGCGGCCGAGGTAGCGGTCGAGGTCGAGGTGGTCGACGACCCGGAGCGGAGGAGCCGGAGAGCGGCAGCCGGCGAAGACGGTCAAGAGGGCGACGAGCGCCAGCCCGAGCGGCTCGCGCATGCCGCGGGTCGATGCGCGCACGCGGGGTCGACGCGGATCCTTCGACGGCATCCCGGTCTCAGCGCGGTCCGGGGGCTTCGAAGACGAGCCGCGCGACGCGCTGCTCGAGGGTCTCGAGACTCTCGATGCGTTCCACGCCGTCCGCCAGCTCGACGTCGCGCGCGCCGGCACCGCCCAGCCAGACGTGCACCTGCAACGGCAGGCCGCCGCGGAGCGCGTTCACCGCACGCGCTGCTTGCACGGCGGGAAGGCTGACGAGGCCCAGGGCGACGGCGGCGGCACCGGTGCGATCGGCGGCGCCGAGCACTTCTTCGACCGGGAGATCGGCTCCCAGATAGACGGGATTCGCGCCGGCGCCGAGGGCGGTAAGGGCCGCCATCTGGAGGCCGATCTCGTGGCGCTCGCCGCTCGGCGTGGCGAAGACGATGCGCGGCCCGCGCAAGGAGGTGGGCGTGGGCTGCAACGCAGAACCCAGCATGGAGCGCACCACGCCGGTGGCCATGTGCTCGGACGCGATCGCCATTCGTTGCGTGGCCCAGCGCTCGCCGATCTCTCGCAGGAGGGGCAGCGCGAGCTCGCGCGCGAAGCCCACCGCACCGAGCGCCGAGAGCTGAAGCGAGAGCAGGCGCTGCGCCGCCGCGCCGTCGAGCGAATCGAGTGCCCCGAGGATCTCGTCGAGCCGAGGCCGGGGCGATGCCTCGGAGGGCGTGACGAGTCGTTCGAGCTCGGCCGCATCCAGCCGCGCGAGCTGGCCGATACGGTGCCCCGTGTCGACGGCGGCCTTGAGCAGCTGCAGGCGCTCGAGGTCCGCGGCGCGGTAGCGGCGCGTACCTCCGGGAGTTCGCAACGGCTGCACCGCGCCGTAGCGACGCTCCCAGGCTCGCAGGAGCGAGGGCGTGAGGCCCGTGAGACGGCTGGCTGCGCCCAGCGCGTACGTGGGCTCGGCGGGGTTCGACTTGGGTCCGGTCACGGCAGAAGTCTATACGTTTGGCGCGATTTGTCTAGATTTCTGGCAAGCCACCGAAGCCAATCTTGGCTCTAGTTCTTCTTTATTTTAAGCGACTTGTGCCATGAAACGACCCGTATATATAAAAGCTTGACAAGATGATATAGTTGTCCATATTCAGGCGTGGTGAGCACGGGGAGCAAGCGAAGCCCGCAAGCGACCGCCGGTGCGGCCAAGAGAAGGAGTCGGGTCATGAGCAAGGACTACGAACGCGCTGCCGAGGCGCATCTCGCGGGGAGACCCGAGCCGATCCCGGGCGTGAGCCGGCCGAAGGCCATGCTCCTGGCGGCCGCCGGGCTCTCGTTCCTCATGTCCGTGTACCTGTTCTTCACCGGCGATCACGAGCGCGGGATCTTCGTGGGCCTCTGGGTGCCCTCGATCCTGGCAGGCGGAGCTCTGCTCTGGGGGAGGGAGAACGATGAGTGACCTGCACCTTCTGGTCTTCGGCTGCGCGGTCAGCTTCATCGCCGTCGCGGGCGCCTACACGTTCATCCGCGAGCCCTACACCGGGGCGAGACGGTCGCCCGAGCCCGAGACACCCCCCGCTGCGGCGGTACCGAAGCCGCTCCCGAGGAGCGCATGAATCGAGCCGTGCGCGCAGCCGTTGGGGGATCGCTGGTGCACGTCGGCGTGCGGGGGCGGCTCCGCGGCGGGGGAGGCTCGCGGATACATCCGCAGCGAAGGCGGCTGCTCTGGCTCAACGGGCTGGGCGGCACGGCCGTGTTGGCCAGCTACGCGCTGGGCCTCGGCTCCGACGCACTGACGGGAGCGGCGCTCTGGGGCGGCGTGCCCGAGTCGGTCCGCCCGCTCTATACGGCCAACATGCTGCTCGCAGCGCTCGGCTACTTCCTGTTCACCCGGTACATCGTGTTTCGCCTGCCGCCGGACGGCACGCGCATCGGCAGCCTCTTCGGCTTCGGCCTCTTCGGCTGGCTCTATGCGCTCGTCCTCGTGCCGTCGGCGCTCTGGCTCCCGCTCACGGCCCATCTGCTCGCGCATCCGAGCGCGGCGGCCTGGTGGGCCGTGCGGACGGTCCTGGCGCTGGTCGCACTCGGCTCCTCGGGCCTTCTCGCCAGCCTCGCCGCGATGCCTTCGGATGCACCCAGAGGACGCGCCCTCGCCTCGGTCGGACTGCTGCCCTTCTGGCTGCAGACCGCAGTGCTCGACGCGCTCGTCTGGCCCGCGTACTTCCCCTTCCCCACGCACTGACCCGGCGCGCGCCGGGAGGAGGCTCCCATTTCGGCCATCGCTCTCGCTGAATCCGGACTCGTTCCGGGCGTTCTGGTGCGCGTCGGCATCCGGCGCCTGCTCCGCCGCCGCCTGCGCGAGGTCGTGCGTACCGACTGCGAGATGGCGGAGGAAGCCGCCGAAGCGTTCCGCGAGGAGCTCCGCGCGAGCCCCGTAGCGCTGGTCCCCGATCTCGCGAACGACCAGCACTACGAGGTGTCGCCCACCTTCTTCGAGCGGGTACTCGGCCCCCGGATGAAGTACAGCAGCGCGCTCTGGCCCCGGGGCGTGCGAGACCTGGCCGGCGCCGAGGACGCGATGCTCTCGCTGACCTGCCAGCGCGCCGAGGTGGAGGACGGCATGCGCTTGCTCGACCTGGGCTGCGGCTGGGGCTCGCTCTCGCTGTGGCTGGCCGAGCGGTATCCCCGCAGCCGAGTGCTCGCGGTCTCGAACTCGAAGCCGCAGCGCGAGTTCATCCTTGCCCGCTGCGCGCGCGTCGGCCTCCGCAACCTGGAGGTGGTCACGGCCGACGTGAACCGCTTCGCGCCCGACCAGCGCTTCGACCGCGTGCTCTCCGTGGAGATGTTCGAGCACGTGCGCAACCACCCGGTCCTCCTGGCGCGAATCGCGAGCTGGCTCGAGCCCGGCGGGAAGCTCTTCGTGCACCACTTCGCGCACCGGACCTCTGCATATCCCTACGAGACCGACGGCACCGACGACTGGATGGGCCGCCACTTCTTCTCGGGCGGCATGATGCCCTCCGACGACCTGCTGCTGCACTGCCAGCGCGATCTCGTGGTGGAGCGCAAGTGGCGGGTGAGCGGACTGCACTACCAGCGGACGGCCGAGGCGTGGCTCTCGCGGCTGGACGAGAGCCGCGAACCACTGCGACCCATCCTGGCCGACGTGTACGGAGCCGGGGAGGCCAGCGTCTGGTTCCAGCGCTGGCGCCTCTTCTTCCTCGCTTGCGCCGAGCTCTTCGGCTACGGCGGCGGCAACGAGTGGTGGGTTGCGCACGTGCGCATGGTGCCGCGCAAGGAGGCCCGATGAAGATCGGGATCGTCGGGAGCGGCATCTCGGGACTGGTCGCCGCGCACCGGCTGCACCGGCACCACGAGATCGTCGTCTACGAGGCGGAGGACCGCATCGGAGGGCATACGCACACCGTCGAGGTCGAGCTCGAGGGGAAGTGCCATGCGGTCGACACCGGCTTCATCGTGTACAACGAGAAGACCTATCCGAACTTCACGCGCCTGCTCGCTCAGCTGGGCGTCGAGACCCAGCCCAGCGAGATGAGCTTCGGGCTCACCTGCGAGCGCACGGGGCTCGAGTGGGGAAGCCGGGGCGCGCGGAGTGTCTTCGCACAGCCGCGGAACCTGCTGCGCCCCGCCTTCCACCGCATGCTGCGCGATGTCCTGCGCTTCAACCGCGAGTCGCGCGCCCTCTTGGGGGAGAGAGAGGAGAAGGCCACGCTCGGCGACTACCTCTGCGGTGCCGGCTACTCCCGCGAGTTCGTCGAGCACTACGTGCTGCCGATGGGTGCGGCGATCTGGTCGGCGGACCCGGAGGCGTTCCTGCGCTTCCCGGCCGTCACGTTCGTCCGCTTCTTCGCCAACCACGGACTGCTCGACGCGAGCCCCTCCCTGCCCTGGCGGGTGGTCCGGGGCGGCTCGGCGCGTTACGTCGCGAAGCTCGTCGCGCCCTTTCGGGATCGCATCTTCACGGCCTGTCCCGTGCACTCCGTCCGGCGCCGGCCCCACGGCGTCGAGGTGACCTCCGCGGCTGGCGTGCGGGCCTTCGACCAGGTGATTCTCGCCGTGCACAGCGACCAGGCGCTGGCCTTGCTGGCGGACCCCACGGAGCTCGAGCGGAAGCTGCTGGGCTCGATCGCGTACCAACGCAACGAGGTCGTGCTCCACACCGACGAGTCGCTGCTGCCGCGCAGCCGGCGCGCCTGGGCGAGCTGGAACTACCGCATCCCTCGCGATCGCAGCCGCGCCGCGCTCGTCACCTACGACATGAACCGGCTGCAGGGGCTGCGCGCGCGCGGGCGCTTTCTGGTGACCCTGAACGGAGCCGGCCGGATCGACCCCCGACGCATCCTGCGCCGTTTCGTCTATCACCATCCGGTGTTCGATGCGCAGGCGATCGCGTCCCAGGCGCTCCACGCCGAGATCAGCGGGCGCCGGCGCACCCACTATTGCGGCGCCTACTGGGGCTACGGGTTCCACGAGGACGGCGTGAAGAGCGCGCTCGCCGTGTGCGCACGCCTCGGCGTGGCAGGCTGAGTCATGGAGAGCTGTCTCTACGAGGGACGCGTGCGGCACCGACGCTGGAGCCCCGTCGAGCACGCGTTCGAGTTTCCCCTCTTCATGGTCTACCTGGACCTGGACGAGCTTCCCCGGGTGTTTCGCGGCCGCTGGCTCTGGTCGACGGAGCGCCCCGCGTTCGCGCGGTTCCGGCGCCGCGACCACCTGGGCGACCCGGCGCTCCCCCTCGCTCGCTGCGTCCGCGATCTGGTGGAGGAGCGCTGCGGGCGTCGCCCGCTCGGCCCGATCCGCCTGCTCACGCACCTCCGCTACGGCGGCTTCGGCTTCAACCCGGTGAGCTTCTACTACTGCTTCGAGCCCGACGGGCGGCGCATCGAGGCCGTCGTCGCCGAGGTCACCAACACGCCTTGGGGCGAGCGCCATTGCTACGTGCTCACCTCCGACTCCGCGAGCAGCGCGCTCTGCCTCGCGACCCCGAAGGAGTTCCACGTCTCCCCCTTCATGAGCATGGATCTCGACTATGTCTGGACCCTTCCAGCGCCCGCGCGCTTCCTCTCGCTACGCATCGTCGACCGCGCGCCGAGCGGTGATCCGCTGTTCGACGCCACGCTCGCGTTGGAGCGCTGCGAGATCACCGGACGTTCGCTGGCGCGGGCGCTCGTTCGGTACCCGTTCATCACGGCCCAGGGGTTCGCGGCCATCTACTGGCAGGCGCTGCGCCTCTGGCGCAAGGGCGCGCCCTTTCACCCGCATCCTCGCACGGCCGAGGACACCTGGGAGACAGCAGCATGATGGAGAGCCTGCTCGGAATCGGACTTGGCACCAAGACGGGCACGGCACCGGGCGCCGTCGCTCGCCGCACCCGGAACCTCGTCCGCGCGCGGCTCCGATCGCTTCGCAGCGGCGCGCTCACGCTGGTCGACGCGGAGGGCGCGACGCACTTCGGTGACCACTCCGCGCCGCTGCGCGCGACGGTCTTCGTGGAAGACCCGCGTTTCTACCGTGCGCTCGTGCTGCGGGGCGCGCTCGGCGGTGCGGAAGCCTACATGGCGGGCTACTGGCGAAGCGACGACCTCACCGCGCTCGTGCGCATCCTCGCGCTGGACCACGGAATGCTCCAGTCGTTCGCTGCCGGCCCCGCGAGTTGGCTCCGCCCTTCGCTGGCGCTCTTCCGCTGGCTCCGGCGCAACACGCGGAGCGGAAGCCGCCGCAACATCGCCGCGCACTACGACCTCGGCAACGAGTTCTTCGAGCTCTTTCTCGACGCGACCCTCACCTATTCCAGCGGCATCTTCGAGCGTGAGGGCGCTTCGATGGAGGAAGCCTCGATCGCCAAGCTCGAGCGCGTGAGCCGCAAGCTGCGGCTCGGCCCGGCCGACCACGTGCTGGAGATCGGGGCGGGCTGGGGGAGCTTCGCGCTCCACGCCGCGGCGCACCACGGCTGCCGCGTGACCACGACGACGATCTCGCGGCGCCAGTACGAGCTCGCTCGCGAGCGCGTGGCGCAGGCGGGGCTCGCCGACCGCGTCGACGTCAGACTGGAAGACTACCGCGATCTGCGCGGCCGCTACGACAAGCTCGTCTCCCTCGAGATGATCGAAGCCGTCGGCCACGAGCACCTGGGGGCGTTCTTCCGCGTCTGTAGCGAGAGGCTCCGGCCGGACGGCGCGATGCTGCTGCAGGCGATCACGGTCCCCGATCGCGACTACAAGGAGCACACGCGGAGCGTCGACTTCATCAAGCGCTACATCTTCCCCGGCGGCGAGCTCGTCTCGGTGAGCGCCATGACCCGGGCCGCTTCGCGGGCCGACCTCCGGCTCACGCACCTCGAGGACCTGACGCCCCACTACGCCGAAACGCTCCGGCACTGGAGGCGGCGCATGCTCGCAAATCTGCCGCGGATGCGAGGAATGGGGCTCGACGACCGCTTCCTGCGGATGTGGGAGTTCTATCTCTGCTACTGCGAGGGCGGCTTCGAGGAGCGCCAGATCGGCGTGGTACAGGCGCTCTTCGAGAAGGCCGGCGCGCGGCGCGCTCCGGTTCTGGGTGCGCTCGGATGAGGAGGAGCGTCGGCGCGATCTACGGCGCCCTCAGCGAGGAGCACAGGAGGTCGTCCTCTCGGTCGACAAGGCTGGGATTCACGCAACGCGCGGGACGTTCGCTTGCGTCGGGCGAAACGAGCACAGGGAACTGCTCGAACGAGAAGTCCTGTGACTCTTGGCGAGTCCGCACAGGAGCGCACATGTCGATCCTCGTCGCGGACGACGACTACCAGAGCTCGCGCCGCAACGTGGACTTCGTGAAGCGCTACGTCTTCCCCGGCGGCCAGCTCCCGTCGCTCGGCGCGATCTGCGCCTCGCTGGCCTCGCAGACCGACCTGCGCGTGAGCCACGTCGAGGACCTGACCCCGCACTACGCGGAGACGCTGGCGGGCGCGGATGGCGGGCAACCTGGCCGGGATGCGCGCGCTCGGCCTCGAGCCGCGCTTCCTCAGGATGTGGGAGTACTGCCTCTCGTACTGCGAGGGCGCGTTCCGCGAGCGCGCCAACGGCGTGGCCCAGATCGTGCTGGAGAAGCCGGAGGCGCGGCGGCGCTCGTGGGTGGGCGGGCTGGCTTGAGGACCTGGGACGCGCTGCTCGACGCGAGCATCCTCTTCTCGTTCGATCGCTCGGGCTGGCGTCGGCACGCGCGGCAGTTCGCGCCGGCGGACCTCGACGTCGACCTCGCGGGCCGCGTCTGCCTCGTGACCGGCGCCAACTCGGGAATCGGCTTCGCCTGCGCGCGGGGCCTGGCTCAGCGCGGTGCGACCGTGTGGCTGCTATGCCGCGACGAGGCGCGCGGCCGCGCCGCCGAGGAGGCGCTGCGCAAGGAGACCGGAAACCCGCGCGTGTACACGGCGCGGCTCGACGTCTCGGACCTGGCGGCGGTGCGCGTCTTCTGCGCGAGCTTCCCCGAGTCGCGCGTGGACGCGCTGGTGCACAACGCCGGCCTGCTGCCCGCCGCGCGCAGGCTCTCGCCCGACGGCCTCGAGCTGTGCTTCGCCACCCACGTGGCGGGCCCGTTGCGGCTCACGCTCGGGCTCGAGCCGCGCCTGCGGGCTGCGGCCGGCCGGGTGGTCTTCGTGACCTCGGGCGGGATGTACGCGCAGCGGCTCTCGGTGGACGACGTCGGCTGGGAGCGGCGGCGCTGGGACGGCGTCGCCGCCTACGCGCAGACCAAGCGCATGCAGGTGGTGCTGACCGAGCTGCTGGCGGCGCGGCTGAGCGCCGCCCGCGTGGCGGTGAACGCGATGCACCCGGGCTGGGCCGACACGCCGGGCGTGCGCAGCTCCCTGCCCCGCTTCTTCCGCTGGATGCGAGGCCGCCTGCGGACCCCGGAGGAAGGCGCCGACACCGCGCTGTGGCTGGCGGCGTCCGAGGCGGCCGCGGGCCGGAGCGGTCGCCTGTTCTTCGACCGCGCGCCGGTCGCCACGCATCTCGTTCCGTGGACGCGGGAGGATGCGGCGGAGCGCGAGCGCTTCGGGCGCCTGTGCGAGCAGGCGACCGGCGTCCGGCCCTGACCGCGGGGGGCGCCCGCCGGCGCTGCCCCCGCGGCCGGTGAGCAGCCGCGGAGTCGGTGTTGGGCTCGCCGGCGCGCATCGCTGGGCCCGGCGCGCCCTCACGCCTATGCCGCCGTGCCTCGGCCGCCGGATCCACATTGGATCCACGCTCGGCGAACTGCGGTTGTGTAGGAATGCTCGTGGGAGGACCCCCGGGGTCCCTCATCGTGCTCAACGGGGCGACCTGCAGCGTGTCCGATGATCGTGCGCCGAGGGGTCGTCTGGGGCCCTGGGGCCGTCGCCGTTGCAGCTTGAGTGCCGCGCATTGCGCCCGCTCGCAGCGCAGCAGACGTTAAAGGGGCGTCAAGCCTTGGCCTTCTTGCGCTTTGGCAACGTGAGGGTCGCGGGTTCACGAGCGCGCGCCGGTCGGCGCCGCTCACCAGGATCGAGAGCGGGCCCTGCGTGCGGGTCCCGAGTGGGCGCCCGCGGTCACCACGACCATGCCCATCTGTCCAAGGACGTCATCTCTTGCGCACTAAGAGGACACCTTCTCTTGCGCACCCCCCTTCTGGCTCGGCGGAGCGAGGCGGAGTGGCAGCAGCTGATCGCGGGGCGGCGCAGCGGCCTGTCGGTGGAACGCTTCTGCCAGCGTGAGGGGATCGCAAAGGGCAGCTTCGTGCGCTGGTGCCAGCGGGTGGAGCGCGCGCAGCGCCCCGCGGCTCGGATGCCCGCTCCGGAACCTTCCCGACACCCGGGAGCTCGCGAACGTCTTCGTCCCCTATCCGCTCCAATACAACCTGTGGGCCCTGCCCGAGCGGATCCGCGCGTCGGCGCCTGCCTAGATGGTCGAGATTCGTCGCGACCCGCGCGTGGAGCCCGAACCGCGAACTCCGTCGCGTCGACGGCGGTCGCGGGTTCCATCTCGATCGTGGCCGGAGCTCCGTACTGGCTCGGTGCCGACTGAGGCGGCCGAGCTGCTTCGGGGTCCGCTTCTCGCACGAAGTTCAGCCACTCCGAGGCCGCCGGTCCGGCCAACGGACGCTGGCCCGACCGCGACGCGCCTAACTGCCCCGATCACCAGCGCGGCCTTCTCAAGTAGAGGCCGAGATTGTGGGGTTATCGGCGACCGGGAACACGGGCGGTCCCGAGGATCTCAGGCATGGACACTCCGAGACCCGCGGCGGCCCCGAAGATCGGGAAGACGACCCGGACGACCTGTCTGTTCAGCGGCCGGTCAGTCGCTCCAGATTTTCTGGGTAGCGAGCGCCTCGTACGACGATCTTCGATGCAGCGACGTCGATCTCACGGAGATCCTCCGGCGTCAGCTCGAGTTCGGCCGCGCCGATGTTCTCCTCGAGTCGCGAGAGCTTCGTTGTGCCCGGGATCGGAACGATCCACGGCTTCTGCGCGAGGAGCCACCCGATCGCGATCTGCGCAGGCGTCGCCTGCTTCCGCCCGGCGACCGCGGCGAGCAGATCGACGAAGGCCTGGTTCGCTTTGCGAGCCTCCGGCGTGAAACGCGGAACGATGTTGCGAAAGTCGCTGCTGTCGAACGTGGTGGCTTCGCTCATCTTGCCCGTCAGGAATCCCTTGCCCAGAGGGCTGAACGGAACGAACCCGATCCCGAGCTCCTCGAGCGTCGGCAGGACTTGCTCCTCCGGAGCTCGGTGCCACAGCGAGTATTCGCTCTGAACCGCGGTGACCGGCTGAACTGCGTGCGCGCGGCGGATCGTCTTCGCTCCCGCTTCGGAAAGGCCGAAGTGTTTGACCTTGCCCTGCTGAATGAGCTCCTTCACCGCGCCCGCCACGTCCTCGATCGGCACGTCTGGGTCGACGCGATGTTGGTAGAAGAGATCGATCGCATCGACCTCGAGCCTCGCGAGGGACGCTTCCGCCACCTGCTTGATGTGCTCCGGCCGACTGTCGAGGAGCGTCCACCGCGATTCGTTGGCGGCGGGTTTGAAGCCGAACTTCGTGGCGATCACCACCTGCCCGCGGAACGGTGCGAGCGCTTGACCCACGAGCATCTCGTTCGTGAACGGGCCGTAGACCTCGGCGGTGTCGAAGAAGGTGACGCCGCGTTCGACCGCCGTCCGAATCAGCGAGGTCATCTCGCGCTCGTCGGCAGGCGGGCCGTAGCCGAAGCTCATTCCCATGCAGCCGAGCCCGATGGTCGAGACCTCAAGGCCGCTGTTTCCGAGTTTTCGCTTCTGCATCTCGGTTCTCCTTCGATCTACAGGAATACGTCCTCGGAGAGCGCCTCACCGTCGGGCAGATCGCCGAGCAGCTCACGCAGCCGTCCGCTCCTCCGCTCCTCGGACGCCGGTACTCTCATCCCTACTACGAGTAGCGACGGGTGCAGCCGATTGGCTCGAAGCCGCTCATGGGTTCACGAAGCGACAGCCTTCGTGCGAATTCACGGAGGCCATTCCGATGAACCCTCGAGCAACGCTGAGTTCAGCGGGCCCCCACATTCCTCACAACCCTTCCAGCGGATTGCGAGAGCCACTCTGGCTCACATGTCTTCCACCAGAGCCACTTGGGGAAGGAGATCACGATTCCGGCGCTCGACGGCTTCCCGTAGATGGGAGCGTGCTATCGGCGATAGCTCTCGCACAGTGACTTCAACTCGATCGATCGGAATCCTCGACCGGCCTTCCTCGTGCTTCGCGCGGTGTACACAGTAGAGGATGAAGGCTTCCCAGGCCTCACGAGGCGCGATGTCTCCCGTTGTTGCGGAGAGGAGACCGAGCTCTCGAGTCTCTCCGCGACACTTCTCGATCGGAGCATCACCGACAGAGACTATGCGACTGCCGCTCCCCGACACCTCGTACCAGAGCATGTTCCGAACGTCGAATCCACGAGCCGCGTTTCCGCAGACTTGTGATCGCGACCGCCACTCCGACTGCAGCGGCGACCGCCAGGAATAGAGCCCCGACTTCCTCATACACGCTCATTGCTCGCTGCACACCTCTGGCTTCGATTCTAGTTCGCCGAATCTGGAAAGCCGCGGCGACCGGAGGACGTGATCCATCCCAGCGACCAGGGCTGCCAGTACACCGCGGTCGCCTTCGGCAACCGCTGCGAGGCACTCGGCGTCCGTCCCTCGATGGGCAGCGTGGGCGACGCCTACGACGACGCCATGGCGGAGAGCTTCTTCGCAACCCTCGAATGCGAGCTGCTCGATCGAACGCGCTTCCACACGCCCGTCGAAGCGCGCATGGCGACCTTCCCGGTGGAGGCTTCCGGCGTGCGCACGAACCGGTTGTCGGGCGCGGCGACGATGCGCGGCCTCGCTCGGCGCCCGCCTCACCACCGGCTTCCTCTTCAAGACACACGCGGCTGCAGCTCGACTACAGCGACAACTTCCGCGTCGTGCGCGACAACACCCGCGACGGCGCGAGCGCGATCGTCCTCCAGATCCCTCGCTCGTTCTAGGCCGCCTCGTCCTTCTTCTGCTGCTCGCGCCCCCGCTCCGTCGCTGCCCAGTCCGCCTCGTAGACGTCCTTGAAGCGCTTGATCGCACCGCGGTCGCGGATCACCAGCCCCACCTCGCGGCGCCGGTCGAGCTCGATCGAGCGCAGCCCCTGGCTGCCCAGGAAGAGCTCGATCTGGTCGCGCAGGATCGCGCGCAGGTGCAGCGGCATGTTGGCGAGCGGTTCCGCCGCAAGACCGTTGCCGGCGCGCCCCACCTTGCCGAGCAGCCGCACGTCCAGACCCGTCTCGGCCTTCTGCTTGAGCAGCTTCAGCAGCGGCCCGTCGATCGCCTGGGGGTCGTAGATCCAGAGCGAGCGGCGCGCCGCCTTCACCATGCGCGTGAGGCGCTCGCGCGCGTTGAGCGGGCTGACCAGCAGGTCGTGCGCGGAGGTCTCGAAGGGCTGGCGCGTGGCGTCGGCGTCGAAGAGCTTCCGGGCCTCGGTCACCAGGCGGCGCTTGCGAGTGGCGATCGCCATGCTGCGCCGCTTGCCCACGTCGCTGCGCGTGAAGTTGAAGGACAGCACGTGGAGCACGCGCTCGTCGATGATCATCAGCTTGTCGTGGTAGCGGACCAGGTCGTCCGCGGTGCGCGAGACGGTGATGCCGGCGCCGAGCAGGCGCAGCTCGAGCGCGCGCAGCGCCTTCTCGCCGGCCCGGTTGGTGTGGGCGATCAGCGCGTGCACGGAGACGCCGCGCGCCACCGCCGCCGCCAGCGCCTTCTCGATCTCCGGCAGGTCGCAGCGGAAGATCGTCAGCTGCACGGATTTCTTCGCCTGGCGGAGCGCGCGCACGATCGCGGCGAGGCGGTCTTCGGGGAGGACGAGGAGATTCATCGTCTGCTACGCGGCCTTCTTCTCTTCCCACTCCACCGCGAGCTTGCCGCTCGCGTCGAGCGCGGCGATCGCGTTGGAGAGGTCCTCGGTGCGCGTCTCGAAGGGCAGCCGCACCTCGTAGGTGAGCTCCTCGCTGGAGAGCGTGCGGACGTCGAAGGGCGCGCGCTGCCCCCTCAGCAGCGCCTCGAGCTGGGGCCGCAGCTGCTCCGGATCGGGCACCGTCACCTTCAGGTGGAAGCGCCTGCGCGCGCGCGGCTCGAAGGACTCCACCCACCACAGGAAGCCGAGCAGGAAGACGGTGGCGAAGATCGCGATCAGGTAGAGGCCCACGCCGGAGGCGAGCCCGATGCCGAGCGTCGCCAGCATCACGCCCGCGTCCTTGGGGTCGTCCACCTTGGCGCGGTAGCGCACCAGGCTGGCGACGCCGACGATACCGAAGGCGCGCGCCAGGCTCTGGCCCACGATCAGCATCACCACCGCGCCGACCACCGACAGCAGGATCTGCGTCTGGATCACCGCGGCCTGGCGCGGCGGCGTGCCGCGCCGGCGCGGCCGAAACGCGAGCGCGGCTCCGAGCGCGGCCGCCAGCGGCAGCCGCACCGTCGACTGCAGCAGGCCGCCGACCTGATCCCTCAGCGCGGGGATCGGATCGTGGAGCGCGTCGAAAGTCGCGCGGTCCGCCTCCTTCTGCGCCACCGCGAGCTTGGCCAGGTCGTTGCCTTCGGGCATGTGCACCGCGGAGGCCTGCACCGCGAACAGCAGCACGCCGCAGGCCGCGAATGTCGCGAACGCCCTCATCGCAGCCCTCCGTACGAGCGCGCGCGCTGCTCGAGCGCGAGCCCCTCCTGCAGCTTCTGCTTCATGTGCTGGACGAACGCGGCGACCTCGGCGTCCTCGTAGCCGGCGGCGCGGAACGCGTCGCTCCACTGCTCGTCGCTGAGCTGCGCCAGGCGGTGGCAGGTCCACAGCACGTCCTCCACCGAGAGGCCCCGGTCGACTCCCCAGTTGAGGATGATCGGCTCGTACTCGAACTCGACCTCGCCGTCGTTCACCTCGCGGATGAAGCCGCGCTGCAGGAAATCCTCGATCTTGCCGGCCGAGCCGAGGAAGATGCGCACGCTGCGGCCGAACGACTGCCCGATGTCCTTCACCACGTAGCGCCGCTCCGGCGAGCCCTTCGCGATCTTGTAGAGCTCGTTGTTCGAGGTCTTCAGGTCCCAGTTGTTGATCAGGATCTGCATCACGATCAGCCCCTGGAACTCGCGCGTGCCGACGAAGGGATTCGACTTCCAGCTCCACTCGCCGTGCTTCTCCCAGTTCGGATCGTCGTAGCGGAAGCGCGCCTCGGGCTGCGGGCCGGTCTCCTTGCCGCCTTCCTCGATGCGCCACTCCTTCATGTAGTAGATCGGCTCCTGGTAGAAGCCGATCGCCCACATCAGGCGCGACGCCGCCACCTCGGCCTTCACCTCGCGACCGAACTTCGCGTTCCACTGGCGGCCCTGCGGATCGGTGACCACGAAGTTGTCGCTGAAGCCGGCCGTCTTCTTCTCGACGAAGTGGTATGCGACATCGGAACGCGGGACGAGCGCACGTCCGCCGACGCCGTAGAACAGGTCGCGATGAGCGATGTCCGGGTTCGGCTCGACGAGCTCGTCGATCGGACGCTCCGGCTGGGCCGGTCCCGCGGCGTGATGAGCGCACGCCGCCGCCGCGAGCAGCGACACCGCGAGCGGTGCCAGGCGTCTCGTCGTCCCACGAAGGTCCATCACGGAGAGTTCAGCAACCGGCGTGCCAGCGCCTGCCACGGCCGGAATGCTGGCGCGGGGTTTGCAAATCGAACGAGCATGAAGTGCCCGTTCGCGCTCTCGAAGCGCGGCGCGGCCGCCGCCGTGTGGATCTCTTGGCTGATGCTGGCGGGCGCGCCGACGCGCGCGTTCGCTGCGGCTCCCGCCCCGTTGCAAGGCGCGGTCGCCAAGCAGTTTGTTCAACGTACACGGAGCTACGGAGAGCTGCGGAAGTCGGCGGTCGCGGGCCTGCCGAAGCTGGTCGAGACGCCGTCGCCGGTGGAGATCAGCGCGCGAGAGAAGGCGGTCGCGGAGGCGATCCGCGCGCGGCGCGCGGGAGCGAAGCGCGGCGACGTCTTCGGCGACGCGGGCCCTGCGATCCAGGCGCTCGTGCGCGCCGACTGGAGCCAGCGCCCGAGCGCGGAGCGCAAGGCCGCCTGGGCCGAGCTTCCGCCCGTATCCGCGCCGGCGGTGAACGCGCCGTATCCGCCGACGCTGCCGCTGGCGACCTTTCCGCCCGAGCTGCTGACCCTGCTGCCGCAGCTGCCGAAGTCGATGGAGTACCGCTTCGCGGGCCCGCACCTGATCCTGCGCGACGTCGACGCCAACCTCGTCGTGGACGTGCTTCCCGACGTGCTGCCGGGACCGGGTCCCGCCGGCGCGACGCCGCGCCTCGGCCAGGACGCGGGCAAGTGAGCCGCGCCGGGGCACGCGCGATCGCGCTCGCCGCGCTCGCGGCCGTCGCCGTCGCCTGCGGGCCGGCCGCGCAGATCCTGCCGCCCGAGCTGCGCCACGTCGTGGCGCTGCCCCGGTTCGACAACTCGATCCAGTTCGCCGTGATCGGCGACACCGGAACCGGGAATCTGCCGCAGTACCAGGTGGCGGAGCGCATGGTCGAGGCGCGCGAGAACTTCCCCTTCGAGTTCGTGATCATGCTGGGCGACAACCTCTACGGCCTCGAGCGCCCCGTCGACTACGAGCGCAAGTTCGCCGTCCCCTACGCGAAGCTGCTCGACGAGAAAGTGGAGTTCTACGCGTCGCTCGGGAACCACGACAATCCGAACCAGCGCTTCTACGAGAACTTCCACATGGGCGGCGAGCGCTACTACGCCTTCTCCAAGGGGCCCGCCCGCTTCTTCGCCCTCGACAGCAACTACATGACCGAGGAGCAGGTCGCGTGGCTGATCCGCGAGCTAAAGGCGACCCGCCAGCCCTGGAAGATCGCCTTCTTCCACCACCCGCTCTACTCGTCCGGCGGCTTTCACGGCTCGTCGCTCGGGCTGCGCGAGCGGCTCGAGCCGATCTTCGTGAAGTACGGCGTGCGCGTCGTCTTCTCGGGCCACGAGCACTTCTACGAGCGCATCAAGCCGCAGCACGGCGTCTACTACTTCATCGCCGGCGGGTCCGCGCGCCTGCGCCGCAACGACATCAACTCGGACGAGCTGACCGCCGCCGGCTTCGACACCGACAACTCGTTCATGCTGGTCGAGATCGAGGACGACGAGCTCTACTTCGAGACGATCTCGCGCACCGGCGAGCTGGTGGAGTCGGGCGAGATCGCGCGCAGCGACGAAAAGGCGCCCGAGACCGGCACCACGGAGCAGCTCGCTCCGGCGAAGCGCGGTCAGTCGGGCACGGGTGCGAAGGAGCGGCCCGCCCCGGCGCGCGGCGCGGCCTCGGGCTCCTAGGCGCCCCGCGCCAGCGCCTTCACGCGGTCGTTCGCGATCGCGCCCTGGCGCGTCCGCAGGGTGCGGCGCGAGCCCTCGTCCTCGAGGTCGAGCACCAGCTCGCCCCTCGGCGCCAGATGCTTCACGAAGGCTCCGGCCGCCCGCAGCGGGCGGGCTGCTCCGGCACGAAACCTGCTCTCTGCTCCGGCATGCAGCGCGCCCAGCTTCGAGGCGCCGCGAGCGCCCTCGTCCTCGCCCTTTCGGGATGCGCGACGTTCCAGACGGGAACGGCGCTCCGTCCACCCGCCGCCGCGCTCGACGCCTGCGAGGGCGAGGTCGGCGCGCGGCTCCGCTATCTGGAGCCACGCCTTGAAGCGAACGCCCGCTACGCGACCGGGTGGTGGTGGTGGTGGATGGCCGTGAACGGGGGCGGGATGGTGTCGAGCGGCGTCCGGGCCGGGCTCGAGGACGAGCGCGGCCAGCGCGCGCTGCAGATCGTGAACGCGACAAAATCGTCGATCGGCGTCGCGAACCTCCTGCTCGATCCGCCGCCGATCCGGCGTGGCGTCGGCGAGATCGGGAAGATCGACGTGGCATCGGCGGACGGCTGCGTTGCGCGCCTGCGCGCGGCGGAGAAGCTGACGCGCGACGCCGCCGCGGATGCCCACGAGGAGCGCTTCGGCTGGCTGAACCACGTGGGCAACCTGATCTTGAACGGCGTCGGCGCGGTGATCGTCGCGAAGAGCTTCGACGAGCCCGACGGCTGGAGCACCGGTGCGATCGGCTTCGTCGTGGGCGAGATCCAGCTCTGGTCGTATCCCTGGCAGGTGGAGCACACGCTCGAGGACTACGAGCATCGCTTCCGGGCGGATCCCGCCGCGGCGTCGCGCTGGCGGATCGAGGAGCGGAACGGGCGGCGCGCCCTCGTGCTTCGTTGACGTTGCGCGGACCTCGGCTTCTGCCCCGGATTCCCGGCGCCCTGACGCGGAGATTCCATCCTGGCGGGAGGCCAGGGCGTGTCCTCCTCCCGCCAGCCCCGGCTGTCGGTGGGGTCGGGCGTCCTACCCGGGAGGACGCGCGAGACAACGCCGCTTGCACCTATGCACTTCCCTCCACCAGTCGGAGGCAAGTCAGCGGCGAAGCAGCGAAGCCGCGCTCAAGGATGAGGCCGTCGAGCTCGAGTGTCAGCAGAGTCGCGGAGCACCGGCGAGCGGTGCCTGCCGCGCATCGACGACCTGCCCGCAGAGGACGCCCTCGTCCGACCTGGCGGGGACCCCAACACGACCGGGCCCTGGCGCAGGTCGGAGCCGGCTCCGATGTACGGCGTCACCTGGTGTCCGCGCGCGATCCGCGCGGCGGCTGCGTGGCTGCGCACGACGACGGCGTTCATCGCCCCAGCGTATCGCGGATCATGCGCTGCTCGCGGCGTCGGACCCGAGACGGTCCGGGTTCAGCTGCTAGTCGGCGTCGCGGATTTCGTCGTGCGCGGCCTTCGAGGTGTCGTGGATGATGTCGCCGGCGCCGCGTGCGGCGGTGCCTGCCGCATGGCCTGCGGCCTCCGCAGCATCACCCGCCGCGCTACCGGCCGAGTGGCCCGCGGTTCCGACCGTGCGACATCCGAGCGTTGCCATCGCCAGGGCGACGGCCGCTGCACACAGAGAGCTCGAGAGTTTGGACTTCATCGCGTCCTCCATCAGGCGTGATGAATTGCACATCACGTGCCCACCCGCCGAGCCGCCGCGTGCCGCACCCGCGATCCGGCCTTTGTAGAAACGCCCGCCGCGCAGGAGCGAATGAGCCGGGGATTGAATTGGGAGACGGTTCTCTCCTGGAGAAATCGGCCGCGATCGGGGCACCCCTCGGGAGGACCGTCCCCTCATTCGATCCCCTCTTCCAAACCTCTCTTCCAAGCTCTCTCTTCCGAGCTCACACATCGCTTCGTTCGACGCGAGGACCGTCCCCTTTCCCAACTTGCGGCCAGATACACGACGTGGCGGCGACCGCCGTCGCATGAGCCACGCGGTGTCCATCGCGCTCACCGCGGAGGCGTCCACGGAGACGACTGTGCCGCGCGGCAGCGCCGCGCGCGCGCTCGAGCCGACCTACGAGGTTCTTCGCGAGCGGCTATCTTGATGCGATCCACCGCAAGGCGAGCTCCAGAACCTCACAGTCCCCACTGCCGCTCGACCGTCAGGTCGATCGCGGCCGTGGCCTCGACCGCGAGTGTGACCGCCACTCGCTGGCCGAGTCGGAGCCACATCCGCAGCCGGTACGGGTCTGTCCCGATCAGCGCTGCTCCGCCCCATGGGTGATCCACGACCCACGATCACCGACCGCGTCCCGACGCTTTCGTCCACCACCCCCGGCGGCAGCGACGCGCGCGAGACGCCCCGGGCCGCGTTGCACCTCCGCTTTCCCGCACCCCTCCAAGGGCACGTGCCTTGCTACCGCCTCCGCCGCGGGAGGAACGGGGTGAGGCATGGCCGGTTTCCGATCGATCCTCTGGGTGGGCGAAGGCGCAGGTCTCGACGGCGACCTCGTGC
>DATKKW010000008.1:0-10430 GCA_035542715.1 Myxococcota bacterium
CGACTTCGAGGCACACCGGCGCGTGCTCGCCTCGCGCCCGGACGTGCCGCTCCTCTGCGCCGTCGAGCCGGATGGCTCCTTCGTGAAGCGTTTCGAGCGCTACGCCGGCCGCTGGGTCAAGGACTGCGACAAGGAGATCCAGCACGATCTGAAGGACGCGGGGTTGCTCGTGCACGCCGAGCAGTACCGCCACGACTATCCGTTCTGCTGGCGCGCCGACAGCGACCCGCTCATCCAGTACGCGCGACCCGCCTGGTACATCCGGACGACGGCGCTCAAGGATCGCGCGATCGAGAACAACCGCGCCGTGCACTGGCTGCCGGACCACATCAAGGAGGGTCGCTTCGGCGACTTCCTCGCGAACAACGTCGACTGGGCGCTCTCGCGCGAGCGCTGGTGGGGCACGCCGCTCAACGTGTGGGTTTGCGACCGCGACGGCGAGCACAAGGAGGCGCCGGCGAGCCTCGCCGACATCGAGAAGCGCAACGCACGCGCGTTCGAGCACTTCCACCGGGCGCGCCAGGCCGATCCGTCGCTCAGCGAGCACCTCGTCATCCACAAGCCGTGGATCGACCAGGTCACCTTCCCCTGTTCCAAGTGCGCCGGCACGATGCGTCGCGTCTCCGAGGTCATCGACTGCTGGTTCGACTCGGGATGCATGCCCTTCGCCCAGTGGGGGTACCCGCACGCCCCGGGGTCGCGGGATCGCTTCGAGCGCGCGTTCCCGGCGGACTTCATCAGCGAGGCGATCGACCAGACGCGCGGCTGGTTCAACTCTCTGCTCTGGGTGTCGACGCTGCTCTTTCCCGAGCGCGAGAAGCCGCATCCCTACAAGACGTGCATCGTGCTCGGGCACGTCTGCGACCGCGAGGGGAAGAAGGAGTCGAAGAGCAAGGGGAACTACACCCCGCCGGAGGTGATCCTCGACCGCGTACGCCTCGAGTTCGCGGTGGTGGAGGCCGACGCCGCGGGCGCCGTCGCGCCGCGCGGCCGCGCGCGGATCGCCCGGGAGGACTACGAGGGGCTCGACCTCGCCGGCCACGAGGCGAAGGTGCGCGTGTACCGGAGCGACGCGGAGACGAAGGCGCTCGACCTCGTGCTCGAGCCCGCGAAGCTCCCGCGACGGGTGGTCGTGCTCGCGCCCGAGGATCGCGCGGCGCTCGGCGTCGAGCCCGCTCCCCACGGTCTCGCCACCCTCCCGGCCGACGTGCCGCGCCTCGAGCCGCGCACGAAGCTCTGGGTCGAGGATCCGAGCACGCCGGCGCCCGGGGCCGACGCCTTCCGCTGGTTCTTCTTCGCCGCGAATCCGCCCTGGAACCCGACGCGCCACTCGCTCTCGGGCGTGCGCGCGCTCCAGCGCGAGCTTCCGATGAAGCTCCGCAACGTCTACGCCTTCTTCACGATCTACGCGAACGTCGACGGCTTCGATCCGAACGACGCGGCGTGCAAGGCCGGCCGCCGCGCGCCGCGCGAGCGCGCGCTCCTCGACCGCTGGATCCTGTCCGAGCTCGCGCTCGCGAATGCCGCCGTGATCGAGCACATGGACGCCTACCGCGTGTACGAGGCGACGCAGACGCTGACGGACCTCGTCGACGCGCTCTCGAACTGGTGGGTGCGGCGCAGCCGCGACCGGTTCTGGGCGCCGGGCCTCGGCCCCGACAAGCTCGACGCCCACTGGACCCTGTTCGAAGCCCTGGTGACCCTCGCGAAGCTCGTCGCTCCCTTCCTCCCCTTCACCGCCGAGGACATCTGGCAGAACCTGATGGTCCGCGCCTTCCCGAAGCTCCGGGACGCGAGCGTGCACCTGTGCGACTACCCCGAGCCCGAGCGCGACGTGATCGACGAGCGCCTGGTGCGCACCATGCGCGCCGTGCGCGAGCTCGTGTCGCTCGGCCTCCAGGTCCGCACTGCGAAGAAGCTCCGGGTCCGCCAGCCGCTCGAGGCGGCGGAGCTCGCCCTCGCCGAGCCGGCGCTCGAGTCGAGCCTCGAGCAGCACGTGGCCCTGGTGCGCGAGGAGCTGAACGTGCACGAGGTGCGCTTCGTGCCGAAGGCCGACGAGTACGTGCGGTACCTGGTGAAGCCGAACTTCCGGGCCCTGGGTCCGCGGGTCGGCAAGCACATGCCCGCCGTGAAGGCGACCCTCGCAGCGGCCGACGGCGCGGCGCTGCTCCGCGAGATGGAGTCGCAGGGAAGCGTCACGATCGAGGCGGGAGGCGAGCGCTTCGCGCTCGGGCCCGAGGAGATCGCGGTCGCCCTCGAGGCGCGCGAGGGCTTCGCGGCGGCGAGCGGGCGGGTGGGCGTCGTCGTCCTGCACACGACGCTGACGCCCGCCTTGGTCGAGGAAGGCCTGTTCCGCGAGGTGCTGAGCCGCGTGCAGACACTGCGCAAGGACCTCGACCTCGAGTACACCGGCCGCATCCGGCTCACGCTCGCCGGCGCGCCGCACCTGATCGCCGCCGTGCGGCCCAGGACCGAGACGCTCGCCCGGGAGACCCTCGCGCTCGACGTCGCGCTCGACGCAGAGCCCGTGGCCGGCGCCCATCGTCGCGAGCTCGAGATCGACGGCGAGGGCCTCGTGGTGGGGCTCACCGTCGCCGAGCCCGCGTGAGCGACGCGCCGAGCGGCTGGGACCGCGGGCTCGCGCCCGAGCGCGCGGACGCGCGCGACGGCCGGGCCGGCGGCCGCAGCGAGGCCACGCGCGAGGCCGTGGCGTCCGTCGCGATGATGCGTCACGCGCCGAATGGAGCCGTCACACCCGCGCACGACGCCGTCGCTCGCGAAGAGCCCCTCGAGATCCAGCTCGGCGCGGCGCCCCTCGCCGTGCTGATGCGCACTCCCGGGCACGACCAGGAGCTCGCGCTGGGCTTCCTCGTGACGGAGCGCGTGGTCGCGAGCGCCGCGGACGTGCTCTCGATCCACCCGTGCAGCGTGGTGTCGCAGCCCGAGGCCGAGGGCAACGTGGTTCGCGCGCTGCTGCGCGAGGGCGTCGCCGTCGACCTCGAGCGGCTGCGCCGGAACCTCTACGCCAGCGCGAGCTGCGGGATCTGCGGCAAGGCGACGCTCGAGAACGCCCTTTCGAGCGCGCCGCCCTGCGACGATCCCGCGCGCTTCGCGCGGGCCTTCTTCGTGGGCCTGCCCGACCGCCTGCGCACCTCCCAGGCGGCCTTCGACCGCACCGGCGGCCTCCACGCGGCCGCCCTCGTCGACCCGGCCGGCGAGCTCGTCGTGGTGCGCGAGGACGTCGGGCGCCACAACGCGGTGGACAAGGTCGTGGGATTCGCGGCGCGGGCCGGTCGCCTCCCGCTCGCGGGACACGCGCTCCTCGTGTCGGGCCGGATCTCGTACGAGATCGTCCAGAAGGCCCTGGCGGCGCGGATCCCCGCCGTCGCGGCGGTGTCGGCGCCGAGCTCCCTCGCGGTCGAGCTCGCCGAGGCCGCGCGGATCCTGCTGGTCGGCTTCCTGCGCGGCGGGAGCTTCAACGCCTACGGCGCTCGGGAGCGCCTCGCGGGCTGAGCGCGACGGAGATCGGTCTCGCCTAGACTCGGCCCATGGCCCCGCCCGACGACGACGCGCCGCCGCCCGACGACGACGAGGTCGCGGGAGGCCTCGCGTCGATCGTCTCCACGGGCCGCGCGCTCGCGGAGAAGGTCGGCCTCGTCGCCGGCGCCGCGTCGCTCTTCCGGATGAACCAGGCGCGCGGCTTCGACTGTCCCGGCTGTGCGTGGCCCGATCCCGAGCCGCGTGCCGCGATCGAGTTCTGCGAGAACGGCGCCAAGCACTTCGCCCACGAGGCGACGCGGCGCCGCGTAGGCCCCGACTTCTTCGCCGGGCGGTCGGTGTCGTCGCTCCTCGCCGAGTCCGATCGCTGGCTCGAGGAGCAGGGTCGGCTCACGCATCCGATGTGGAAGCCCGAGGGCGCCGACCACTACCAGCCCCTCTCCTGGGACGAGTCCTTCGGGCGCATCGCGGTCGCGCTGCGAGGCCTCGCGTCGCCCGACGAGGCGATCTTCTACACCTCGGGGCGCACGAGCAACGAGGCGGCCTTCCTGTACCAGCTCTTCGTCCGCCAGCTCGGCACGAACAATCTCCCGGACTGCTCGAACCTGTGTCACGAATCGAGCGGATACGCGCTGACCGAGACGCTGGGCGGCGGGAAGGGCACGGTCGGGCTCGAGGACTTCGCGCTCGCGGACGCGATCTTCGTGATCGGCCAGAATCCGGGCACGAACCACCCGCGCATGATGACGACGCTGCGCGAGGCGAAGCGCCGTGGCTGCCGGATCGTCGCCGTGAACCCGCTGCGCGAGCGCGCCCTCGTGCGCTTCGCCCATCCGCAGCATCCCCGCGAGGTCGTGGGCGGCACTCCGATCGCCGACCTCTTCCTCCAGGTGCGCATCGGCGGCGACGTCGCGCTCCTCCAGGCGATCGCGCGCGAGCTGCTCCGGCTCGAGGAAGAGGCGCCGGGCCGCGTGCTCGACCGCGACTTCCTGCGCGAGCACACGGAGGGGTTCGACGCGTGGCGCGAGGCGGTGCGCGCGCTGCCCGAGGACGAGCTCGTCGCCGAGAGCGGCGTGTCACGTCGCGAGATCCGCGCCGCGGCGGAGATCTACGCCCGCGCGGAGCGGACCATCGTGTGCTGGGCGATGGGGCTCACCCAGCACCGCCACGCCGTCGCGAACGTGCGCGAGATCGTGAACCTGCTCCTGCTCCGCGGGAACGTCGGGCGGCCGGGCGCAGGCGCCTGCCCCGTGCGCGGACACAGCAACGTGCAGGGCGATCGAACCATGGGGATCTGGGAGCGGCCGCGGCCGGAGTTCCTGGCGCGGCTCGGCGCCGAGTTCGGCTTCACGCCGCCCGCGCGCCACGGCCTCGACAGCGTGGGCGCGATCGAGGCGATGCGCGACGGCCGCGCCCACGTCTTCTTCGCCCTCGGCGGGAACTTCGCCGTGGCGACGCCCGACCCCAGCGTGACGGAGGCCGCGCTGGGGCGCTGCCGGCTCACGGCCCACGTCTCGACCACGCTCAACCGCTCGCACCTCGCCGCCGGCCGCGAGGCCCTGATCCTGCCGTGCCTCGCGCGCAGCGAGCGCGACCTGCAGGCGTCGGGCCCGCAGTTCGTCACCGTCGAGGACTCGATGGCGGTCGTGCGCCGCAGCGAAGGCCGGAGGCCGCCGCCCTCTCCCGAGCTGAGGAGCGAGGTCGCGATCGTGGCCGGCGTCGCGCGCGCGACGCTCGGCCCGGCGAACGCCGTTCCGTGGGAGGCGCTGTGCGCGGACTACGACCTCGTCCGCGAGCGCATCGCGCGCGTGGTGCCGGGCTTCGAGTCGTTCGGCGAGCGGATCCGGCGGGGGCCGCTCGTGCTTCCGCGGGGAGCGCGCACGCGTCACTTCGAGACGGCGACCGGACGCGCACGCTTCAGCGTGAACCCCCGCCCGCGGCTCACGCTCGCGCCGAGAGAGCTCCTCCTCACCACGATCCGCAGCCACGACCAGTTCAACACGACCGTGTACTCCGACGACGACCGCTACCGCGGCGTGCGGGGCGACCGGCGCGTCGTCCTGGTCGCGCCCGACGACATCGCGGCGCTCGGCCTCGCGGAGGGCCAGCGCGTCGACGTCACGAGCCGCTTCGCGGGCGAGACGCGCAGCGTGCACGGTTTTCGAGTCCGGGCCCACGACCTGCCGCGCGGATGCGCGGCGGCGTACTACCCGGAGGCCAATGCCCTGGTTCCGATCTCGAGCTTCGCCGAGGGCAGCCGCACTCCGACCTACAAGTCGGTCGTCGTGACGCTCCGCCCTGCGGCGGAGCCCTCCGCCTGAGGAGGCGCGCTTGCCCGAGCTGCCGGAGGTCGAGGTCACGCGCCGACGCATCGCGCCCCTTCTCCTGGGACGGCGGATCGCGGGCGTCGATACCACTCGCGACAGCTACTTCTTCGTGACGAAGCCCGAGGCGCTGCGCCGCGCCCTCGAGGGCCGCACCGTACGCAGCCTCGAGCGTCACGGGAAGTACCTGATCGCCACGCTCGACGACGGCGCGCGCCTCGTGCTCCACCTCGGCATGACGGGTCAGCTCTTCGGCGCGGGCGCCACGAGCGTGCGCCTCCTGTCGGCGGCGGCGCGCGCGAGCCTCGCGCCCGAGGCCCAGCGACGCTTCGAGCCGGACGCCCACACGCATCTGCGACTGCGCTTCGCGGACGGCGGGCCCGACGTCCTGTTCCGCGACGTGCGCAAGTTCGGCAAGGTGTTCCTGCTGCGGCCCGGCGAGGAGAGCCCTCGGCTCGGCAAGCTCGGCATCGACGCGCTCGCGGCGAAGCAGGCGGACCTCTGGCCCCGGCTGCACGGGCGTGCGACGGCGATCAAGAACGTGCTGCTCGATCAGGCCGTGCTCGCCGGCGTCGGGAACATCTATGCCGACGAGGCGCTCTTCCTCGCGGGCATCCGCCCGCGCCGACGCGCGAGCCGGCTGACGCGCGCCGAATGCGCGCGCCTTCTGGCCGGTCTGCGTCGCGTGATGCAGCGCTCGATCGAGACCGGCGGCTCGAGCATCAGCGACTACGTGGCGCCGGACGGGAGCGACGGCGGCTACCAGGACGAGCGCCGGGTCTACGCACGCGAGGGCGAGCCCTGCAGCAAGTGCGGCACGAAGATCCGACGCGTGGTGATCGGGCAGCGAAGCGCGCACTACTGCCCGGCGTGCCAGCGCTAGCAATGCTCTCCCTGTGTGAGCTCGAGCGCGCGGCGGCCGCGACGACGCGGCGCTGCGTCGGCCTGCGCGTCGATCGCATCGCCGCCCACGGCGACAGCGGCGTGCTGCTCGTGCTCTCGGGGCGGCCCGAGGCGGACGTGACGGACGGCGAGCCGCCCGCGCCTCGCGTGAAGCGCCGGCTCGTGCTCGACGCGACGCCCGCGCTCGCGCGGATCGGCGAGCTCGCTGGCCGGGAGGCGCAGGGCGGCCCGGGTCCGGAGGGCGAGGAGGGCGGGGCGCCGCCGCCCGCGCCGCGCGTCGCGCCGCCGCCCTTCGTCCAGTACCTGCGCGCGCATCTCGCGGGCGCACGCTGCGCGGGCGCCGCGCTGCTCGGCGGGGATCGCCAGCTCGCGCTACGCCTCGCGACGCGCGAGGGCGAGCGCACGCTGCTCCTCTCCCTGCTCGGCCCGCGCACGAACCTCTGGCTGCTCGACGCGGAGGGACGCGTCGAAGCGTCGCTCCGTCCGCCCGAGGCGACGCGGCGCGAGATGACGCGCGGCACGACGTGGCGCGCGCCGTCGTCGCAGCCGCCGCGCGCGGGCGAGGATCGCTTCGCGCACGTACCGGACGACGCGTTGCTCGAGGCGATCGAGACGCGCTATGCGGCGCAGGAGGAGAGCACGGGGATCGAGGCGCTCGCGCGGCGCCTCGCGACGGCCCTCGAGCGCGAGCTCCGGGCCCTCGCGAAGCGCGCGGAGCGCCTGGAGGAGGCGACGCACGAGGCGGAGGCCGCGCGCGACCTCGCGCGCCACGGAGAGCTCCTGAAGGGCGTGCTCTCCCGCGTGCCGCCCCGCGCGCGGGAGGTCGAGGTCGAGGATCCTTCCACCGGCGAGCGCGTCCGCATCGAGCTCGATCCGAAGCTCTCTCCTGCCGGGAACCTCGAGCAGATCTTCCGCCGACACCGGCGGGCGCGCAGCCAGGAGGAGCGCGCGCGCGCCGAGCGCGCTGCGCTCGAGGTGCGACGCTCCGCGGTGACGGCCCAGCGCGAGCGGCTCGCGGCCCTCGCGAGCGCGCCCGACGCAACGCCGGCCGGGATCGCCGCCCTCGCCCACGAGCCGCCGCTGCGCGATCTCCTGCGGCGCACCGCGCGCCAGGCGCCGCCGGCCGAGCGGTGGCGCGGCATGCGGAAGCCGCCGTTCGCCGAGCTCGCGCCGGCCCTCCGCCCCCGCGTCTATCGCAGCGCCGACGGCCTCGAGATCTGGGTCGGTCGCAGCGACGAAGGGAACGACCATCTGTCGACGCGCCTCGCGCGCGGGAACGACCTCTTCTTCCACGTCGACGGCGGGTCTGGCAGCCACGTGGTGCTGCGTCTCGGCGCGCTCGATCACGCGCCCCAGGAGTCGCTGCTCGACGCCTGCGAGCTCGCTGCGCACTTCTCGAAGCGGCGGGGGGCGCCGGCGACGGACGTGATCGTGGCGCCCGCGAAGGACGTCCGGAAGCCCCGAGGCGCGAAGCCCGGCCTGGTGGAGGTGCGGGGCGGGCGCGTCGTGCGCCTGCGCCGCGACCCGGAGCGCCTCGCCCGGGTGCTCGCGACGCGCGCTGAAGGTGAGTAGGCTCGAAGCCGATACGCTCCGAGCGGGCCGGAGCCCGGAGGAACCCATGGAGCCTCGAGAGGTACTGAGCGCCGATCAGATCTGGCTCGCCGACCAGGCCTTCTGGGCGCGCCCGCTGGCGGAGCGCGAGGGCGCCTTCGCGACGCTGCGGCGCGAGCGGCCGATCTCCTGGCACGACGAGCCCGAGATCCCGATCCTGCCCAAGGGCCCGGGCTTCTGGGCCGTGAGCAAGCACGCCGACATCCTCGAGGTGAGCCGGCAGCCGGAGATCTTCTGCTCGGGCCGGGGCTCGAACGTGGGCGACATGCCGCCCGCCTTCAACGAGTTCTTCGGCTCGATGATCAACATGGACGACCCGCGCCACGCGCGGCTGCGCCGGATCGTGTCGCGCGGCTTCACGCCGCGCATCATCAACCGGGTCGAGACGGACGTCGCGCGCGCGGCGCAGCGCATCGTCGACGGCGTGATCGAGAAGGGCGAGTGCGACTTCGTGACCGAGATCGCCGCCGCGCTGCCGCTCAAGATCATCTGCGACATGGCCGCGATCCCGGAGAGCCAGTACCAGTTCGTCTTCGATCGCACGAACATCATCCTCGGCGCGGGCGACCCCGAGTACGGCGGCACCAATCCGGCCGAGATCATCCCGAAGCTGCTCAACGCGGGCGCCGAGCTCGCGCAGCTCGCGCAGGAGCTCGCCAAGCACCGGCGCGGGAAGCCCGGCGACGACCTCGTCTCCGCGCTCGTGAACGCGGAGCTCGAGGGCGAGACGCTGAACGACCAGGAGCTCGCGTCGTTCTTCGTGCTGCTCGTGGTCGCCGGCAACGAGACCACGCGCAACGCGATCAGCCACGGCATGAAGGCGCTCTGCGACTTCCCCGAGCAGCGCCGCATCTGGGCCGCCGACTTCGACGGCGTGGCGCCGACCGCCGTGGAGGAGATCGTGCGCTGGGCGACGCCGGTGATCCACTTCCGCCGCACCGCGACGCGCGACACCGAGCTGCGCGGGCAGAAGATCGCGGCGGGACAGAAGGTCGTGCTCTGGTACGCCTCGGGCAATCGCGACGAGGACGTCTTCGAGCGCCCGTTCGAGTTCGACGTGTGCCGCGCGCCGAACGAGCACGTCGGCTTCGGCGGCCCGGGCCCCCACTACTGCCTCGGCGCGCACCTGGCACGGCGCGAGATCACCGTGATGTTCCGCGAGATCTTCCGGCGCCTCCCGGATCTCGAGGTCGACGGCGCGCCCGACAAGCTGCTCTCGTTCTTCATCCACGGCATCAAGCGGATGAAGTGCCGCTTCACTCCGGCGAGGCGCGCCGCGTAGGCAGCAGGGACGCCGCGGTCCAGAGCAGCAGTCCGGCGCCCGCGACGAGCCCGAAGAACGCGAGCGCCGTCGCGAGCACGCGGTTCGCGCCGTGGTCGAACCAGAGTCGGACGCTGCTCTGGCCCTGCGGCACGCGCACGGCCTTCCACGCGAGGTTCGCGGGCTGCACCGCGGTCTCGACGCCGTCGACCGACGCGCGCCAGCCGGCGTGGAAGGCGTCGTCGTAGACGAGCCACGCGCCGGCGGGCGCGTCGACGTCGACCTCGGCGACGAGCTCGGCGAGCGTGAAGCGCTGCACCTGGACGCGCCCCGCGGACGCCGCGGCGGCGCCGGACGGTGCCGATGCCGGAGCAGCCTGCGCCGCGTCTTCCTGGATCACCGTCGGAAGCGCGTCGCCCGCGCGCACCGCCTCGCGCAGCAGATCGCGCGCCTCGTCGGGGCTGCGCGCGACGCGCGCGTCCGCGACGACGCGAAGCTTGGGAACGCCGCAGCCGAGCAGCGCATCGAGGCGGGCGCCCGTCGTGCGCTCGAGCGCGAGCAGGCGATCCACGCCCGCCTGGTAGTAGTCGGTGCGGAACTTGCCATGACACGGATCGAAGTCGGCGAACTGGTAGACGTACCAGTAGAGCTCGCGCGAGCCGCTCTGCTCGGCGAGATCGACGGCGCGCTGGCTCGCGCGATTCTCCGGCGTGTCGGTCGCGGGCCGCGCCGGATCGACGGGCGCCTCGCGCCGGTCGGGCTGGAGGATCGGCTCGCGCACCTGGGTCGCCGGGAGGAGCGCCGCGTCGCGGATCTTCGGGATGCGCGTCTCG
>DATKKW010000009.1:0-6693 GCA_035542715.1 Myxococcota bacterium
GAAGGCCGTCGTCGCGTTCCTCTTCCTCGCGCTGAACTTCTATACCTACCACTACTTCGCGTCGGAGGAGGAGCACCCCGCACGGCGCTCCTTCCGGCAGTTCCCGATGCAGGTCGGCGACTGGAGCTGCGCGGAGCGCGAAGAGATGGAGCCGAAGGTGATCGCGAACCTCGGCGTCACCGAGTACGTGATCTGCACCTACACGAGCCCGAGCTTCGCGGTGCCCGTCAACGTCTACGTCGGCTACCACGCGTCGCAGGTCAACTACGAGGGCGGCGGGGGCGCCGAGACGCGCATCCATCCGCCGGCGCACTGTCTGCCCGGCTCGGGCTGGAACATCATCGCGAGCGGCGACGAGCCCCTGACGCTCGACGGCCTCCCGCAGCGGCCTGCCGCGGCGAAGCGCCTCGTGATCGCGAAGGGAGAGCTCCGGCAGCTCGTCTACTACTGGTACCAGGAGCGCGGCCGCGTCATCGCCGACGACTGGAAGAAGATCGTCTACCTGTTCTGGGACCGCGCACGCGAGCACCGCACCGACGGCGCCCTCGTCCGGTTCACGGCGCCGATCGTGCGCGGAGACGATGCCACCTCGCAGGCCGCGTTGCTCGATCTCGCCGGCCGGCTCACCGCCCAGATCCCCGCCTACGTCCCGAACTGAGGGCCTCGCGTGCACGTCCTCTTCCTCAGCCACTACTTCCCGCCGGAGGTGAACGCGCCCGCGAATCGCACCTTCGAGCACGCGCGCCGCTGGGTCGCCGACGGGCACCGGGTCACGGTGATCACGGGAGTGCCGAACCATCCGAAGGGCGAGCTGTTTCCGGGATATCGGAACCGCTGGATCCAGGAGGAGACGAGAGACGGCATCCGGGTGGTGCGGACGTGGATGTACCTCACCGCGAACGAGGGCTTCCTGCGTCGCACGCTGAACTACGTGCTCTTCGCCGTGACGGCGGTGCTCGCCTCGCTCCGCATCGACCGGCCCGACGTGGTGGTCGCCACGAGCCCGCAGTTCTTCTGCGGCCTCGCGGGCGCGGTGGTGGCGCGGCTCAAGCGCCGGCCCTTCGTGCTCGAGGTGCGCGACCTCTGGCCCGACTCGATCGTCCAGCTCGGTCAGCTCCACGACCGACGCGCGGTGCGACTGCTCGAGGCGCTCGAATCGGCGCTGTATCGCAGCGCGGCGGGCATCGTCGTCGTGACGCGCGCGTTCGTCGACCACATCGCGGCGCGCGGCATTCCGCGCGAGCGCATCCTCTTCGTGCCGAACGGGATCGAGCCCGAGCTCTTCCAGCCGCGTGCGCCGGATCGCGAGCTGCTGCGCCGCCACGGCCTCGAGGGAAAGTTCCTCGTCGCCTACGTCGGCACCCTCGGCCTTGCGCACGGGCTCGTCACGATCGTCGAAGCGGCGGAGCGGCTGCGCGACGAGAAGGACGTCGTGTTCCTGCTGATCGGCGACGGAGCCGACCGCTCGCGCCTCGAGCAGGAGATCGCCCGGCGGGGGCTCGGGAACGTACGCCTCCTCGGCCTTCGCCCGCGGGAGGAGATCCCCGCCTGGCTCTCGGTCATCGATCTCACCCTCGTCGTGCTGCGCGACCTTCCCGTCTTCGCGACGGTGATCCCGTCGAAGGTGTTCGAGTTCCTCGCCCAGGAGCGGCCCATGCTCCTCTCCGCGCCGCGCGGGGAGATCCGGAGCCTGGTGGAAGAGGCGAAGGCGGGATTCGTGATCGAGCCCGAGGATCCCGATGCGCTGGCGCGAGCGGTCCTCGCCGTGCGAGCCGATCCCGTGGACGCCGCCAGCCGGGCGCGCGCGGGACGCGAATGGGTCGAGCGCGACTACCTGCGCGACCGCCTCGCCCGGCGCATGGTCGCGTTCCTCGAGAGCGTGGCCGCCGGTCGGAGCGCGCGGTCATGAACCCGCTCTACAACTGGCTCCCCCTCGCAGGCCAGAACCTCGCGTGCACGTGGGCGGGCTGGCGCCGGCACCGCACCCGCTTCACACCGTTCTTCTTCGAGACGCTCCACGCCTGGGAGCAGACGGTGAACGGCCCCTTGGAGCGGCTGCACGAGCTGCAGCGCGACCGCCTGCGCCGGCTCGTCACGCGCGCGCGCGCGCAGGTTCCGTTCTACCGCGAGCTCGCTCCCTTCTCCGATCTTCCCGCGCCGGAGGACGCGATCCGCGAGACGCTCGCGGGCATTCCCCCCGTGGACAAAGCCGCCTATCGCGAGCGCAATGCGGACTTCCTGGCGCGCGACGCCGCGGGCGCGCAGCTGATCCGAGTCAATACCAGCGGCACCACCGGCAGCGCCCTTCCCATCTGGCTCACACCCGAACGGATCGCCGAGGGCTACGCGGCGGTGTGGCGGCAGCGCCGCGGCTTCGGCGTGCAGATCGAAGACCCCCAGATGACGTTCGCGGGCCAGATGATCGTGCCGCTCTCCCAGCGGCGGCCGCCGTTCTGGCGCCAGAACTGGTACGGGCGCCAGACGCTGTTCTCCGTCTACCACATGTCGCCGGCGAACCTCGCCGCCTACGTCGACGCGATCCACAGAACGGAGGCGCGCTACGTCCAGGGCTATCCGTCCGCGCTGCACCTCGTGGGACGGGCGCTGCTCGACGCCGGCCGCCCTCTTCCGCCGGGCCGGATCTCCGCCGTGTTCACCTCCTCGGAGTCCCTCCTCGCGTTCCAGCGCGAGGCGATCGAGAAGGGCTTCGGCGCGCCCGCGCGGGACCACTACGCCGCGACGGAGCAGGTCGTCTCGATGACCGCGTGCGCGCTGAACCGGCTCCACGTGGACATGGAGTTCTGCCTGGTCGAGGTCGAGATCGAGGAGGAGAGCGACGAGTGGGTGCGCGGGCCGCTCCTCGTGACCGGCCTCGGGAACGATGCCGCCCCGCTCTTCCGCTACCGCATCGGCGACGTCGGCACGCGCTCACGAACGCCTTGCCCCTGCGGCCGACCCGGCGACAACTTCCTCGAGATCGACGGTCGCATCGAGGACTACGTCGTGACGCCCGACGGACGCATGGTCGGCCGCCTCGATCATGTCTTCAAGTCGCAGTACGACGTGGCCGAAGCGCAGATCGTCCAGGACACGAAGGAGGCGATCACCGTCTTCGTGACGCCGCGGGCGAGCTACAGCGCGGCCAGCCAGAAGAAGCTCCTGTCGGAGATCCGCGCGCGGCTCGGCGACGACATCCGGATCGACGTCCGTCTCACCGACGCGATCCCCCGCGAGCCGAACGGGAAGTTCCGCGCCGTGAAGTCGCGTTTCGGGAGGACGGGCCCGTGATCGCCGCCGCCCTCGCGCGCACCGCGCCGAGCTACGCCGGGCTCGAGCCGCCCTACGGGCCGGGCGTCGTGTACCCGGAGCTCGCGGCCGTGGGAGACGCGACGGCCCGCCCGGGGGCGACGCCGAACGGCGTCTACGCCGCCGTGCGCGCGGCGCTCCGGGGCCTCGGACTGGACGCGGCGCGATTCGGCACCGCCGAGTGGAACCCGCTCGGCGACCTCGTGCGCCGTGGCGGGAAGGTCGTCCTGAAGCCGAACTTCATCCGACACTGGAATCCGTCGCCCGAGGGCACCGTCGAGAGCGTGATCACCCACGGTGCGATGCTCCGCGCCGCAGCCGACTACGCCTTCCTCGCGGTCGGACCCGAGGGCTCCGTCACGATCGCGGAGGCACCGCAGCAGGACTGCGACTTCGAGCGCATCCGCGAGGTCTGCGGCCTCGACGCCTTGACCGCGTCCCACCGCGAGCGCGCCGGCCGCCCGCTCGCCGTGATCGACCTCCGGCGCGAAGCCGTCGAGTTCGAGGACGGCATCGTCGTGCGCCGCCGGGCCCTGCCCGGCGACCCCGCCGGCTATCGCGAGGTCGACCTCGGCGCACGCAGCTTCTTCCGCGAGTCGGGTCTCGATCCGACACGCTTCCGCGGAGCGGACTACGACCCGGGCCCGACCTCTGAGCATCACATGGGGGGCCATCACGCATACCTCCTCTCCGAGACCGTCCTCCAGGCCGATCTCGTGGTGAACCTGCCCAAGCTCAAGACCCACAAGAAGACCGGCGTCACGCTCGCGCTCAAGAACCTCGTCGGGATCAACGGCGACAAGAACTGGCTGCCCCACCACTCCGTGGGCGCGGCGACGGACGGTGGCGACGAGTTCCCGGAAGGCCGGCTCGTCGACCGGCTGCGGAGCCGGGCGATCGACTGGGCGCGGCCGCATCTCGCCCGGGCGCGCTTCCTGGGGGCGTTCCGCGCCGCGCGGCGCCTCGAGAGCGCAGCCCGGGGGCGGGACTTCATCCGGAGCGGGAACTGGCACGGGAATCGCACGACCTGGCGCATGTGCCTCGACCTGAACCGCTGCCTCTACTACAGCGACGCCAAGGCCCTCCACCTCGAGGCCGGGAGGCCCGTCCGCCGCGTGCTCACGATCCTCGACGGTGTCGTGGCGGGCGAGGGCGACGGGCCGCTCGCGCCGAGGGACGTACCGCTCGGTGTGGTCATCGCGTCGTGCGACCCCGTCGCGCTCGACCTCGTCGCGGTGCGGCTCATGGGCTTCGACGAGAATCGCATTCCCAAGCTGCGCGAGGCCATGCAGGATGCGGGGCCTCGGGTGACCGACGTGCGGCGCAGCGAGGACGTTCGCGTGTTCGAGGTTTCGACGGAGAGCTTTGCGATGCAGGCTCGGGGGCTCGACGAGCTGGGAGCGGAGCGGTGCTTCGCGCCGCATCCAGGCTGGCGAGGCTTCATCGAGCGGGGGGTGGCATGAGGCAGGTTCTCCAGAGCGCGCGCACGGGCGAGCTCGAGCTCGTCGAGGTGCCGGCGCCCTCCGTGAGCCGGGGGCAGGTGCTCGTGCGAAACGAGTTCTCGCTCGTCTCGCCGGGGACGGAGAAGCTCGCCATGAGCTTCGCCCGCAAGTCGCTCCTCGCGAAGGCGCGCAGCCGCCCCGACCTCACGCGCCAGGTGATCCGCAAGCTCCGGCAGGAAGGCCCGCTCTCGACCTATCGCACGGTGATGACGCGACTCGAGAGCCCGCAGCCCCTCGGCTACTCGAGCGCCGGCGTGGTGATCGAGGTGGGCGACGAGGTCGCAGGCTTCGCGCCCGGCGACCGCGTGGCGTGCGCCGGCGCGGGCTACGCCAACCATGCGGAGTTCGTGGTCGTGCCCGAGAACCTGGTCACGCGCGTCCCCGACGGCGTCGCCCTCGAGCACGCCTGCTTCGCGACCTTGGGCGCGATCGCGATGCAGGGCGTGCGCGTCGCGGAGCCGACGCTCGGAGAAATCTGTGTCGTCATCGGTCTCGGCCTGATCGGCCAGCTCACGGTGCAGCTTGCGAAGGCGAATGGATGCCGCGTGCTGGCCGTGGACATCGATCCGACGCGCGTCGAGCTCGCGCGGGCGAATGGCGCCGAGTGGGCGATGACGACCCGCGAGCTCTCGCCCGCGTGGGGCGACGAGCATACGAGCGGCTACGGCGCCGACTTCGTCCTCGTGACCGCCGCCGCCGACAACTCCGAGCCGCTCCAGCTCGCCGCGGAGCTCTGCCGCCTCCAGGGCCGCGTCGTGATGGTGGGCGCGATGCCCATGGAGCTCGACCGGCGGGTCTTCTACGAGAAGGCGCTCTCGCTTCGCATGAGCACCTCCTACGGGCCCGGCCGGTACGATCGGAGCTACGAGGAGGCGGGAATCGACTACCCGCTCCCGTACGTGCGCTGGACGGAGAACCGGAACCTGCAGTCGTTCCTCGCCCTGGTCGCGTCGGGTCAGGTCCGGCCCGAAACGCTCCACACGCCCGTCGTGCCGTTCAGCGACGCGGTCCGCACCTACGGCGACCTCGCGAGCGGCTCCTCTCGCTCGCTCGCGATCGTCTTCCGCTACGAGGGCGAGAAGGAATCGCCGAGCCGGACCCTCGAGCTCTCTGCGCGGCCTCCCGTCGCGCCGCGCGAGACCCGCGAGACGGTCGGTGTGGGATTCCTCGGTGCCGGAAACTACGCGAAGGCCGTGCTGCTGCCGGCCCTCGAGCAGACGAAGCACACGACGCGGGTCGCGCTCGTGACGGCGACGGGGCCGTCCGCCCTGCGCACCGGCGAGAAGTTCGGCTTCGCGCGCTGCGGGACCGACGGCGCCGAGCTGCTTCGAGACCCGGGCGTGGGTCTCGTCTTCGTGACGACGCGCCACGACAGCCACGCGAGGCTCGCCGTCGACGCGCTGCGCGCGGGCAAGGCCGTCTGGCTCGAGAAGCCGGTGGGCCTCCACCTCGACGAAGTCAACGACGTGGCGCTCGCGGTGCAGGAGACCGGGGGGTTCCTCGCGGTCGGCTACAACCGCCGCTTCTCCGTCCACTCGCGTGCGATCAAGCAAGCCTTCGCACGCCGCCAGGGCAGCCTCGCGATCCACTACGTGATCGCGGCGGGTCCGCCGCCACGAGGCACCTGGCTGCTCGATCCACGGGAGGGCGGCGGGCGCATCGTCGGCGAGGCTTGCCACTTCGTCGATCTCTGCACGTACCTCGTCGGCTCGCCGCCGACGACCGTCTACGCCCGGGCGCTCGGACGCGACCCGGAGAGCGACGACTCGATGGTCGCGCTCCTGGGCTTCGCCGACGGGTCCAGCGCCACGATCGAGTACCTGGCGAAGGCGAGCCCCAACCTGCCGAAGGAGCGATTCGAGGTCTCGTGCGACGGCCGCACCGC
>DATKKW010000010.1:0-81099 GCA_035542715.1 Myxococcota bacterium
TACCTCGGGAGCTCCTTCGGCGCGCTCTTCGCCCGACCCGAGCTGCCCTGGAAGAAGGACGCAGCGTCGGCCGAGGCCGTGGGCGAGCGCCTGGCACGCGTCGAGGAGCTGCTCTGCGACCCCACCTCGGGCTACCTCGGCTGGCTGCGCGAGCACGGGCGCTACATGTCGCCGAACGGCGCGGGTGACCTGCTCCTCGCGGGCGCGGCGCTGCTCCGGAACTGGGTCGCGGTGCAGCTCGTGCTGGCCGTCGCGGTGCTCGGCGCGTCGCTCCTCCTGCAGCTCGTCCGCTTCGGCGCGGCAGCGCGCGCAGGCGGATCCGAGATCGCGGGCCTGCGCGTCGACGAGGTCCTCCGCCTGGGCTGGCAGGCCGGCGGCGTCTGGTGGAGCCCGTGGCTCCTCGTGCCGTCGGCGACGCTCGCGCTCCTCGCGCTCCCGGCGGGCTGGGCGTACTGGCTCGTTCCGGTCCGCGTCGACGGAGCACGGCGCTTCCTCGCGCTCGCGACCGTGACCTTCCTCCTCGCCGTACAGATCGCGGCGCTCGCAGGCCGCCCCGCGGATCTCCTCGCGGCCGTCCAGTGGCTCGGGATCGCCGTCACGGCGTTGGCTCTCTTCGTCTGCGGCCTTGCGGCCCTCGTCCTCCGTGGCCGCCGGAGCGACGACGCCACCGCCGAAGGCGCCGCGGCGGCGCGGCCCGCGTCTCCCGCGAGTGTCATGCCGTCGGCCATGCAATCCCTCCTCACGAAGTGGCTCAAGACCGGCCTCGTGCTCACGGCCGCCCTCGCCGCGCTCGGCCTCGTGGACTCCCTCGCACAGACGCTCTACGCGGAGCTCGCGGGCCCCGGCCTCGGCATCGCCCTCGCGTCGCTCCTCGCGACACTGGGTGGGCTCGCAGCGGCGACCCAGAAGATCGTCTCGTTCTTCCCGTCCCTCGCCGGGGACGAGCGGCCGAAGGTCTCGTGGGCCGCCCTCGCCCTCGTGTTGGCGCTCCTGCTCGCGCTCGTGTTCCTGGTCTCGGTGTCGGTGGCGGCGCACGCGATCGTGTGGCGGGGCGGCGCGGTGGCGCCCGAGGTGAGCCGCTACTTCGCGCCGTGCTCGGCGGTCGCACCGCCCGCTGCGTCGCCCTGGGTGGAGGGGCTCGTCGCCGCAGCCCTCGTCTCGGTGCTGCTCAACGTCGCCTTCGCGCGGACCTGGTCGTTCCTCAACCAGTCGACCCAGGCGCCGCTCTACGGCGCGCGCCTGCGCCGCGCGTACCTCGGCGCGTCGAATCCGAAGCGCTTCGCCGGCGGTGCTTCGGGCGTGAGCCTCGAGCAGGAGGACGACGACCTCACGCTCGCGAGCTACCGGCCCGAGGAGCGCGGGGGGCCGCTCCACCTGATCAACGTCACCGTGAACGAGACGGTCGAGGGCCGCTCGCAGATCGAGCAGCGCGATCGGAAGGGCACGAGCCTCGCCTTCGGTCCCGCCGGTCTCAGCCTCGGCGTGAAGCACCATGCGAAGTGGGCGAGCTCCGCGACACGCGGCTCCTTCGCGAGCGGTCTCCTCCCCGTGACGCCCGCGCGCGCGAGCGCCACCGACTGCGTGTTCCGCGTGTTCGAGATCGATTGGAACGCCCCGAAGCAGGAGCCGATCAAGCCCGAGAGCCTCTCGCTCGGTCGCCTCGTGGCGATCTCCGGCGCGGCGTTCTCGACGGGCACGGGCTCCCGCACGAGCCTCGGTCTGAGCCTCCTCCTCGGCCTCCTGAACGTACGCCTCGGCCATTGGTGGCAGAGCGGCGTCGATCCGCTCTGGCGCAGCGACGTGGGCATGTTCCCGTCCGCCCTCGCGCGCGCGGGATTCCTCTTCTCGCGCGCCTTCCCCGTCCAGCGCCATCTGCTCGACGAGCTCCTCGCGCGCTTCCCCGGGACGGCCCGGCGCAACTGGTACCTGAGCGACGGGGGACACTTCGAGAACAGCGCGGCCTACGAGCTGATCCGCCGCCGGCTGCCCTTGATCGTCGTGGCGGACGACGGCCAGGACGTCGACTACGCGTTCGAGGACCTGGGCCAGCTCGTGCGGAAGGCGCGGCTCGACTTCGGCGCCGAGATCCGGTTCGCGGGCGAGCGGGAGCTCGCGCAGCTCCATCCCTGGGCGAGGCACTGGATCGGCACGCTGGCCGAGATTCGCGGAGACGCGTTCGATGCCGCGAGCGGGGCAGGCGGGGCGCGCCGGAACCACCGGCACGCGGCCCTGGCCTTCGTCTACTACCGCGACGCGCCCCACGAGCGCGGCTCGCTCCTGCTCTGGATCAAGCCGAGCCTGGTCGGCGACGAGCCCCGGGACGTCGTCGAGTATGCCCTGCGCAGCCGCGCCTTCCCGCAGGAGACCACGGCCGATCAGTTCTTCGACGAGGCGCAGTGGGAGAGCTACCGCGCGCTCGGCGAGACGATCGGCGAGCGCCTCTTCGGTCGACCGCCCGAAGCGGGCTCCGGCTGGCTCCCGCGTGATCTCGAGGCTGCGTCCTGGGGCGTGGGGTCGCCCGCGCCGTAGGTCCCGTCGGTTGCGCGGCCGGTGGTGGGAAACGGACTGCCGCCTCGGGCCTTTCCGATCCAGGGCCGGGCAGGTAGTGTCTGCGCGCCGTTCTGGGGGACCCCGGGTTGCGAGCCCGCGCGCGTCTCTCGAACCGTCCAGACAACGAGATCGGGAAGATCGGGAGAATGGGAGAATGACGCTCTTCTTCGCCTTCGTCGCGGGTGCCCTGGCGGTCGGCTTCGGCTTCTCGCTCTACCGCAAGGTGCTCGAGCAGCCCGCGAACTCGCCCCGCGCGAACGAGATCGCCTCGGCGATCCGCGCCGGCGCCGAGGCCTTCCTGGCCCGCCAGTACCGCACGGTCGCGATCGTGGGCGCGCCCATCTTCCTGTTGATCGGCTTCTTCCTCGGCTGGCCGACGGCAGGCGGCTTCCTGCTCGGCGCCGTGGCGAGCGCGGCCGCCGGGTTCATCGGCATGAACGTCTCGGTGCGGGCCAACGTGCGCGTGGCCGAGGCGGCGAAGGACGGCTTCGAGCGGGCGTTCGGCCTCGCCTTCCAGGGCGGCGCCGTGACCGGCCTCATGGTCGTCGGTCTCGGCCTGCTCGCCCTCTCGCTCCTCGCCTCCATCATCAAGGCGCCGAACGCCCTCGTGGGGCTCGCCTTCGGCGGCTCCCTGATCTCGGTCTTCGCCCGCCTCGGCGGCGGAATCTTCACGAAGGGTGCGGACGTCGGCGCCGACCTCGTGGGCAAGGTCGAGGCGAACATCCCCGAGGACGATCCGCGCAACCCCGCCGTGATCGCCGACAACGTGGGCGACAACGTGGGCGACTGCGCCGGCATGGCCGCCGACCTGTTCGAGACCTACGCCGTGACCGCCGCGGCGGCGATGCTCCTCGCGCACATCCTCTTCCCCGAGAGCCGCGCGATGTTCCTCTATCCGCTGCTCGTCGGCGCCGTCGGGATCGTGGGCTCCGTGGTCGCGATCCCGCTCGTGAAGGTCGGGCCGGCCTACGGCGACGAGACGCCGAACATCATGGGCGCCATGTACAAGGGCCTCGCGGTGGCGACGGGCCTCTCCACCGCGCTCCTCCTGCTCGCAACGCTCTTCGTGCCGATCCCGGAGACCGCGAGCTTCGGAAAGCTCTCGCTCTGGATCTGCGCCGCGATCGGCGGCGTCGTGACCGGCGCGATGATGTGGATCACCGACTTCTACACCGGGAGCAGCGCGCGGCCGGTGATCAAGATCGCGAACGACTCCCTCGGCGGTCACGCGACGAACATCATCAGCGGGCTCGCGGTCGGCATGCAGGCGACGGTGGCGCCGGTGGTCGTGATCGTGCTCGCCATGCTGTCCTGCTACGGCCTCGCGGGCTCCTACGGCGTAGCGGTCGCGGCGATGAGCATGCTCTCCCTGGCCGGCATGGTGGTCGCGATCGACGCCTACGGACCCATCACCGACAACGCCGGCGGCATCGCCGAGATGTCGGAGATGGGCCGGGAGGTGCGCGCGGTGACCGACCCGCTCGACGCGGTCGGCAACACCACGAAGGCCGTGACGAAGGGCTACGCGATCGCCTCGGCCGGCCTCGCGGCGATGGTGCTCTTCGCGACGTACCTGAACGACCTGCGCGTGGCCCGTGGCCCGGAGGCCGCGCCGCTCGACTTCGCGCTCAGCAACATCCGGGTGATCGCAGGCCTCTTCCTCGGCGCGGTGATCCCGTTCATCTTCGCGTCCCTCGCGATGGACGCCGTCGGCAAGGCCGGCGGCCAGGTCGTGCAGGAGGTGCGCCGCCAGTTCCGGGAGATCCCCGGCCTCATGGAAGGGAAGGCGAGCCCCGACTACCGGACGTGCGTCGACATCGTCACGGCCGCCGCGCTGCGCCTCATGATCGCGCCAGCGCTGATCCCCGCGCTGATTCCCCTGGTCGTGGGCCTCGTGTTCGGCGCGGAGGCCCTGGGCGGCATGCTGATCGGCTCGATCGCCGCGGGCATCTGCGTCGCGATCTCGATGACGACCGGCGGCGCCGCCTGGGACAACGCGAAGAAGTACATCGAGAGCGGAGCCCACGGCGGCAAGGGCAGCGACGCCCACAAGGCCGCCGTCACGGGCGACACGGTCGGCGATCCCTACAAGGACACCGCCGGGCCGGCGATCAACCCGATGCTGAAGCTCGTGAACATCGTGGCACTCCTGATCGTTCCGTTCCTGGTCTGACGCGAGCGCGCATGCGATGAGCGACGCGGGCCGGCGCGAGACTCCTGCGCCCGCCCGTCATCCTCGCGACGCCCTCCGCCCCGCGCTCTCGCTCGGCGACGCGACCTTCCTGGTGGTCGCGTCGGTGATCGGCTCCGGGATCTTCCTCACGCCGGGACCGATCGCGAACACGCTCCCGCACCCCGGCTGGATCTTCGCGGCCTGGCTCGCGGGTGGCCTGCTCTCCCTCGCGGGTGCCCTCGCGAACGCGGAGCTCGGCGCCATGTACCCCCACGCGGGCGGCGACTACGTCTACCTGCGCGAGGCGTTCCATCCCGCGGCGGGCTTCCTGGTCGGCTGGCTCACGTTCTTCGTGATCTACGCCGGCACGATCGCGACGCTCGCTGCGGGCTTCGCCGGAAGCCTCGCGAGCTTCGTTCCGCTCGGTGAGGCGGGGACGCTCGCGGTGGCCGTCGGCATCACCGTCGCGTCGACCGCACTGAACTGGATCGGCGTCCGGGTCGGCGCGCGCTTCAACAACGCGACGACGTTGCTCAAGGTGCTGGCCATCGTGGCCTTCGTCGCGCTCGGCCCCTTCGTCGGGCCCGGGAGCTGGACGAACCTCGCATCGCCCGCTCCGGGTGACGGCAGCGGCGCGATCGGTCTCTCGAGCTTCGGACTCGCGCTCTCGCCCGTCCTCTTCAGCTACCTCGGCTGGAACGCGACGGTGTACGTGGCGAGCGAGATGCACGTGCCCGAGCGCGACGTCCCCCGCTCGCTCTTCCTCGGCCTCACGGTCTGCGCCGCGATCTATCTCGCGGTGAATGCCGTCTATCTCTACGCGCTCCCCGTGACGGAGCTGCGACACGTCGAGAACGCGGGACAGGCGACGGCGGCGGTGCTCTTCGGGAGCGCCGGCGGCCGCCTCGTCGCGGCCTTCGTGCTGGCCTCGATCCTGGGCACGCTCAACGCGACGATCCTCGTCGGCCCGCGCATCGCCTACGCCATGGCGATCGACGGGCTCTTCTTCCGGGGCGTCGAGCAGGTGCACCCGCGATTCGGGACGCCCCACGTCGCGCTCCTGGTGCAGGCCCTGGTCTCGGTCGGGCTCCTCCTCCTGCTGCGGTCCTTCCCGCGCGTGCTCGACTACACGACCTTCGCGATCGTGCTCGCGACGATGGCCGACACGGCGGCCCTCTATGCGCTGCGCCGGCGCCAGCCCGCCCGGCGCCGGCCCTACCACGCCTGGGGCTATCCCCTCGTTCCCGCCCTCTATCTCGTCGCCAACGCTGCGATCGCCTTCGCCATGCTGCGCGGCCGGCCGATGGAGTGCCTGACCGGTCTCGCGATCGCGGCCAGCGGGCTGCCCTTCTACCTCTGGTGGGCGGCCCGGGGCGGCGACTCTCCGGGGGCGCCGAACCTCGGCCCCCCGGCCGGCGTCTGAGGTATCGCCATGGAGCCCACAGCCCGTACGTCCATCCGCGTCTTCCTGCGCGAGGCCTGGTCGATCGCCAAGCCCTACTGGTTCGGCGACGACCGTCGGGCCGGGCGCGGCCTGCTCGCGGTGATCGTGGCCCTGAACCTCGGCATGGTCTGGCTGCTCGTGAAGCTGAACCAGTGGAACGCCGCCTTCTACGACTCGCTCCAGAACAAGGACATGCCCGAGTTCTGGCACCAGCTCGGCATCTTCTGCGTGATCGCCTTCAGCTACATCGCCGCCGCGGTCTACCACCTCTACCTGAACCAGATGCTCCAGATCCGCTGGCGCCGCTGGATGACCGATCACAGCCTCGAGCGCTGGCTCGGCGAGCGGGCCTACTACCGCATGCAGCTCGCCGACCGCGGCACCGACAACCCGGACCAGCGGATCACCGAAGACGTCAAGATGTTCGTCACGCTGACCCTGCGTCTCGGGCTCGACCTCTTGCGCCAGGTGGTCACGCTCTTCTCCTTCCTGTTCGTGCTCTACTCGCTCTCCGGCGTGCTCGAGCTCACGCTCGCGGGGCACGGCATCCACGTTCCCGGCTACATGCTCTACGCCGCGATCCTCTACGCGATCGTGGGAAGCTGGCTCACCACGCGGATCGGGCGACCGCTCACGAGGCTCAACTTCGAGCAGCAGCGCTACGAGGCCGACTTCCGCTTCGGCCTGGTGCGCTTCCGGGAGAACGCCGAGGGCGTGGCGCTGTACGGCGGCGAGGGCGACGAGCGCCGGCGCTTCGGCCGCCAGTTCGGCGAGGTGGTGAGGAACTGGTGGGAGATCATGAAGGCGCAGAAGCGCCTCATGTGGTTCACCACCGGCTACGGGCAGGCCGCCGTCGTGTTCCCGTTCATCATGGCGGCGCCGCGCTACTTCTCGGGCGCGATCCAGCTCGGCGGGCTCATGCAGACGGCCTCGGCCTTCGGCCGCGTGCAGGACGCGCTCTCCTATCTCGTCGACTCCTACACCGACATCGCCGAGTGGCGGGCGGTGGTCGAGCGGCTCGCGGGCTTCCGGCACGCGACGGAGAGCGCCCGCAGCGAGGCGGTGGCGAGCACGGGAATCGCGCGCGCCGTGGGGGCGCCGACGCGGCTTGCGATCGAGGGGCTCACGTTGAAGCTCCCCGACGGCCGTCCCCTGCTGCAGGGCGCGCACACTGCGTTCCGGGCGGGCGAGAGCGTGCTGGTGTCGGGCCCGTCGGGCACGGGGAAGAGCACGTTCTTCCGCGCGCTCGCGGGGATCTGGCCCTTCGGCGCGGGCCGCGTCGAGGTGCCCGAGGGCGCTCGCACGCTCTTCCTGCCCCAGAAGCCCTATCTGCCGATCGCGACTCTGCGCGACGTCCTGCTCTACCCCGGCGGTGCGGCGCAAGGCGTCGACGACGCCACGATCCGCGCGACGCTCGAGGCCGTCGGCCTGCCGGCCTTCGCGTCGCGTCTCGACGAGGACCGCCACTGGGCGCTCGAGCTCTCCGGCGGCGAGCAGCAGCGCATCGCCTTCGCGCGCGCCCTGCTCCAGCGGCCCGACTGGCTCTTCCTCGACGAGGCGACGAGCGCACTCGACGAGGCGACCGAGGGGCGGCTCTACGCACTCCTGCGCGAGCGACTTCCGGAGACGACCGTGGTGAGCATCGGCCACCGCGGGACCCTCGGCGCGTACCACGCGCGTCGTCTCGTGTTCGACCCGGGCGCGGCGGGCGGCGGGCTCGGCGGCGTCGAGGAGCCGGCGACCGCGGCACGCTGACGCCGGCCGCTCCCGGCGGCGCGGCGCTCGCGGTCTTGCATCCGTCCGCCGCGCCGCCGCGTAGCACGGACATGTTCCGCGCGGCCTGCGCCACGCTTCACGCATCCTTCCGGCGCTTCGCCCTTGACGCGCCGCGCTCGGGTCGCGTACAAGGGCAGCAGCCTTCGAAGCCACCCGGCGCCGCGATGGCGGTCCGTGCAACGCGGACCGTAGGGCGTCCCCGGTGGCTCCTCGCGCGACCAGGGCCGCCGGGTGGGCACGGTCGCGCGCCCGCGTCGCGGCTCTCGCTCTCAGCCCACGGCGCTTCCACGCGCCGGCTGGAGTCCGTCGCGGCGGGACCGATCCTGGGGGAGACGTCGTGACACGCGTTCGGGCGATCCTCGCGCTCTCGGTCGCGCTCGCCGTCGCCCCTGCTTCCTTCGCGCAGACGAGCGCTCCGCCTCCGGCCGGAGATCACGACGCCGCGGCGCGCGAGCGGCAGGAGGAGCAGGCGATCGGACGACAGGGAGGCTTCGAGACCGAGGAAGAAGCCGATCGCGAGGCCGCGGATGACGATGCGGCGGATGCGGCCGCGGCCCTCGAGGCCGCGCCGCCGCCGCCCAAGCCGGCGAAGGCCGCGCCCGCGAGCCCCTACGACGTGACGGTGCGCGAGCGCCGGCCCACGACGGCCGCGTCGTCTTCGACCGTGCGCGCCCGCGACTTCGAGCTGCAGCCGATCGATAGCCCGGGTGAGATCCTGCGCATCGTGCCGGGCCTCGTGACGGCCCAGCACGCGGGCGGCGGCAAGGCCGACCAGATCCTCTTCCGCGGGTTCGACGCCGATCACGGCACGGATCTCGCGATCTTCCTCGACGACTCGCTGCCGGTGAACATGCGCAGCCACGCCCACGGCCAGGGCTACGCCGACCTCCACTTCGTGATCCCCGAGACGATCGACCGCCTCGAGGTGTTCAAGGGTCCCTACTTCGCGGAGTTCGGCGACTTCGACACGGCGGGAGCGGTCAACCTCGTGCCGCGCGAGTACGTGCCGGAGTCGTACGCGAAGGTCGAGCTCGGGGAGTTCAACACCAAGCGCTACGTCTTCATGGCCTCGCCGCGCTTCGCAGGCTTCGGCGATCTCGAGGCTCCGGCGACCGCGCTCGTCGCGGGAGAGATCGAGGGCTCGGACGGCCCCTTCGACGATCCGCAGAACATGTCGCGCTATCTCCTGAACGCGCGCGCGAGCGCGCGCCTCGGGGAGGCCCAGAGACTCACCTTCTCCGGCGACTTCTACGACGCACGCTGGAACGCGTCCGGTCAGATCCCGCAGCGTGCGGTGCGCGACGGCCAGATCTCCCGCTTCGGCTCGATCGACAACACCGAAGGCGGAAATACGGCGCGCTTCGACGCCCTCGTCCGCCACAGCTGGAAGCCGTCGTCCGAGCAGACCTGGCAGACGACGCTCTGGGCCTCGAAGTACGCCCTCGATCTGTTCTCCGACTTCACCTACTTCCTCGACGATCCGCGGGGCGACGGGATCGAGCAGAAGGACACGCGCTGGCTCTACGGCCTCGACTCCGTCTATCGCCAGTCGTTCGAAGCGGTCCTCCCGCAGTCGGTGTCGGCCGGGTTGGAGACGCGCACGGACGATGCTCACGTCCGGCTCCGCCAGCAGTTCCGCCGCGACGTCTTCGCCGTCACGACCGACAGCGACGTCGCGGAGTCGTCGCTCGCACTCTGGCTCCAGGACGAGGTCTTCCTCACCGACTGGGCGCGCGCGGTGATCGGGCTCCGCGGCGAGACCTTCTGGTTCCGGGTCGACTCGAAGATCGCCGGCCCCGGCCAGCCCGAGGGCAACGTGACCGACTCGGTCCTGCTGCCCAAGGCGAACCTCATCCTCTCGCCGTTCTCCGACGCGGGACCGTTCCCGCTCGAGCCCGAGCCGATGCGCGCCCTCGAGCTCTACCTGAACTTCGGCGAGGGCTACCACTCGAACGACGCGCGCGAGGTCGCGTGCAATCCCGCCGTGCCGCCGGATCCGGACGAGCCCTGCGAGCACACGAAGCCCCTCCCGCTGGCCCTCGGCTGGGAAGTGGGGCTCCGCACCAGGGCCTTCGACTCACGCCTCGACCTCGCGCTCTCGTACTTCTGGCTGAACCTGCAGCAGGAGCTCGTGTGGGTGGGCGATGCGGGCACGACGGAGCCGCGGCCCCGCTCGCGGCGCCAGGGCATCGAGCTCGAGACGCGGGCCCAGCTCCTCGACTGGCTCTCCTACAGCCTCGACGTGGTCTACTCCTCGGCAGAGTTCGCGAACGGCGAGCACGTGCCCCAGTCGCCGCGCTTCGTGGCGTCCACGGGCTTCACGGTGCGCCATCCGATCGGGATCCTGTTCGACATCCGGATGCGGACGCTCGGCCGCCGCTACGCCCTCGAGGACAGCCAGCGCAAGCTCCACGGCTACGCGGTCGCCGACGCTTCCCTGCGCTACCGATGGCGGAAGCTCGAGGCGTTCGTCGCGCTGCAGAACATCACGAACGAGAAGTGGCGCAGCGCGGAGTTCTTCTACACGTCGCGGCAAGCGTTCGAGCCGCCCGGAGGGATCGACGACTACCATTTCACGCCGGGGAACCCGCGCAACGTTCGCGGGGGCGTCACCGTCTACTTCTGACGGCGGCGCGCTCCCGTTCGCGGCATTCTGCGGCGACGAGCGGGTGCGGACGCTCGATCGGTGGCTCGCGCTGCCGGTCGCGCTCTCCCTCCTCGTCCACGGGATCGCCGTCGCCCTCGTGCTCGAGGCGCGGCAGGCGGCTCCCCCTCCTCCGCCGCCCCTGCGTGTCACCCTCCTCGCGGAGGGGACCGAGGCGCCGCCGGGTCCCGTGCCCGGCCCGGCGCTCGTCCCGGAGGTGGCGGCTCCGCCGCCGCGAGCCGAGCCCAAGCCCGCGCCGCGCCCCCCGCCAGCGGCGTCGAAGATCTCGGCCCGCGCGACGCAGGCGGCGCGGGTCGAGACCTTGGTGGCCCCGCCCGCGCCGGCGAGCGCCGAGCCCGGGGCCGGAGCGCCGGCCGCGCCCGTCGTGACGGCGTCGCTGCCGAGCGTCCTGCCCGGGGCGGGCGAGAGCGCTCGGCGCGTCTTCGGCGAAGGCGAGGTCGACGGCGTCGCCGCCCCGGCCCGGCGCGTCCGGCCGACCTACCCGCCCCGCGAGCGGCTCCTCGGACGCGAGGCGGAGGTGCGGCTCGAGGTGCTGGTGGAGCCCGACGGCGCGGTCTCCGAGGTGCGCGTGCTCGCGAGCGGCGGCGAGGCCTTCGACCGGGCCGCCCTCGCGGCCGTGCGCCGGGAGACCTGGCGCCCGGCGCGCAAGGACGGCGCACTCGTTCCCTCCCGGGTGGCCTTCACGGTCCGCTTCCGCCTCGACGAGGACTAGCCCTCGGGCGGCTCCTTGCCCCGGCCGAATACCTCCCATAGGTTGAGGCACTTACCGGGGTTCTCCGTGTCCGGCGAGCCGATCCACAGCGGGACGGGGGAGGTCGCGCCCGAGCGCCTCCGCCGGTCGCGCCCGGGCCTCGGCCCCTCGAGGCCCGCCCCGCCCGCGGAGACCCGGCGCGATTTCGTCCACCCTGCCTCCCGAGGAGCCCGTCCGCCATGTCCGTGCGCCACGACTTCCACAAGCTGAACCGCCTGCCGCCGTACATCTTCAGCGAGGTGATCACGCTGATGACGGCGGCGCGGCGCGCCGGCGAGGACGTGATCGACCTCGGGATGGGCAACCCCGATCTCCCGACGCCGCCGCACGTGGTGGAGAAGATCTGCGAGGCGGCGCACAACCCGCGCAACCACCGCTACTCCGCGTCGCGCGGCCTCCCGAACCTGCGCAAGGGGATCTGCGAGTGGTACGCGCGGCGCCACGGCGTCTCGCTCGACCCCGATCGCGAGGCGATCGCGGTGATCGGCGCGAAGGAGGGGCTCTCGCACTTCGTGCTGATGACCGTCGGTCCGGGTGACGTGGTGCTGTGTCCCGACCCGGCGTACCCGATCCACCAGTACTCGGTGATCATCGCGGGGGGCGACCTCCGCACCGTGCCGCTCACGCCGGACACGGACTTCTTCGCGAACCTCGAGCAGGCGATGAGCCGCACCTGGCCCAAGCCGAAGCTCCTGATCGTCTCCTTCCCCGCGAACCCCACGACCCAGGTGGTGGATCGCGCCTTCTTCGAGAAGCTCGTGGAGTTCGCGAAGGCGAACGACGTGATGGTCGTCCACGACTTCGCCTACGCCGAGATCACCTTCGACGGCTACCGCGCGCCGAGCATCCTCGAGGTGCCGGGCGCGCGCGACGTCGCGATCGAGTTCGGCTCGCTCTCGAAGAGCCACTCGATGGCCGGCTGGCGCGTGGGCTTCGCCGCGGGGAATCCCGACATGATCCACGCCCTCGGGCGCATCAAGAGCTACCTCGACTACGGGATGCCGCAGCCGATCCAGATCGGCGCGATCGTCGCGCTGCGCGGCCCCCAGGACTGCGTGCAGGAGAACGTCGAGGCCTACCGGGAGCGACGCGACGCCCTGATCGACGGCCTCGGCGCGCCGGGCGAAGGCGCGTGGAAGATCGAGAAGCCGCTCGGCACGATGTTCGTCTGGGCGCGCATCCCCGAGGCGCTGCGCTCGATGGGCTCCCTCGAGTTCTCGAAGCGTCTCCTGAGGGAGGCGCAGGTCGCCGTGTCGCCCGGCGTGGGCTTCGGCGAGATGGGCGAGGGCTACGTGCGCTTCGCCCTCGTCGAGAACCGGCAGCGCATCCGGCAGGCGGTGCGCGGGATCCGGCGCTTCCTGCGCGAGCAGGGAGTCTAGGCGATGGCCCATCCCGCGGACCCGCGCGCCGTCGGCGTGGGCCTGATCGGCTTCGGCACGATCGGCACGGGCGTGGCGAAGCTCCTGCGGCGCAACGCCGCGGTGATCGAGGAGCGCCTCGGCTTCCCGCTGCGGCTCGCGCGCATCGCCGACCTCGACACGCGCCGCGATCGCGGCGTCGACCTCGCGGGCATCCGCTTCGACTCGAACGCCGAGGGGCTGATCGCCGACCCCGACGTCGCGATCGTGATCGAGCTCGTCGGCGGCTACGACGCCGCGCGCCGGCTCGTTCTGCGGGCGATCGAGAGCGGGAAGCACGTCGTCACCGCGAACAAGGCGCTGCTCGCCGCGCACGGGCGCGAGATCTTCGGCGCCGCGGCGAAGCGCGGCGTGGACGTGGCCTTCGAGGCGAGCGTCGGCGGCGGCATCCCGATCCTGCGCTCCATGCGCGAGGGCCTCGCGGCGAACCGCATCCTCCGCATCGCCGGCATCATCAACGGCACCACGAACTACGTGCTGACCGAGATGGAGAAGAGCGGCGAGGCGTTCGAGGTGGTGCTGAAGCGCGCGCAGGACCTGGGCTACGCCGAGGCCGACCCGAGCTTCGACGTCGACGGGATCGACGCCGCCCACAAGCTGACGCTGCTCGTCGCGATGGCCTTCGGCGCGGAGCTCACCCACGAGGAGATCCCGACCGAGGGCATCCGCGGGCTCCTCCCTCTCGACTTCGAGGCGGCCGCGGAGTTCGGCTATCGGATCAAGCTCCTCGGGATCGCGAAGCTCCTCGGCGATCCGGCCCACGAGCGGATCGACGCGCGCGTGCACCCGACCTTCGTGCCGGCGGAGAGCCTGCTCGCGAAGGTCGACGGAGCGATGAACGCGATCGCGGTCACGGGCGACGCCGTCGGCCCGACGCTCTTCTACGGCGCCGGCGCGGGCGAGATGCCGACCGCGAGCGCCGTCGTGGCGGACCTGATGGAGATCGCGCGCGAGATCCGGCGCGGAACCGCGGGACGCGTGGCGCCGCTCTCGTACCTGCCCGAATCGCTGCGGGCGAAGCCGATGGTTCCGCTCGGCGAGCTCGAAGGCCGCAGCTACCTGCGCTTCACGGCCCTCGACCGGCCGGGCGTCCTGTCGCGCATCGCCGGCGCCCTGGGAGACGAGGGCATCGGCATCGAGAGCGTGATCCAGAAGGGCAGGGGACACGCGACGGAGTCGGTGCCCGTGCTCGTGATGACCCATCCCGCGCGCGAGGCCGCGGTGCGGCGCGCCCTCGCGCGGATCGACGCCCTGCCGGACGTGACGGCTCCCACGCGCCTCGTGCGCATCGAGGAGGAGCGATGAGCGAAGGAAAGCCGGCCTACCGCGCCTGGTTCGAGAGCCTGCGCGACCCGAGCGAGCGCTACTCCCTCGACGAGGTCGTCTACACCGACCGCTCCGGCGGCCTGCTGCAGGTCGTGCACGACCTCTCCGAGCTCAAGAAGACCCCGGCCGACGTCTGGAAGAAGCGCTTCGACGACCGCTCCCACCGCAACGAGTGGCCCTACGGCTCCGGCGTCTGGGGCAAGAAGGAGTGGGTCTGCCCGGAGATCGACAACGAGAACGTCGTCTCCATGTACGAGGGCCACTCGAACCTGTTCTGGGCGGAGCGCTACGGGCGCGAGATCGGGATCGAGGATCTCTGGATCAAGCAGTGCGGCAACTCGCACACCGGCTCCTTCAAGGACCTCGGCATGACCGTGCTCGTCTCCATGGTGAAGGAGATGATCGCGCGCGGGAAGAAGATCCCGGCCGTGGCCTGCGCCTCGACCGGCGACACCTCGGCCGCGCTCGCGGCCTACGCCGCCGCGGCGGGGATTCCCGCGATCGTGTTCCTGCCGAAGGGCAAGATCTCGGTCGCCCAGCTGATCCAGCCCGTGGCCAACGGCGCGATCGTGTTCGCCCTCGACACCGACTTCGACGGCTGCATGGAGATCGTGCGGAAGGTCGCCGAGCGCGACGGCATCTACCTCGCGAACTCGATGAACAGCCTGCGCATCGAGGGGCAGAAGACCGTCGGGATCGAGATCGTGCAGCAGTTCGACTGGGAGGTCCCCGACTGGATCGTGATCCCGGGCGGGAACCTCGGGAACGTGTCGGCCCTCGCGAAGGGGCTCGACCTCCTCGTCGAGCTCGGGCTCGTGCAACGCCGGCCGCGGATCGTGTGCGCCCAGGCCGAGGCGGCGAACCCGCTCTATCTCTCGTTCCAGCGCGGATTCAGGGTCTACGAGCCGATCGCGGCGCGACCGACGCTCGCGTCGGCGATCCAGATCGGGAACCCGGTCTCGATCGAGAAGGCGATCGACGCGTTGAAGCGTTACGACGGGATCGTCGAGCAGGCGACCGAGGCGGAGCTCGCCGAGGCCTGCGCCCACGCGGACCGGACGGGCCTGTTCAACTGTCCCCACACCGGCGTGGCGCTCGCCGCGACCGTGAAGCTCGTGCGGAACGGAACGATCCGGAAGGGGGACCGGGTGGTCGTGATCTCGACGGCCCACGGTCTCAAGTTCACGGACTTCAAGGTCCGCTACCACTCGATGACGCTCGACGGGATCATCCCCGAGCTCCCGAACCCGCCGATCGAGCTGCACGCGCGGTACGAGACCGTCCGGGACGAGATGCGCCGTCAGATCGATCTCCGGTTCGGCAAGTAGCGAGCCGTGTTCACCGGCATCGTCGAGACGATGGGCCGGGTCGTCGAGCTCGCGCGCGGCGCCGAGCTCGCGAGCCTCGTGATCGAGGCGCCCGGCGTCGTCGAAGGCGTGAAGCTCGGGGACTCGATCGCCGTGAACGGCTGCTGCCTCACGGTGACGGCGATCGCAGGGCCGAGGCTCACCTTCCAGGCCGTGGCGGAGACGCTCGCCCGCACCAACCTCGGCGACCTCGCGCAGGGCTCCGCGGTGAACCTCGAGCGCGCGCTGCGCGCCGACCAGCGCCTCGACGGGCACATCGTCCAGGGACACGTGGACGCGACGGGCCGCGTGCGCGGGATCGAGCGCCGCGGCGAGGACGTGCGGCTCTACGTCGACTGCGACGCCGCCTTCGCGGAGCTCCTGGTCGACAAGGGCTCCGTCGCGATCGACGGCGTGTCGCTCACCGTCGTGGCCCCCGAGCACGCCGGCTTCCACGTCGCGCTGATCCCGCACACGCTCGAGGCGACGACGCTCGGGCGGCGCCGGCCCGGCGAGCGCGTGAACCTCGAGGCGGACGTCCTCGGCAAGTACGTCAAGCGCTACCTCGAGCGCGTGCTCCCCGCGGCGGGCGCCGCGCAGTGAACGCAGGCTCGGTCCCGGGAGCGGGCGCTTTGCCGAGCGAGTCGGAGGAGGGTGGCGGCGGCTCGCCCCGCGCCCGCGCCGCGCTCGTCCTCGGCCTCGCGGTCTTCGCGCTGATCCTGCTCCTTCCCGCGCCGGCCGGCCTCGCGCGCGACGCCTGGCGTCTCGCGGCCGTGTCGGGGCTCATGATCGTCTGGTGGATCGGGGAGGCGCTTCCGATCGGCGCGACCTCGCTCCTTCCGCTCGTGCTGTTCCCGCTCCTCGGCATCCGGAGCGCGGCGGCGACGGCGGCCTCCTACGGCGATCCGATCGTGTTCCTGTTCCTGGGCGCGTTCCTGATCGCCCTCGCCACGGAGCGCTCCGGCCTCCACCGTCGCTTCGCGCTCGGGATGATCGCCGCGATCGGCGCCGAGCCGCGCCGCCTCGTGGTCGGATTCCTCGCGGCGACGAGCGCGATCTCGATGTGGATCAACAACACCGCGGTGACGCTCATGATGCTGCCGGTCGGCATCTCGGTGGTGGAGCGCCTGGCGGGCGAGGCGCGGATCGACGGCCGACGCGACGATGCGACGGCCCGGGCCGCGGCGCGGAGCTTCGGCTCGGCGCTCATGCTCGCGATCGCCTACGGCGCGAGCGTCGGAGGCATGGGGACGCTCGTCGGCACCGCGCCGAACCTCGTGTTCGCGGGCGCGATGAAGACGCTGTTCCCCGCCGAGCCCGAGGTCGGCTTCCTCCGCTGGATGCTCCTCGGCGTTCCCCTCGTCGTGGCGCTCGTAGCGCTCCTCGCGCCCGCGCTGCTCCACCTGGCGCCCGAGACGCCGCTCCGCCGCTTCGACTTCGGAGCGGCGGGGGCCGCGGTGCTGCGCGAGGAGCGGCGGCAGCTCGGTCCCATGAGCCCGGCCGAGCGGATCGTGCTCGGGGGCTTCGTCCTCGCCGTCGTGCTCTGGATCTTCCGCACGCCGCTCGAGCTGGGATCGCTGCGCATCCCGGGCTGGTCCGATCTCCTCTCCGACGCGGGCTTCAGCCACGACGCCGTCGTCGCGGTGGGGATCGGGCTCGCGCTGCTGACGCTGCGGGCGCGGGGAGGCGAGGGCGGGCCCGAGGTGGCGGCGCTCCTCGACTGGCGCACCGTCGAGAGGCGCGTGCCGTGGGGCGTGCTGCTCCTCATGGGCGGCGGCTTCGCCCTCGCGGCGGGCTTCGAGTCGACGGGGCTCGCGGCCTCCCTCGCGACGCGGCTCGGAGCGCTCGCGGGCGCGCCGGTCGTGGCGCTGATCGCGGCGATCGCGGCCTTCACGACCCTCGTCTCCGAGGTGGCGAGCAACACGGCGACCGCGACGCTCCTCATGCCGCTCCTCGCGGCCACGTCCCGGGGCCTCGGCGTCTCGCCGCTCCTGCTCCTCGTGCCCGCGACCCTCGCCGCGAGCTGCGGCTTCGTGCTGCCCGTGGCGACGCCGCCCAACGCGATCGTGTTCGGGACGGGCTGGGTTCCGATCTGGTCGATGGTCCGCACGGGCCTCTTCCTCGACGTCGCCGGCGTCGTCTGCATCACGATCGTGTGTCGGTGGTGGCTGCCAGTGGTGATGCCCGGCGCGGGCGGATAGGCTCGCGGGAGGAGGAGCCCATGAACCGCACCCTCGACGTCGCGAGCTCCCTCGCCGCCAGCGCGGCCCGCCTCTTCAGCGGTCTCTCCGTCGGGAGCCTCGGCAAGCGCCCGGAGAAGCCGCTCGAGCTCTACGAGTTCGAGAGCTGTCCCTACTGCCGCAAGGTGCGCGAGGCGCTCACGATCCTCGATCTCGAGGCCCTCGTGTTCCCCTGTCCCAAGGGCGGACGGCGCTTCCGCGACGAGGTGGCGCGGCGCGGCGGGAAGCTCCAGTTCCCGTGGCTCGTCGATCCCAACACCGGGCGCGAGATGTACGAGTCGGACGAGATCGTGGCGTATCTCTTCTCCACGTACGGCGACGGCCACGTGCCCGCGCTCCTCGCCCTGGGACCGCTCACCCTCGTGACCTCGAGCCTCGCCTCGGGGCTCCGCGTCGGGCTCGGGACGAACGCGCGCCCGTCGCGTGCTCCGGCGAAGCCCCTCGAGCTCTACAGCTTCGAGGTCTCGCCCTTCTGCCGCATCGCGCGCGAGGCCCTGTGCGCGCTCGAGATCCCGTACCTCCTCCACAACGTCGGCAAGGGAAGCCCGAGCCGCGAGGCCTTCGTCCGGCGCTCGGGCAAGATGATGGTTCCGTTCCTGGTCGATCCGAACACGGGCAAGGAGATGTTCGAGTCCGCCGACATCGTGCGGTATCTCGACGAGACGTACGGCGCCCGGTGACGGCGCCGCGGCCCTAGCCCTGGTCGCGCTCCGGGAACGCGTCGTCGAACAGGGCCTGGTTCGGCCCGTAGTTCTGCTGCCCGCCGGCCACGTAAAGCACCTCGCCCGTCACGTAGCTCGCCGCCGGCGACGCGAGGAACACCACCGCGTTCGCGATCTCGTCCGGGCTCCCGGGTCGCGAGATCGGGATGCCCCGCATCGCCCGCAGGATCTCGGGGTGGTAGGCGTTCTCGAAGCCCTTCGTCACCACGGGCCCGGGCGCGACGCAGTTCACGCGCACCTTCGGCGCCCACTCGTAGGCGAGCGTGCGCGAGAGCTCGAGCACGCCCGCGCGCGCCGCCGCCGAGTGCGAGAGGCCGGGGAAGCCGCGGCCCACGACGGCGATGATCTGCGTGATGGTGCCGCCTCGCCCCGAGAGCATCTGATCGCCGAACAGCTGGGTCATGTTCCAGGTGCCGGTCAGATTGGTGTCGATCACTGCATGCCAGCCTTTGGGCTTGAGATCGCGCGCCCGGATCGGGAACTGCCCGCCGGCGTTGTTCACGAGCACGTCGACCTGGCCGTGGCGTCGCGCCAGCTCGGCCGCGAGGGCCTCCACCGTCTCGCGCTGGCGGATGTTCACCTCGGCGACCTCGACCTCGCGGCCGGTCTCTGCCGTGAGCTCCTTCGCGGTCTCCACGAGCACCTCGCGCCGGCGCGCGGCGATCACCACGCGGGCGCCGGCCTGCGCGAGGCCGCGCGCGATCGCGCGGCCGAGTCCCGTGCCGCCGCCGGTCACGAGCGCGATCCGGCCGGCGAGCAAGCTGGGTGCGAACGGAGACGGGGTCGGCTCCACGAAGGCTCCTCGTGCGGTGGTTCGATGCGCGGCGTCGCTACACGCCGACGGCTCGCAGCGCCTGCTCGAGCTGCTCGCGGCTCGAGCCGTGGAGCTGCTCCAGCGTCTTCACGCGTTTGAAGTAGATGTGCGGATCGTACTCCCAGGTGTAGCCGACGCCGCCGAAGAGCTGGATCGTCTCTCCGCAGACGAGGCGCGCAGAGTCTGCGCAGTAGGCCTTCGCGGCGGCGACGAGGAGCGGCGCCTGGCCCGGGTCCTGCTCCAGGGCCCAGGCCGCGCGATACACCGTCGCGCGCGAGCTCTCGACGCGCAGGAGCATGTCCGCGGCGCGGTGCTGCAGCGCCTGGAACGAGCCGATCGGGACGCCGAAGGCCTTGCGCTCCTGCAGGTAGTCGACCGTGAGCTCGAGGCAGCGCTCCTCGAGTCCCAGGAGGAACGCCGCGGCGCCGAACGCGGCGAGGCGTCCGACGGCGCCGGCGATCTCGCACGCCTTCTGGCCGTCGGCGAGGAGCGTGCCCGGCGCGTCGAGGGCGATCTCGACGAAGCGCTGCGCGTGATCGAGCGTCTCGAGGGGCGTCGCGCTCCAGCCGCTCGCCGGTCGCTCCACGAGCACGAAGCCCTGGGCGGTGGTCACGATCAACCCGTCCGCGGCGGCGCCGTGCGCCACGAAGGTCTTGAGGCCCCGGACGCGCCCGCCCTCGAAGCGCGTCGCGAGCGTCGCCGGCTCCACGCCCGAGAGGCTCTCGCGCGCCGCCGGAAGCACGATCTTCTCGCCCGCGATCGCGTCCCGAAGCCAGCGCTGCGCGACGTCTCCACCCGCCATGCGCAGCGTCTCGATCGAGAGCACGAGCTCGAGGTACGGGCCGGGCAGGGCGACGCGGCCCATCTCGTGCAGCACGGCGGCGAGCCCGATCGGGCCCATGCCCGAGCCCCCCGCGGCATCGTCGAGCAGGAGCCCCAGGTACCCGAGCTCCGCGAGCTGGGCGTAGAGCGAGCGCGAGAAGCCCTCCGGCGAAGTCTCCATGATGGGACGCGTGGTCGTGACCGGGGCCTCCTTCTCGAGGAGCTCCCGGGTCGACGACTTGAGGAGCGCGCGGTCCTCGTCGAGCTCGAATTGCATGGGGGCTCTCCTTCCGCGCGCGAGCTCAAGCCGCCGGGAGCTTGAGCACGCGGCGCGCCAGGATGTTCCGTTGGATCTCCGAGGAGCCGGCGTAGATCGTGCCGGCGCGACACCAGAGCGCCTCGTACGCCCAGTCCATCTCGCGCCGCGCGTGGGGCGAGCGCACCTTGAGCTGGGCCTGGAGGCCGAGCAGATCGAGGGCCGCGTCGGAGAGCCGCTTCGCGTACTCCGACCAGCCGATCTTCTCGATCGAGGCCTCGGGTCCGGGGGCCTTGCCGGAGGAGATCATCGCGAGGTTGCGCATGCCGTTCGAGCGCAGCACCTCGTTCTCGACGAGCAGGCGCCCGAGCTTCTCGCGCACGTCGGGACGCGAGAGCGTGCCGTTCTCGCGGCAGCCCTGGATCAGGTCCTCGAGGAAGCCATCGTACTGGGCGGGGTAGGCGAGGCTCATGGCGCCGCGCTCGTACGAGAGCACCGTCATCGCGATCCGCCAGCCTTCGCCGAGCTTCCCGACGACGTGCTCGCGCTTCGCGAGGGCGCCGTCGAAGAACACCTCGCCGAACTCGCTCTCTCCCGAGATCTGCTTGATGCCGCGCACCTCGACGCCGGGCTGCTCGAGGGGGACGAGGAAGAACGTGATCCCGCCGTAGCGGTCGCCCATGTCGGTGCGCGCGAGGACGAAGATCCAGTCCGACCACGGGCCGAAGGTCGTCCACACCTTCTGTCCCGTGAGGCGGAAGTTCTCGCCGTCGGCCTCCGCGCGGGTGCGCAGGGCCGCGAGGTCGGAGCCGGCGTCGGGCTCGCTGAAGCCCTGGCACCAGATCTCCTCCGCCGAGAGCATCTTGGGGATGAAGCGACGGCGCTGCTCCTCGCTGCCGTGGTGGATCAGCGCGGGGCCGAGGAGCGAGATCCCGAGGACGTTCGGGATCGGCGGTGCGTCGGCGCGGTAGGTCTCCTCGGTGAAGATCGCCTTCTCCACGGCGGTGGCGCCGCGGCCGCCCCACTCGCGCGGCCAGTCCATTCCGAGGTAGCCCGCCTCGTTCAGCTGCCGCTGCCAGGCGCGCCGGATCTCGAAGAGCCGATCCTCGTCGTTCGCCGGGTCGCGGAGCTCCTCGATCCACGGTCGCTTGAGATGCGTGCGAAGCCAGGATCGGAGCTCGGCGCGAAAGCGCTCGTGCCCCTCGGTGAAGCGCAGATCCATGGAGGGCCCTCCCGCCGGCGGCTTCGCCAGTGTGACGGACCGGCGAAGCGGGTCAACCGTGTGGCCGCGGGCTCGCTAGCCTCGGCCCATGCGCGAGCCGCCCGAGGACGCCCCGGCCGAGAAGCTCGCGCTCGCCGCCATGGTGGTGCTGCTCTGGGTGGCCGGGTACTTCGGTGCCGCCGCCCGCATCGACCCGACGGCCGCGCGCGTCTTGCGCACGCCCGTCGACGACGCGATCCCGTTCCTGCCCGCGACGATCTACCTCTACACGGCGGTCTACACCGCGATGCTCCTGCCGCTCTTCACCGTGCGCTGCAAGCGTCTGTTCCGGCGCGTCGTGGCGGCGTACGGTCTCGTGCTCGCCGCGTCGCTCCTCTGCTTCGTGACGTGGCCCGTCACCTCCCTCGGGCTTCGGCCGGATCCGTCGCTGCTGGACCGTCTGTCGGCGGTCCGCTTCGACGTGTGGGGCGTCCGGCTCTGCTACGCCCTCGATCCGCCCGTGAACCTCTTCCCCTCGCTCCACCTCGCGAGCGTGACGCTCGTGGCACTCACCGCCGGCACGGCTCGCCGCTCCTACGGCGCCGTCGGGCTCGTGCTCGTCGCGGGCGTCGGGGCCTCGATCTGCACCGTGAAGCAGCACTGGGTCGTCGACGGGCTCGCCGGTCTCGCGCTCGGCGGCGGAGCGTGGGCGCTCGTCGTGCGTCCGTACGCGAGGCCCCGCGAGCCGGGCGTCGCCTACGGCATGGGCGGGCCCCTGAGCTTCGGTCTCTTGCACGGGAGCGCGCTGCTCGTGCTCTACGCGCTCTTCGCGTCCGGCTTCCGGCCCTGGGACCGCTAGGCACGCAGGACGCCCGACCTCCGGTGTAGAGTGCGCGTCGGGCGGAGGAGCGCATGAGCGAACGCGCGTGGCAGCTCGTCGTGGTGCCCCACACGCACTGGGACCGCGAGTGGTACCTGACCCACGAGCAGTTCCGGGCGCGGCTCGTGACGCTCGTCGACGAGCTCCTCGACCTGCTCGAGACCGATCCCGGCTTCCGCCACTTCCTGCTCGACGGACAGACGATCGTGCTGGACGACTACCTCGAGGTCCGGCCGCAGGCCCGCGCGCGGATCGAGGCGCTGGTCCGGGCGGGACGGATCGCGGTCGGACCGTGGTACGTGCTGCCCGACGAGTGGCTGGTGTCGGGAGAGGCGCTGCTGCGAAACCTCCGCCTCGGGCTGCGCAAGGCTGCGTCGTTCGGAGGCGGCATGCGCGTGGGCTACGTGCCCGACCAGTTCGGCCACGTGGGGCAGCTTCCCCAGCTCTTCGCGCTCTTCGGCTTCTCCGGCGCGGCGCTCTGGCGCGGCGTCGGCGCCGACGTCACGCAGACGCCCTTCGTCTGGGAGGCGCCCGACGGAAGCCGCGTCACGACGCTCTATCTGCCCCACGGCTACGGGCACGGCGCCCACCTCCCGCTCGCGCCGCACGCGCTCGCGCGGCGGCTCGAGCGGGAGATCGCGAAGCACGCCTCCTACTGCCGCGATGGGGCGATGCTGTTCATGAACGGCGTCGACCACGCGCTTCCGCAGCGCGGCCTGCCGGAGGCCCTCGCGAAGGCCGTCGCGCTCCTGCCGGGTGTCACTGCGCAGATCGGCACCCTCGAGCAGGCCCTCGACCGTGCGGCCGCGACCCGCTCCGACGATCGACCCGTGCACCGGGGCGAGCTGCGCTCGGGCCTGCGCTCGCCGCTCCTTCCCGGCTGCGCCTCCACACGCATCGGCCAGAAGCAGCGGGACTTCCGGAACGACCGTCTCCTCACGCGCTATCTCGAGCCTCTCTCGGCGTGGCTCGCCGGGCTCGGGGGCCGCGCGGATCCCGGGCTCCTCGACTTCCTGTGGCAGCTCGCGCTGGAGAACCATCCGCACGACTCGATCTGCGGCTGCTCGGTCGACCGCGTCCACGCCCAGATGGAGACGCGCTTCGACCGCGTGGAGGAGCTCGCGAGCGCGGAGCTCGCCCGCGTCGGACGGGAGCTCGCGGAGCGCCTGGCGCCGCCGCCCGGTGTCGGGTCGAGAGGCGCCGGCGACGCGATCGTCGTCTGGAACCCGCACGGCGGCGGACGCGCCGAGGTGGATGCCGAGCTCGAGCTCCTGCTGCCGCGCGGCCCGCATCGCCGCGGCGCGCGCGTCGCGCTCCATCTGCGCGACGAGACGGCACGGCGGCTGCCCGCGGTCGCCGAGGTGCGAGAGCCGGGCCTGCGCTGGAGCGGAACCTTCCCGAAGAGCCTCGGGCTGGCGCTCCTCCCGGACATGTCGCGAGAGTTCCTGGGCTGGTTCGTGAACGTGGCGCGCTGGCGCGTCGATCCGGCCGACGCGTCGTGCCTCGCGCTCGAGGTGCGCCTCGGCGCCCTCGCCGATCGCGCGCTCGACCTCGAGGCCACGCGCTCCGCCCTCGTGGAGGCGCTGACACAGCCGGGGATCGAGCGCATCCACGTCACCGCGACGCGCCCGCCCCGCGTGCGGCTGCGCTTCGTCGACACCCTTCCGGGCCACGGCCTCCGCGTCTACCGCGCGTTCGCGGGGCGCGCGGGGCGCGCCGCCCCCACCGCGCCGCCGCGCGCTGAGCGGAGCGGACGGGACGGCGAGCGGCGCATCGCGATCGAGAACGACCACTACCGCGTCGAGGCCGATGCGGCGGGCCGGCTCGCGATCCTCCACCGCGCGAGCGCCACGCGAGTGGAGGACGCCTTGCGGCTCGTCGACGAGGGCGATCGCGGCGACGAGTACGACTTCGATCCGGTCCCGGACGCGGCTCCGGTCGAAGCGCTCGAGCGCGTGCGCGTGCGGCTCGATGCGGCGAGCGAGGCCGAGGCCGCGATCACGATCGACGCGCAGCTGCGGGTGCCCGAAGGGTTGGCCGGGGACCGCCGCGCCCGGGGCGCGCGCACCGTCGCGCTGCCCGTGCGGATGCGCGTTCGCCTCGCGCCGGGGCTCGACCGCGTCGACACCGACGTCGAGGTCGACAACCGCGCCCGCGATCACCGCCTGCGGCTCCACGTGCGGGCGCCGTTCCGCGCGACGCGCCACGAGGTCGAGTCGGCCTTCGAGATCGCGGGCCGGCCGATCGATCCCGCGCCCGGAGACTTCGGCAGCCCCCGGCCGGCCGAGCTGCCGAGCGGGGCTTCTCCGCAGCGGACGTTCGCGAGCATCGACGACGGGCTGCGCGCCCTGACGGTGGCCAATCGAGGCAGCCCCGAGGTCGAGGCCGTCCGCGAGCGCGACGGGAGCACGTCGCTCGCGGTGACGCTCCTGCGCGCGGTCGGCTGGCTCTCGCGTGCGGATCTGCGGAGCCGCCCGCTTCCGGCGGGTCCGCTGTTCGAGACGCCCGACGCGCAGGTGCCCGGCCGCCAGCGAGCCGAGCTCTCGTTGCGCTTCCACGCCGCGGACGACACCGCTCGCGCGCTCGAGGCGCACCGCTTCGCGAGCCCGCCGATCGCGTTCCCGCACGGCGGGACGGAGGCCCGCGGACGGCGCCTCGCGGACGGCGCGCGGATCGTCGAGATCGAGGATCCGCAGGTCGTCGTCTCGGGACTCTCACCTCGGCACGGGGGCGGCGTCGAGCTCCGGGTCGTGAACCTCTCGCCGCGGGCGCGCCAGGTCGACCTCGCGCTCGTGGGTCTCGGCTCGCCGCCGCTCCGGATGGTCGCGCTCGCGCACCAAAGACCGGACGGCAGACTGGAAGGGGTGGAAAACGCGGCGCCCGTTGGCCCGGGCGTGCGGCTGCGGCCCTGGCAGATCCTCACCGTCTGCGGCGCACCGAGCTAGCGGCTCCGACACCGTGGAGCGCCCACCGGCCGATCGGCATCTCCGCGCGCAACGGTGGGCGGTTTCTTGCGTTGTGCGGAAAGGATCCACTTCCCCTCGGACCGCGGTCGCGCGTAGACTAGCCGGGGAGCGAGCCCAGCAGCCGTTCCCGTCCCGGCGGGCGCGGCCACCCGCCCATCCGAAGCTGCCGGAGTGGAGAGGCGAAATGAAGGCGCTCATCGAAGCCATCGTGCGAGCTCTGGTGGACAAGCCCGAAGAGGTCCAGATCAAGGAGGTCGTCGGGGAGCACGCCCATGTCCTCGAGCTTCGCGTCGCCAAGGAGGACCTGGGGAAGGTGATCGGGAAGGGCGGGGCGCACGCCTCCGCCATCCGCACGATCATGGCGGCCGCGAGCGGCAAGGAAAAGAAGCGTTACATCCTCGAGATCATCGAGCACTGACGCCTCCTCAGCCGCCTCGCGCTCGCGGGCGCGATCCATCGTCGTTCTGCCTCTGTTACGCTCCTCTGGCTCGGCACGCCGTGCCGGCGAGGAGGAGTGCGTGAGCGAAGGTCCCCTCACGTTCGAGGCCGCCTACACTGTCGGCGCCCAGATCGAGGCCCGCGCGAACCATCCCGTCTGCGCGGGCCGCCCGTTCCTGCTCGACGGCGACCGCGTCCTCAGCTACGCGCAGTTCCGCGACGAGTCGGTACGCAACGCGCACTTCCTGCTCCGGCGCCTCGGGAAGATCGACGAGACCCGCCCCGGCCACGTCGCGATGCTGCTCGAGAACCACCTGGAGCTGCTCTCGCTCTACGGCGGCTGCGCCTACGCCGGGCTGACGCTCTTCGGCGTGAACACCGGACTGCGTGGCGAGACGCTCGCCGGGGTGCTGGACCAGTCGCGCGCGCGGCTCCTCGTCGTGGACGAGCGGCTGCTGCCCGAGGTGGAGCGGGTGCAGGCGCAGCTCCGTCACGTCGCGCCGGAGAACGTGCTCGTGCTGCGCGCGCCCGGGGCCGGTCTCGGCGCGGCCGACGATCTCGAGGGCTGCCTCGCGAGCGAGGTGGCCGCCCCGGGAAAGTCCCTCGACGCGCCGGGCGTCGACGTGACGCCGGACCGGAACCTGATGGTGATCTACACCTCCGGCACGACGGGGCTGCCGAAGGGCATCAACAACAACCACTTCAAGCTCCTCGCGACGGGCATCGCGGTGTCGTCGAACCTCGGCCTCGGCGCCGGGGACTGCGGCTACGCCTCGATGCCGCTCTTCCACTCGAACGCGATGTTCCTCGGCATGTCCCCGGCGTTCTGGGTGGGCGGCCGGCTCGCGATGCGCGAGCGCTTCAGCGCAACGGGCTTCGTGCCGGACGTGCTGCGACACGGCGTCACCTACTGGAACTACGTGGGCGAGCCGGTGCACTACGTCCTCGGCGCGCTCGAGAAGGAGTACGGCGGCGACGAGGAGCGCATCCTGGCCGAAGTCGCGCGCAATCCGCGCAACCGGCTGCGCTACGCCGTCGGCAACGGGGCCTCGCCGCCCGACATCGATCGCTTCGTCCGCTGGCTCGGCCTCGAGGACATGTTCGAGCTCTACGGCTCGACCGAGGCCGCGATCAGCACGTTCCGCAGGAAGGGCGACCCGCGCGGCTCCGTCGGCGAGGTCCAGGACCCGACGGTGAAGATCCTCGACGAGCGGGGAGTCGAGTGCCCGCCGGCCGAGCTGGACCCGGACGGGAAGATCGTGAACTACGCGGAGGCGGTCGGAGAGATCTGCAAGGTCTCGGCCGAGGCGGGCCTGTTCCAGGGATACTTCGACAACCCCACGGCCAACAGCTCGAAGTATCGCGACGGCGTGTACCACTCCGGAGACCTCGGCCACGTCCTGCTGCGCGAGGGCCGGCGGTTCCTGTTCTTCGACGGGCGGACGGACGACTGGATCCGGAAGGACGGCGAGAACTTCTCGGCAGCCCAGGTCGCGAGGCTCCTGCAGGAGCACCCCGGCGTCGATCTGGCCGCCGCCTACGGCGTACCCTGTGCAGTGTCGGACGAGCTGGTGATGGCCGCCTTCAAGCTGCGCCCCGGGGCGCGCTTCGACCCGAAGGAACTGTTCGACTTCTGCGAGCGGCAGATCGCCCAGGGCGGAATGGACCGGAAGTGGATGCCCGACTTCGTGCGGCTCGTGGACGACTTCGAGTTCACCCAGACGCAGAAGATCCTCGTGCGCCAGCTCAAGAAGGACCACTACCACCGCAGCCGCCTGCCGGAGGCGCAGATCTTCTGGCGGCGGCGCGGCGACGACACGTTCCGGCCCTTCCGGTCGGAGGACTTCGAGGCCCTGCGCGAGGAGTTCCGGCGCGCCGAGCGGCTCGATCTGCTCGAGCGCAACTAGGCGCGCGCTCCGCGACCGGCAAGAACGAAGTCGAGCGCACCGGTTACGAGGTCGTATCCGGCGCGCGGGGCGCCGGCGCGTCCTCGTGTCGCGGGTCCACGCGCGGCCGCGGGGTTCCGCCCTCTTCTGCCTGCCTCTCGGCCCGGCACGCGTCTTGCCCCTATCGGGGCCGGATGGTGAGCCCCATCACGCTTCGGGGCGAGCCATGGGGAAGGGAGAAGCCGATGGACGCCACCCTCAGCGCCGAAGAGCACTTCCAGCGTGGACGCGCCCAGCTCGAGCAGGGCAAGCCCGAGCTCGCCTTCGAGCACTTCCGCGCCTGCCACGGTCTCCAGCGTGGCTGCGCGCGCTATGCCTCCTACTACGGACTCTGTCTCGCCCTGGTCGAGCGCCGCTTCAACAAGGGCCTCGAGCTCTGTCGCGCCGCCGTGAAGGACGAGTTCTTCAACCCCGAGCTCTACCTGAACCTCGCTCGCGTGCACCTCGACTTCGGGTTCAAGTCCGAAGGGCTGCGGTACCTGCGGCGCGGCCTGATGATCGACCCGGCGAACCAGGCGATCGCTCGGGAGCTCGCGAGCCTCGGCCAGCGGCAGCGGCCCGTGCTGCGTTTCCTGCCACGGCGACACCTGCTCAACCGCTGGCTCGGACGGATCCGGAACCGCCTGTTCGGCGGCGGGCTCGATGCTTCGCCGGCCGAGCACGGCGCCTGAGCGGCTCCGTCGCTCGGCGCGGGGGCCGAACGGTTGACGCGGCTGCGCGCACGGCCTACACACCGGCCGCAACCCGCTCGAACCGGAGAAGCTTCCTTGGGCAGCGTGATCAAGAAGCGCCGCAAGAAGATGCGGAAGCACAAGAAGAAGAAGCTGCTCAAGCGCGCTCGCCACAAGCGCAAGCGCTAGGCGCGGCGCCCAGCCGGGCCCGCGCGGCCAGCGGACCGATTCCAAGCCCCGATCCCCGAGAGCCGGGTGCCGCCGTGCCCTCGCGGCGGCTCGGCTCCGCCGATTCCTCGACTCGCTTCGCGTCCCTTTCGTGCGTTCAGCCCGATTTGGCCGCGGCGGATCTCTCACTTACGCCGACTCGAAGCCGGCCGAGTCGTCTCGAGGCCCGCAGCTTCGGCGCACATCGCTTTGTTTTTTTTGCTCTTCCAGCTTGACGACCGCGAAACGCCGATGTTAGGGTCGGCCGCAAGAGTGGCTCTAGAGCCGCGGTTTGCGACCAGAACGGTTTTGATTTGCCGTCAAGTTGCAGGTTGCGGACTCCGATAGGGGGCGTGGGGCAAATCGGTCGTACGGCGCCAGGGTGGCGAACGACGCTCGAAGCGGTCGGATCGGCTCCAACGGATCGGATCCGACCAGGGAAGGCGTCGAGTACGGCTCGAGCGATGTCGCTCGCTTCGCGCCGCTGCGGCAACGCAACCGCATGGCCGATCGGCTCGGAACCACAAGGAAAGGGGGGTGACCCACCATGGCAGCTCGGAAGAAGGGAACGCGGAAGAAGGCCGCCAAGAAGGCCACGCGCAAGAAGGGCACGCGAAAGAAGGCCGCCCGCAAGAAGGGTGGCCGGAAGAAGGCCGGCAAGAAGAAGGCCACGCGGCGCAAGAAGGCGGTTGCTGCCCCGGCGATGTAGCCGAGGCGTGACAGCCAGGCCGTAGGCCTTCTTCAGGAAGGCACTTCGGACCCCGGCCGGCGAAAGCCGGCCGGGGTTTCCTGCTTCCTGGGGGTGCCCCGCCGACTCCGTCTCGCCTAGACTGCCGCTCTCCGCCGCCGACGGCGGCTCCCTGATCCCTGCGGAAGGAACGAGCCATGGCGCGCATCACGGTCGAAGACTGCATCGAGAAGGTCCAGAACCGCTTCCACCTGGTGCAGATGGCCTCCATCCGCACCAAGCAGATCAAGAAGGGCGCGCGAAGCCTCGTGCGGACCGAGGGCAACAAGGAAGTCGTGACCGCCCTGCGCGAGATCGCGGCGGGCTACATCCGGCCCGACTACCCCGACGCCAGCGAGCGCTAGACCGGCGTCGCCGGCTCAGGCGAGGGGCTGCACGGGAAGCTCGAAGGAGACCGTCGTGCCCTTGCCGACCTCGCTCACGAGCGAGAGCTGGCCCCCGAGCAACGCCAGCAGCTCCTTCACCAGCGTGAGGCCGAGGCCCGCGCCGCGGTAGCGGCTCGAGGTCGACGCGTCGACCTGGTAGAACTCGTCGAACACGTACTGCTGGTCGTCGTGGCAGATGCCGATGCCCGTGTCCTCGAGCTCGCAGCGGAGCGCGCCGTCGCGCAGCTCCGCGCGGATCTCGATCCGGCCCTTCGGCGTGAACTTCGCCGCGTTGTCGAGCAGCAGGAACAGGATCTGGGAGAGCTTCGCGAGGTCGGTGCGGATCTTCGGCAGCGGCTCGCGCAGGTTCTTCTCGATCGTGACCGGCTTGTCGCCGAGCGTGTCCTGCACGCTGAAGATCGACTCCTCCACGACGTCGCGGAAGCTCACCTCGTGGATCTCGATCGGCAGCTCACCCTGCCGGATGCGCCACAGGTCGAGGATGTTCTGCAGCGTCCGCAGGAACGCCGTGCCCTCGTCGAGGGCATGGCGCAGGGCGTTCTTCGCGCTCTCCGACAGCGACTCGTTCTCGTTCGCGAGGACCGAGATCACCGACTCGATGATGCTGTTGAGCGGCGTGCGGAGCTCGCGGGACATCTTCTCGATGAAGTCGTTCTTGAGCCGCTCGATCTTCCCGATCGCCTCGCGGTTCTGGAGGATCTCGATGTCCTGGGCGAAGACGGTCTCCGAGAGCTGGAGCAGCTCGTCGTTCCCGTCGTTCTTCTTCTTCTCGAGCTCCTCGACGCGCGCGCGCAGGACGGAGAGCTCGCCGACGAGCGCGCCCTGCTCGAGGCGCGAGGCCGCGAGGGCCGCGAGCAGCGACAGGGCCTCGAGGGCGGCCGGGGCCGGCGAGGCCGTCCCGGCGGCCGCGAGGGCGCCGAGGCAGCCGCTGTCGGAGCGCAGCGGCACGACGATGGCGTAGCCGGCTGCGATCGGTCCGACGGCCGTCTGGAACTCGAGGTGTCGCGGAACGCCCGTCTGCATCACCGCGCTGACGCTCGTCTGGAGCGCGACCGCCGCGGCCCGCGCGGCATCGAGGCTCGCGAAGCCCGCGGCGGCGCGCAGTCGCGGTGTGGTGTCGCCCTTCGCGGCCGTCGTGAACACGAGGCCGATCCCGCCGCCGAGCTGCTCGGCGGCGTGCAGCGCGACGCCGCGCAGCGCGGTGGCGAGGGCCTCTTCACGCGGCCCCCCCTGGTTCTCCACGCCCGGCTCGGTCGTACGCTGGTGAAGCTGGGCCGTCACGGCTCTTCCCACTCCCTCGCTCGGCCGGCGCGCGTGCTGTGGCCGCGGCCGGTGCAGCGGATCAGAAACGATCGTCCGAGTCGATCTCGTAGGGCTCGAGGGTCTTCTCGTCCACGACGGCCGCCGGCGTGGGCGGCGGTCCGCCTCCCTCGAGCTCGAGCCTCGTCTGGAAGTCCGCCGGATTGGACGCCGCCGCGAGCGCGGTCTCGAGGGAGATCTTGTTCGCGCGCAGCAGATCGAGCAGGTGCTGGTCGAAGGTCTGCATCCCGTCGGTGTGGCCGCGGCTCACGAACTCGGTGATCTGCGCGGCGCGCGCGGGGTCCTTGATGCACTCCTGGATGGTGCGCGTGCTGCGCATGATCTCGACCGCGGGCACCCTGCCGTCCTGCTTCTTGTTCGGGAGCAGGCGCAGCGAGACCACGGCCTTCAGGTTGTCGGCGAGGCGCGCGCGCACCTGCGGCTGCTCCTCGCTCGGGAAGAACGATACGAGCCGGTTGATGGTCGACGCGACGTCGTTGGTGTGGATCGTCGCGAGCACGAGGTGCCCGGTCTCGGCGGCCTTGAGCGAGGTGTCCACGGTCTCGAGGTCGCGCAGCTCCCCGACCATGATCACGTCGGGGTCCTGGCGCAGCGCCGCGCGGAGCGCGGCGGGGAACGACGCCGTGTCGGTGCCGATCTCGCGCTGGGTGATGACGGCCTTGTCCTGCGTGAAGACGAACTCGATCGGGTCCTCCACCGTCACGATCTTCGCCTTGCGCGTCTTGTTGATCTCCTGGATCACCGTCGCGAGCGTCGTCGACTTTCCCATGCCCGTGGCGCCCGTCACGAGGACGTAGCCCCGCTGGAGCTTCGCCAGCTCGCGCATCGCGCCCGGCAGGTTCAGGTCCTCGAAGGAGCGCACCTGGGGAGGGATCACCCGGAGCACCACGTTGAAGTGTCGGCGCTGCCGGGAGATGTTCACGCGGAACCGGCCTTCGCCCGGCAGCTCGTAGGCGAGGTCGAGCTCGTCGCGCCCGTTCAGGTCCCGGCGCGGATCGCTCTCGAGGAGGAGCTGGGCGATCGCCTCCGTGTCCTCGGGAGTCAGCACCTTGAAGCGCAGCTCGACGAGGTCGCCGTGGAAGCGGTAGAGCGGCAGGTAGCCCACCTGGAAGTGGATGTCGGAGGCGCCCTTCTCGAGTCCCAGGCGCAGTAGCCGATGGATCTTCTCGCGCTCCATCGCCGGACACCCTCCCACGCTCCCGGACCCGGCTCCCGCGGGTCGAGTCGGTCCCCCCGCGCCAGCCGCGGGTACGAGGCTTCTCCGCTCGTATCGGCTGTCGGGCGCGAGCCTTGACCGCGCGCTGCGGCGCGTCCGTCTCGCTGGCTAGAATCGCTGCATGGGAGAGCGGCTTTTTCCCGGAGCCTTCCGCTCCGGTCTTTCCGGCTTGGGCTTCCTGGTCTGGAGCGTCGCCGCGGCGTGCGGCCCGGCGCGGGCCGCGGAGCCGGCCGCGCCGGCCCCTGCGAAGGCCGAGTCGGCGACGGGCGCTGCCACCTCCGAGACCGGCCAGGGCGTGGACCTCGACCGGCTGCTGAAGCTCCCCTCCTCGGGCGACTACGGCATGGAGAAGCGGGGAGGGGCCACCCGCGCGGAGTGGCGCTCGCGCTTCCGGGAGGCCCGCGGCGACGTCGACAAGTCGAAGAAGAAGCTCGGCACGCTCCAGGACAAGCTCGACCAGGCGGCGAGCGAGTCCGACTCGCCGTGGCGCTTCGTCCCGCCCGGGGCCTCGGCGGCGCCGAGCGACAACACCGAGAACTTCTCGCTCACCGAGGCGATCCGCCGCGAGAAGAGCGAGCTGCAGCGCGCCGAGAAGCGCCTGCGCGACCTCGACGTCGAGGCGAACCTGGCAGGGGTGCCCGCCGACTGGCGCGAGTGAGGCTCAGGGCGCGTTCTTCACCACGCCCCCGGCCGCCGCCTCCGGCGCCGGGAACTCCGCCATCAGGGCGAAGGTCACCGAGAGCAGCACGGGGCCCAGGAACAGGCCCAGCACGCCCATGCTGGCGAGCCCGCCGAGCACGCCGAGGAAGACGAGCAGGAACGGGATGCGCACCGGGCCGCTGCTGATCAGCACCGGCCGCAGCACGTTGTCGACGCTGCTCACGAGCCCCGCGCCCCAGAGCGCCATGCCGACCCACAGGTACCAGGGCGCGCCCTCGAGGAAGAGCCAGATGGCGGCGCCGCCCCAGAGCAGCGGCGGGCCCACGGGCACGAAGGAGAGCACGCTCGTCGCGAGCCCGAGCATCGCGGGCGAGGGGACGCCGAACAGCGTGAAGCCGATGCCCGCGATCACGCCTTGTGCGATCGCCGTGCCGAGCAGGCCGAACACGACGGCCCGCACCACGCCGCCGACGTGGTCGAGGAAGGTGGCCGGCGCGTTCGGGAAGACCACGCGCGCGAGGCGCCGCGCGTGCTGGAGCAGGCGTTCTCCGTCGGTGTAGAAGGCGAACAGCATCACCAGCATGATCGTGAAGGCGAACACGTTGCGTGCGACGCCGCCCGCGAGGTTCACGAGCTGCGACGACACGACCGTGCCGTAGTCCTTCACGTAGCCTGCGAGCTGCTTCGGGTCGAAGTACTCGTGGAGCTCCACCTGCTGGAGCCGGCTCGCGATCCACGGCCGATCGAGCACCCACTGCGGCGCCGGGGCGCCCGCGCTGACCCAGTCGGCCACACGCGTTCCGAGCGCCGTCGCCTCGTTCGCGAGCACCGCGAGCATCCAGCCGAGCGGGATCCCCACGCCGAGCGCGACGGAGAGGGTGATCACGCCGGCCACGAGGCGCGGCCGCCGCGTGAGCCGTCGTGCGGCGCCGAACACGGGCCAGGTGACGTAGGCGACGATCGCCGCCCAGATGATCGGGACGAGGAACGGCTTCAGGACGAGGAACGTCCCGTAGAGCAGGACCAGGGCGCCGCCCACGCGCGCCAACACGTGTCCGACCCGCTGCTGGCTCATCGGGTCTCCCCCTCTCCGACTTCCCCACCGGCCGCCTCGGCCCATGCGCGCGCCGCCGGGAGCGCGAGCAGCGCCGGGAGCCCGAACGCCGCCGTCAGCACGAACCACGCGGCGTAGCTCGTGTGCGCCACCGCCCAGCCGGAGACCATGCCGGCGAGCCAGCCCGGCAGCGCATACAGCGCCGTGAGGCAGGCGTACTGCACCGCCGCGTGCTCACGGTCGCAGATCCGCATCAGGAAGGCCATGAACGCCGCCGCGGCGAGGCCGGCGCAGAAGGAGTCGACGACCGAGGCGGCATACACCCCGAAGCGTCCGCTCTCGGGCCAGAAGGCGGCGGCCGCATAGCCGAGGTTCGAGAGCAGGGCGAGCACGCCGAGGACGAGGAGGCCGCTCGGGATGCCGCGACGCTCGACGAACAGGCCCCCGGCCGCCCCGCCGGCCATGGTGGCGAGGGCGCCGAAGGTCACGGAGACCAGGCCGATCTGCTCGTTCGAGAGACCCCGCGCGACCCAGAACGGCTTCACCATCGGACCCATGGCCTGGTCGGCGAGGCGATACAGGAGCACGAAGAAGATCACCGCACGGAGCTTCGGGCGCGCCGCCCACGGCCGGAGCGCGTCGATGAAGGGGATCTGCGACGCGTCGGCACGACGAGGCCGGGAACGGTCGTGCCCCGCCGTCAGCGCGACGACGAGCCCGGCGAAGGCGAGCAGCATCGCGCCGGCGACGCGCAGGGTCGCGGGCCAGCCGATCCAGCTCGGCAGGAGCAGCATGCCGCCGCCGCCGAGGATCAGGGCGACGCGATACGCGGAGATGCGCACCGCGTTCGCGGCGCCTTCGTGGCCGCGCTCCACCAGTCGGATCGTGTAGGCGTCGATCGCCACGTCCTGAGTCGCCGAGGCCGCGCAGAACGCGCCGATCGCGACCACGAGGAGGGCGCCGAGCCCGGCGGCGTCGCTCGCCGAGAAGAGGAAGAGCAGGGCGCCCATGGCCACGAGGGCGGCGACGATCCAGCGGCCGTAGGTGCCGTAGCGGTCGACCAGGGGAGACCACAGGAACTTGAGAGACCAGGCGAGGGAGAGCCCCGAGAGGGCGCCGACTGCCTCGATCGAGACGCCGTGGCGCAGCAGCCAGACCGGGAGGAGGTCACGGAAGAGCGCGAGGGGCAGCCCTTCCACCACGTAGAGGAGCGCCACGATCGCGAGCGTGCGACGGACCGCGAGCGACGACACGGGCTCCCCCCGGCGCGCAGTATCCCGCGCCCGAGCGGCGAGCGCCGGGGTCGGGAGCGCAGCCGCTCGACGCGCGTCCGCGCCATCGCTAGCTTGCGCGCCGCCGGCCGGGCGGAGCGCGAGACGCGCACGGCGCGATCCGAGAACGGCGCGATCCGAGAACGGCGCGGACGAGCGGCACGGATGAACGGCACAGATGAACGGCACGGATGAACGGCACGGATGAACGAGACGGATGGAGGGACGATGGAACGCGGCAAGCTCGACGGGGTCTCCTACGCATTCGTATTCGGCGGGATCCCCGCGATGGTCGCGATCTTCGTCGGCCTCTTCCTGCTCGTGAAGGCCTGCGGCATTCCCGCCTGAGCCACCCCGCAGCCGGCCCTTCGGCTCGGCTGCCGGCTGCCTGCGGGCGGACTGCACACGCACGCACCGGCAGCGATCGCGCGAAGCGGCGGGCGCGACAGACGCTCGCGACGCGCGCCCCGCGATCCATCCGCCCGCGCGCGACGTTCTCCTCAAGTCGCCCGAGGGGAGCGTCGACGCGTCCGACATGGCACGCGCTCCGTCCGCTCGCCGTCGCAGGCTCGCGTCGATCCTCGGCGCGGCGTTGCTGGCGAGCGGCTGCGCGAGCCTCGGCGCGACGAGCGCGCCGAGCTGGTCGTTCTTCGAGCGGCCCGATCCGTCCGACGCGTGGACTCCCCAGATCGCGAGCTGGCAGCGACGCGAGCGCGCGTTGTCCGACACCGAGCTCCTGCGACCGGACGCCGTGCGCCACGACGGCTCGGTGTCCGAGGCCGGCGACGCGAAGCCTCCCGCCCCGGGCGCGCCGGTGGTGTCGGGGCCGCCCGCCGGCGCCTCGAGCCTGCGCGCCGACTGGTTCGCGTTCCGCGCGGAGCAGAAGCGCGCCCTCGCCCGGAACGTCGCCGCGTGGATCCAGCGCGAGGCCCGGGGCCACTACATCCCCGACGGCCCGATCGACCACTGGGCGACGCTCGAGGAGACGCTCGCGCGAAACGGCGACGACTGCGACGGCCTCGAGCTCCTCTCGTTCCACTTCCTGCTCGACCTCGGCTTCCGACAGGACGAGGTGTACCGGGCGATCGTCCACCACCCGGCGGACGGCCAGCACCACATGGTGACGCTCTGGTTCGAGGATCCGGCCGACCCCTGGGTGATCGATCCGACGGGCGCCATGACCACTGGAATGCCGCGCCTCTCCGCCGTCCCGGGCTGGGAGGCGCTCGAGATCTTCGGCGAGAACGCGCAGTACACCGTGCGGCCGGGCGTGCCCCCTCACGCGCTGCCCGCCGCCGCCTCGGCTCCCCGCGCGCTGCGCTGATCGCCGCGCGAGTCCCTGCGCGTCGCATTGACGCTCACCGGCCGTCTTCCCATACTCCGGCGCCAATGCGACTCCGATCCCTCTCGCTCCTCCCGCTCGTGTGCGTCGTGGTCCTCGCCTGCGGCTCCCACGACGCCGCGAACCCGGGCGAATCGTTCCGCGTGGCGCTGCTGACGCCCGGCTCGATCTCCGACGGAGGCTGGAACCAGGCGGCGTACGAGGGTCTCCAACGCATCCACGAAGAGCTCGGCGCCGAGGTGCGGAACGAGGAGACGAAGACGCCGGCCGACTTCGAGGCCGGCTTCCGCGACTACGCGCGCAACGGCTTCCGCCTCGTGTTCGGACACGGCTTCGAGTACCAGGAAGCGGCGGCGACGGTCGCGTCCGAGTACCCGAACACGATCTTCGTCACGACCTCGGGCAATACCGTGCGACCGAACCTCGCGCCGATGGTGTTCGAGCTGGAGCAGGCGACGTATCTGTGCGGCTGGCTCGCGGCGCGACAGAGCCGCTCGAAGCTCCTCGGGCTCGTGGGCGGCGTCGACCTGCCCTCGATCCGCAGCACGTTCCTCGCGTTCAAGGCGGGCGCCGCCGCCGCCGACCCGCGCGCCGAGGTGCGCGAGGTGTTCACGGGCAACTTCCAGGACGTCGGCGCAGCGCGGGAAGCCGCCGCCGCGCTGCTTGACGCCGGCGCCGACTTCCTGATGCACCAGGCCAACGACGCCGGGCGCGGCGTCTTCCAGGCCGTGCAGGAGCGTGCCGCGAAGGGAGCCTCGGTCTACGCGTTCGGGACGAACAAGAACCAGAACGACATGGCGCCCGACGTGGTGATCGCGTCGGCGGTGCTCGACGTTCCGAGCGCCTTCGTCCGCGTGGCCCGCAGCGTGAAGGACGGGAGCTTCCGCGCCGAGCCGCTGCGGCTCGGCATGGCCGAGGGCACGGTGAGCTTCGTGCCGAACCCCGCCCTCTACGGCGCCGTGCCGGAGGAAGTGCGGAGCGGTGTCGCCGCCGTCGAGGCGCAGATCCGCAGCGGCGAGCTCCGGGTGCCCCGGGGCGACTTCTGAGCGCGGGCGCGCCCCTCGCCGCGCGCTTCGAGGGCATCCGCAAGACCTTTCCGCCCGACCGGCCGGCCCTCGCGGGCGTCGACCTCGAGCTCCGTCGCGGCGAGATCCTTGCGCTCCTCGGCGAGAACGGGGCGGGCAAGTCGACGCTCATGAACGTGCTCGCGGGTCTGGTCCGACCCGACGCGGGCCGCCTCGCGCTCGCGGGTCGGGAGATCGATCTCGCGAGCTGGTCGCCCTCGGCGGCCCTCGCCGCGGGCATCGGCATGGTGCACCAGCACTCGACCCTCGTGTCGGCGATGACGGTGCCGGAGAACCTGTCCTTCGGCGCGGCGGCGCTCGACGGCGGGCTCGCGTTCGATCCTGGAGCGGCCCGCGCGCGCGTCGCCGCGCTGGCCGAGCGCTACGGGCTCGAGCTCCAGCTCGACGCGAGGGTGCGTGACCTCTCCGTGGGCCAGCGGCAGCGCGCGGAGATCCTGCGCGCCCTCGAGCGCGGCGCGCGCGTCCTCGTGCTCGACGAGCCCACGGCGGCGCTCACCGCGGAGGAGACCCGCGCGCTGTTCCCCGCCCTGCGTCGCCTCCGCGACGCCGGCTGCGGCGTGATCTTCATCTCCCACAAGCTCGGCGAGATCGAGGACCTGGCCGATCGCGTGGCGGTGATCCGGCGCGGCCGCATCGAAGCGGTGGCGGAGGTGGGCGCGCTCGATGCCCGCGCGCTCGGCCGGTTGATGCTCGGGCGTGATCTCCCGCCCGCCCTGCCACGTGCGCCCGCCCCGCGCCGCGAGGCGGACGCCGCGCCCGTCCTCGCCCTGCGCGGCGTGTGCGCACCCGGGCTGCGAGAGGCGAGCGCGCTCCGAAGCCTCGAGCTCGAGCTCTCCGCCGGCGAGATCGTCGGTGTCGCCGGCATCGACGGCAACGGCCAGCGCGAGCTCGAGGAGGTGCTGGCCGGCGTGCGGCCCGCGAGCGCGGGCCGCGTCGAGGTCGGGGGCTCGAGCGTCGTCCCGTCGGTGCGCGCGCTGGCCGCACACGGCGTCGCGCAGCTCTCGGGAGAGCGTGAGCGCGGAGGGCTCGTGTCCGGCATGAGCGTCGGCGAGAACCTCGTCGTGAAGCGCTCCTTCGACGACCCGCGCTTCTTCCGGCCCGGCTTCCTCGATCTGCGCGCGCTGCGCGCCCACGCCGAGGACGTGATCGCGCGCTTCGGGATCCAGCCGCCGGATCCGGACGCCGACATCGCGACGCTCTCCGGAGGGAACGCCCAGAAGGTGGCCCTCGCGCGCGAGCTCGGGAGCGGCGCGCGCGTGCTCGTCGCGTTCAACCCGACGCGCGGCCTCGACGTGCTCGTCACGCGCTTCGTGCACGAGCAGCTCCTCGCGCTTCGCGCGGGAGGGGGCGCGGTGCTGCTCGTGTCGACGGAGCTCGACGAGGTGCTCGACCTCTCGGACCGTGTGCTCGCGCTCGTCGAGGGAAGGCTCGTCCCCGTTCCCGAGGGCGCGGATCGGGCGCGCCTCGGAGCGATCCTGCTCGGCCGCGCCGAGGCCGCATGACGGCGCCGCAGCGCGCCGCGAGGCTCCTCGAGCGCGCGCCGTGGGTCGCGACGATCGGGGCCCCCGTGGCCGCGATCGGGATCGTGGCCCTCGGCCTCGCCCTCCTCGGCCAACGCCCGGGGCCGGCCCTCGCGGCGATGCTGCGCGGCTCCTTCGGCGACGCCGATGCCGTCGTGACGACGCTCCTCAAGGCGTCGCCGCTCCTCCTGACGGGCACTGCCGTGGCCCTCTCGTTTCGCTGCGGCGTCTGGAACATCGGCGCGGAAGGCCAGCTCGTGACGGGCGCGGTCCTGGCGACGGCCATGGCGACGCGGATCGCGCCGGACGCGCCGGCCTTCGTGCTGCTCCCGCTCTGCGTCGCCGCCGGCGCCGCCGGCGGCGCGGCCCTCGCCGCGCTCGCGGGCCTGCTCCGCGTGAAGCGCGGCGTCTCGGAGGTGATCGCCACCCTCCTCTTGAACTTCGTCGCGCTGCAGGCCCTCGCCCTCGCGGTGCACGGACCGCTGCAGGAAACGAGCGCGGCCTATCCGCAGAGCGACGCCCTGCCCGCGGCGGCGCTGCTCCCGGCGGCCGGCCGGCTGCACCTCGGCGTCGCACTCGCGGGCGCGATGGCGGTCGCGACGGCATGGCTCCTGTTCCGCACGCCGGCGGGATTCCGCCTGCGCGCCGTCGGCCTCTCGCCCGTGGCCGCGCGCTTCGCGGGCCTCTCGCCCGAGCGCGAGGTGATGCACGCGCTCGTGCTCGCCGGCGCGCTCGCAGGCATCGCAGGCGCGTTCGAGGTGATGGGCGTGACGCGACGCCTGTTCGAAGGCCTGGCCTCGGGCGCAGGCTACACCGCGATCGCGGTCGCCCTCCTCGCGCGGCTCCACCCGCTCGCCGTTCTCCCCGCGGCGCTGTTCTTCGGAGCCCTCGAGGCGGGGGCCGGGGCGATGCAGCGCAACGCCGGCGTACCGTCGGTGGTGACGCAGGTCGTGCAGGGGCTCGTGATCCTCCTCTCGCTCGGCTTCGGCGCCGGCGAGGTACGACTCCTCGCGGGGCGCGCGCGGTCACGCCCGCTCGCGGGCGAGCCCGCGGCCAGGGAGCCGTAGCGTGGACGCGCTGCTCGAGGCGGCCCTTCGCCTCGCCGGGCCGCTCCTCCTCGCTGCGCTCGGTGAGCTCCTGATCGAGCGCACCGGGGTCATCAACATCGGCCTCGAGGGCGTGATGCTGTGCGGCGCCTTCGGCGCGTTCGCCTGCGCGGTCGCCACGGGCTCGCCGGCGATCGGCGTCGTGACCGGAGGGGTCGCAGGCTGCGCGCTCGGTGCCGTCTTCGCGCTGTTCGCGGTCGTGCGACGCGCGGACCAGATCGTCGTCGGCACGGCGATCAACCTGCTCGCGCTCGGCTTGACCGGCGTCGCGAGCCGGACGCTCTACGGGGGCGCGGTGCCGACGGCGCCCGCGATCGGGACCGTCGCGCTCCCCGGCCTCGCGGCGATCCCCACCGTCGGACCCGCGCTCTTCGTCCAGCCGCCCTACGTGTATGCCGCGCTCGCCCTCGCGCTCGCGATCGGGCTCTTCTTTCGGCGGACGCGACCGGGCCTGCGCTGGCGCGCGGTCGGCGAGTCCGCGCGGGCGGCCGATGCCGAGGGCGTCGCCGTGACCCGCGTGCGCGTCGTCGCCGTGCTCGTGGGGACGTTCCTCGGCGGCGTCGCCGGGAGCGCGCTCCCGCTCTCGCAGTCGAACGTCTTCACCGAAGGCATGACGGCCGGACGCGGCTTCATCGCCCTCGCGATCGTGATCTTCGGCCGCTGGAGCCCGCTCGGCGTGACGCTCGCCGCGCTCTTCTTCGGCGCCGCGCACGCGCTCCAGTTCTGGCTGCAGGCGCGTGGCTTCGATCTCCCGTATCCGCTCTTCCTGATGTTTCCGTACGCGGTGACCCTCGCCGTGCTCGGCTTCTCGACGGGCCGCGCGCGCGCGCCCGAGGATCTCGGCCGCGCGTACCGACGGGAGGCGGCGTAGAGCGCGCGCCGACGCGAGCGCAGGCGCGCGAGCGACGCTGACGATCCGCGCGGGACGGGCTATGCAACGGGCGAGCGCGCACGGGTCGCGATGCGCTCGCGGGGGCGGGGGGATCGATGGCAGGATCGACGGCCGGATCGAAGAAGGGCGCGGCCGGCCGCAGGCGCGTGCGCACGAACGGACACGCCCTGCCCCGAGAGGCGACGGGCGAGTCGCAGCTCGTGGTGCTGCCCGTCCTCGAGAAGGAAGCGTCCCATCCCTGCTTCCAGTGCGCGCGCTGCTGCACCTACATCGCGATCGAGATCGACGCCCCGACCACGCCGCGCGAGTACGACTACATCGAGTGGTACCTCTACCACGCCGCGGTCTCGGTCTTCGTCGACTGGGACGACAAGTGGTTCGTGAAGTTCGACGCCCGCTGCCAGAACCTGACGCCCCAGGGCCTGTGCGGGATCTACGAGCGCCGACCCGACATCTGCCGCGACTTCGACTGGCGCGAGTGCGAGGTGCACGTGAAGGACGATCCCGCCGACAAGCTCCTGTTCGAGAGCGCGGCGCAGTTCCTCGACTGGCTCCGCACGAAGCGCCCGAAGGCCCACGACCGCTTCCAGGCATGGAAGCGCAAGCGCGCGAAGGGGACGCACGATCGCGCCCTGCGGCGGCTGCGCGTGAGCGAGCTGCCGCTCCCGCCGGGCGGGCCCCCGATCCCGGCTCCCCTCCCGCGCGCTGAGTGACCGAAGGCCACCTCTTCGTCTACGGCACCCTCCGGCCGGGCCTCGCGCCGGCGCCCGTCGCTCGGCTGCTCGACGGCGCCCGCAGCCTCGGCGCCGCCCGCATCCCGGGCCGGCTGTACGACCTCGGCGCCTATCCGGGAGCGCGCCTCGAAGGCGAGGCCGGCGACGAGATCCAGGGCGAGGTGTTTTGGGTGCCCGACCTCGCCGCGCGCCTTCCCGCCCTCGACCGCTACGAGGGCTTCGATCCCGCTGCCCCCGAGCGGAGCCTGTTCGTGCGCACCTCGTGCGAGGCGCGCCTCGCCGACGGGAGTCGCATCGCCTGCGCGGTGTACGTGGTGGCCGAGATGCCGCCTGCCGCCCGGCGGATCGCGAGCGGCCTCTGGCGCCCGGCGGGCGCGCGCTAGTTCCTCGAAGCGCCGGTCGCCGCCGGCGGCTCGCGCAGCACGTCGATGTCGAGCTCCTTGCGCTGCTGCGCCGCCCGATCCTGGGCCGCCGCTCGCTCGCGCTGGATCTCGAGGTCGAGCTCCTTGCGCTTCTCGTCGATCCGCGCCTGCTCGCTCTCGGCGTTCCCGCGTCGCAGCTCGATCAGCTTCTGCTCGAGCAGCCGATTGCGCATCGCGACGAGCTCTCTCGGAAGGGGCGGGCTCGGGGTGCCGGGCACGTAGGTCACGGTGACCTGGCGCGTCTCCGTGAGGCCGCCCGCCGCCTTCGCCGTCACCTCGAGGTGGTTCTTGCCCGGCTGCAGGGGCACCAGCGCGCCGAAGGTGCCATCGGCGTTGGCGAGGCTCACGTCGGCGGCGACGCCGGTGCTGGCGTTGCGCACCGTCACCGACTCGAGGTTCGCGAAGCTCACGTGCTCCATCACGTCGACGATGTCGCCCGGGGTTCGGACCGGCGTGAAGTAGCCCTTCGTGCGGGCGGCCATCTCGACGACCGTCACCGGCCCCTGCAAGGCCTCCTCGCCGAGGGCGAAGGTGTTGACCCGGATGCCGGCTCGTCTCGCCCGCTCCGCGGCACGCAGCGCCGCGCGGACGTTCTCTCCCTCGGCCCCGTAGAAGGGCAGGGTCGGCTGACCATCCGTGAGGAAGAGCACGATCTTCTCGCTCTTGGGATCCTTCTTCGACAGGGCGCCCTGGAGGCCGAGCAGCTCGATCGTGGCCTGGTCGAGGCCCGCTGCGATGTGGGTCATCCCGTCCGGCCCGCGCACGAGCACGCGATCGAGCGCCTTGCGGATGCGCCCGTAGTCCGTGGTCAGGGGCTCCTCGGTGATCGCCGGAGCGCCGTGGCCGCGGCTGCCGATCACGAAGCCGCCCTCGTTGGGCGGGTCGCCCGCGAAGGTGACGAGCCCGACGCGGGTGTTCCTCGAGTCGAGGCCCTCGAGGAGCTTGCGCGCCGACATCACCTCCGCGGCCAGGACCGAGTCGCCCGCGTCGGTGCTGCCCGTTCCGAAGATCGAGCCGATGCCGCCGAGCGTGTGCTTGCCGACCGTGCCGTTGCCGTCGATGTCCGCTCCCGAGGGCTCGGCGGTCGAGCCCGAGGTATCGATCACGAACACGACGTCGAAGCGCTTCATCTCGCCCGCGAGGGCGAGGGCGCGTCCCGTGACGAACGCCCCCTTGTCGTCGCCGACCACCTCGCCCTCCGTCGGCGCGTCGACGGCAAGCTGGAGGTGGACCGCCTCGATGTCGGCCGCCGTCGCCGGCAGGAGGCTCTTCCCTTCGGGTCGGAGCGGGACCTCCGACGTCCCGATGGGCCCGACGTCGTCGGGCTCGACGCTCGCAGTACGGATCGGCGCCGCGGCTCCGCCGGGCGACGCCGTCCTGGCCGCCGCGGGGGCCGAGGCGGCGGGCGCGCGGGTGTGCGGCGCGCTTCCGCGCGTCGCCGCGTCCTCGGCGCCCGGCGCGGAGGCGATCGTCGTCGGCGGCTGCAGGGTGCCCTCGAAGCGCGCGAAGGCGCGACCGCTCCCGCCCTCGAGAGGAGCGGCCAGGGCCTCACGAATGCCGCCGAGGGGCGAGATCGAGAGGCGGATCGTGGGTCCCACCGGCCGCGCCGCCTGGACGAGGCCGATCACCTTCTTCGTCTCGTAGTCGAGGACGGGCGCGCCACCCCAGCCCCGCAGATCGACCGGCGCGTCGAGATCGACCTCGATCTCCTCCTTCCCGACGCCCACGACCTCGCCGAAGACGTCGTCCTCGTCCTGTGCCACCGCGTGGGGGATGCCGAGGATCTGCACACGCGTCTCCGGCGCCGGGAAGGGACGGGAGTCGAGCTCCAGGATTCGCGCGCCGGTCGGTGCGAGATCGAGCGCGAAGAGCAGGTAGTCGTCGCGCACCGTGGCGCCCGGTGAGTTGTAGGGTCGCCCCGGCGCTCCGAGCAGCCGGCTCGAGACCGAGGCGCGTTGCTTCGTGCGGGCCGTGGTGAAGACCACTTCCTGCGCCCGCACGAGCTCCGAGAGATCGAAGCCGTGGGCCGTGGTGAGCGCCGCGGCGCGCACCGGGGAGGGGACGTCTTCGGGCAGCGAGATGAAGAAGGCCACGCCCGCCGTGCGCGTCTCCTTCCCAAGCTGGAAGCTCGGCCGCGTGACGGCGGGGAGCGTCTGCGACCCGGCGGGCGCCGCGCCGACGAGGATGCCCGCCCCTGCGGCGATTCCGCCGAGCAGGACTCGAAGGCGGTGGAGCGGCGTGCGCAGCATCTCCGTCATCGTAAGAGACGCCGCCGCCGTGCGCCGGTTCCCTCCTCTCCGGTCGACGAGTTGACCCGCGTGCCGCGCCGTGGTTTCGTAGATCGGCCCCCGGATTGCGATTCTCTTCCTCGCCGTCGGTCGGAGCGCTTGGCTGCCCCGAAGTCGCCTGTGCCTTCGAGCTCGCCGCTCGAACGAACGCTCGCCGTGCTGCGCCGCGACGGCGGCCCGCCCCTCGCGCTGTCGGCCCTCGCCGCGCGGCTCCTCGCGCTCGAGGCGGAGCCGCCCGTGGACGTCGCCCGTCGCATCGTGGCGGCCGCCCTCGGCGCCGATCCCACGACGCTGCCCGATCCGTTCTCGGGGCCCCGCGCCGCGTGCCTGCTCGAGCCCGCGACCGCGCCCCCCGAGTGGCTCCTCACGATGCCCCTCGAGGCTGCGGACCTCTTTGTCGTCGACCTCGAGACCACGGGGAGCGCGGGGGCGGGCAGCACGATCCTCGAGATCGGCGCGGTGCGGATCTCGGGCGGCTGCGTGGTCGAGCGCTACCAGACGCTCGTGAACCCGCTCCAGCCGATCCCGCTCTCGATCCAGGTGCTGACCGGGATCCGGGACGGGATGGTGGCCGGCGCCCCGACCCTCGGGCCGGCGATGCGCGCCTTCTCGGAGTGGCTCGATCGCGTGCCGGGTGCGCCCTTCGTGGCCCACAATGCGCCGTTCGACGAGGGCTTCGTCCGCCGTGCCCTGGCGCTCTGCGGCCTTCCGCCTCTCGCGCGCCCTGTCCTCTGCACGCGGCGTCTCTCGCGCAGGCTCGTTCCCGAGATGTCGCGCCACGGCCTCGATGCCCTCTGCGCGCGCTTCGAGATCGAGAATCGCGCCCGCCACCGCGCCCTGGGCGACGCAGAGGCCACGGCCGAGCTGCTCCTCCTGCTCTTGCGCCGCGCTCGCGAGCGGGCGGGCCTCGCGACGCTCGGCGAGCTCCTGGCGCTCCACGGGCGATCCGTCCGCGCGGCGCGCCGGGAAATCGAGCGCGCGCGGGCCGCGCCGCCCGCGGAGGGCGGGCCCGACGCGGTCTGAAACGCGCCGTTCCATCTCGTGACGCCCGCTCCCCGGCAGCTTCGCGCAGTCGTCTCGCGACACGACTCAAGCCCCTGCGCCTCCGACCGATCGAGGGGACGGACGCCCGCGGCCGCGCGTCCGGAGGGAGCCCGGGGGAATGCGGGACGTTTCAGATCGAAGCGAACGGGTGGGGCGGGTCGATCCTGCGGAGACCTCGGCGACGGAGGCGACCGTCGCCCGCGCGGCCACGGTGCTCGTGGTGGACGACGAGCCCTACGTGCGCAGCGCCCTCGCGCGAACGTTGCGCCGCAGCGTGGGGCGCGTCCTCCTCGCGGCATGCGCGGAGGAGGCCGAGCGGCTGCTCGCGCGCCACGCGGTGGACGTCGTCCTCGCAGACCAGGGGCTCCCGGGCGTCACCGGGCTCGAGCTCCTCGCACGCTGCCACGCGCGCGGCCTGCCCGCGAAACGCGTCCTCATCACGGGCCACACCGATGGGACCCTCGATCCCGACGAGGTGTCGCGGGCCGGTGTCGCGCGCTGCCTGTCCAAGCCGTGGGATCCCGTCGCGCTGCGCGCCCTCGTCGGCGCCCTCGCCGGCGCCCTCGCCGGCGGTGTCGACGGCACGGGTGAGGCGCTTCGCGAGGACGAGGAGCGCGCAGCCTGCGCGCGCGGCGCGTGGCTCGACGAAGCGCTCCGCGCGCTCGCCGCGGCGGATACGGGGACGGCGGCGCGCCACATGGCGTGCACCGTCCTCGCCGCCCTCGCGCCGGGCGCGGACGCCTCGTTCTACGACGAGCGCGCCGAGGTCCTGCACGTCTCCGTCGCGGGTCCGGGACGGCCGGACGTCCGGCTGCTCGACGAGCTCGACGACGACGAGCTCGCCTCCCTCGCCCACGCGCGCGTCGCGCGCACGCCGATCGTGCTCGGGCGCCGGGCGAGGCGGGGCGCGGGGACGGTCCTCCTCGCGGCGGTACGGCGCGGCGGCCGGAGCCTCGGCGTGCTGCAGCTCGTCTCGGACGATGCCCTCCTCGATCGGCCCGAGCTCCTCGCCTCCGCCGCCGCGATCGCGCAGGCCCTCGGCGAGGTGCTCGCGCGGCGCGCGGCGCGCGAGAGCGTCGCCGCGTGAAGGAGCCTGGCGCATGGCCCGCGTGCTGATCGCGCACGGCGAGCGCTCCCTGCGCGCCGGGATGGCGATCGCCCTGCGCCGCGCAGGGCACGAGGCCGAGACGGTCGCGAGCCTCGCCGAGGCGGTCGCCGCGCTGCGCGACGAGCGCTTCGACGCCGTCGTCACCGCGGACGCGCTCGAGGACGGAAGCGGCCTTGCGCTCCTCGCGGCGGTGAAGCAACGCCAGGGCGACGCGGCGGTGCTCGTCGTCACGCAGGCCGGGTCGATCGAGGACGCCGTCGATGCCATGCAGCGCGGTGCGAGCCACTACCTGCGCCTGCCGATCGCCGACGCCGCGCTCGTGGCGGAGGTGGGCCGCGCGGTCGAGCGCAAGGCGGAGGCGACCGACCCGACGCACGCCGAGCCGGCGCCCGCGGCCGAAGAGCCCGCGCCGCGGGGAGCGATCGTGGGACGATCGCCCGCGCTGCGTGCGGTCCTCGAGCTCGCGCAGCGCGTCGCCGCCACGGACAGCACGGTGCTCGTCACGGGCGAGACGGGCACCGGCAAGGAGCTCGTCGGGCGAACGATCCACCTCGCATCGCGGCGAAGCGCGCGCGTCTTCTGCGCCTTGAACTCCGCCGCGTTCCCGGAGACGCTCCTCGAGAGCGAGCTCTTCGGACACCGCCGCGGCGCCTTCACGGGAGCCTCGGCGAACAAGCAGGGCCTGCTCGAGGCGGCCCACGGCGGCACGGTCTTCCTCGACGAGGTGGCGGAGATGCCGCACTCGATGCAGGCGAAGCTCCTGCGCTTCCTGCAGACGGGCGAGATCCGCGCGGTCGGCGGAGAGAGCACGCGAACGGTGGACGTGCGTCTCGTGACGGCCACGAACAAGGACCTCGAGCGCGAGGTCGCGGCCGGCCGGTTCCGGCAGGACCTCTACTACCGCCTCGCGGTGATCCCGATCCACGTCCCGCCTCTGCGCGAGCGACGCGAGGACGTGGCGCTCCTCGCGGAGCACTTCCTCGCCCGCTTCGCCGGGCGCCTCGGCAAGACCGTGAGCGCGATCGAGCCCGAGGCACTGGCGCGCCTCGAGGCCTATGCCTGGCCCGGAAACGTGCGCGAGCTCGAGAACACCATCGAGCGCGGCGTGGCCCTGTGTCGCGGCGCGAAGCTCGGCATCCAGGATCTCCCGCCCCGCCTCCAGGACGGCGCCCCCACCGGCGAGCTCGCGTCGCGCCTCCCGGTCGAGAGCCTCGAGGACGTCGAGCGCCGACACATCCTCGAGACGCTCGCGCGCGTCGGCGGCAGCCGGCGGCGGGCGGCCGCGCTGCTCCAGATCTCGACCACCACGCTCTGGCGCCGCCTGAAGGAGTTCGGCGTGCCGGACGAGCCCGGCGACGGGTGATACCGTCGCGCCGCGACACGAAGGGGGGAGCGATGCGTGTCCGGAGCGTCCTGGCGCACGGCGGCCTCGTGGGCCTGCTCGCGCTCGCCCTCGCGGGGTCGCCCTCCGCCCGCGCCGAGTCCGCCGCGGGCGACGACTCGGAGCGCGACGTCGGCGTGCCCGACACGATGGATCGCTTCGACACGGTCGTGATCGATCCGGGCCACGGCGGCGAAGACCTCGGTGCCGTCGGGCCCGACGGCGTGCGCGAGAAGGACGTCGTGCTCGGCGTGGCGCTCCGGCTCGCGGAGCTCCTGCGCGGCGACGGGCTGCGCGTGGCGATGACGCGCGAGGACGATCGCGCCGTGGCGCTGGCCGAGCGGGCGAGCGAGGCCAACGCCCTCGATGCCGATCTCTTCCTCTCGATCCACGCGAACGCCGCGCCGAGCCCGGTGGCCCGCGGCATCGAGACGTTCTTCCCCGCGCTGCGGGCGAGCGACGAAGCGGCGGGACGCGTGGCCGAGCGAGAGAACGCGGCGTTCGGCGCTGCGGCGGCGCCCCAGACGGGCGCGAGCGATCCGCTCCTCGCGCTGCTCGGCGACCTCGTCCACACCGAGCACCTGGCGGGCTCCGGCGAGTTCGCGCGTCTCGCCCACGCCCGCCTCGCCGCGATCGACGCAGCGCCCTCGCGGGGCGTGAAGCAGGCGCCGTTCCTCGTGCTGCTCCACGTGCAGATGCCGGCGACGCTGGTCGAGATCGGGTTCATCACCAACCAGGGCGAGGAGCGCAGCCTCGGGCGCCCGGAGCGCCAGGCGCAGATCGCCGCCGTGCTGGCGGACGCGGTGCGGGAGTTCCGCCGGCGTCACGACGCGCGACGCGGCCTCGATGCGCGGGACGGCCTCGACGGGAAGCGCGTCCGCGGCCACGATCAGGGCCCCGCCGATGCGGGCACCGGCTCCTGAGCGCGCCGGCGGAGGAGAGCCCGCATGACGTCGCCTGCCACCCAAGCCTTCCGCCGCGCCGACGGGCGCAGCCCCGACGCGTTGCGCCCGGTCCGCTACACGCTCGACTTCACCGAGAACCCGCTGGGCTCGGTGCTCTGGGAGGCCGGCAAGACGAAGGTGCTGTGCACGGTGAGCGAGGAGCCCGGCGTGCCGCGCTTCCTCCTCGGCTCGGGCAAGGGCTGGGTCACCGCCGAGTACTCGCTCCTGCCGGGGTCGACCGATCGGCGCACGGAGCGCGAGGCCTCCCGCGGCCGGCAGTCGGGGCGCACGCAGGAGATCCAGCGCCTCGTCGGGCGGAGCCTGCGCGCCATCGTCGAGCTCGCGGCGCTCGGCGAGCGTACGCTCTGGGTCGACTGCGACGTGCTCCAGGCCGATGGCGGCACACGCACGGCCGCGATCTGTGGGGCCTACGTCGCGCTGGCCCTCGCGGTGCGGCGCCTCGAGACCCGCGGCCTCCTCGCGCGCTCGCCGCTGCGCGACTCGGTGGCGGCCGTCTCCGTCGGCATCGTCGACGGCACGATCGTGCTCGACCTGCCCTACGTCGAGGACGCCCGCGCCGAGGTCGACATGAACGTCGTGCTGACGGGGCGCGGACAGTTCGTCGAGGTGCAGGGCACGGCCGAGACCGGGACGTTCTCGGCGGAGCAGCTCGACGATCTCACGAAGCTCGCGCGCGCGGGCGTCGCGGAGCTGACTCGCATCCAGAAGGCCGCCCTCGCGGAGGCCTTCGCGCGCGCGTGAGGCGCTGGCCGCGCGAGCTCGTCCTCGCGAGCAGCAACCGCGGAAAGCTCGAAGAGCTCCGCGCCATCCTCGGCGTCCGCCTCGACCGGCTCGGCGTGCGCCTGCGCTCGCTCGCCGACTTCCCTGCCACGACGCTTCCGCCGGAGGGAGACGCCTATGCCCCGAACGCCGTGGCGAAGGCGCTCGCCGCCGCGCGCGCGACGGGACGGCTCGCCGTGGGCGACGACTCGGGCCTCGAGGTGGAGACGCTCGGCTTCGCGCCGGGGCCGCTCTCGGCGCGCTTCGGCGGGCCGGGTCTCGACGACGGCCAGCGCTGCGCCCGCCTGCTCGAAGCGCTGGCTGGCGTCGCGGCCGCGCGCCGCGGCGCTCGATTCGTCTGCGTCGCGGCCCTCGCGACACCGGATGGCGACGCCGTCACGGCCCGCGGCGAGTGCGCGGGGCGGATCCTCGAGGCCCCGCGCGGGCAGGGCGGCTTCGGCTACGACCCCGTCTTCCAGCCCGAGGGCTTCGCGCGCTCGATGGCGGAGCTCGCCGCGGACGAGAAGAACCGGATCTCCCATCGTGCGCGCGCCTTCGGCGCGCTGGCGGAGACGATCGAGGCGCGCCTCTGTGAGTAGGTCAGCGCGTGCCGAGCGCCTCGTCGAACAGGGGCTTCGCCGCGTCGATCAGCACCTCGGTGTCGGTGAGGGCGGCCTGGAGCGGAATCGGCCTGCGTGCCGAGCCGCTCCAGAGGAGGCGGCCTTCGTCCACGTCGAGGAGCTCGAGGTCGAGGTGGACGAGGAGGAGCTTGCTCTCTCCGAAGCGATAGCGGCGCAGGGTCGAGACGAGGAGCGGCCCCGCGATCCCGGCCGAGCGCGCGGTCACGACCGCGGCGGGCGCCGCAGCCGGTGCGCTCGGGAACGCGCGGCGCACGTCTTCCGGAGCCCGCACGGGAACGCCGCGGCGCGAGAGCTCCGCGGCCGTGATCGTCGTGAGCGCGTCGGGCACGGTGGCGCTCGGCGGTGCGAAGGGGTCGCCGACGGCGCGGCGCAGGTCGGCGAGAGGATTCGGAGCGGCGAGCCGGAGCGGCTCGCCCGTCTCGTTCCGCACCGGGAGCACGGCGACGGAGGCTCCCGGGGCGAGGGCAGGGAAGCTGCCGCGCAGCGCGGGGTCCGGGGGTGTCTGGGCCGCTGCGCCATCGCCGAGGAGTCTCGCGCAGCCGAGGGGCCCGGCGCCGAGGAGGGCCGCGAGCGCCACGGCGAGCGTCGCGAGGCGTGCCGCCCTGCGCCCGCGTACGGTGCTCGCGGCCACGATCACGGCCCAGGGCAGCGCCGACGCCACGATCTCGACGGGGCCGGCCGGAAGGTCGAGGCGGTAGGCGAGGAAGAAGCCGCCGAGCGACGCCCCGACGGCGATCGCGGCGGCGATTGCAAAGGCGATGGCGAGCGTCGGCGCCACCCGGAGCGCGGCGAGGGCAGGGAGCGTCAAGAATCCGAAGACCACGAGGGGCCCGGCGCACATCACGCCGAGGGAGATCGCGACGCCGAGGAGCGCGTACAGCAGCGCGTCGGCCCGCGCTGGATCCTTGCCGAGGGTGCGTGCGAACTCCGGATCGACCGAGGCCAGCAGGATCTCGCGCCGGAACGCGAAGAAGACGACACCGACGCCCGTCGCCAGGAAGACGAGGCGCGCGAGATCGCGATCCGAGATCGACAGGAGGTCGCCGCGAAACAAGCTCGTGAGCTCGACGTCGCCGGCGGGGTTGCTCGCGATGAAGAGGATCGTCGCGGCGGAGGCCAGCGCATAGAGCGCGGCGACGCGGGACTCGGGCGGCAGCGGCGAGCGTCGCACCAGGGCGAGAAGGAGGAGACATCCGAAGGCGCCGCCGAGCGCGCCGAGGAGCGCCACGCCGTGGCCTTCGTGGGTGACCGCATGGGAGTGGCCCGAGGCCCAGAACGAGAGGGCGATGCCCGCCGCGCTCGCCTGGGGAAGCGCGACGCCGAGGAGCTCGAGCCGTCGCAGCACCACGTAGACGCCGAGCACCGCGCATACGACGCCGACGAGCAGGCCGCCGCCGAGCGCGTTCCGGAACAGGAACTCCGACGAGAGGTAGTAGGGAAGCGCGTCGCTCATGCCGCTCTCGTCTCGGACGTGACCTCGCCCTTCTCGACCCGCAGCACGCGCGTAGCGCGCCCGACCAGGGGCTCGAGCTGGTGGGTGACCATGCAGATTGCCATCCCCTCGCGGTCGCGCAGGTCGTCGAGCATCGCCACGATCTCGAGCTCGGTCGCCGGGTCGAGGCCCGCCGTCGGCTCGTCGAGCAGGAGCACGTCGGGCCGGGCCACGAGCGCGCGGGCGATCAACACGCGCTGGCGTTGGCCGGCGGAGAGCACGCGCCACGGCCGCCGCGCGAGATCGGCCGCGTGGCAGCGCACGAGCGCTTCGTGCACGCGGGCGCGCTCCGGTCGACCGGCGAGCTGCCAGGGACGCAGCTCGCCGTAGAGGCCGAGCGCCGCCACGTGCTCGGCACGCAGGGGCACGAGCGGGTCGATCCGCTCGCGCTGCGGCACGTAGCCGACCCGCGCGCCCGCATGCATGCGGAGCGTCCCGCCCAGCAGGGGCTGCAGCCCGGCCAGGGCGCGCAGGAGCGTCGTCTTGCCGCTCCCGTTCGGTCCCGCGATCACGACGAACTCCTGGCGCCGGAGCGGGAGGGAGGCCGCGCGGACGACCGCGCGGCCTCCGTAGCCGATCCATGCGCCCTCCAGCCGAAGCAGCACCTCGTCCATCGATCAATGGCTCCCTGCCACGGCGACGAGCGCACGCAGGTTCGCGTCGACGAAGTCGACGTAGCTCTTCGTGCCGGGAAGCCCCCCGGTCAGCACGGAGTAGGACACGACGGTCGCGCCCGTGCGCTCGGCGATCGAGCTCGCGAGGCCCGGATCGTAGGTGACCTCCCGCGCCACCACATGGACGTTCTCCGCCTTCATGCGCGCGACGAGTTCCTCGACGTGGCCGGGGGTCGCGGGCACCCCCGGCCTGAGCTCGATCGTATCGACCACGTCGAGGCCGTAGCGCTGGGCGAGGTACACGAGATCCGGGTGATAGGAGATGAGCTTCAGGCCCTTGAGCGGCGCTGCCATGGCGGCCCACTCCGCGATCCGCCGGTCGAGCAGGGCCTCGTACTGCCTGAGCCCTTCCTCGTACTGCGGCGCGCCTGCGGGATCGACCCGCGCCAGGCCCTCGGCGATCGCCCGCGCCATGTCTTTCCCGCGCACCGGATCCAGGTTGAAGTGCGGGTTGCCGAGGGGGTGCAGCTCGCCCTGGCTCCGGTTCTGGCTCGTCGGCACCTCGAGCACGGGCACGTAGAGCGAGGCGTCGATGTAGGCCGGCGAGCCGGGCGCGATCTTCGGGTTGGCCGCGGCCTCGAGCAGGCCCGGCAGGAAGCCGTGCTCGAGACCGAGGCCGATCACGACGAGCGCGTCGGCGCGGTTGAGCTTCGTCACGAAGCTCGGCTTCATCGGGACGCGATGCGGGTCCTGGTCGCTCCCCGCGAGCGTCTCGACGGACACGCGCTCGCCGCCGATCTGGCGGGTCATGTCCGCGACGTCCGGGAACGTCGCGACCACCCGCAGCGCAGCAGCCGCAGGCGACGCGCCGAGCAGCGTGAGGAGCGCGAGCGGGACGAGGAAGACGGGGAGAAGGCGAGGCCTAGTGGGAAGTGAAGCCATGGCTGTGACTCCCGATGAAGGCGGTCCACTGGATGGTGAAGCGCTGGTCGTTCTGGTTGCCCGTCTCGACGATCTGGTCGATCTGCGCGCGCAGGCGCTGGAACTCCGAGGGCATCCAGGTCAGGAAGGCGGAGTACGTCTTCGTCAGGTCGGCGGCCCCGGCAGGCGCCTGGGAGTAGTCGAAGACCGCTCCTGCGGAGAAGCGTCGCGCGAAGAAGGTCTCGAAATAGCCATAGCCACCGACGCGGGTGAAGACGCTGTGGCCGAAGACCTCGTTGCCGTTGGCATCGAAGGCCGGCTGGCCGGTGGCCGGGTCGAGCAGGGGATTCGCATCCTGTCCGCGCGCCTTGCTCCAGTACCACTCGGCGCCGACCGTCGTGCCGTTGTACACCTCGCCCGTCCCAGGCTGGTCCCGGAACGTGACGTCGACGCCGAGCACACGGCGGTCCGTGTCGTGGGGCTGCTGGAACCAGGTGCCGCCGAGCTCGAGGCTCGCGCGATCGGTGAGCTCGAAGTACGTGCTCGGATGCGCGAGGTACGTGAGCTGGCTCCAGGACTGGTTTCCGAAGGGCCCTTCGGACGTCACGCCCTCGGGCTCGCCGATCTCGTTGTAGACGCCGCCATGGATCTGCAGGAACGTCTCCGTCGGCGCGAGCCAGGTCACTTCGGCGCCCTCGGCACGCGACTCGCCTCCGATCAGCCGGTCGATCGAGAGCGGCCGGTACGCGAAGGGCAGGGCCTCGTCGTGCCAGTGCGGGAAGCGGCCGACGTCGGCGAAGAAGCGTCCGCCCTTCACGGTGAGATTGCCGGGCAACGCCGTCGTGATCAGCGCGGCCTCCTCGAGGTCGAAGCCCTCGCCGCTCGTGCCGTTGATCGACGCGTAGCCCCTCAGGAACGGGTCGATCGGCGCGGAGATGAAGAGCTCGCCGTTGGCCAGGTCGAAGCCCGCGCCGCCGCCCTCGGTGTTCGAGAAGCCCCGGGTGTCGACGACGAAGCTGATCGCCGGGTTGTCGGCGTTCACCGGTGCGAGGCGGGTCGTCGCGCCGGCCGCTGCTGCGGGCGACGGAGCCACGCTTCCCTGGATCGCGTCGACCCGCTGGCTCAGGTCCGAGAGCGCACGGCGCGTCTCGCCGAGCTCCTGCTTCGTGGTCGCGAGCTCGGCCTTCGTGGCCTCGAGCTCCTGGCGGAGGGTGTGCTCGGTGGCGGTCTCGGCGGCGGCATGGCCGCCGCCGACGAGGAGCGCGAGCGGGACCGCGAGCGCAGCGCACGAGGCGCGCGCGCGCGCTTGCGCCCGCGAGCGGGCGGAGTTCGACATGGAAAGATGCCTCCCGAGGCCTCGCGGCCTCGCGGGCCTGCGGCGTCTCGAAGGGCGACGCAGGCCGGTGACGGACTCGTCGAGGCGGTCGGCTGCGGCCGACCGGCTCCGGGATCAGGAGAGCGGGCGGGACGAGTCCGTGGGCGGCGCGCGGGGAGCGGCGGGCGAGAAGGGCGGCGCGGTCGGTGCCGATCCTTCGTCGGGCGACGAGAGCGGCGCCGATGCGAGCAGGAGGATGTGCGTCGGGGCGCCGGGCGTCGTGATGCCGGACGCACGCTGGGCCACGCTCGCGCAGATCGCGCAGCCGTGGCTCTCGTGCGGCGCGACCGGCGCGCAGCCCCGCGCGAAGCCTGCGTCCCGGTGCGAGCTCGCGGGCGCCGCGCCGCCGAGGGCGATCGCGTGGAGCGTGGGCGCGACGAGCTGGAGCGCGAAGGCGAGGAGCGCGAGGCGGAGCCCGACCCGCAGGCGTCTCGAGGTGCGCGGCGCGCTTCTCATCGGCGGCACCGTATCCCGGCCGCGTGTCGTTCGCAAAGCCTCGCTTCGCCGATCCGCCGCTAGGACCATCCGTCTCCGCGAAGCGGCCAGCGGGCCAGCACGAAGATCCAGACGAAGAAGAGGAGCACGAGCTCAGGCATGGAGTCGCTCCGGCGGAGGGCCCGTGGGCGCAGCGGGCGGGGAGGGGAGATCGGCCTCTCGGACCGGCCGCTCCTGCGGCGCGGCGGCGCCCGTGACGAGCGCGCGCGCGATGCGGCGCTCGCCGGGCGCCAGGCGCTCCGAGAGGCCGTTCAGCAGCACGAGCGTGCGGATCACGAGAGCGACGTCCGCCGGGACCGCGTCGAGGGCGCTCGCGCCCACGGCCGCGCGCAGGTCGTCGAGCTGGTGACGCGCGCCGAGCGCGATGCCGAGCAGACGCACGAACGCGTCGGGGTCGCCGCGGTCGAGGGCGAAGCCCAGAGCGCGTGCCGCCTCGATCGCCCGCGAGCGGTCTCCGCGCAGCGCGGCCTCGAACATCCCCACGAGCGCGTGCGCGAAGCCCTCGGGCAGCGCCTTCGCGAGCCCGAAGTCGAGGAGTCCGATCCGACCGTCGGGCAGCACCAGCAGGTTCCCGGGATGGGGATCGCCGTGGAAGAAGCCGTGCTCGAAGATCATGCGCCGGTAGATCCGCGCGATGCGGTCCGCGAGGGCGGCGCGCGCGAGGTCGTTCGTGGCAGGGTCGCGAGCGACGTCGAGGATCGGCCGGCCCTCGAGGTGCTCGAGGACGAGGAGACGCGGCGTCGAGAGCGCCCGGTGCACGCGCGGAACGCGCACGTCCGGATCGTCGGCGAAGGCGGCGCTCACACGCTCGGTCGACTCCGCCTCCCGTGCGAAGTCGAGCTCGAGGCCGACGAAGTGCGCCACCTCCCGGATCGCGCCGCCGACGGCGAAGCCGCGCACGAGGCGCGAGGCCAGCGCCACGGCCCGCCGGACCTGGGCGAGATCTCTCGCGTAGAGCCGCTCCGCCTCGGGGTACTGGATCTTCAGGACGACGGCCTCGCCCGAGCGCAGCCACGCGCGATGCACCTGCGCGAGGGACGCCGCCGCGAGCGGAGCCCGATCGACGCGCGGGAAGAGGGCCTGGAGCGGCTGCCCCAGCTCGCGCTCGACGGCGGGCGCGAGCGCAGCGAACGGGCGCGGCGTCACACGATCGTGGAAGCGTCCGAGCTCCCGAAGGAAGACGGGCGGGAACACGTCGGCCCGGGCGCCCGCGACCTGGCAGAGCTTCACGAAGAGGCCGCCGAGGTCCTCACCGAGAGCAGCGAAGCCGCGAGCCGTGCGGTCGTGGGCGCGCGCCCAGGCGGCCTCGTCGGTGGCGCCGCGCCGCGCGTCGCGCGCCTCGAGCCTGCGGTAGCGGAGCAGCGCAGGACCCACGACGCGCGCGAAGCGGCTGGCGCGATAGGGCGCCCAGCGTCGGAGGGCTTCCGGTGCCATCGACTCAGCTCGCCTCGCGGGCGGCGAGCACGCCTCGCAGGAAGACCTGCGCCGCGGTCTCGACGACCGTCTCGTCGTCGATCGGGCGCAGCGCCGCGCCGCCCAGCACCTCCTGGCTCAGCACGAACATCACGAGCATGCCGAGGAAGACGCGGCCCGCGGCGAAGGTGTCGCACGGACGAAGCACCCCGCGCTCGACGAAGCGGTCGAGGTAGGCGGCGAACCGCCGATTCGCGGGCAGCACCACGCGCTCGAGGAAGATGCGCGCGTGCTCGGGCCGGAAGGAGACCTCGCGCATCAGGAGGGCGATCAGGGGGGCGCGCTCCTTGAGGCGCTGCCACAGCTCCGACGCGATCAAGGGGATCGCGCGCTCCGGCGGGACGTCTCCGAGCCGCTGCGTCAGCTCCTCGATCGCGGGCAGCAGGGAATGGCGATCGACGAGCGCCGCGAGCATCGCCTCCTTGGTGGGGAAGTAGAGGTAGATCGTGCCCTTCGCGACGCCGGCCTCGCGCGCGACGGCGTCCACCGGGGTGGCGTGGAAGCCCTGTCGCATCCACAGCCGGAGGGCCGCGTCGAGGATCTGGGCCCGGCGGGTCTCCCCATGGGCGTGGCGCTCGGCGGCAGCGATCCTCGGCATCGAAAGTATTGTGACCGACTGGTCGGTCATTGTAAACTGACTCCAGCGTGCCCCGACCTCGGAGGATGCGATGACCCCTTCGGAGCCCCTCCCGCCCGGCCCGTCCGCGCCGCAGTCGGCGCCCGCCGCCCCGAGCGGCGGCCTGCCCGGCCTCCTCGGCCCCGCCTTCCTCGAGGACCCCTATCCGCTCTACGCGACGCTGCGTCGGAACAGCCCGGTGTTGAAGTTGCCCGTCCCGGCCGACGTCGGCGCCGGCATCTTCCTCCTCACGCGCCACGCCGACGTGCAGCACGTGCTGAAGGAATCCCGCTTCTCGGCCGACCGCCGGCGCTCCGACGCCGTCGCGCGCAACCTCGAGCGCCTCCCCCGAGAGCTCCTCGATGGGGGAAGCCTGCTCCGGAGCCTCCTCACGATGGACCCTCCGGACCACACGCGCGTCCGCGGGCTCGTGAACAAGGCGTTCACACCGCGTCGTGTCGCGGGCCTGCGAGCGCGCATCGAGGCGATCGCCGACGAGCTCCTCGCGTCGGCGGTCGCGGGCGGACGCCTCGACGTGATTCGCGACCTCGCCCAGCCGCTTCCCGCGATCGTGATCGCCGAGCTCCTCGGCGTGCCGGCGGAGGACCACCCGAAGTTCCGCGCCTGGGCCGCGGAGATGGTCTCGATGGCGAGCAACGTCGCGGCGGAGGGGCCCGACACGACGCGCTTCCTGCGCGGCTTCGAGCCGCTCTCGGCCTACCTGCGCGACGTCATCGCCGAGCGTCGCCGGGCGCCGCGCGAGGACCTGCTCAGCGCCCTCGTGCTCGCCCAGGAAGACCGCGACGCGCTCTCGGACGCGGAGCTCCTCTCGACCTCCATCCTGCTGCTGATCGCCGGCCACGAGACCACGACGAACCTGATCGGGAACGGGACGCTCGCGCTCCTGCGACACCCCGACGCCCTCGCGGCGTTGCGCGCCGAGCCGGTCCTGCTGCGGAGCGCGATCGAGGAGATGCTGCGCTACGACAGCCCCGTCCAGGGCACCGTGCGGGTCGCGACGGAGGACGTCGAGATCGGCGGCACGCCGGTCGGCAAGGGCGCGCTGCTCGTCTGCGGGATCGGCGCCGCGAACCGCGATCCGGCGGCGTTCCCCGAGCCGGATCGCTTCGACGTGCGCCGGGACGACAACCGCCACCTCTCCTTCGGCTTCGGTACGCACTTCTGCGTCGGAGCGCCGCTCGCGCGGCTCGAGGCCGAGGTGGCGTTCCTCGCCTTGCTCGAGCGCTTCCCCGAGCTGGCACTCGATGCGGAGACGGTGCAGCACCGCCCGAACCCGATCCTGCGCGGGCTCCTCTCCCTTCCGGTGCGCGGGGCGAGGGGCGCCTAGCCGGCGACGAGCACCGCCTCGCCGGCGAAGTCGCTGACGACCGCCTCGACCTCGGCGGCGTCGAGGCCGTGCTGCGCCGCGAAGCGCCGCCGCGCGGCCGCGTCGAGGGGCTCCTGGGCGGCACGCAGGAGGTCGGCGACGAGGGGCTCGAGGCGCTCGGCCCGCGCCTCGCGAAGGCGATGGGCGCGGGCGGGCCCGAGCGCGTGGACCATCACGCACTCCGACGCCTCCGGGTGGAGGCCGCGGAGCGCGCTCGGCGCGGGCGCGGCGCCCGCATCGAGGGCCGTTCGCAGCGCCGTCGCGAGGGCGAAGCTGCCTTGCGGCAGGACGAGCAGCGACACCTCCGGCGAGCGCACCACGCAGCCCGGAGCGGGCGCGGCGCTGCATCCGGGCAGCCGTCGGGCGCGGGCGAGCTCGCCTTCGAGGGCCGCGAGGGCGGCGAGGCCCACGCTCCCCGCCTCCCGCGCGCGGCGGGCCGCGAAGACACCGAAGGCCAAGGGGAGCGACGTCCCGCCCGACACCGCGGCGTGGAACTCGGGCGACGCCGCGAAGCCCCGTGGCCAGCTCGGCGCGAGCGTCCTCGCCACCGCGGGGTGGGTCGTGAGGGCGAACTCGCTCGTCACGCTCTCGAGGAGCTGCTGGCTGCGCCGACCCTCGCGATCCGCGGCCAGTGCGCGCGGGTCGGCCGCGCGAAGCCACGCGAGCTCGCCTGGAGCGAGGCCCGTGGAGGCCACGGCGTCTGCGTCCTCTGCGCGCAGCCGCGCCGCGAAGTCGGCGTCGTGCTGCATCCGGAAGAGCGTGCGCTGGAGCCGGCGATGGTCGGTCATCGGCGCGCCCCGCGCGTCGCCTCGAGGCGTGCGGCGAGTCGCTCGAAGGTCGGGAGCACCGCCGCCCGGGAATTGCGCTCGCATTCGAACACCACCGCGCGCAGGTTCGGGGCGCGCTCGACCACGTGATCGAACAACGCCAGCGTGTCGGGCAGCGGCTCCGGACCGTGGTCGTCATCGACGAAGCTGCGACCGGCGTGGACGAACTCGGTCCCGCCCGCGACGTGGAGCTCGACCACCCGCTCGAGGGGGAAGGCGTCGAGGCCGGCCTGCGGCGCGTGGCCCGCCGCGCGCTGGTAGATCGCGAGGTGCGCCACGTCGAGCAGGAGCCCGCAGTCGGCGCGGTCCGCGACGCGGGCGAAGTAGTCGAGCAGGTGGAGGTCGCCCAGGTAGACGTGGCCCGGCGGATTCTCCGGCAGCACCTCGAAGCCGCTCGCCTCGCGCAGCCGCTGCACGCTGTCGGCGACGGCGTCCGCGGAGCTCGCGGTGAGGATCGGCGGCATGAGCGTCCCGTGACCTCGCTCGCGCGGGCCCACGTGCCACAGCCCGGCGTCGCCGCAGAGCCAGGCGGCTCCGATCTCCCGCGCGAGGGCCGACGCATCGGCCAGCCACGCGTCGTCGAGGTCCTCGGGCTCCTCGAGGTTCAGGTCGAGGAAGTGGAACGTCGTCGGGTGGCCGGCGGCTACCCAGGCGCGCGCGTCCGCGTCGAGACCGCGCTCGAGATCGACGCCGATCTCCAGGAACCCGACGAGATCGGCCCGCTCTCGGCGCAGGGCCAGCGGGTCGAGCCCGGCGCGCCCCGCGCCGAACTCCGTCGAAACGCCGAGGCCGAGGCGGGGCAGGGCAGCGACCCGCTCGGCGTAGGGGAGGTGTGCGGAGCCGGGCATGAGAGGACGATACACTGACGACATGGATCCCATCGGCCTGCTCTCGCTCCCGACGCGGCCCTTCGCCCGCCTCTGCAGCGTGCCGCGCCATCTCGAGGACGTGACCTCGATCGCCGAGGAGACGCCTGCCCGCGAGCTCGGCCTCGCGACGGGCGCAGTGGAGGCGGTCTGGGGCGCGATCGAGGATCTCTACCGGAGCGGCCTCCACCCGGCGATCCAGGTCTGCATCCGGCGCCACGGCGAGATCGTGCTCCACCGCGCCATCGGGCACCGCTCGGGGAACGAGCCGGGGAGCCCGCCGGACGCGCCGCGCACGCTCGCCACCACCGCCACGCCGTTCAACCTCTTCTCGGCGTCGAAGGCCGTCACCGCGATGGTGATCCACCGGCTCGACGACGAGGGCCTCCTCCACCTCGACGATCGCGTCGCGGACTACATCCCGGAGTTCGCGGCCCACGGGAAGCAGTGGATCACCGTGCGCCACGTCCTGTGTCACCGGGCCGGGATCCCGACCCTTCCGCCCCACTTGCTCGATTCGTCCCTGCTCGAGAAGCCCGAGGAGATCCTGCAGATCCTGTGCGAGGCGAAGCCGGTCTCGCGCGCGGGGCGAAGGCTCGCCTACCACGCCGTGACCGGCGGCTTCGTGCTGGGCGAGGTCGTGCGGCGCGTCTGCGGCAAGGACATCCGGCAGGTCCTGCACGAGAAGATCCAGGCCCCGCTGGGCTTCCGCTGGATGAACTACGGGGTCGCCCCGGCCGACCTTCCCGAGGTGGCCGTGGACGCGTTCACGGGCCTCCCGCTCCCGCCGCCGCTCTCGACGCTCCTGCGGCGCGCGCTCGGCGTCGACGCCGAGACGGCGGTGCGCATCTCGAACGAGCCCGCCTTCCGCACGGGCATCGTGCCGGCCGGCAACCTGATCAGCACCGCCGAGGAGGCATCGGCCTTCTACCAATGCCTCCTGAACGAAGGGGAGCTCGACGGGACCCGCATCTTCGGCCCGCGGACCGTGCGCCGTGCGACGTCGGAGCAGACGTACTGGGAGCTCGACCTGACGCTCGGCGTCCCGCTCCGCTACGGGCTCGGCTTCATGCTCGGCGGCGAGCTCATCTCGCTGTTCGGATCGGGCACGCCGCACGCGTTCGGGCATCTCGGCTTCACGAACATCTTCAACTGGGCCGATCCCGAGCGCGCCCTCGCCGTGGCGATCCTCTCGAGCGGGAAGCCCGTGATCTCGCCCGGGATGCTGCGCCTGGTGCAGCTCCTCCTGCGGGTCCACGACGCGTTCCCGAAGGTCTGAGCCGGGACGAGGCCGTGCGCGCACTCGAGGGACGACTCCTCCTCATCCGCCACGCGGAATCGCTGTGGAACGCGGAAGGCCGCTGGCAGGGCCAGGCCGACCCGGGGCTCTCGGCGCGGGGGCACGACCAGGCGCGGGGCCTCGCCGCGCGCCTCGCCTCGCTGCGCGTCGAGGTGCTGCTCGCGAGCGACCTCGCGCGCGCCGCGGAGACGGCACGAATCGTCGGCGCGGAGCTCGGGCTGGAGCCGCGCCTCGACGTGCGGCTGCGCGAGCACGACGTGGGCGAGTGGAGCGGCCTCACCCACGGCGAGATCGCGCGACGTTGGCCCGACGACCTCGCGCGCCTGCGCGCCGGCGACCTCGACGTGCGGCCCGGCGGCGGAGAGACGAAGCGCGAGCTCGCGGCGCGCGTGACCGATGCGATCGCCGAGCTCGCGGCGAATCACGCGCGCGAGCACGTCGCCCTCGTCAGCCACTCCGGCTGGATCCGCGTGCTCGTCCCGGGCCTCGTCCTCGGCAACGCCGAGACGTGGCGCTACGGAGACGCGGCCCCGGCCCTTGCGCGGGAGGTGGCGGAGCCGGAGCGGGTGTAGTCAGGCGTCGAGCAGGGTCGGATCGATCGAGACCGGTCCCGCGCCCCGCAGCACGTTCTTCAGCAGCTTGCCCGCCGGGTTGCGCGGCAGGGGGCGGTGCGTGAACTCGACGATCTCCGGCACCTTGAAGGACGCGAGGTGCGCGGCCACGTGGCGACGCACGGCGTCCTCCGAGAGGGACGCGCCGGGCACGGGGCGCACGATCGCCTTCACGCGCTCGCCGAGCTCCGGGTCCGGCACGCCGACGACCGCCGCCTCGTCGATCTCGGGATGCTCTGCGAGGCAGTTCTCGATCTCGACGCAGTACACGTTCTCGCCGCCGCGGATCACCATGTCCTTCGCGCGATCGACCACGAACCAGAAGCCCTCGCGATCGCGGTAGCCGACGTCGCCCGTGCGCAGCCAGCCATCGCGCACCGTCTCGGCCGTGGCCTCGGGCCGGTTCCAGTAGCCCGGCGTCACGGTCGGGCCGTAGATCCAGAGCTCGCCCAGCTCGCCCGGGCCACGCTCGCGGCCGTCGTCTCCCACGATCTTCATGTCGAGGACCGGGATCGGGCGACCGATCGAGGTCTTCCGGCCGAGGAGATCCTTGCCACCGTTCAGCGTCGCCACCCCCGAGGTCTCGGTCAGACCGTAGGCGTTGGCGAAGGAAGGCTCGATGGCGAGCACCTCGCGCGCCTTCTCGATCGTCTCGGGCGGCGTCGGCGCGCCGCCGAAGGAGACCGCGCGCAGGCTCGAGAGATCGTAGTCGCGCACCTTCGGATGGTGGACGACGCGGTGGAGCATGGTCGGGATCGCGCCCCAGATCGTGATCTTCTCGCGCTCGATGAGCTGCATGGCCTGCTCGGCGTCGAAGCGTCCCTGGGTGAAGACGAGCTTCGAGCCGGCCGTGAGCGCCGCGCACACGCCCGAGTGGATGCCCCCGACGTGGAACAAGGGCGAGGTCAGCAGGTTCGCGGGCGCGCCGCCCGACGGGATCGGGCTCGCGCCGCCGAGCGCCGCGCCCGCGACGCTGCTGAAGATCAGGCCGAGCACCTGGGTGATCGTGCCGCGATGGGTGGTGATGCAGCCCTTCGGTCGCCCCGTCGTGCCCGAGGTGTAGAGGATCACGAACGGGTCGTCCTCGTCGATCGGGTCCGTGGGCATGTCGTCGCGCGGCGCGAGGATCTCGTGGATCGGCACCGTCCCGCGCGGCGGGCGGTCGCCGATGAAGAAGACGCGCTCGAGGCTCGCCACGCGGCCCGCGAGGGGCTCGACGCGCGGCCACAGGCGCTCATCCACCACGAGGAACCGGCTGCCGGAGTCGGTGAGGCCGTACTCGATCTCCTCGCTCGTCCACCAGCCGTTCAGGCCGACCGCGGTCGCGCCGACCGAGGTGGCGCCGAACAGCGTCATGATCCAGTCGGGCGAGTTGTAGGCGAGGATCGCGAGCCGGTCGCCGCGACGCAGGCCGAAGCCGTCGCGCAGCGCGTGGGCGGCGCCGAAGACGTGCCGCGCCAGCTCGCCGTAGGAGATGCGCCGCTCGCCCTGCACCAGCGCGATGGCATCGCCGCGCAGCCCGACGTTGCGGATCTTCTCGCGCAGCGAGCGCTCGCGGTTCTTGAAGTTCTTCATCGGGAGACCGCGCACGGGCTCGGTCACGATCTCGAACGGCGCGCCGGCGCCGGTCAGCGCGGCGACCACCTCCTCGTACGACTTCATTCCGCCTCTCCCCGCTTCCCGCCGAGCGGGAGCAGCGTACGGGGCCGACGCCGCGCGGCGAGGGCCAGGACGCCGATCCCGAGCGTCGCTCCGCTCGCATCGACGAAGACGTCGGAGACCGCCCCCGTGCGCGTGGTGGTCGTCGCCTGGTGGAGCTCGTCGACGCTCGCGATCCCGACGGCGTAGGCCAGCGCGAGGACGCTCGCCCGGCGCCAGGAGGCCGGCTTGCGAAGGGCGGCGGCGCGCAGCGCGAGGGCCCCGAGCACGCCGTACTCGGTCACGTGCGCCGCCTTCCGGATCGCACCGTGGGCGAGGGCGAGCGCTTGCTCCGAGGCGCCCGGGAAGAGGGCGCGCAGGATCGGCAGCAGGATGCTCGACGTCGTGCTCGCGGAGAACGTGCTGCTCGAGAGTCCGAGGACGACCGCCGTCCAGAGCGCGAGGGCGAGCGCCGCGCGCCGGGGCGACGGGGCCCGACGCGAGGGCTCGAGGTGCGACGTCGCGCTCGCGGCCACCGCTCCTCCCTCCAGCGCGACGCCTGGGCCCGCAGACGGAAGGGCAGTTTGACACCCGCGTCGCCCGCGCGAAACCCGGCCGGTATGCTGCGCCGCGATGGCTCCCCTTCGCATCGGTCTCGTGTTCGAGCTCCTGGGCGCGCTTCCGCGCCGCGCGGGCGATCCCCCGGACGCGGACGCCGAGTACGAGCCGGAGACGACCGTGCGCGCCCTCGAGGCGGCGATCCGCTGCGCCGGGCATCGGCCGCTGCGTCTCGGTCCGCCCCACGCGCTCCTCGCCGCGGCGGGGAAGGGCGAGCTCCCGCCGCTCGACGCGGTCTGGAACATCGCGGAGGGCTACGGCAGCCGGAATCGCGAGGCCTGGGCGCCGATCCTCCTCGAGATGCTCGGGGTGCCCGTGCTCGGCTCCGATGCGCTCACGCTCTCGCTCTCCCTCGACAAGGCCTGGACCAAGGACGTCGTCGCGGCGGCCGGCGTGCCGGTCGCCGCGCACGTCTGCCTCGCGTCGGCCGGCGAGGCATCTCGCTGCGCGCTCCCCGCGCCGTTCCCGCTCTTCGTGAAGCCGCGCTGGGAGGGGACGGCCAAGGGCATCGCGCCGACTTCACGCGTCGAGGATCGCGCCGCGCTCGTTCGGGAGGTCGAGCGCCTGGTGCGGCTCTACCGCCAGCCGACCCTCGTCGAAGCGTTCCTGCCTGGCGCCGAGTACACCGTGACGCTCGTGGGCAACGATCCGCCGCGCGCGCTGCCGGTGCTCCAGCGCGCCCTCGAGCGCACCACGTCGATCGGCGTCCACGCCCTCGAGCGTCACGTGCCGGATGGCGCCGCCTGGCAGTTCGAGGCGCCGGGCGCCCTCACCCCTGCCCTCGAGGCGGAGCTCGCACGCCTCTCGGTGCGCGCCTTCGAGGCGCTCCGCTGTCGCGACTTCGCCCGCGCCGACTTCAAGCTCGACACGGAAGGGACGCCGCGGTTCCTCGAGATCAACCCGCTGCCGACCTTCGCGCCCGAGGGCTCCTTCGGCATCCTGGCGGAGCTCCTGGGCCGCCCCCTCGAAGGGCTTCTCGCCGACGTCCTCGTCGGCGGGCTCGCCCGCCTCGGGCTCGCCCCGTGAGCGCCGCCCGCGCGCTCCCGAGCTCGCGGCGTCCCGCAGACGTGTCGCCCGAGGATTGGCAGGACTGGACGTGGCAGATGCGCCACCGGGTCCGCACGACCTCGGACCTCGCGCGCTTCGTCGAGCCCACGCAGGACGAGACGCGCGCGATCGCGGCCCTGGCCTCGCGCTTCCGCTTCGTGATCACGCCCTACTACGCCTCGCTCCTCGATCCCCGGGACCCCGACTGCCCGCTGCGGCGGCAGGTCGTGCCGCGGAGCGCCGAGCTCGAGGACGCGGCGGGTCTTGCCGATCCCCTCGACGAGGTCGCCCACTCGCCGGTGAAGAACGTGATCCGCGTCTACCACGACCGGATCGCCTTCTGCGTGAACAACGAGTGCGCGCTCTACTGCCGCTTCTGCCTGCGCAAGCGCATGGTCGGCGACGAGGAGTGGACGATGAAGCGGCGCGAGCTCGAGGAGGCGCTGGCCTGGATCCGGCGAACGCCGGAGATCCGGGACGTGCTCCTGACCGGCGGCGATCCGCTGGTCTTCTCCGACGAGCGTCTCGACTGGCTGCTCTCGGAGCTGCGCGCGATTCCGCACGTCGAGATCCTGCGCCTCGGCACGAGGCTTCCGGTGACGCTCCCGTTCCGCGTGACGGACGCGCTCTGCCGGATGCTCGAGCGCCACCACCCGCTCTGGGTCCACACGCACTTCAACCATCCGCGCGAGCTCACGGTCGAGGCGGCGGAGGCCTGCGATCGGCTCACGCGGGCCGGCGTGCCCGTGGGCAACCAGAGCGTCCTGCTGCGCGGCATCAACGACGATCCCGCGGTGATGAAGGAGCTGTGCGAGGGGCTCGTGCGGCTCCGCGTGCGGCCGTACTACTGCTACCAGGCGCAGCTGCTCGAGGGCACGGCCCACTTCCGCGTGCCGATCGAGCGGGGGATCGAGCTCTTCCGCTCCCTGCGCGGGCGCACGAGCGGCTTCGCGATCCCCCTCTACGTGCTCGACACGCCCCACGGCAAGGTTCCCCTGACACATTCCTACGTGCGGGGACGCGAGGGCGACGACGTCGTGCTCGAGACGTACGAGGGCGCGCTCTGGCGCGAGCCGAACCCGCTGTGAGCCGAGGCCTCCGCGCAGCGAGCGCGAGCGCGTGAGCGAGGTCGGGCTCCCGATCGAGGCCGGAGCGGCGCCCGTCGAGGCCGCACCGGTGCGCTCCGGACGCTTCGCCGCGCTCGTCGCCGCCGGCATCCTGCTCTCGCGCGTCGCCGGTCTCGTGCGCGAGCGCGCGTTCGCCCACTATTTCGGCAGCTCCGCCGTGGCGGACGCGCTGAAGGCGGCGTTCCGCATCCCGAACCTGCTGCAGAACCTGTTCGGCGAAGGCGTGCTCTCGGCGTCGTTCATCCCGGTCTACGCGCGGCTCCTCGCGAAGGGGCAGGAGGCCCAGGCGAGGCGCCTCGCCGGCGCGGTCGCCGCGGCGCTGGCGCTCGCGATGGCGGTGCTCGTGCTCGCCGGCGTGCTCTGCGCGCCGTGGCTCGTCGAGCTCGTGGCGCCGGGCTTCGAAGGCGAGCGCCGCGCGCTCACGGTCACGCTCGTCCGGATCCTCTTCCCCGGCGTCGCGCTGCTCGTGCTCTCGGCCTGGTGTCTCGGGATCCTGAACAGCCACCACCGGTTCTTCCTGTCCTACGCGGCGCCGGTGCTGTGGAACGTCGTGATCATCGTCGTGCTCGTGGCCTCCGGCGGACGACACAGCGCGGAGTCGCTCGCGATCGTGGTCGCCTGGGCCGCCGTGGCGGGCAGCGCGACCCAGTTCGCGGTGCAGCTCCCGCGCGCGCTGAGCCTCGGTCGACCCCTCGGCTTCGGGATCGGCGGCGGCGGGAGCGCCATGCGCACGGTGCTGCGGAACTTCGGGCCGGCGTTCCTCGGCCGCGGCGTGGTGCAGGTCAGCGCCTACGTCGACCAGCTCCTCGCGAGCCTCCTGCCCCTCGGCGCGGTCGCCTTCCTGGGCTACGCGCAGACGCTCTCGCTCCTGCCGGTGAGCCTCTTCGGGATGTCGATCTCGGCGGCCGAGCTGCCGGCGATGTCGCGCGCGGCCGGGGCCGCCCACGACGTCGCGGAGGCGCTTCATCGCCGCCTTCTCACGGCGGTGCGACGGGTCGCGTTCTTCGTCGTGCCCTCGGCCGTGGCGTTCCTCGCGCTCGGCGACTCGATCGCCGCGGCGGTCTACCAGACGGGCCGCTTCACGGCCGACGACGCCGACGTCGTCTGGGCCATCCTCGCCGGATCGGCGCCGGGCCTCGTCGCCTCCACCCTCGCGCGTCTGTACTCCTCGACCTTCTACGCGCTCCACGACACGCGCACGCCCATGCGCTTCGCGTGGATCCGGCTCGGGGCGTCGGTGGTGCTCGGGGTGCTCTGCGCCTTCGGGCTGCCACGTCTCCTCGGGATCGAGCCGCGCTTCGCGGTGGCCGGCCTCGCCCTGGGCTCGGGCCTCGCGGGCTTCCTCGAGCTCGGGCTCCTGCGGCGCGCCCTCGACCGACGCATCGGCGTGGCGCGGGTCGGCGCGGCGGAGACGGCGCGCCTCGCCGCCGCGGCGGGAATCGCGCTGGCGGGAGCCCTCGTCCTCCGCACGGTCTTGCCGCCCCTCCGTCCGATCTGGACGGCGTTCCTCCAGCTCGGCGCGTTCGGCGGGCTCTATCTCGGGACGACGCTCCTGCTCGGCGTCCGCGAGGCCACCGTCGTGTGGCGAGAGCTTCGTGCGCGCGTCCCGCGCCGCCGGCGCGCGTCGTGATAGGCTCGCGCCCATGACCTCGTCCCACGCTCCGCGCGCCCACCCGTTCGGACCGGAGCGTCTCGCGGGCCAGGGCCTCGACCGCGAGCAGGAGGAGTCGGGGAACCGGGCGATCCTCGCGCTGCTCGCCGATCCCGAGACACGCGACCACGTCGATCTCGTGATCACCTTCCGAGCCGACGGCCCCGGGCAGCCCGGGGCCTACGAGGCCTGGTCGCGTCGCGGCTGCGTGCGCTTCGTGCGGCACGTCGACGAAGCCGGACGACTCCGCTTCGAGGTGGTCGAGGTGATCGGCGAGAACCCTCTCGCGCGGCAGGAGCCGGCGGCGCTGCGCAGCGTCGAGGAGGAGGCGCGCGCCGCGGAGCGCAGCGGCTTCGACGGAGCCGATCCCGCGCGGCGCTTCGTCGCCGCCTCCGAGCAGACCTACCCGTTCGCCTACGAGCGCATCGCCCAGCTCTTCGACTCGCCGAACGCACCCGACCTCGTCGTCTCTCCGGAGGACTGGGCCCAGGGGATCCAGCCGGGCACCCACGGTGCGTTGAACGTGCGCCAGTCGCGGGCGCCGCTCTGGATCGCGGGGCCGCGCGTCCGGCCCGGCGCGTACGACCTCGCAGCGCGCGCGGTCGACATCGCGCCGACGGCCCTCGCCGCCTGCGGATTCCCGCGGATCGACGGCGCCGACGCGAGCGGCCGAACCTCGAGCGAGCGCGGCGTGGCGCCCGACGTGCTCCTGCTCCGGCAGGACGGCCGCGTGCTCGACGAGGTGCTCTCGCCGGGAGGCCCGCCCGCCCGACGCCTCTACGTGTTCCTCCTCGACGGCCTCTCCCACACCGAGCTCGAGCGGCGGCTCGCGCAGGAGCCGGAGGCGCTGCCGAATCTCCGGCGGCTCCGCGAGCGCGCCGCGGTCTTCCGCTCCGGGCAGATCGTGAACTTCCCCTCGATCACCTGGCCGAGCCACACGGCGATCGGGACCGGCGCCTGGTGCGGCCACCACGACGTCGTGAATCCGAGCTTCTGGCTGCGCGAGAAGCGCGAGCTGGTGTCCCCCCAAGGCCAGCAGGTGAAGACGGAGGGCTTCGTCTCGACGGCCGTCGAGACGATCTTCGAGGCGTTCCACCGCGTCCACGGGCCGAAGGCGCTGACCGCGGCGATCCACGAGCCGCTCGGACGCGGCGCCGACCACGCCGTGCTCGAAGGCCGCAATCTCGGGCGTCGCGACCGGCTGAAGGCCCTGACGGCCGACCTCCTCGTGGACTGCGATCCGCGCTGGGCGGCCGATGGCCAGGACGCCGTCGCACGGGAGTCGACCCTCGACGCGCGCGGCGTGGCCCAGGTGATCGAGCTCTTCACGCGTCCGGATCTCGAGCCGCCCGTGTGCGTCTACCACGAGCTCGCGCTCACGGACGGCGCGGGACACGACTACGGCCCGCACTCCGCGGGCCTGGCAGCGGCCCTCGACGAGAGCGACCGACGCGTGGGACGCATCCTCGACCTGCTCGAGGCCCGCGGCCTCCTCGAGGAGACGCTCTTCGTCGTGACGGCGGACCATGGCATGTCGCCGCAGGACGTATCCCTGCGCGCGAATCCGGCGCGGCACGTCGAGCGGATCGGCATGGCTGCGACCGTGGCCGAGCCGATGGTCTGGCTTCACGACGTGGCCGTCGCGATCGAGCGCGCGGCCGACGGTCGCACGGCACGCGTCCTCGTGACGGAGAACGACGCGCTCGCGAGCGGCGAGCGGCCGCCGGTCGAAGGAGCCATGGTCATCGTCGAGGCCCACGCGCCGCTCGTCGAGGGGCAGCCGCGGCAAGTCGCCCAGGGCCGCACCGGCGCGTCCGGGATCTACGGCTTCTCGACACCGTCGGACGTCGCGACCGAGGCGCTCGCGGTCGTGGTGCGCGCGCCGGGTCGCAACCCGCGACGCCTGCGGCTCGACGGCCGGCCCCTCTCGATCGATCTCCGCGCGGCGCTCTACGGCGCGGGCTGAGCGCCTCGGGCGCGACACCGGGGAGCGCCGTGCCGGAAGCCCTCCCGTGGGAGTTCTTCGTCGACCGCGGCGGCACGTTCACCGACGTGATCGGCGTCGCGCCCGACGGCACGCGCCACGTGACGAAGCGGCTCTCGAGCGACACGGCGGCGCTCGAGGGCATGCGCGCGATCCTCGAGCAGGCCGGTGCCCTCGCGGCTCGGGCTCCGCTCCCGCGCTGTCGCGTGCGGCTCGGGACCACGATCGCGACGAACGCGCTGCTCGAGCGCCGCGGCGCGCGCGCCCTGCTGATCACCCACGAGGGCCTGGGCGAGGTGTTCGAGATCGGGACGCAGCAGCGGCCCGAGCTCTTCGCGCTCCGCATCGAGAAGCCGCCCCCGCTCCACGCGCGCACGCTCGAGACGCGCGGCCGGGACGCGCCGGACGGGCGCGAGATCGCGCCCGAGGACGAGAGAGCCTTCGAGCGAGGGCTCGCAGAGGCGCGCGGCGCGGGCTGCACGGCGGCGGCGATCGCGCTGCTGCACGGCCACGCCCATCCGGCGCGCGAGGCGCGCCTCGCCGCGCGCGCAAGGGACGCCGGCTTCGACTACGTCGTCGCCTCCCACGAGCTCGCCCGGGAGCCGGGCCTGCTCGCGCGGGGGGAGACGGCGATCGCCGACGCGGTGCTCACGCCGCTGCTCCGAGACTACGTGCGCGCCCTCGAGCGAGCGCTCCCGGGCTCGTCCCTTCGCTTCATGCAGTCATCGGGTGGTGCCACCTCCGGCGCGCGCTTCCGCGGTCCGGCGGCACTCCTCTCGGGGCCGGCGGGCGGGGCCGTCGGCGCCGCGCAGGTCGCGCGCAGCGCGGGCTTCCCGCGCGCCGTCGGCTTCGACATGGGCGGCACCTCGACGGACGTGTGCTGGGTGCAGGACGGCGCCGTCGAGCTCGGCTACGAGACGGAGCTCGCGGGCGTGCACCTGCGCGTGCCGTCGCTGCGCGTCCACAGCGTGGCCGCGGGCGGCGGATCGCTCTGCCGCTTCGACGGCTTCCGCTTCACCGTCGGACCCGAGAGCGCGGGCGCCGATCCGGGCCCGCTCTGCTACGGGCGGCCGGGCGCGCGCGAGCTCGCGCTGACCGACGTGAACGTGGCCCTCGGCCGCCTGCCAGCGTCGGGCTTTCCGTTCGCGCTCGACGCGGCGGCGGTCGAGCGCGCGCTCGACGCGCTCGTGGCCGAGCTCGCGCGCGCAGGACAGCCGCGCTCTCGCGACGAGGCTGCGGCGGGATTCCTCGAAGTCGCGAACGCGACCATGGCCGAGGCGATCCGCCAGGTGTCGGTGGCGCGCGGCGTCGATCCGCGCGGCGCCGCGCTCGTCGGCTTCGGCGGCGCAGCGGGCCAGCACGTCTGCGCCGTGGCGCGCGCCCTCGGGATCGACACGATCTTGCTGCATCCCCTCGCGAGCGTGCTCTCGGCCTGGGGCATCGGGCTCGCGGAGCTCGCCTGGGACGGTCAGGCCGATCTCGCGCGCGAGCCGCTCGCGGACGGCCGCGCGCCGGCGAGCGCCGTGCGCGCGTTCGAGGCGCTCGAAGAAGAGGGGAGGGCGGCGCTCGAGAAGGAGGGTGCGGGGCGGACCGCGATCCGCGCGACGCGCAGCCTCGATCTGCGCTACGCGGGGACGGAGCGAGCGCTCAGCGTCGCGGCGCCGCCGGACGGCGACTTCGACGCGGCCTTCGCACGCGCCCACGCCGCGCGCTTCGGCTATGCCCGCCCCGGCCGGGGCGTGGAGTGCGTGACGGCGCGCGTGGCCGTGCGCGCGCCGGGCGGGATGCGCGAAGGCCGCGTGGTGGGCGTTGCGGGCGCGGTGCCGTCACAGGCCGCGGACGTCGCGGTCGCGTGGTTCCCGGGCCTGGGGCGGGTGGGAGCGCCGGTCGTGCCGCGGGCCTCGCTCGCCGCAGGCGCGCGCCTCGAAGGTCCGGCCCTCGTCGTCGACCCGACGACGACACTCGTGCTCGATCCGGGCTTCGCGCTCGAGGTGGCGGCCGGCGGAACGCTCGTGGTCCGCGACCTCGGCGCGCCGCCACGGCGGCCCGCCGAGGATCTCTCGCGACCCGATCCCGTCCGCCTCGAGGTGCTCGGGGGCCGGTTCATGTCGATCGCCGAGCAGATGGGCGCGGTGCTCCGGAACACCGCCTCGTCGACGAACATCAAGGAGCGACTCGACTACTCGTGTGCGGTCTTCGACCGCGACGGAGGCCTCGTCGCGAACGCGCCGCACATCCCCGTGCATCTCGGCGCCATGGGTGAGACAGTGCGCGCGGTGAAGGGTGCGTTTCCGGCGCTCGAGCCTGGCGACGTCGTGGCGACGAACGATCCCTCCGCCGGCGGCTCGCACCTCCCCGACGTCACGGTGGTGACGCCGGTCTTCCTCGCCGGGGAGCGTGCGCCGCGCTTCTTCGTCGCGAGCCGCGGCCATCACGCGGACATCGGGGGGAAGGCGCCGGGCTCGATGCCATCGGACTCGCGCACGCTCGAGGAGGAGGGCGTCGTGATCCCGCCGCTGCGCTGCGTGCGTGCGGGCCGCTTCGACGAAGCGGGCCTGCGCGCGCTCCTCGGCGGCGCCCGCTACCCGGCGCGCAGTCCCGACGACAACGTCGCCGATCTCGAGGCGATGATCGCGGCGAACCGTGTGGGCGCGGAGCTCGTCGGCGCGCTCGTGCGCGAGCGAGGTCGCGAGGCCGTCGAGATCACCATGCGCCAGCTCCAGGCGGCGGCGGCGGGCAAGGTGGCGCGGGAGATCGGCCGGCTCCCGGGCGGCGTCCATCGCTTCGCGGATCGCCTCGACGACGGCACCCCCGTCGTCGTCGCGGTGACGATCGACGGCGAGCGCATGCGCGTCGACTTCACGGGCACCGGCAGCGCCGTGGGCGGCAACCTGAACGCGCCGCGCGCGGTCGTCCACGCGGCCGTGCTGTACGTGCTGCGCTGCCTCGTGGCGGAGCGCATCCCGCTGAACGGCGGCTGCCTCGAGCCGGTCGAGATCGTGCTGCCGCCGGGCTCGCTGCTCGATCCGCCGCCCGGGAGCGCGGTCGTCGGAGGGAACGTCGAGACGTCGCAGCGCGTGGTGGACGTGCTCCTCGGCGCGCTCGGCCTCGCCGCCGCGAGCCAGGGCACGATGAACAACGTGGCCTTCGGCGACGCGCGCTTCGGCTACTACGAGACGATCGGCGGAGGCGCCGGCGCGGGGCCCGGGTTCGACGGAGCGAGCGGCGTGCACGTCCACATGACGAACACCCGGATCACCGATCCCGAGATCCTCGAGATCCGCCATCCGGTGCGGATCGTTGCGTTCCGACGCCGTCGAGGATCGGGCGGAGCCGGACGCTTCCACGGCGGCGACGGGCTCGTGCGCGGCTACGAGTTCCTGGCGCCCGTCACGGCGTCGCTCCTGTGCGAGCGGCGCGCGGTCGCGCCCTTTGGTCTCGAGGGCGGCGCGCCGGGGGCGATGGGCCGGAATCTCGTCGAGCGGCGCGACGGCGCACGCGAGGAGGTGGGAGGTCACGCGACGGTGGCGCTCGGCGTCGGCGACCGGCTGTGGATCGAGACTCCCGGCGGAGGCGGATTCGGCCGCCCGCAGTGAGCGGCGGCGCGCGTTTCGGGTTGCGGCCCCCCGCACCGCGCCTTAGGTTGTGCGACCGCGTGGGCGCGTAGCTCAATTGGCAGAGCAAGGGACTCTTAATCCCTAGGTTGAAGGTTCGATTCCTTCCGCGCTCACCACTCCTCTTCCCTTCGCGAGAAATTGACTCGCCCTCCCATCCTCCCTACGCTGCCCGAGCCGATGGGATGCCTCGCACGCCGGGGTGGCGGAACGGGTAGACGCAGTGGCCTTAGGAGCCACTGTCCGGAAGGACGTGCAGGTTCGAGTCCTGTCCCCGGCACCCGCTCGCACCAGCCGATCGAGCGCCTCTCCCACGAGCTTCGCTTCTCGCCTCGCGCCACTCCGGAGGTTCGATGAGCCCGGCCGCCGACTCCACGCACGTCCACGGTCCCGAATGCGGGCACGAGCACGACGAATCCGTGCGCGTGAAGGTGTCGGAGAGCGGCGCGGTGACGCGCGTCCTGGAGATCGAGGTCGAGGCCACGCGCGTCTCGCGCGCCTTCGAGCGGGCGTGGACGGATCTCGGCCGGCGCGCGCGCGTGCAGGGCTTCCGCCCGGGCAAGGTGCCGCGCTCGGTGCTGCAGAAGATGTACGGCGGCGCGGTGCTCGAGGAGCTCGAGCGCAAGCTCGTCGGCGAGTCGCTCCACGAGGCGCTGCACCAGAGCGGCCTCGCGCCGGTGAGCGAGCCTGCGATCGAGGCCGGCCCGCCCCTCGATGGCGCGCCCTACCGCTACACGGCTCGCATCGAGATCAAGCCTGCGATCACATTGCCGAAGCTCGAGGGTCTCCCCGCGAAGCGCCCGCCCAGCGCGGTCTCCGACGCGGACGTCGACCAGGTGCTCGACGGCCTTCGCCAGCGCCACGCGCCGCTCGTCGAGGAGCCCGAGGAGACGCGCGCGGCGCGCGGCCACGTGCTCACGATCGACTTCGTGGGACGCATCGACGGCGCCGAGTTCGAGGGCGGCAGCGGAAAGGAGGTCGAGGTCGAGATCGGCTCCGACCGCTTCATCCCGGGCTTCGAGGAGCAGCTCGTGGGCGCCGCGTCCGGCGAGCGCCGTGAGGTGCGCTGCAGGTTCCCCGAGCAGTACGGCCGGGCCGAGCTCGCCGGGAAGGAGGCCATCTTCGAGACCACCGTGGGCGCCATCCGGCGTCGCGAGATCCCGGCTCTCGACGACGAGTTCGCGAAGGACGTGGGCGAGTTCGCGAGCCTCGGCGAGCTGCGCGATCGGGTCCGGGCCGATCTCGTGGCGTCCCGCGAGCGCGAGGCGCGTCAGACCCTCGAGCGCTCCCTCGTCGAGGCCCTGATCGAGCGCACGTCCTTCGAAGTTCCGCCGGGGCTCGTCGAGCGGAGGCTCGAGCGGCGTCTCGCGGCGGCCCATCGGGAGCTCGAGCGCGGCATCCCCGCCGAGGCCCTCCACGGCCAGCTCGAGCGCTGGCGCGAGGAGTGGCGCGGGCTTGCCGAGCGCGACGTCCGGGCCTCCCTCCTGCTCGAGGCCGTCGCGCGCGCGCGCGGCGTCGAGGTCAGCGACGAGGAGGTCGATGCCCGCATCGACCGCATGGCCGGCGAGCAGGGCGTCGACGCGAAGCGCCTGCGCCAGCTCTACCGGGAGCAGAACGCACTGGATGCCGTGCGGGCGCAGATCGCGGACGAGAAGGCGCTAGAGTCGCTGGCGCGCGATGCCCAGATCGAAGAGGTGGCGGCGTCCTGAACGGCGTCCTCCTCTTCTCCCTCCCGATCGGCGCCGCCCGCGTGGCGGCTCCGATGGCCTCGTACCGACCGAGCTGGCTGCGGCCCGGGCGCCGACCCGAGCCGCGTGGAGATGCGACTTCATGCCCCTGATCCCGATCGTCGTCGAGCAGGACCATCGCGGCGAACGCGCGTACGACATCTACTCCCGGCTGCTGCGCGACCGGATCATCTTCCTGGGCAGCGCCATCGACGACGACGTGGCGAACCTCGTGATCGCCCAGCTCCTGTTCCTCGAGGCGGAAGATCCCGAGAAGGACATCCACCTCTACATCAACTCGCCGGGGGGCTCGATCACCGCAGGCCTCGCGATCTACGACACGATCCAGTTCGTCCAGGCCCAGATCACGACGATCTGCGTGGGGCAGGCTGCGTCCATGGCGGCGGTGCTCCTGGCGGCCGGGGCCAAGGGCAAGCGCTTCGGCCTCCCGAACTCACGGATCATGATCCACCAGCCCTGGATCAGCGGGCTTCAGGGACAGGCAACCGAGGTGGAGATCCAGGCGAAGGAAATCCTGAAGATGCGCGCCCGCCTGAACGAGATCCTGGCCGACCACACGGGCCGGGACCTCGCGCAGATCGCGCGGGATACCGACCGGGATTACTATATGAGCGGCAGCGAGGCGCAGGAGTACGGGCTGATCGACCAGGTGATGGCGCGGCGCGACCTCTTGAAGGTGCCGTTGATCCAGGTCGGGGGGACCGGGACTTCCGGGAACGGATCGGGATCCAGCTCTGGGGGCGGAGGCCAGTCCAAATGAAGAAGCGGGACGACAACGCGAACCTCAGTTGCTCCTTCTGCGGCAAGAGCCAGAAGGAAGTGAAGAAGCTGATCGCGGGTCCCACGGTCTACATCTGCGACGAGTGCATCGAGCTCTGCAACGACATCATCGCGGAGGAGTACGGGCGCGAGGAGGTCCAGACCAAGACCTCGCGCGTGCCCAAACCGCGCGAGATCAAGAAGATCCTCGACGAGTACGTGATCGGGCAGGAGTCCGCGAAGAAGACCCTGTCGGTCGCCGTCCACAACCACTATCGCCGGATCGAGAGCCAGGCCTTCGTCGGCGACGTGGAGCTCCAGAAGTCGAACATCCTCCTGCTCGGGCCCACGGGCACGGGCAAGACGCTCCTGGCCCAGACACTGGCCAAGATCCTCGACGTGCCGTTCACGATCGCCGACGCCACCACGCTGACCGAGGCCGGCTACGTCGGTGAGGACGTCGAGAACATCATCCTGAACCTGCTCCAGGCCTCGAACTACGACGTGGAGCGGGCCCAGCGGGGCATCATCTACATCGACGAGATCGACAAGATCGCCCGCAAGGGCGAGAACCCGTCGATCACGCGCGACGTCTCCGGGGAGGGCGTGCAGCAGGCCCTGCTCAAGATCATCGAGGGAACCCTGGCGAGCGTGCCGCCGAAGGGCGGGCGGAAGCACCCCCAACAGGAGTTCCTCCAGATCGACACCACGAACATCCTCTTCATCTGCGGCGGCGCGTTCTGCGGCCTCGAGAAGATCGTGGAGCGCCGGATCGGGGTGAAGGGGATGGGCTTCAATGCCGATATCCAGAGGCGGAAGGACAGGAAGCTCGGCGACGTCCTGCGGGAGGTCGAGACCGAGGACCTGCTGCGCTTCGGGATGATCCCCGAGTTCATCGGGCGCCTCCCGGTCGTGGCGACCCTCGACGAGCTGCACGAGGACGCCCTGATCGAGATCCTCACCAAGCCGAAGAACGCGCTCGTGAAGCAGTACCAGAAGCTGTTCGAGCTCGAGGACGTGCGGCTGCGCTTCACCGAGGGCGCGCTGCGCGCCGTGTCGCGGCAGTCGCTCAAGCGCAAGTCGGGGGCCCGCGGGCTCCGGGCGATCCTCGAGCAGACGATGATGGACCTGATGTACGACATCCCCTCCCGGGACGACGTGGAGGAGTGCGTCATCAGCGAGGAAGTGATCGAGCAGGGGCAGCAGCCGCTGCTGGTGTTCAAGCGGGAGGCCGAGACCGCTTGAGCCAGCCGGCCTGACGGGGGGCAGACGAGGCATGGCTTTCTTCCGCAGCGACGAAGAGGGACGCGGCAATCCTCCGCCGGAGAGCTCGGGTTCCGTGCTGCCGCTGCTTCCGCTCCGCGACATCGTGGTGTTCCCGCACATGGTCGTGCCGCTCTTCGTCGGCAGGCCCAAGTCGATCGCGGCGCTCGAGAGCGCCATGGCGGGTGGGCGCGAGCTGGTGCTCGCGGCCCAGCGCGATCACAAGATCGACGAGCCCCGGGAGCAGGACGTCTACCGGATCGGCACCCTGGGCTCGATCCTCCAGATGCTCCGGCTGCCCGACGGCACCGTGAAGGTGCTGGTCGAGGGCAAGTCGCGGGTGCGCATCAAGGGCTTCCGCGAGCCCGAGCCCTTCCTCGCCTGCGAGATCGAGGTCGTGCAGGAGCCCGAGGCCCGCTCCGTCGAGCTCGAGGCGCTGGTTCGCACGATCCACTCGACCTTCGAGAACTACGTCAAGCTGAACCGCAAGGTCCCGCCCGAGGTCCTGAACTCGATCGCGTCGATCCAGGCGCCGTCGAAGCTCGCGGACCAGATCGTGGCCCACCTGAACCTGAAGCTCGAGGACCGCCAGCGGCTGCTCGAGCTGATCTCCCCGGCGAAGCGTCTGGAGGAGGTGTTCGGTCTGATCCAGGCGGAGATCGAGGTGCTCGAGGTCGAGCGCAAGATCCGCAGCCGGGTCAAGAAGCAGATGGAGCGCTCGCAGAAGGAGTACTACCTCAACGAGCAGATGCGGGCGATCCAGAAGGAGCTCGGCGAGCGCGACGAGTTCAAGAACGAGATCCACGAGCTCGAGGAGAACCTCAAGAAGAAGAAGATGCCGAAGGAGGCGCTCGAGCGGACGCGCAAGGAGATCCGCAAGCTCAAGATGATGTCGCCCATGAGCGCCGAGGCGACCGTCGTGCGGAACTACATCGACTGGCTGCTGTCGCTGCCCTGGGAGTCCTACAAGGAAGAGAAGAAGGACATCGTCGAGGCCGAGCGCGTGCTGAACGAGGACCACTTCGGGCTCGAGAAGCCGAAGGAGCGCATCCTCGAGTACCTCGCCGTGCAGGCCCTCGTGGACAAGATGAAGGGCCCGATCCTCTGCCTCGTGGGCCCGCCGGGCGTCGGCAAGACCAGCCTCGGCAAGTCGATCGCGCGCGCCACGGGACGCGACTTCGTGCGCATCTCCCTCGGCGGCGTGCGGGACGAGGCCGAGGTGCGCGGCCACCGCCGCACCTACATCGGCGCGCTGCCCGGCAAGATCATCCAGGGTCTCAAGAAGGCCGGCTCCGGGAACCCGGTCTTCCTGCTGGACGAGGTGGACAAGATGTCCACCGACTTCCGCGGCGATCCGTCGGCGGCGCTGCTCGAGGTGCTCGATCCCGAGCAGAACCACACCTTCGGCGACCACTACCTCGACCTCGACTACGACCTCTCGCACGTGATGTTCATCTGCACGGCGAACGTGCTGCACCAGATCCCACGACCGCTCCAGGACCGCATGGAGATCATCACGATCCCGGGGTACATCGAGTCCGAGAAGCTCGAGATCGCGAAGAACTACCTCGTGCCGAAGCAGCTCGAGGCGAACGGCCTCAAGGCCGGGCACGCCGACTTCCAGGACTCGGGCCTGCTCGAGATCATCCGCCACTACACGCGCGAGTCGGGCGTGCGGAGTCTCGAGCGCGAGATCGCGTCGGTCTGCCGCAAGATCGCGCGCGAGGTGGTGAAGGACGGCGCCGAGCACAAGCAGACCAAGGTCAACACCATGGCCGTGCGCCGGTACCTCGGCGTGCCGAAGTACCGCTTCGGCAAAGCCGAGGAGCAGAACCGGGTCGGTGTCTGCACGGGCCTCGCCTACACCGAGGTGGGTGGCGAGCTGCTGCAGACCGAGGTCGCGGTGACGCCCGGCAAGGGCAAGCTCCAGGTCACGGGCCGGCTCGGCGAGGTGATGCAGGAGTCGGCCAACGCGGCGCTCTCCTACGTCCGCTCCCGCGCGAAGCAGCTCGGGCTCACCTCCGACTTCTACTCCAAGGTCGACATCCACATCCACGTGCCGGAGGGCGGAACGCCGAAGGACGGGCCCTCGGCCGGGATCACGATCGCGACGGCCATCGCCTCGGCCCTGACGCGGATCCCGGTGCGCGCCGACGTCGCGATGACCGGCGAGATCACGCTGCGCGGTCGCGTGCTGCCGATCGGGGGGCTCAAGGAGAAGCTGATCGCGGCCCACCGCGGCGGCATCACGACCGTCCTGATCCCGCAGGAGAACGAGAAGGACCTGAAGGAGATCCCGCCGCTCATCAAGCGGAACCTCGACATCATCCCGGTGGAGCACATGGACCAGGTGCTGATCCGCGCCCTCGCGACGGACGACCCGGAGCACCTGCTGCGCGAGGGCGACCATGCCCTCGACGGGATCTACGAGACGCCCCTCGCGGCGGTGCCGGGCGGAGCGGCGGCGGGCACGCCGCCGATCCCGGCCGCTCCCGTGAACTAGGCCCGCCGGCGAGCACGGCGACCCGCGCGGCTCGGCTGCGCTACCTAGACGAGCGAGGGCGTGTAGCTCAGCGGTAGAGCACCTCGCTTACACCGAGGGGGTCGCAGGTTCGATCCCTGCCGCGCCTACCAGTCCGCTTCCCTGGCCTGCCGAAGATTCCGCAGTTGCCTCTCCTCGACGCCTTTCCGAGAATCGGCCGGGGCGGGGGAGGGCGCATGAGTCAAGGCGAGTGGGTCAAGCAAGGTCGGGCATGGCTGCATCCGACGTTCACGTTCTTCGTGATCGAGAGCGAAGTGCCGGAGATCGTGGCCGGCCGCAGCGGCGCGATGGAGTACCAGGTGATCCGGGCCGGCGGCGACAGCTCCGCCGGATTCCCCGTCGCCACCTTCGAGCGCGTCGAAGAGGCGCTCGCCGACGCCGAGCGCCGGCACCTCGCCGGCTCGTAGCCGGGCCCACCCTCCGGGTGCACCGCCCGCGGTCCTGGGCTATAGACAGCGCTCGCATCGATCTCCGGGGCGGTAGTTCAATCGGTTAGAGCACCGGCCTGTCACGCCGGAAGTTGCGGGTTCGAGTCCCGTCCGCCCCGCCATTTTTCCTTGCCGATCGAAGGGTTTGC
>DATKKW010000011.1:0-13768 GCA_035542715.1 Myxococcota bacterium
TCGCGTCGCTCTGGCTCTACGCCGCGACCGGCCAGCTCGTCGCGGCGGCCGCGCTGGTCGCGGGACTCGGCTCGATCGGTCTCGCGTTCGCGGCCCGCTCCGCGCGCGACCTCTCGCGTCGCGACGCCGCGATGCGGGCCGCGCTCGAGGCGCTGGCGCGCGGGGAGACAGCGCGCGCGGGCGCAGTCGACCCGATCGTCTCGCGCGTCGGCGAGCAGATGGCGCGCGCGCAGGGACGCCTCGAAGGGCTGATGGCCCGGGTCGAGCGGCTGCCCTCCGAGATCACGCGCGCGATGGCGGAGGTCGAGCGCAGCGCCGAAGACCAGGAGGCGGCCGTCGAGGAGACCGCCTCGCTGCTCGCCAACATGGGCAGCCAGGTCATGCGCATCAACGAGGAGGTCGAGAATCTCGCGCGCAGCAACGAGGAGACCGCCGCCTCGATCCAGCAGATGGGCACCGCGATCGAGCAGGTGACGCGCAGCTCGCAGGTGCTCCAGGAGAACGTCGAATCCTCCACCGCGTCGATCCACGAGATGGGGACGAGCATCGCCCACGTCGCGCGCAACAGCGACGAGGTGCAGCACGTGGCCGAGGAGACCGCCTCGGCCGTCACACAGATGGATCGCGCGATCCAGGAGGTCGGGGAGCACGTGCGCGGCGCCGCGCACCTGACCGAGCGCGCCAGCCAGAGCGCCGAGGAGGGCTCGGCCGCGGTGCTGGCGACGATCCAGGGCATCGAGCAGATCCGCACGCAGACGCTCGACTCGAAGCGAGCGCTCGAAGGCCTCGCGAGGCGCATCGAGCAGATCGGCCAGATCGCGACCGTGATCGGCGGCATCAGCGACGAGACAAACATGCTCTCGCTGAACGCGGCGATCATCGCCGCGCAGGCCGGCGAGCACGGCAAGGCGTTCGCCGTCGTCGCGGGCGCGGTGAAGGAGCTCGCCGAGCGCACCGCCCGCTCGACGCGCGAGATCGCCGGGCTGGTCGAGAGCGTGCAGGCGGAGACGAAGATCGCGGTTTCCGCGATGGCGCAGGGCGCCCAGCGCGTCGATCGAGGCGTGACCCAGTCGCGCGAGGCGGGCGAGTCGCTGCGCGGCATCATCGAGAGCGCGGAGCTCTCCGTGCGCATGGTGAACGAGATCGGCCAGGCGACGGACCAGCAGGCCCGCGACCTGGCCCAGGTCGACCGCGCGGTGCTCCAGGTGCGCCAGAGCGTCGAGGACGTGACGCGAGCGATCGCCGACCAGAAGGCCTCGAGCGGCGAGATCCGGCGCGGCGTCGACCACATCCGCACCCTCGGCCAGGAGGTGAAGCGGTCGACCCAGGAGCAGAGCCGGGGCACGAAGCTCATCACCGTCGCCGTGGAGAAGGTGACGGGCATGGTGCAGGACATGATGCGCGCGACCCGCGAGCAGACGAAGGGCAGCGAGCAGATCCGCACCGCGCTGCAGGTGTTCCGCGAGGTGACCGAGGAGACGACGCGCACGGCCGAGGAGATCCAGGCCAGCGTCGACACGCTCGCGAGTCGATCGACGCAGCTCGAGCAGGAGATGGGGCGCTTCAAGATCTGAGCGTCCCCGAGCCGGCGGAGTCGCGTCCGGGTCGACTAGGCTCTCTGTCGCATGCCGTTCACCCTCGCACATCCCGCCGCCGCCGTTCCGCTCCAGCGAAGGCTCGGGCGCTTCGGCGTGCTCTCCGCGCTCGTGATCGGGAGCATGGTGCCCGACGTCGCCTACTTCGTTCCCCTGGGCGTGACCCGCGCCCAGAGCCACAGCGTGGCCGGGCTCCTCTGGTGGTGCCTGCCCGCGGGCCTCGCGCTCTACGCGCTCTTCCACGCCGTCCTCTCCCCCGCTCTCGTCGCCCTCGCGCCGCGGGCGCTGCGTGCTCGCGTCGCCCCGATCGAAGCCTCCCGCACCCCGCCGCAGCTCCTCGCGATCTGCGTCTCCCTCCTGGTCGGCGCCACGACCCACATCGTCTGGGATTCGTTCACGCACGACAGCGGACCCATGGTGCACGCGATCGACTGGCTGCGCCTCCCGCTCGGGACGATCTGGGGCTACCGGCTCTACACCTACCGACTGATCCAACACGGAAGCAGCGTGCTCGGCCTGCTCTGGCTCGCGCTCCAGGTCGAGCGCTGGTGGCGCCGTACGCCGGCGGCCGCGCCGGTGCCGGACGCGGTCCCGCGCCGCGTGCGGATCGCGACGCTCGCCGCGATCGCGACGGCAACGCTCGTCACCGCCGGCGTCGAGGCCGCGCCGCGCGTCGCCCGCGCCCACGACCTCTCGACCCTGCGTCCGGCCGTGGGCTGCGCCGTCACCACAGCCATGAGCGCGAGCGGGATCTCGATCCTGCTCTACGCGCTTGCATGGCACGTCTGGCGTCGCGTCCGCTGACGATCGCATCGAGCCAGGGCGCGCGACCCATCCGACCGCGCGGTGTATAACAGCACGGGCGCCAGATTCGCTGGCGAAGAGATGGAAGAGATCGCATGAAGCGAAGGCTCTCCGCGCTCGTCGTGTCGCTCCTCGTCGGGCTCGCCGTCGGGCCGCCGGCGCGCGCGCTCCGGGCGGAGCCGGAGGTTCCCGAGGCGCTCCGCCCGTGGGTGCCGTGGGTGCTCCAGGGCCACGACGACGCGCGCTGCCCCACCCAGCAGGGCGCGGCGCTCCGCGTCTGCGCCTGGCCGTCACGCCTCGCGCTCGATCTCGACGCCGCGGGCGGTCGCTTCGCCCAGGACTGGCGCGTCTACGGCCGGGGATTCGTGCCCCTCCCGGGCGGCGCGGGCGCCTGGCCCGAGGCCGTGAAGATCGGCGAGCGCGACGCCTCGGTCCTCGAGCGCAACGGCCGGCCCGTGGTCTGGCTCGAGCCGGGCGCGGCGCGCATCACGGGGGCGTTCGTCTGGCGCGCGCCGCCGCCGCTCCTCGCCGTCCCTCCCGAGAGCGGCCTCGTGGCGCTCCGGCTCGACGGCGTGCGCGTCACCGGCGAGCGTCGGGAGCCCGACGGCCGCCTCTGGCTCGGCCGGCCCGCGGGAGAGGCGCCGGGCGAGCCGGAGCGCGTCACCCTCGACGTCCGTCGGCTCGTGCGCGACGGGATCCCCCTCGAGCTCGAGACGCGCCTCGACCTCGACGTCGCCGGCCCGAGCCGCGAGGTGCGGATCGCCGGCGTGCTCCTTCCGGGCTTCGTGCCGATGGCGCTCGACACGCCGCTCCCAGCGCGCCTCGAAGCCGGCGGCGACCTCGTCGTGCAGGCGCGACCTGGACACTATGCGGTGACACTCGAGGCGCGGCACGAAGGACCGGCCGACGAGCTCGCGCTGCCTGTCACCGGCGGGGCCGGAGACGGCGCAGGGGGCCTCGTGCGCAATGCGGCGGAGCCCTGGGCGTTCGAGGCGCGTCCCTCCCTGCGCGTGGTCGAGGTCGAGGGCGCGCCCGCGATCGATCCGCAGCAGACCACCCTGCCCCCGGAGTGGCGCGGCTTCCCGACCTTCCTGCTCGAGCCCGGATCGCACCTGCGCTTCGTCGAGCGGCGACGCGGCGACTCGGAGCCCGCACCCGACGCCCTCGCGCTGCGCCGACATCTCTGGCTCGACTTCGACGGCGGGGGCTACACCGCCCACGATCGCATCGAGGGTCGCCTCCATCGCAGCTGGCGTCTCGAGGCGAGCCCCGTGCTCTCGCTCGGGCGCGTCGCCGTGCGCGGCGTCGACCAGCCCGTGACGATGCTTCCAGGGAGCGACGGCCGCGGCGTCGAGGTGCGCGACGCGAGCCTCGAGGTCGAGGCCGACGCGCGGCTCGAGGGCGTGCGCGGGCGCCTCCCGGCGATCGGCTGGCGCCACGACTTCGCCGACGTCGCCGCGACCCTCGAGCTTCCGCCGGGCTGGCGCCTGCTCTTTGCCACGGGCGTCGACGACGCGAGCCCGACGTGGGTCGGCTCCTGGTCGCTCCTCGACCTCTTCCTCGTGCTCGTGATCGCGCTCGGCGCCGCGCGGCTCCTCGGCCTTCGAGCGGGCGTCCTCGCGCTCGCGGCGCTCGTGCTCTCGTGGATGGAGCCCTGGGCGCCCCGATGGCTGTGGGCCGCGGTGCTCGCCGCGGAGGCCCTGGTGCGGGTGCTTCCGGCGGGCGGGCTCTCGCGTGCGATGCGCGGCGTGCGGCTCGTCCTGCTCGTGGCCCTCGTCGTCGCGACCGTCGGCTTCCTCGTGACGAGCCTGCGCGCGGCCTTCTACCCGGTGCTCGAGCGGCCGTACGTCGAGCTCGCCGCCGCGGCGCCCGAGGCGCCCGCGCCGGGGCGCGCCGGGGAGGAGAGGCTGCGACGCGTCCTCCCGAAGCAGGCACGCGAGGCCGCGGAGGGCGCGTCGCGCGTCGGGAACCTCGCCGAGCCCTCGTCGCTCCCGGCGGCGAGCCCCGCGCCGGCCCCCGCGCGCTACGCACCGGATCCCACGATCCCGATCACGACCGGCCCGGGCGTTCCCGACTGGCGCTGGCAGCGCGTCGCGCTCGAGTGGCGAGGGCCGGTGAAGGCGGAGCAGGAGATGGGGCTCGCGCTCCTCCCGCCACGGGCAAACCTCGTGCTCGCGTGGCTTCGCGCCGCCCTCGTCGCCGCGCTCGTGCTCGCCCTGCTGCGCGCCGCGCAGCGCCCGCGACGCGCAGGCGCGACGCCCGGCCCGGGGGCCGGAGGCACGATCGCGCCGACGGCGCTCGTGCTGCTCCTCGCCGCGGCCGCGGCGCCGCGCACCGCGCAGGCCGACCTTCCCACGCCGGAGCTCCTCGAGCAGCTCGAGCAGCGCCTCCTCGCGCCGCCGCCCTGCGCGCCCGAGTGCGCGTCCCTCGGACGGCTCCGCCTGGAGGCCACGCCCGCCGTGCTGCGCCTCCGCCTCGAGGCCTCGGCCGAAGCCGACGTCGCGCTCCCGCTTCCGGGCGGCGCGGGCCACTGGCTGCCGGAGGACGTCCTCCTCGACGGAGCGCCCGCCCAGGCGCTGCGACGCGGCGACGAAGGGACGCTCTGGATCGCGCTGCCGCCGGGCGCACACCAGATCGTGCTGCAGGGCGCGACCGGCGCGTCCGACGCGATCGACCTTCCGCTTCCCTTGCGACCGCAGCGCGTGGAGAGCGCGCTCCTCGGCTTCACGCTGGAAGGCGTGCGTCCCGACGGGAGGCCCGAGGGAGCGCTGCGTCTCGTGCGCGAGGCCGAGGCGCCCGGCGGCCCCACCGCGCCGCCATCCAGTGTCGGCGAGGCACGTCCCGGCGCGACGGAGGCGCCGGCGCTCCCCCCGTTCTTCCACGTCGAGCGCACGCTCTCGCTCGGGCTCCGCTGGGAGGTCACGACGGTCGTCGCGCGCGCGACGCCGCCCGGCGTCGCCGCGAGCCTCGCCATCCCGCTGCTCCCAGGCGAGTCGGTGACGGCGGAGGTCGGACGCGTCGAGAATGGAAGGATCCTGGTGAATCTCGGTCCGGGCGACGCGAGCGCCTCGTGGCGCTCGGTCCTCGAGCCCGCGCCGAGCCTCGCGCTCGCGTCACCACGGGGTGTTCCGTGGGTCGAGACCTGGCGCATCGACGCGAGCCCCGTCTGGCACGTCGAGGCCACGGGCATCCCGCCCATCCTCGACGAGGCGAGCGGGGGCGTGCGCCAGCGGACGTACCGGCCGTGGCCCGGCGAGAGCGTGTCGCTCGCCGTCACGAAGCCCGTCGGGATCGAGGGGGCGACGCTCACGATCGACCGCTCGCGGCTCGAGGCCTCGCCCGGTCGCCGCGCGACGGACGCGACCCTCGAGCTCGTGCTGCGCTCGAGCCGCGGCGGACAGCACGCGATCGCGCTGCCCGACGCGAGCGAGCTCCTCGAGGTACAGATCGACGGTCGGACGCAGCCCCTCCGGCTCGAGGCCGGTCGGCTCCTCTTGCCCCTCGAGCCGCGCAGCCAGGCCGTGAAGGTGCGCTGGCGCGAGGCGAGAGGAGCTTCGGCGCGCTTCGAGACGCCGCGGGTCGATCTCGCTGCGCCGAGCGTGAACGCCACCGTCGTGGCCGAGATGCCCCGTGATCGCTGGGTGCTCTTCGTGTTCGGGCCGCGCGTCGGGCCGGCGATCCTGTTCTGGAGCGCCCTCGCCGTGCTCGTGCCGCTCGCCTTCGGCCTCGCTCGCACGGGGCTGACACCGCTGGGCGTCGTGTCCTGGTTCCTGCTCGGCGTCGGGCTCACGCAGGTGCCGGTGGCGGCGGGCGCCGTCGTCGCGGGCTGGCTCCTCGCGCTCGGCTGGCGCGGTCGCCACGCCGCGGCGCTCGGCGACGGCGCCTTCCGGCTGTCGCAGATCGGTGTCGTTCTGCTCTCGCTCGCCGGCCTCGCGGCGCTCTTCTTCGCGATCCAGCAGGGGCTCCTCGGGCTGCCGGAGATGCAGATCGCGGGCAACGGCTCGGCGGCGGGGCATCTCGTCTGGTATCAGGATCGCGCGACGGGCGAGCTGCCGCGGGCGAGCGTGCTCTCCGTGCCGCTCTGGGTCTATCGCGGCGCGATGCTCGCCTGGGCGCTCTGGCTCGCCGTCGCCCTCATGGGCTGGCTGCGCTGGGGCTGGGAGCAGCTCGGCGTCGGGGGCTACTGGCGCCGCTTCGTGCGCAAGCCGAGGAAGCCCGCGCGCGGCGAGGCGCCTAGCCCCGCTGGCTGATCGGCTCGTAGCGCAGCCCCGTCGGCCCGACGTAGCGGCCGCGCGGCCGATAGATCCGGTTCTGCGCGTACTGCTCGAGCACGTGCGCGCACCAGCCCGAGACGCGGCTCATGGCGAAGATCGGCGTGAAGAGGTCCGTCGGGATCCCCATCGCGTGGTAGACCGTCGCCGAGTAGAAGTCGACGTTCGGGAGGAGCCCCTTCTCGCGCTGCATCACCTCGTCGATGCGAACGCTCATCTCGTAGAAGTGGGGGATGCCCGCCTCGCGCGTGATCGACTGGCTCATGGCCATCAGGATCTTCGCGCGCGGATCGCCTTCCTTGTAGACGCGATGGCCGAAGCCCATCACCTTGCGCTTCTCGGCGAGGGCCTCCTTCAGGAACGGCTCGATGCGGTCCATGGAGCCGATCTCCTGCAGCATGCGCATCACGCGCTCGTTCGCGCCGCCGTGGAGCGGGCCCTTCAAGGTGCCGATCGCGGCCATGATGCTCGAGTAGAGGCCCGACTCCGTGCTCGAGGTGACGCGTGCCGAGAAGGCCGAGGCGTTGAGCTCGTGGTCGGCGTGCAGGATCAGGCAGGTGTCGAACTGCTTCACGCGCTCCGGCGACGGCTCCGTGCCGAAGAGCATGTAGAGGAAGTTCCAGGCGATCGACTTCCCGGGGATCGGCTGGAGCGGCCACTGGCCCGAGCGCACGCGGTGGTAGGCCGCGACGATCGTCCCGAGGCGCGCGGTCAATCGGATCGCCTTGCGCTTGTTCGGCTCCTCGGCGTTCACGTTCGCGTCGGGATCGTGGAGCGAGAGGCCGGCGACGACGGCGTGCAGGAAGTCCATCGGGTGCACTTCCGTCGGCAGGCCGTGGAACCAGCCGAAGCAGCGCTGGGGCAGCGCCATCTTCTCGTGCAGGCTCGTCTCGAAGTCCGAGAGCTCCTTGCGGGTGGGGAGGCGGCCGTACCAGAGGAGATAGACCACCTCTTCGAAGGTCGAGTTCGCGGCGAGGTCCTCGATCGTGTAGCCACGGTAGAGGAGCGTCGTGCCGTGGATCGTGCTGATCGCCGTGCTGCACGCGACGACGCCCTCGAGCCCTCGATCGATCGCTCCCTCGTACGGAACCACTTCCTCGGCCACGTGCGTTCTCCTTGCAGGGATGGTTGCCCGGCCAGGGCGCTGGGCGCCGCCCGGCCTTCGAGAGTAGCCCGGCGGCTTCGCCCGATGCGAGCCGTTCGGCCGACGCGGCGCGCGACTTGACACCCAGGGCCGCCTCCCGTTCCCTCGGCCGGCCATGGTGCGCCCGACCCGGAAGCCCCTGCGCCACGACCTCCGCGCCATGTCCTTCGACGCCGCCGCGTTCAGCGTGATGGTGGGCGTCGGCGAGACGTACGTGCCGGCCTTCGCGCTCGCCGTCGGCGCCGGACAGGCCACCGCCGGGCTGCTCGCCTCGGTCCCGCCCGTCGCCGGCGCCGTGCTGCAGCTCGCCTCGCCCGCCGCCGTGCATCGCCTCGGGTCGCATCGGCGCTGGGTCGTGCTGTGCGCCAGCATGCAGGCCGCGGCCTTCCTGCCGCTCCTCGCCGCTGCTCTCGTGGGCCACATCCCGACGGCGTTCCTGTTCCTGATCACGAGCCTCTACTGGGGATCGGGCATGGCGACCGGCCCGGCCTGGAACACCTGGGTCGGCACCATCGTCCCGGCACGGATGCGCACCCGCTACTTCGCGTGGCGCACGCGCGTCGCGCAGGCGGCCGTGCTGCTCGGTCTCCTCGCCGGCGGCGCCACGCTCCAGATCGGGCAGGAGCGCGCCCAGCCGCTCCACGCCTTCGCTCTCCTGTTCCTCGTCGCCGCCATCTGCCGCACGGTGTCGGCCGCCCTCCTCGCGAGCCAGAGCGAGCCGGTGCCGCTGCCCGAGGACTATCGCCACGTCGAGGCGCGCGAGGCGTTGACTCGCCTCTTCGGACACGGCCGCGAGGCGCGGCTCCTGCTCTATCTCCTCTCCGTCCAGATCGCCGTGCAGCTCTCCGCGCCCTACTTCACGCCGTACATGCTGAAGCAGCTCAATCTCCCCTATGGCAGCTACATGACGCTCCTCGCGGCGAGCTTCGGCGCGAAGATCCTCATGATGCCGGTCCTCGCCTGGGTCTCGCACCGCTTCGGCGCCCATCGCCTGCTCGTGGTCGGCGGCCTCGGCATCGTCCCGCTCTCGCTCCTGTGGCTCGTCTCCGACAACCTCGGCTACCTGCTCGGCGTGCAATGCCTCGCCGGCACCTTCTGGGGCGCCTACGAGCTCGCGACGTTCCTGCTCGTCTTCGAGACGATCCGCGAGGACGAGCGCACGAGCGTGCTCACGAGCTTCAACTTCGCGAACGCCGTGGCCATGGTGGGCGGGTCGCTGGTGGGCGGATTCCTGCTGAAGCAGCTCGGCGAGGTGCACCACGCCTACATGGTGATCTTCGCTACCTCCACGGCGGCCCGCGCGCTCAGTGTCGGGTTCCTGCTGCGCATCCCCGCGGAGGTCGCCCGGCCGACGCCCCTCGCCGTGCGCACCGTCGCCGTGCGCCCGAGCGCGGGTTCCCTCGATCGACCCATCGTCGCGAGCCTTCCGCAGGAAGGTGACGAGGCGCACATCGAAGAGCGCGAAGCGGGCTAGCGCGCGCGTCCTACGCTCGAAGCCGCGACCCACTTGCCGGCCTTTCCCGACGCGCGGAACGTGCGACACTTCCGCGTGACCGCATGGAGCGGCTTCGGGGGAACCATGGATCGCCTCTTGATCCTGCTCGGCGTCCTCTCCGCGTCCTCGAGCCACGCCGCCGCGCCCGGCCTCGCGTGCAGCGTGCACCCGCCGGGCGGCACGCCGGCCTCGGCCTACACCCGGCTCGCCAAGGTGTCGCGCGCCGAGGCCGAGCGGGCCGCGCTGCTCGAGCTCCACGCAGCGTCGCCCGAGATCGTGGACGGGAAGCTCGCGCTCGAGCGCGGCTGTCTGGTGTATGCCCTCGGCGCGCGCCTGGGCTCGCCGGCGCGCTCCGAGGAGATCCTGGTCGACGCCGGCAACGCGAAGCTCCTCTCCCACGAGCCGGCGCGCGAGAAGCGGGAGGCGCGCGTGCGGTCGCAGAAGGACGCGCCGCAGGCGATGTAGCGTGGAGCGCGGCTAGCCGACGTGCACCGGCCGCCAGCCGACGGGTGGGATCACCGTCCGGCCGCGGTTCGAACGGACGGCCGGAAGCACCACCTCGCGCGCCCAGCGCGGCAGCTCCAGCGCCGCGAGCTCGGCCGCGGAGCACCAGCGCACCTCGAGCGTCTCGTCGCCGTCGGGACGCGGCGCGCCCCCGAGCACGCGGCACTCGTAGACCGCCATCGTGAACGCCGCCTCGTCGCCGTTCCCGTAGCGCGTGCGGAAGAGCGGCCCGCCGAAGACACCACAGAGCACCATCGGCTCGACGTGGAGCCCGGTCTCTTCGTACACCTCGCGCACCACGGCGTCTGCCGGCGGCTCGTCGGGATCGACCGCCCCGCCCGGCGTGCCCCAGCCCGCGCCGTTCGCGTGGCGCACGAGCAGCAGCCGATCGCTCGCGTCGAACACGAGGCCCGTCACCGTGGGCACCAGCAGCAGGTCGTTCCCGATCTTCGCGCGGATGCCGCGCAGGTAGTCGGAGATCGCCATGGCGCCGGGCCTCCTCGCGGTGCGGAGGCGACGCTAGCGCGGCGAGAGTGGCGGGGCGTCGTCGAGGGGGCTGCGAACGCCGCGGCCACCCCGGTTCAGCACGTGCGTGTAGATCATCGTCGTCTGCACCGAGCGATGGCCCAGGAGCTCCTGCACCGTACGGATGTCGTAGCCCGCGGCGAGGAGGTGCGTCGCGAACGAGTGGCGGAGCGTGTGGCAGCCTGCAGGCTTGGCGATGCCGGCGGCGCGGACCGCCGCCTTCACGGAGCGCTGGATCGCCGTCTCGTGGAGGTGGTGGCGCCGCTCGCGGCCGTCACGTGGATCGAAGTAGCGTCGGGACGCGGGGAAGACCCACTGCCAGCCCCACTCGCGGGGCGCGCCCGAGTACTTCCGCTCGAAGGCATCGGGCGCGGCGACGCCCGCCGAGCCCGTCCGCAGATCGTCCTCGAACACCACCCGCGCTCGGGTGAGCTGCGTGCGCAGCGGATCGACACAGCTCTGCGCGAGCGTCGTCACCCGGTCCTTGCCCCCCTTCCCGCGGCGCACCCGGATCTCGCGCCGCTCCAGATCGACGTCCTTCACGCGAAGCGAGACCGCCTCGAGCAGACGGAGTCCAGAGCCATAGAGCAGCGAGGCCACGAGGCGCGGCACGCCCGACAGACGATCGAGCAGCGCCCGGACCTCCTGCGGTGTCAACACCACCGGCAGATGCACCGGCTTGCGCGCGCGCACGAGCTCGGTGAGCTCTGGCATCTCGACACCCAATACCCGCTGGTAGAGGAAGGCGAGCGCGTTCAGCGCCTGATTCTGTGTCGATGCCGAGACGCGATCCGCGACCGCCAGATGGCTCAGGAAGAGCGAGATCTCGGACGCACCGAGCTCCGCCGGATGGCGCTTGCCGCTCGAGAGGATGAAGCGTCGAATCCAGTAGACGTACGACTCTTCGGTGCGAGGGCTGTAGTGACGGAGCCGAAGCTCGATCCGAACCCGGTCGAGCAGGCGCGGCGCTTGCCCCGCGGAGCCCGCGGCCTCGTTGCATCGTCCATGACGTGCCCCCGGCGCGCGCGACCTGATCGGTTCGGCGCGCCATCGCGGGGCGAGGTCTCACGGGATGGCCGCAGCCTATCGAGGAAACGCTGCATCGGGAAGGCTGCGCGGAGACGGCTCCGAACGGGGCCGGGAAGGGCAGGCACGGGTGGGGAGGCAGGAGAGAGCGTTGCTTGGCGGAAGGGCGGGGTGCGATGATGGGCCGGGGTGGGCGGTATAGGACCTGTTGGGCGGCAGGAGCGCAGTCAGGGGTAGCTTCTCAAGGAGGGCACCATGATCCGTGCGTCATTCGAGGTACGAAGCGCCACGCTGGACGAGATGCCTGAAACGGTGGCGTGTATCGTCGCCGCGTTCATCACCGACCCGTTGGCGCGCTTCGCGGCCCCTTCGCCGCACGACTACCTTCGCGCCACGCCTTTGGTGACCCGGGAGTTCGCCGGCGCAAGCTTCGAGCAGGGTACGGCATACGTTTCTGCCGACTTCTGTGGCGCAGCGCTATGGTTGCCTCCGGGTGTTCATCCGAACGACGAGGGACTCGAGCGTGTATTCCGCCAATACGCAAAGCCCGAACATCTCGATGACCTGCTGGCCACCTTCGAAATCATGGGCGAGTCGCATCCGGACGAGCCCCACTGGTACCTGCCAATGATAGGAGTAGAGCCCAACGCGCAGAACAGAGGACTTGGCTGGGCGCTCATGCGTCATGCTTTAGCTCGTTGCGACCAGGAAGGCTTGCCGGCCTACCTCGAGTCGTCGAATCCGCGGAACATCTCGCTTTACGAGCGCCACGGTTTCGAGGTGATGGGGCAGATTCAGGTTGGTGCGGGGCCGGTCGTCACGCCGATGTTGAGGCAGCCTCGCTAGGCGATCGAAGGGCGATCGAGTATGTGCAGGCCGTGTACTGTAAGCCTCGACTCGGCTGCCGCCCAACACGCCGCTGAAGCTGACGGCCGCGGGCTTCGCCATGCGGGCGACCGAGCCGGAAACGAGTCGTGGTAGCCTCACGCGCGGCCGCAGCTTAGCGGCCATCCGTTGGGCAGCGGCAAGGACCGGTTGCGATGGTTTCCGTCACACTAGATACCAATCTCTACAACCACCGAAGTCTCGTCGAGCGAGCGGTCGCCCGCAGCCTGTCGGTGGCCTTTACGTCAGTGTCCGACCGCGAGCTAGCGAACGCCTACCAGCCTGTTCCGGCGCCACGCGACGTCTTGGAGACCGGGGTGTTCGGCGAGAGCGAGTGGGGCAGGGCCGTGTGGGCGTCGGACAGTGACGGCGAAGTCCTCGAGCAGGTTCTCCGCGTTGTCTCGAGCGGGTCCGTCCCGCGAAACTGCGAACCCGGTGAGCTCCCTGCTGGTCTCCGAAACCACCTCCGCGATGCCATCGCCTTGTGCGCCCATTTCCGAGAGCGCCGCGACATCTTCGTCTCGGACGACACGAAGGCGTTTGTCTCTCACGGGCGAAGAGAGATCCTCGAGGCGCTCCTGGGTACTCGTATCATGAGCACAGCTGAGTTCTCGGAATGGCTGGAGAACCAACCCAGCTAGCGCGACCGCTGCCCAACAAGGCGCTGCAGCTGACACCAAACAGCTGGCCGCGGCCGGGGCATGGTGGCATTCTGGCGCCGGCGGCTCAGCCGCAGCGCTGGCGGTCAGCGCTGTTTGGTGCAGCTGAGCGCCAATCCGTTGGGCGGCGCGAAGTTGCAGCGCGAACTCACCGAGCAAGAGATCCAGCGTCACAACGCCCTCTATGAGCAAGCGAGCGCCTTGCTCAAGGGCGAGGTCCTAATCGACGGTCAACCTCTTGCCAATAGACCCGGGTTCTTCGCACGCCGGAAGCTTCGGAAAGCGATGCGCCTCTTCGAGGAAGTGCTCAATCTCAATCCGGAAAATTGGGCGGCTGTGTTCTTCATGGCGAAGGCACATCACCGGCTCGGGGAGACGAAAGAGGCGCTCGAGTTGATGCTCCGGGCGCACCGGGGCGATCCGACAGTTTCGGGCTTCGCCCGCGAGGCGGGACTCGTAGCCGGTCAACTTGGCCGCTTCCAGGAGTCCATCGAGCTCACGCAGCGCGCGATCGAGACTCGACCAACCGACGGCAGCCTTTACTCAAACCTCGGGCTCTCCTACCTACTCGGCGGCGAGGCAGCTCAAGCGGTGCAGGCGTTCGAGCGCGCGGTCGAACTAGAGCGCGGCCATCACCTCACACCCAGACTCCTCTGGGTTGCTCGTCAGGTTCTGGCAGGCGCTCTTCCGGCCCCGCGTTCTGAGGCTGAAGTTGCGCGCGCCGCCCAACAAGATGAGATGAGAAGGCCAGCCTCCTGAGCGGAGTACCGTGAGGTCTCCAATCGATACGGGCTCTTGGGCCCAAACAGGAGGCTGGCATGCGCGAGCGTATCACGACGAGCGGACAGGTGACGATCGGT